>JAPLTG010000002.1 GCA_026398255.1 Verrucomicrobiota bacterium
ACAGCAATCACGCCTGACCTTCGCGGCAGACATGCTGTCGATCAACAAGGTGAACCTTGAGGCGTCGGTAAGCCGAATCCAAGATGTGGATGTGGCTTCTGAGAGCAGCAACTTGGCCCGCTACAACATCCTACAGCAGGCTGGAACCGCGATGCTCGCCCAGGCGAACCAAGCCAGTCAATCGGTCCTTCGACTCATCAGCTAAGCTAAAGTATCGATCGATATCAGATAAAAAGAGGCTCTCCCGCGAGGGAGGGCCTCTTGTTTTTTTACAAATAATGGATCGTGATTCTGAACTGGTAGGCCATAGGTTTCGAAACAAGGGATGATTCGTTTCAATTACAAGCCGCCCGGGACACCACCGGCGACGCTTTCCTCGCCGGAGGGAGCGCGCGAGAAGCCTGTGCTTCGCTTGGTTCGCTTCGACGAGGCGAGCTTCTTTGATGAGACATTCGAAAGCCTCGAAGCGCTGCTTTTGGAATACGACCCCGCGAAGGTAAACTGGATCGATATCGATGGTCTCGGCGATGTGCCGCTTCTGGAGGCGGTTGCGGCCCGATTCAAGCTGCATCCTCTCGCGATCGAAGATGTCCTCAACACCGCACAGCGGCCCAAAATCGAGGCGTTCGAGGATCATTATTTCATCGCCAGCGCGATGGTTTATCCGGGCTCGGAGGATGAATTGCTTTTCGAACAGGTGAGCCTTTTTCTGGGCGAGCGTTTCCTGATCACCGTGCAGGAGGACGGGGGGCGCGATGTCTTCGAAAAAATCCGCGAGCGCCTTCGTCTCGGGCGCGGTTTGGCTCGTCGGAGCGGGCCGGATTACCTCGCCTACGCGCTGCTCGATGCTTCGGTGGATAGCCTGTTTCCTGTGCTCGAGGGGGTCGGTGATTGCATCGAGGAGGTGGAGGAGGATTTGCTGGAAAAACCGCGCCGGGAGAGCCTGCGCCGCCTTTACGAAACGAAGCGCATTTTGCTCGCACTGCGCCGTGTGGCTTGGCCGCATCGTGAGATTTTCAACACCCTCATGCGCGACGAGACGGGACTGGTGAAGCGCTCTACCCAGCTATTCCTGCGCGACTGCTACGACCACATCACACAAATCATCGACATCATCGAGAGCTACCGCGACCTCGGAGCAGGCTTGATGGATCTTTACCTGTCGAGTGTGGGATTCCGGACAAACGAGATCATTCGCGTGCTGACGATCGTTTCGATTCTGTTCATGCCTCTGACTTTTTTGGCAGGCATCTACGGCATGAATTTCAATACGGAGTATCCATGGAACATGCCGGAGCTGAACTTGCCATTCGGCTACCCGATGTTTTGGGGTGTTTGCTTGCTGCTGGTTGGCGCAATGGTGGCCTTTTTCAAGCGGCGTCGGTGGCTTTGATCCATCAAGAAACACCGCGCAAGGCGTCTACAAAAGCTCGGCGATCTGGACGGCGTTGAGGGCGGCGCCTTTGAGGAGTTGGTCTCCACAAACCCAGAGGGCGAGGCCGTTTTCCATCGCGCAATCGCGGCGCAGGCGGCCGGCGAAGCAGTCGTCCTGACCGGCGCAGTCGAGCGGCATCGGGTAGCCGTCCGAGACATATTGCAGGCCGGGCGCGGATTGCAGGGCTTTGAGGGCGGCGTCGATCGAGACGGGGCGCTCGAACTCCGCGCTGAGCGCGACGGAGTGGGCACGGTAAACCGGCACGCGAACGCAGGTGACGGAGGCTTTGAACGACGGCAGGTGCATGATGCGACGGCCCTCGTTTTCCATTTTCATCTCCTCCTTGGTGTAGCCGGTATCGAGGAAGGCATCGACTTGGGGAATGACATTGAAAGCGATCTGGTGCGGAAAGATTTCCTTCTCGACCGGCTTATTGTGGGCGACGGCCTCGGTCTGGTCGCGGAGTTCGTTGATGGCGCGGGCGCCTGCTCCGGAGACGGCTTGGTAGGTCGAGGCGAAGACTCGCTTCACGCCAAAAGCCCGGTGCAATGGATGCAGGGCCATGAGGGTGATCGCGGTCGTGCAATTCGGATTCGCAATAATGCCACGGTGGTTTTTCACATCCTCGCCGTTGATTTCGGGAACGACGAGTGGCACCTCGGGCACCATCCGAAAAGCCGAAGAGTTGTCGACGACGACAGCACCGGAGTCCACGGCGGCCTTGGCGTAGTCGCGGGAAATCCCGCCGCCGGCGCTGAAAAGAGCGATATCGATGTCGCGGAAGGCGTCGAGCGTGAGCGGTTCGATGGCGTGAGTTTCGCCGCGAAATTCGAGGATTCTACCCGCCGAACGGGGCGAAGCGAGGAGGCGGAGGCTGGCGACGGGAAAGTTGCGGCGCTCCATAACGCGGAGCATTTCCACTCCGACCGCTCCGGACGCGCCGACGATTGCGACTCGATACGATTTCGACATAATCGGGAACTATGACAGGGAACGCCGCCTCGCCGCAATATCGGGAGAATTACGAATTGCGCGTGGATGTCACCACGCAGACGGCCAGCTTGGTTCAAAATGGTGAAACGCTGAAAACCTGGCCGGTTTCGACTTCGCGGTTCGGCCTGGGATTTGAGCCGGGGAGTTTCAAGACGCCGACGGGGAGGTTTTCGGTAGCCGAGAAAATCGGCGGGGGGGCGCCGCTGTGGGCGGAATTCAAAAGTCGCCAACCGACCGGGCGACTCGCAGAGCCTGGAGGTGAGAGCGATGGGGTGCTGACGCGCATCCTGTGGCTCGAGGGGCTCGATCCCGAAAACGCGAACACTCGCGAGCGCTATATTTATTTCCACGGCACGAACCGCGAGGATTTGGTCGGAACGCCTGCGAGCCACGGATGCGTGCGCTTGCGCAACGAGCACATGGTCGAACTTTTCGATCTCGTGCCGGAGGGAACGCCGGTGGTGATCGCCTAGCGCGGAGGGGAGTATTTCTTGCCATCAAGAAAGCCCTCGATTTGCAAGCCGCTTGGAGAACCGAGGATTTGGACGGCGCCGGACTCGTCCATGCGGAAAAGTTCAATCCCGCGCTCGCGTAGCATAGCTGCCCAGTTTTCATCGATCGGCTCGTTGCCTGGAAAGCCCGCAGCGGAAGCGATGACGACGCGGATGTTGTTTTTTTGAAGAAACTCAGCGCCTGGTAAAATCCCGGAATGGTGTCGGCCGACGACAGCGATATCGGCAGGAGCGGGGCCAAGGGATTCCCAGGCGGCCGGACCCGAATCTGAGAGGAAGAGGATGCGTGCGGAAGGGCTCGCCAGCCGCACGATGATCGCCTTGTTGTCGGACCGGCTCTCGAGAAGCGTCGCGGGTGGATAGAGGATTTCGATCGTGTCGGTTCCGGAAATCCGGATGGTATCGCCGGCTTGGTGGATTGATCTTGGGATCGAGCGGGCGGCGAGTTCATTTTGCAGGCGTTGCCGAAATGGCGATCGGTCTGAAAGTGGAGAGTCGATGAATTGGGTTCGCGAGTTTGTTGCGGCGATGGAGGCCGCGCCGCCGATGTGCTCCGCATCGCCATGGGTGAGAATCAGCGTGTCGGGCGCGAGTTTTCCAATCCCACGCATCCAGGGCTGGATGGTGTTTTGAAAATTCCAAGCGTTGCCACAATCCAGCAGGGTTAACTTGCCGCCGCTTCGGATCGCCGATGCGCCGCCGGCACCAAAATCGAAAACAACAACTTCGAGAGGTGCCCTTTCGGGTAGGCCCAGAATGACGAACGATCCCGGCAATGGAGCGATTATTTGAATGATGGCGAGCATGATTTGGGTGAGCGCCAGATTGGCGTTGTTAAAGACCGCTGCGAGGAAGGAGCTGAAAATCCCGCAGCCCAAGGCCAGAAGGGCCGTGGACATGATCACAAAGGTCAGCGGAACGATGACGGGATTCGTGACAAGAGCTGAAAAAGAAACGAGCTGAAAATACCAGAGCATGAGGGGCAACGAACCGAGCCATGCGGCGATCGAGACGGCAAGCAGGCCCGAGACGGCCCCAGCCAGGAGGTGGCGGGCTTTTTGAAGGGAATTCCAGAGTTCGGTGGGAATGAACGGATCGGGTAGGAGTCCCGCGCGGAGGCGCCTTTGAATAGGAGCTGAGAAAACCAGAATGGCTGCCACGACCGTGACGGAAAGCTGAAAGCCAGGATTGAAAAGTTCGTTGGTGGATTGCGCCAGGATGAGGAAAGCCGCCGCACACAGCGAATTCAGCGGCACGGGTTGACGCGAGGAAATCATGCCCAGCAGGAAAATGGCGGTCATCGTCGCAGCCCGGACACTGGAAGGCTTCCAGCCTGTGACGAGTGAGTAGAAAAACAGCGCTGGGATGATGATAAGGACGCACGCACGGCGGTCCACCGCGAAGGCGCGCAGCAGTTGCCAGAGGATCACGGCGATCATGCCGACATGCAGGCCGGACACGGAAAAAATATGGAAGGTTCCAGTTTGGCGGAATTGGTCTTGGAGGGTCTCAGGAATCTCGGAGGTCGCGCCCAGCACGAGGCCGGCGAGGAGTTCACAAACGAGTGGGTCTCCCGAAATTCCTTCGCGCAAGGTCGCCTCCATCCAGCGGCGGCAGGTCGAGGCGAA
>JAPLTG010000034.1 GCA_026398255.1 Verrucomicrobiota bacterium
CCTCCGGGCTGCTCCTGCCTCGCAGTCTGTCTCGCTTCGCTCGACGCGAACGGCGTTCGAATTTTTTCGCTAACGCGAAAATCACCAAAAACTTCGTTTTTGGCGACCCTAACGGGATTGATTCCGGCTTCGCCTCCACCCTCCGGGCTGCTCCTGCCTCGCAGTCTGTCTCGCTTCGCTCGACGCGAACGGCGTTCGAATTTTTTCGCTAACGCGAAAATCACCAAAAACTTCGTTTTTGGCGACCCTAACGGGATTCGAACCCGTGTTACCGCCGTGAAAGGGCGGTGTCCTAACCGCTGGACGATAGGGTCTGGAAAGAGCCGGTGAAAATCGGCGGCGAAGGGCTCTTTGGCAAGTTCTAATTTGAAGGAATATTCCTTGTCCTCGAAACCCCCATCTTTATCTTCCCGCACTCATGCGATTTTTTCAGGTCCTCTCGGCCGCTGTTCTTTTAGGCTCTCCCATTTTATTCGGCAACCCTCCTCTGGCCCCCACTCCTGAGCCAACCCCAACGCCAACCCCAACGCCAACGCCAACGCCTTCGCCTTCGCCCACTCCGAGAGGAACCCCGCTCCCGCCGTCACCTCCTCGAAAGGATCTTTTTTCCATCGTCTCCGACGGTGGCGCCGATCAGTGGGCGGGCAATGCCACGTGCTCTTTTGATTTTCAACCCAGCGGCTCTACCTGGATCGCCGGGTTGGATGAGTCGAAGGTCTTCCACGCCGTGTTCCAGACCGAGCAGCTCCGGCTCGGAATCGGAAAAGGCGGGCAGATTTATTCGATGCGCGGCCCCTTCGGTGAAGGAGTGCCCCCGCAACGCCTGAAAGCTCCTTGGGTGGATGAAGTCTGGCATCTCGTCGTGACCAATGAGGAAATCGTCACCCCGATCCACAATTTCCAAAACGCCGATCCAGCAAAAAATTGGGATCGAGGCATGCCCTTTCAGTATTTCATCCATCAGGCCGGCGTTTATCTCGACGGATTGACCGGCACGAACGAACTCGGCTCACCCAAGGAGCCTTATTATTCGCCTATTTTAGAAAGCCACTGGGATCCAAAAACCCGCACTCTCTTTATGGCAAACTGGGCGCAGATGGCCAGGAGCCCGAATGTCTGGAAATCCGGCGCGCTGGTTCTCACCGCCTACCGCGACCTCGGCGACGGCGCGATCGAGGTCACCCAATCGCTCACCAATTTCGGCACCGAGGATTTGACCTATCTCAACGCCCCGTGGGGTGGAGTTCGCTACTCCTCGTTGCCCCAAACCGTGCTTTCAAAAAACGACGGGACTTGGAGCAAAGTGGATGGCGTATGGGGATGGACGGGAATTCCCAAAGCCCGCTTCAATGAAACAGGCGGCTGGATCGCCTGGACCTCCCGGGAAATGAAAGAGAGCGATCCCGCTTTGGCGATGGTTTTTGGAAAAGAATCCGAGGAGCTGCCGCCTTGGAAACGCGCTCCTAGCCTCATTCTCTACGGCACGGCAGGGGAAGCCGCCGTGCGCGACTACAATGTGGTCGAGACAAGCAGCAGCGTGAAAATCAAGCCCCGCGAGACTTTGTCGATGCGGTGGTTTCTCGTCGCAGGTTCCTTTGATCACACCCGCAAGCGTGCGGCCGAGTTGGCCTCGAAAGCCATCATGTGGATGCCAAAATCCGAGACCTCGCTGCGCCTTCCGGTCTGGATCAAAGACGGCAAACCTTCGAAGACCGACGAGGGAAATCCAACCTTCCACCTCTACGCCATGCCATCCCCGGAATTCGTCCCCATCTTTCTGATGGAGGACACCCGCAACGGCGAGCTTTTCGCCACGACGGAGCCCTACCTCCTTGCCCGCACCGCTCCCGCACCGAACATCCTGCCCGCCGATCACCCCGAGCGCGCGCACTATGAAAATCGATTGGTCTATTACCAGTATGAAAGCCCCGGCGTTCTTCGCGGATTGCTTGGCTACGCGCGAAAAGACAGCAGCTCGGGCAAAGACGAGTTCTTCTCCGTAGAGGGCACCAAGGTGCTCATCAAAGAACTGCCCCAACCAACGCCAACGCCCACGCCCACTCCAACGCCCACTCCAACGCCCACTTCAAACCCTCCCACTTCAAACCCTCCCACTTCAAACCCTCCCACTTCAAACCCTCCCGCTCCAAACCCTCCCGCTCCAAACCCTCCCGCTCCGGCCCAGCCTTGATCCCTCCCATGAAAAAGCTACTGGCCCCCGTTTTCGCATTTGTTGCCGTTGCAGGCTTCGCGTTTGCGGCTGAAAATCCCAAGCCCTCCCGCCCAAATGTGCTACTCGTCATGACCGACGACCAAGGCTTCGGCGATGCAGGTTTCCAAGGGAACACCATCCTGAAAACCCCTCACCTCGACGCTCTGGCGGCCTCGGGCGTTCGTTTCACAGATTTCCTGGCCAGCCCGACTTGCTCGCCCTCGCGCGCAGCGTTGATGACCGGTCGGCATGAGTTTCGCTCCCGCGTCACGCACACGATCGAGGGGCGGAATATCCTCCAAGCCGGAGTGCCGACGATGGCGGATGCTTTTGCGAAGGCTGGCTACCGCACGGGGATTTTCGGAAAATGGCATCTCGGTGAACCTCGGCCGTTCCATCCGCTCGACCGCGGATTCCAGCACGCCCTGCTCGTGGGCGGAGGAGCCACGGGCCAGACCCCCGATTTTTGGGGAAACACCATGTTTGATCCTCATCTGCAGGAGAACGGAAAATGGAAACCCTACAAGGGCTACATGACCGATATTTTCGTCGACGAGGCGCTAAAGTGGATCCGCGCCGAGAAAAAACCCTGGTTCTGCTATCTCCCGCTCAACGCCCCGCATGTTCCACTCCAGATTGGCAAAGAATGGGCCAAGCCCTACCTCGACGCGGGCCTACCGAAAAACCTCGCCAAATTCTACGGCATGATCACGAACCTCGACTCCGAACTCGGAAAAATGCTCGCCGAACTCGCCAAAGACGGCCTCGACCGCGAGACGATCGTCATTTTCCTCGGCGACAACGGCTCCGCACTCGGCGGCTCTCCGCGCCCCGGGGATTTCAATGGCGGCCTGCGCGCCACGAAGGGTTCGGCCTACCAAGGCGGCGTCAGGATTCCAGCCGTTTTCTCGTGGCCAGAGCATTTCCCGGCAGACCAAAAAGTCAACACCCTCGGCTCGCTCTACGATATCCTCCCCACCCTCGCCCAAGCCTGCTCACTCGATCTTTCCAAATTCCCTGAACCCGACGGCCGCTCGCTCCTGCCAATCCTGCGCACCGGCAAGCAGCCCGCCGATTGGACCGACCGCGTGGTGCCGACCCATGTGGCTCGCTGGGCCTCGGGAACTCCCGAGGAAAAACTCCCGTTCCTGAATGCCTCGGTCCGCGACCAGCGTTACAGCCTCGTCAACGGCAAGGAGCTTTATGATTTGGAAACCGACCCGGGCCAAAAAAACAACCTCGCTGCTGCAAACCCCGAAATCCGCGACCGGCTCCGCCAAGCGCATCTGGATTGGTGGAATTCCGTGCGCGCCGAGGCGATGTCGATACAACCCTTCCTAGTCGGCTTGCCCGGGGTCGGCGCGGTCGATCTCACCTGCATGGATTGGCAACCCAGCCGCGCCACCAAGGAAAAACTCACCGGCGGAACCTACGAACAGGAAACATTGCGCAAATGGCAAGAAGGCAAAAAAATCAAGGGCACCGATGGCGCCATCGGAGGCTGGCTGGTCGACGTGAAAACTCCCGGCATCTACACCCTCGAACTCCGCCAGCGTCCTGCTGAGGCTCCCGAGCCGAAGGCGTTCGCGAATGGCGTGGCCCGCTTGGACCTCGCCGGCAAAACGATCGCTACCGAAATCCCCGCCGACACCGAGTGCGTTCGCATGGAAGTCGAACTCCCCGCCGGCGAGCTTTTTCTCGAACCCGTCATCGACGGCCAGCGCGCCTCGGGCAAACCGCAGGGCGCGTATTTTTGCCGGGTCATCCCCGGCGCCATGAAGTAGAATCCCAACTTTTCCAAAACCAACCATGACTCCAAGACAGGCATACAAAGGCATCCACTCCTCGTGGATGGAGAGCGCGGCATTCGACTGGCGGGACGCCTCACCACTCGGCAACGGAACCCTCGGCGCGATGCAATTCGGGGGACTCGCCCACGAGCGGATTCTTTTCAACCACGAGCGCTACTTCGGCGGAGCCAGCTCGCCACAACTCCCCGAAAGCTCCCACCTTCTCGCCGAGGTCCGCCGCCTGCTCGAGGCCGGCGATTTTGGCACCGCGAACGATGTCTACCGCCAAGCTTGGCGCGAACTCGGCTACCTCGCCGACAGCGCGCACTACATCCCCGGCCCTGTCCTAAATATCCGCCGCGAGATTCCCGGAGCGTTCCGCAACTACCGCCGCTGGCTCGATTTTTCCAAAGGCGTCGCCGGCGTGGATTGGCAACTCGACAACCATCACTTCCAGCGCACCGCGTTTGTCTCCTCCGCCGATGCCTGCTTTGTCCTCAACCCCTGCGAGGAAGGCGGCGCGCCCGCCGAGATGATGCTGTGGTTCACCCCCCAAGACCTCGCCGAGGCCATCGACCACACCGATCGCCAACAACCTTTGAACATCCGCCAGACGACGACCTTCGGCCCCAATTGGCTCGCCTCGCGTTTCGATGGTCCCGATGAAGTGTCCTGCACCGTGATCGCCCACTGGGGAGATTTGGAATGTTCGCGCGTCGGCGGCCACACCGTTCGCGTCACTCCCAAGCCCGGCTGCCGCATCGTCGCGAACATGCTCATCTCTCCGACCTCCGAGCAGTTGAAAGCTGAGACCGAAAGACTCGCCGAGCTCGTCGCCCGCACCGACCTTCAAGCCCGGCACGAGGCCATTCACAGCGAGCGCTACGACCGCTGTGTGCTCGACCTCGATGTGGAAAGCTCCGAACTCTCGAACGACGAGCTTTTGATGAAAGCCTACCGCGGCGATGTGCCAGACGCTCTCCTCGCTCGTCTGGCAAACTTCGGCCGCCACCTGCTCATCTCCTCGGCCACCAAAGGCACCCTTCCACCGAATCTCCAAGGCATCTGGAACGGCAACTACCTCCCGCCGTGGTGGTGCACCTTTTTCTTCAATGAAAACCTCCAGATGGCCATCTGGCCGGCATTGCCGGGCGGCCTGCCCGAGTGCGTCGAGAGCGTTTTCGATTTGCTCGAGGAGCGCATGGACGACTTCCGCACGAACGCGAAAAACATGTTCGCCTGCCGCGGCATCCTCCCGCCGCTCTACATGTCGCCCGAGTGCGGCTTGAAGAAAAACCTCCAGGCGCATGTGCAATTCTGGACCGGCAGCGGCGCCTGGCTCGCCCAGATTTATTTTGATTACTGGCTCCACACCGGCGACCGCGAATTCCTCGCCAAGCGTGCGATCCCGTTCATGCGCGAGGTCGCTTGGTTCTACGAGGACTTCCTGGTCGAAGGCAAAGACGGTCTGCTCCACAATTATCCGGGTAATTCGCCGGAAAACCACCCGCTTGGCCATGTCACCGCGAAGGGCCACCCGGCCCGCATCTGCGTTGACGCCACGATGGATTTCGCCCTCGTGCGCGAGCTTTTGGGCAACCTCATCGAAGCCGTCCGCCTCGTCGAAGGCGGCGACAGCGAGGACACCAAACGCTGGCAGGGCATGCTCCAAAAGCTCCCGCCCTACCGCATCAACGAAGACGGCGCCATCGCCGAATGGGTGGACCCGCGCCAGAAGGACAACTACCACCACCGCCACCTCTCGCACCTCTACCCGCTTTTCCCCGGCTTCGAGATCACGCCCGACAACACCGAGCTTTTCGAGGCCTGTCGCATCGCGGTGGAAAAACGCCTCGTCGTCGGCCTGGCGGACCAGACCGGTTGGTCGCTCTCGCACATGGCGCACATTTACTCGCGCCTCGGCAAACCCGGCCGCGCCCTGCAATCCCTGCAACTCCTCTGCCGCTCGGTCGTCGGCGTGAACCTCTTCACTGCCCACAACGACCTTCGCGACATGGGCATTACCATGGACTATCGCAAGGGCCCGCGCCCGCTCGTCCAAACCGAGGCAAACAACGGCATCACTTCGGCTGTTTACGAAATGCTCGCGCTCTCGACTCCCGGCACACTCCGTTTGCTCCCGGCACTTCCTTGGAGCTGGCGTCACGGCAGCCTCAAAGGCATGCGCTTGCGCGGCGGCGGCATTCTCGATCTCGAATGGGACCGCACCCAAGGCTGGTGGCGCGCCCGTTTCACCGGGGAAAAACGCCGAGTCCTTTTTGGCAACGACCGCGGCAAGAGCCTCGAACTTCCGACCGAGTCAGTCGAATCGCCCGAGGGCGTCTTCCACAAACTCGAAGGCGTTTTCCACGAATCGGGCTTTGCTGCCTCGATCTGACGAATCGCTCTAAAACCGAATTGCTAACCCCTGCCATCAGGGGTTAGCTCCTAGCTCTCAACATCCCACCCCAATACCTCATGGAATACACCCTGCACTGGCTTGATTACCTCGCCATCATATTCATGCTCGTTGCCAGCGTTGGCATCGGCGTTTACTTCACCAAATCCTCTGGCAACGACATGGAGTCGTTCTTCGTCTCCGGCCGCTCGCTGCCTTGGTTTGCAGCCGGCGCGTCGCTCACCGCCACGAGCTTCGCGGCCGACACACCGATCTGGGTCACCGCCCTCATCCGCGAGCATGGCATCCATTTCGTGTGGCAGTTCTGCCTGCCTTTCACCGGTGCGGTTCTTACGGCGGTTTACTTCGGCCGCCGCTGGCGCCGCATGGCATTCCTCACGGACGTCGAACTCGTCGAGGCCCGCTTCGGGGGGGGATTTGCAAGCTTCCTGCGAGGTTTTGGCGGCGCGTTCGGTGCGCTGGTCATGTGCCCGCTGACTTGCGCCTGGGTCATCAAGGCGATGGAAACCATCTCGCGCGAGGCGCTCGGCTTCCCGCCCGAAATGCGAATTTATGTGACGATTGGCGTCGTCATCATGGCGATCATTGTTTCGACCTTTGGCGGTCTCTCTGGCGTGGTTTACGCCGACTTTTTCCAACTCATTTTTGCGGTCTTTGGCACCGTTCTTCTCGCGGTGATGTCCGTAATCGCCGTCGGCGGGCCAGCCGTCATGGTGGAGAAACTCCACGCCATCAGTCATTGGTCGGGCAACAACCTCGACCTCATTCCTGCCATCGGCTCCGAGCCAGGCCAGTTGCCGATCTGGGACCTCGTGACCTTCGTCCTCCTCGGAATCAGCATCGCGATTGGCGGCGGCTATAACGCCCAGCGCCTCCTCGCTTGTAAAGACTCCAACCACGCGAGCGGAGCCCAACTCCTCCACACCGTGTGCTACTACGCGCTCATGCCCTGGCCATGGATCGTCGTGGCCCTCTGTTCGTTGATTCTGATTCCCCACATCACCGATGCCGAGCAAGGCAGCGCCTATCCGAAAATGGTGATGATGGTCCTGCCCATCGGACTCCGCGGCATCCTCGTCGCCGCGCTGCTGGCGGCCTTCATTTCCACGATCACCACGCTGTTTAACTGGGGCTCGTCCTATTTGATGAACGATGTATTCCGCCGCTTCATCAACAAGGACGCCTCCGAGGGCACCTATGTCGTGATGGGTCGATTCGCCACCGTTCTAATCGCCGCAGCCGGGGCCTACATCTCGCTCAAAGCCGACTCGATCCTCCAACTCCTCTCCCTCGCCTATGTTCTCGGGGCCGGCGGCATCATCATCGCCTTTGCCCAATGGTTCTGGTGGCGCCTCAACCGCTACGGCGCCATGGCTGGCTTCTTGGTCGGTTGGTTCGTTCTTTTCGGAATGCTGGTCTTTAAAATCTTCGACGCCCCAATGGCAGCGCTGCTCAACCTTCCGGAAGGCGTGGTCTTTTCCACAGCCGCATCGCTCACCGGAGCACGGATGCTTTTTGCGCTCGTCACTGTTACAGCATCCGTTTTCATCGTCACCATGCTCACGCCGCCAGAACCGATGGAGGGATTAAAAAAATTCCTCCTCATGGCGCGCCCCTTCCCGTTCGGCTGGAAGCCTGTGATCCGCGAACTCGGCCAACCTTACGACCCCGTGGAAAGCTTCGGCCGCACGATGGTCTCGTGGGTTATCGGGATGGTGATGGTGCTCGCTCTGATCTACGGCATCGGAGAACTTATCATCGGCAAAACCCCGATTGGCCTAGGTTGCTTGGCGATTTTCGTCATCACCCTCATTTGGACACTGATTCGCTTCAAGCAGGACTACGAGCATGAGCTTAAAGCCTACGGCAAGCACCCCTGACCGCCCATGCGACGCCAGAAGTTCCTTAAAAATCTGCTTCTCGCATCGGGTGCCGTTTATCTTGCGTCATGCTCCACCCCTCCCCCGGAGATGCCGACCGGAGCAGATCAGCCCGCACAAATCGGCACCCCGAATAAAAAACCTACCTCCTACCAGTGGACGAATGACCACATGCAGGTGGGCGTCCGCTGGCAACCCTTCGGCATCGACCCCGCTGACGAGTATGACGCCGCCCGGCCCGTCATCGCGAAGGACAGTAGCTATGCGCAATTTTGGCTAAGCTGGGCGCAGGCCGAACCCGAACCCCTTAACAAGGACTACAAAAACCACATGTCGGCCTACCTTCGCGCCATCGACAAGGCGGTCGGTTCCTGTGTCGCCCGCGGAATCAAGGTCGAACTCGTCTTCTGGCATTGCCCGGCCTGGGCCTCGGTCAGCGGCAAGGCCGGCCCCTTCAAACCCAAGCCCGGAGAATTCCCCGCCTTCGCCAAGCGCATCGCACAGCACTTCAAGGGACGCGTGGATTCCTACCAACTCCACCACGAGGCCAACCTCAAGAGCATGCTCGAAGACGGCGATGTCGATTCCCTCATCTCCGAAATTCTCATCCCCGGCGCGAAAGCCATCCGCTCCGTCTACAATCAAGCCCCCGCCCGGCCCGTGCTGATCTCGCCCGGCGGCACCTCGCCGTGCGAAGCCTGTCCGGTTCTTGACGGCTTGAACGGCGAAGGCGCCGTGGCACTTGTCGATTATTACGACCGCCTCGCCTCCAACAAGGAACTCATGGCCAGCGTCGACGCGCTCAACCTCAATGTCTCCGACCATTTGAATGGCTACGGATTGATGGATGGCTTGTTGATCAGCGGGGTTTGGGACCACTACGACCTCGTGCGCGACAAACTCGCCGAGCACGGCCATGCCGACAAAGGCGTGATGGCCTCGGAGTCCTGGATCGTTTGGGATAGTTCCGGCAACGCCGCCGATGTGAATGGTGACGGCAAAACAAACGAACTCGATGCCTACGACAAAACCGTCACCATTTTTGGAAAATGCCTCGAGCGCGGTTTGAACACGATGAATCTCCCCTGGGCGGATAACTCCAGCGGTTGGTCGATGGGCCTCACCAAACGCCGCGACCCTGGTGGAATCGTGAAGTCCCAGAACCGCCGCAAGGTTCTCCCCTCCGCCGATGGGGATGCCGACATCCTCGCCACCAAAATCGACATCGTGGAAAAAAATGGGGCGCTGCGTCTCGCCAAAGCCCCCGACCCCTTCAAGGCCCGCGACTACGCGAATCCTTCCGATCCCAACCATCTCCACTACTACATCTGGAGGTGGTATGCGCAGATCGCCGGCGGCACCGACGAAGTCATTCGCCACGCGATCGCCGGCGAACCAGGAAATGACATCAAGGTCGAGGGCACCGGTTGGACCGGCAAGGAACACTACAAAATCTCTTCATGGAACCGCACGAAGCGCCAATTTACCGTGCTCATCTACTCCGACGGCGCTAACGGCAAGGCATGGGTCAAGGTCGCCATTCCTTCCACCATCCAAACAGGAAAACTCTACAACAATACCCACTCCCGCGTGGACTTCCGAGGCGAGGGCTTCCCCAACGGAACCCGCTACCGCGCCCGCATCACCACAATGGACATCAGCCCCACCAACGGAGCCGAAACCAACAAACGCCAAATCAGGGCCGACATCGAAACCGTCGAAAACGGCCTCCTCAAAACGGCTGTGGTCAACATGGGCAAATTCACCAAAATCGAGTTCGAGGAAGTTAATTGAGGGATTTGCGAATCAAAGAGTGAAGTCCACAACGCGGCTGAATTTTCGCGCGGGCATTGTAGAAGCAATTCTCACCACCCCCTACACCGTCGTGGTCATGCCCGGTGCTTTCGTCCTCGCCGCACTTCTCACTCAGTGGTTCGGATTGGATAAACCCTCCTACGGATTTCTCGTCTCGCTTCCATTTTTTGCAAACGCCGCCCAAACCCTCGTGCTTCCCCTTCTCGCCGGCCGATCATCACCCAAGCGACTCACGCTGGCGATGGCTTGGGTCAACCTAGCCTTCTGGACCGCACTCATCGCCGCGCTCCCTTTCCTACCTCGCGAGAATGGCCCCCGAGTCCTCATCATTTTCACCGTCCTCCTCGGCCTCATGAGTATCAGCGGCGCGTTCAGTTCCGTCGGCTGGATCGCGTGGGTTCGTGAGTGGGTTCCGGGCAGGCTGCGCGGCGGTTACTTCGGCCTGCGAAATTCCACCCTCGCCGCTGGCACGCTGGTTTTTCTTGGATTGGTGATGCTCGTTTTCAAAAGCCAACCGCACTCGATCTGGCCCTTTGTGTGGGTGCTGGGTTTCTCCGCCTTCGCCCGTTTGTTCAGTCTCCTCACCCTCCAGACCATCCATGCGCCTCGCCCCACCGCCGCCATCGAATCCATCGGCCTCGCCAATTCCCTCCGCGATTGTCTCCGCGCCCCCGGCTTTCCTTTGTTCATTCTTTTCTCGGCATGGACCAATTTTTGGATGGGATTCAGCGGCCCCTTCGGCCCCGTATTTTGTTTCGAAGAACTGGGCCTCGGCCCGGATGATCTGGCCCTTCTCACCGCCGTAGCCACACTCAGCGCCGTCGCAGGTTGGACCTTCTGGGGTCGTGTCGCCGATCGCGCCGGAAATATCCCTGTGCTCATCTTCGGAATGTTGCTCTGGGAAATCTCAAACATGCTTTGGGCTGTGCTAAACCCCGGAAATGCCTGGCTCCTTTACCCGATGTTTCTGTGGAGCGGTTTCTTCTCGGTCGCCTTCTTCCTCGGCGCCTTCAATCTCCTGCTCAACATCGTGCCGAAAAAAAGCAGCACCGCCGCGATCAGCATCCACCTCGGTATTACCTCCGCCACGATGGGTATAGCTCCGATCCTCGCTGGAGGACTTCTCGAGGAATTCCTCATGCAGCGCAATTACGGAATCGCCGTTTATCACCTCGGATTTTTCGTTAAAAGCGCCTCCATCCTTCTCGCCCTGCTCCTCTTTTTCTATATTCGCGAACCTGGCCGCACGCACCGCGACTCGCTCCCCGCCGCCATCCGCTCGCTCCTGCGAATCATGGCGTCCCAAGCCAGAGAGCTTCTGAAAAAACGACCCCGTTCCCGCTAGCTCAACGCCCGTCTTGGCCCGTCGGCGAAGGCAAGCCCAAAGGATCCCGGCCTGCCAAAACATCTCGGATCAAAAACCCGCCGAAGACGAGACCCGCAGCGGCTTTGAGCCAGAGGTTCGTGACTTTGTGGAGTGGGCCCCAGTTTTCGCAGGAGAGAATCAACGCGAAGACTGCCAGCGCGAGAAATCGCCGGGCAAATTTTCCATCGATCGCGGCAGATGCCACCAGCAACCCCGCAAACGGCGCGAGGAGGACATACGAGTTGGTCTCCGTCCGAGGATTGAAGATCAGGAGATACCAGGCCGCCAGCAGCATGCAGACAAACGCCCCGCGCGCGGCATCGTAGCGGCGCAGCGCGAGCCAAGCCACCGCCAGCGTGCCAACCGCAGCCAGAGCGCGAACTGCGGTCATCACGGGATCGGGCAAAGGCACTCCAAAAAACAGCAACATGCCCTGCACATCGCAAAACAACGGCTGATTCGGCTTCCCCGCGATTTGCATGGTTTTTACGAACAACTCGTATTGGCCGAGCACGAAATCGCTTTTCCAGTGCAAAAAACTCGCCGCACCCAGCAACAACCCGCCCACGACAAGCCTCCAAACCATAGACCGCAGATAGCATCCCCCCGCCAGCAGGCATGGCACCACGCCAAGGGGCTTCAGAGCGAGCGAGAGCAGGAGCGATAGCGAGGCGCGGTTCCAAGCGCGAATCCCCAAATCCACCGCCGCCAAGGCCAGCAACGCCGCCATCGTCATGTTCATCTGCCCGTTTCTCGCCGAGGAAAAACTCGCCGGCAACGCCGCCACCGTAGCGATCAAAAACCACATCCCCGGCCGCCCGCCGCCAAAGGTCCACGCCAAACGCCAGATCGAAAAAGCCAGCAACCCAAGGTTCACCAAACGCCACAGCGGCTCGCCGAACCGCATGGGAAGCGCCGCGAACGGCGTGTAGAGGATTGCCGCATGGGGCAGGTAGAGGTAGCCGTGCATCCTGACCTTGTAGATGTCTCGCCCGCCCCACCACTTTTCCGAGGCCTCGCGATACTCGGGGGTGACCGTCCGGCGATCGGGTTGCGCTGCGACAATCCCGGCGATGATCACGGCATAAACCACCCAAACGAATAGCGCGATCCTCAGCGCCCTCGACTCGGACACGCCGCGCAACATTTCCATCCACCGCGTCCATCGACTCGAAAAATCCATGCGCGGGATTGAACGCACCGCGAGCAGTTCTTGAAAGCACCGAATCTCCCGCTTCTTGTCATGACGCTCGAAATCCCACTAGGCTCACCGCTCAATCTCTATACACCCATGCACAAACTCGTTCTCATCCGCCACGGCGAAAGCACCTGGAACAAAGAAAACCGCTTCACCGGCTGGCACGATGTCGAGCTCAGCGACAAAGGCCGCGCCGAGGCCAAAGCCGCCGGCGAACTCCTCAAGAAGGAAGGCTTCGCGTTCGACATCGCCTATGTCTCCGTCCTTAAGCGCGCGCTCAACACCCTCTGGGGCGTCCTCACCGAACTCGACCAACTCTGGATTCCCATGGAAAAAGACTGGCGCCTGAACGAACGCCACTACGGCGCGCTCCAGGGACTCAACAAAGGCGAGACCGCCGCGAAATTCGGCGACGACCAAGTCCTCATCTGGCGCCGCAGCTACGACATCCCGCCACCGGCTTTGGAAAAATCCGACGAGCGCTGGCCCGGCCACGATCCCCGTTACGCCGGAATCCCCGAGGATCAACTCCCGCTCACCGAGTGCCTCAAGGACACCGTCGACCGCTTCCTCCCGCTCTGGCACGAAAAAATCGCGCCGACCGTGAAGTCCGGCCAACGCGTCATCATCGCCGCGCACGGCAACACCCTCCGCGCCCTCGTCAAACATCTCGACAACCTCACCGAGGAGCAGGTCTTGAAACTCAATATCCCCACCGGCATCCCGCTCGTTTACGAACTCGACGAAAATCTCAAGCCCACCAAGAGCTACTACCTCGGCGACCAGGAAGCCATCGCCGCGGCCATGAACGCCGTTGCCAACCAAGGCAAGGCGAAGTAAGGCCCGGATAAAACGAGAGCGGACTCTCATGGGATGAAAATACCTCCTCTACGTGCCCTCTGTGTCCTCTGTGGTTAATTCTTCTGAATTTTAGTCACACCCAACAATGACCGACCGCTCGATTCTCACGCCGCCTGGGGGACACAAGAAAGTGCTCCTCCACTCCTGCTGCGCGCCTTGCTCGGGCGAGGTCATGGAGGCGATGTCGGCCTCGGGGATCGATTACACGATCTATTTCTACAACCCGAACATCCACCCCCGCGAGGAATACGAGTTGCGGAAATCCGAGAACATCCGCTTCGCCGAGAAGGAAGGCATTCCGTTCATCGATGCCGACTACGACACCGACAACTGGTTTGCCCGCGCGAAGGGCCTCGAGTGGGAGCCAGAGAAGGGCAAACGCTGCACGATGTGTTTCGACATGCGCTTCGAGCGCACCGCGCTTCACGCCCACGAGAACGGCTTCCCCGTCATCACCAGCTGCCTCGGCATTTCCCGCTGGAAGGACATGGAGCAGATCAACGGCTGCGGCGAGCGCGCGGCGGCGAAATACCCCGACCTCGCTTACTGGACCTTCAACTGGCGCAAGGGCGGCGGCGCCCAGCGGATGCTCGAAATTTCGAAGCGCGAGCATTTCTACCAGCAGGAATACTGCGGCTGCATCTACTCCCTGCGCGACTCGAACAAATGGCGCACCGCGAACGGTCGCGAAAAAATCCACCTCGGCGAGAAATTCTACGGCGTAGCGGAAACCGAGTCTCCATAAGTCAACCGCTTGCGCGCCCGCGAAATTTTCTCAGTGGCGGGTTGCCGCTCCGGAATGATTCTGCTTTTCTGGCGGGCTCATCATGAATGTAGCTCTGGATAATCAGCCCAATTGCATCGTCAACCTCGAGATCAACCTGCCCGCCGATCGCGTGACAACGGAATGGAACAAAGTCGCGAAGGCCTACCAAAAACAAGCCCGCATCCCTGGCTACCGCCCCGGCAAAGCCCCCATGGCGATGATCGAGTCTCGCTACGGCCGCGAAATCGAATCCGAGGTCTCCGATTCCCTCTCCTATGAAGCCGTCGTCGAGGCCGCGAAGGAAAAAAACCTCCGCCTCAATGCCATCGAGAAAATCACCGAGTCGAGCATCGCCGCCGACAAATCCATGAAAATCCGCGCCACCGTGGTGCGTATGCCGGATTTCGATCTTCCCGAATACAAAAACCTCGCGCTCGAGGCCTACAAACGCCCCGTCACCGAGGCCGATGTCGATCAACTCCTCGAGTATCTCCGCGATCCCCACTCGACCTTCGAGCCCGTCACCGACCGCGCGTTGGCGATGGAGGATTTCGCTGTGGTGACTTACGAGGGCAAGGTCGATGGCCAACTCCTCTCGGAAGTCGTTCCCAAGGCCCCGGCCCAACTTTGCGGCCGCCGCAATGGCTGGGTTTTGATGAGCGAAGGAACGCTGATCCCAGGTTTCGCCAAGGCCGTGGAGGGTATGAAACTTGAGGAAGAGCGCAGCTTCACCCTCGAGGTCCCGGAGACTTTTCCCGTTCCCGAAATCCAAGGCAAAAAGGTGGACTACACCGTGACGCTTCACGGCATCAACACCCGCAAAATGGCGCCCCTCGATGACGCCCTCGCCGCGAAGATCGAACCCGGCGCAACCCTCGAATCGCTCAAACAAAAAATCCGCGAGCGCCAGCAGGAATCCGCCGACTACCAGTTTGATGTCGCCAAGCGCAACGCAGCCGTGAAAAAACTCCTCAGCCTTTTCACCTGCGAACTCCCTGAGCAGGCTGTCGCCGTCGAAACCAGCTCGATTCTCAAAGACATCGTCTCCGAATCCCAAGCCCGCGGCATGAGCGACGACGAGATCAAGTCCCACACCGACCAGATCATCGAAACCGCTGGCGAGAGCGCCCGCGAGCGCGTCCGCGCCAACTTCGTCCTCCTCCGCATCGCCGAGCAGGAAAAACTCGAAGAGAGCGAGAGCGAACTTTATCAGGCCCTTTTCGAGACGGCGGAACGCAACCAAATCCCCGTCAAGAAGCTCGCAAAGGACCTCTCCCGCAAAGGTGGAATCAACCGCCTACGGGAACAAATCCGTATTTCCAAGGCCCTTGATTATGTCCTTTCGAATGCTACCGTGACCGAGCTTTCAGCCCCTGCGGAAGCCCAACAACAAGCCACCAACTGATTTTCCCACCATGCTAGTCCCAATCGTCGTCGAACAAACAGGCCGCGGAGAACGCAGCTACGATATCTACTCCCGCCTCCTCAAGGATCGCATCATCTTCATCGGCACGCCGATTGATGACAATGTCGCGAACCTTGTCATCGCCCAGTTGCTCTTCCTCCAAATGGAAGACGCCAAAAAAGACATCAACATCTACATCAATTCCCCCGGCGGATCCGTCACAGCCGGCCTCGCCATTTACGACACCATGCAGTTCGTCACTTGCGATGTGAACACCTACTGCATGGGCCTCGCCGCCAGCATGGGAGCCGTCCTCCTTTGCGCCGGCACCAAGGGCAAGCGCTATGCCCTGCCGAACTCCGACATCATGATCCACCAAGTCTCCGGCGGCGCCCGCGGCCAAGCCAGCGATGTCGAGCGTCAGGTCGAGTTCATGTTCAAACTCAAGAAACGCCTCAACCGGCTCATCTCCCACCACACCGGCCAAACCGTCGAAACCGTCGAAAAAGACGCCGACCGCGACAACTACATGACCGCTGACGAAGCCAAGGCCTACGGGCTCGTGGACGAGGTGGTGAAGTCCCGCAAAGACCTTCCCGACGCCGTCAAGGCCGCTGAAAAAGCCGCCGAGTAATTAGCTCCTCTCACTTTCATGGCCCGCGCAAACAATCTCACGATGTGCTCCTTCTGCGGAAAGAGCCAAGCCGAAGTCCGCAAGCTCATCGCGGGCCCGGGTGTCTACATTTGCGATAGTTGCATCACGATCTGCCGCGGCATCATCGAGAAGGAATTCAAGGAAGAGACCAAAAAATCAAAGCCCACCTTCCGCGTTCCCAAGCCGGCCGAGATCAAAAAACTCCTCGACCAGCATGTGATCGGGCAGGACACGGCCAAGAAAGTTCTCTCTGTCGCGGTTCACAACCACTACAAACGCCTCACCCAGCCCTTCACCGGAGTCGCCCATCTTGAGGCGCTCGACGAGGTGGAAATCGAGAAGAGCAACATCCTTCTCCTCGGCCCGACCGGCTCCGGAAAGACCCTCCTCGCCCGCACCCTTGCCAATGTCCTCGATGTCCCCTTCGCCATCGCGGACGCCACCTCCATCACTGAGGCCGGCTATGTCGGCGAGGATGTGGAAACCATCATCCTCCGCCTCCTCCAAAACGCCGACTTCGATGTGAAGCGCTGCGAGATGGGAATCATCTACATCGACGAAATCGATAAAATCGGCCGCAAGACCGACAATGTCAGCATCACCCGCGATGTCTCCGGCGAGGGAGTTCAGCAGGCCCTCCTCAAAATCCTTGAAGCCGCCGTCTGCAATGTCCCGCCCCAAGGCGGCCGCAAACACCCCCAACAGGAATACATCCAGGTCAACACCGAGAAAATTCTCTTCATCTGCGGCGGAGCCTTTGTCGGCCTCGAAAAAATCATCCAACGCCGCCTCGGCGGACGCACCATGGGTTTTCACGCCCCCGCGATCGGTGCGGATTCCGAAACCTCGCGTTCCAACATCCTTAAAAAAGTCGAACCCGAGGATTTGATCTCCTTCGGCCTCATTCCCGAATTCATCGGCCGCCTCCCCGTCGTCGCCTCCCTCGATGAACTCTCCGAAGACCAACTCGTCCAGGTCCTCACCGAGCCGAAAAATGCCATGGTGAAGCAATACACCAAGCTCCTCGGCATGGACGGCGTGAATCTCAACATCACCAAAGACGCCCTCCGCGCCCTTGCCTCCGAGGCGATCCGCAAAGGCACCGGCGCCCGCGCCCTCCGCTCCATGATCGAGCGGATCATGCTCGATGTGATGTTCGACTGCCCCAGCCGCGATGACATCTCCGAGGTCACCCTCAACCGCGCCGTCGTCGAAGGCAAAAAATCTCCCCTCCTCCGCCGCAAGCAGGAAAAAGACGCCGCCTGAGCCTTCAGCGGTCTCTCACGAAGGCACGAAGCCACGGAGAAAGCCCATCGTAGTAATGGCAGTCCCCTGCCGTTTCGGAGCGCATGGCAAATGCCCGTGAATCTAAAACTTTCCAAGCCCAGCCAATATCTATGCGGATGGCTTGGTGACACCAGTCAGGAAGTTGACTACGATTACGAGCTCGCGGTTGTCATCGGCAAAGTTTTATGAACAGATGCCTCGATTTCTATAACCGCTGTTCCCTCGCAGACAACTCGTTTTATCCAATCGACAGCTCTAAAGTTCGAAATCCGGTCGGCTCAGTTGACCGGCAAAATAGAGCGGGAGAAAGCGCAGTCGTTGTTCCGCCAGCATTGCGGGCGGTCGGGAGGAAAGAACGACTCCCATGGGGCAGTTTGAATATTCCTTCAAAAAAAGATGCAGGCTTCGCAGGGAGCCGGACTCTCCGGATTTGACTTCGACGGGGTGAATCTTCCCGCCCCTGACCGCGAGGTAGTCCACCTCGGCGCTGCTGCCCCGTGCATCGCGTGCCCAATAGAACAATTCGCCCTCACCTGCGGCCAACATCTCTTGGGCGACGAATTGTTCGGCAAGTTTGCCCCGGTAAAGTGAAAGCAGATCGCCCGGCTGCATCAGGCCGATATCGAGCAGCGCCGCTTTGAACTTTACCGGATTTGCTGTCGCGCCCAGCGGGAGTCCTGATGGATCGCAGGTTGGAATGCGGTGCAGCATTCTGGCCTTGCAGAGGAGATCGAACGCCTTGCGATTGGTCGGCCCCGAGTGGCTTCCATCCAACTTGGTGTATTTGAGCTGTTCGCCGACACTTCTTGCCGCATTTTGAAGCACGGCATCCAAACAATCCGGCGCCACCCTCGGCGTGTATTTGGAAAAATCGTCGCGCAGGGACTGCAGGATTTCCTCTTGCACACGGGCGGCTTCCCGCATGGAGCCTGTATCCCGCCACAACTTGACCGCTTCAGGCATGCCACCCACAAAAAAATAATTCCGCAGCTCCTGCAGAATCAGCCCGTGGGAAGAGGCGGCGATCGATTCCGGATTTCCCGTCAACGCCTCGGCCATGACCTCCTTTCCCACGGCAAACAGATACTCCTGAAAATTCATCGGCCCGACCCGCAGGTAGCGCAACCGACCCACCGGCACCGAAATGTCGCCGAGGGCAAACTCCAACAAGGAGCCGGCCGCCACGATGTGAAGCTGCGGCATTTCCTCGTAAAAATACCGCAGCGCGGACAGGGCCCGCGGACAGGCTTGGATCTCGTCCAAAAAAAGCAAGGTCTTCCCTGGCACAATCCTTCCGCCGACGATTTCCAAGGCGCTGAGGATTCTGGCAGGATCGAGATTTTCATCGAAAATCGCTCGCAAATCCCGGCGTTTTTCAAAATCGATTTTGACAAAATTCTCAAACAACGGAGCCAAAAATCGCTCGACCAACCAAGTCTTGCCCACCTGCCTTGCGCCACGGAGCACCAGAGGTTTGCGATGCCCCGAGTCTTTCCAAGAGAGCAACTCTTCTTCAATCAACCGTTTCATGCACGAAAACTGCCTCCGGAATTGCAAAACTGCAAGCTTGATTTAGAAATACAGCCCTTTATTTAAATTTTTAGTTTAGATAAAGACTATTGTTTTACATTACAACTCGGGATTCTGCCCACCTGAAATTGATTCCGATTCAACCTGACTCGTGTGTCTCGTTTTTCATGACGGGTGAAATTCCCTACTGGAGCACGCCCACCACTGCGCCATTGGCATCGGCCACACCCCCGCCCGCGTAGCTATGATTGAGGTGGACCCCGAAAATCGGACCAGTAGTTAAGAGATAAAAGCGGTGGTTGGAGGAGGTCAAAAAACCTAAAACCAACCATTGAAATGAAAGCCAAACGCAGAAGACACGATAGCGCCTTCAAGGCGCGGGTGGCCCT
>JAPLTG010000024.1 GCA_026398255.1 Verrucomicrobiota bacterium
CGGGCGAGGTGGCGGATGGAGGGGTCGAGTTCGGCGCGGGTTTCGGGGGTGGCGCGGTCGATGAAGAGAATGCCTTTCGTGTGGTCGAGTTCGTGCTGGATGGCGCGGGCGAGGAGGCCGTCGGCTTCGAAGGCGATCGTGGAGCCATCGAGGATTTGGGCTTTGACGCGGACGGAGAGTGGTCGGGCCACATCGGCGGCGACTTCGGGGAAACTCAAGCAGCCTTCGCCTTCGGTAACGGTTTTGCCGAAGGTTTCGACTTCGGCGTTGAGGAGGACCATGGGCATGTGCGACTCGAAATCGGCGGGCTTGCCCTCGAGGCGCATGGAGCTCGGGCGTTTCGGCATTTGGGGGACATCAAGGACGAACATCTGGAGTGGGAGTCCGACTTGCTGGGCGGCGAGGCCGAGGCCGTCGGCGTCGCGCATGGTCTCGATCATGTCATTGGCGAGGTCGTGGATGCGGGCGTCGATTTTTTCTATTCGAGTGCCGGGGGTGCGGAGGGCGGGGTGGTCGAAGGTGGTGATGTCGAGGATCATGGTTTGCCGGGTTCGGGTTGGGTGAAGGCGGGGACATCCTGGATGCCGGCCTGCTTGAGGGCGTCGAGGACTTTCACGACGACGCCAAACGGGGCCTCGCGGTCGGCCTGTAGGGCGATACTGCGCTTGGGATGGTCTTCGCGGGCGGATTGGATGGCGTAGGCGAGTTGGTCGAGGGCGACGGGTTTGTCGTCGAGTGAGATTTGATCGGAGTTTTTGACGCGGAGGACGACGGGTTCGGTGGACGGGGCGGGTGAGGTTTCGGCTTCCTTCGATTCTGGGAGGTTGATCTGAACTTGCGGTTGTTTTTTCCGGAAGGTGGTGGTGACGATGAAAAAAATCAGCAGGATCGCGAGGATGTCGATAAGGGAAACGACATTGACGAAGAGGTTGCGGCGTTTGCGGGTGTAGAACTGCATTTTCCGAGTTACGCCACAGGGGAATTGACCACCGAGGACACAGAGAGCACAGAGAAGAAGGGGCTCATCGGTCGGATTGGGGTTGGTAGAGTTTGGCGAGGAGGTCGGCGGCGGTGGATTCCATTTGCACGGCCATCATTTCGATACGGCGGGTGAAGTAGCTGTGGGCGGTGAGGCTCGGGACGGCCACGGCGAGGCCGACGATGGTGGTGTTGAGCGCTTCGGAAATGCCTCGGGCGACGATGATGGGATCGCCTGAACCGCCGATTTCGGCGAAAATCGCGACGAGGCCGGAGAGGGTTCCGAGCAGGCCAAGGAGTGGGCCGGCGCCGGTGGCGATCTCGAGGATGACGAGGCCTTTTTCCATGCGGGCGACTTCGTGGCGCGCGGTGGTTTGGACGGCTTCGAGGTTTTCGGATTTCGACCAGTTGAGGTGGTTGAGGAGGGTGCGGAGGATGCGGGCGATGGCGGAGGGGCGGGCGTCCATTTCCTTGAAAAGCGCTTCGAGGGTGTCGCCGGGTTTGAGGGACTCGACGGCGTCGGTGATTTGCCTTGGGATGATGGTGGACTCGCGTAGGCGCCAGATCCGGAGCAGAATCGCGGAGAGCGAGATGATCGAGAGCAGGACGAGCAGGACCATGAAGGGTCCGCCTTTTTCAAAGAAGCCGAGGACGGCGTGGAGCGTGGAATTCATCGATTGCCGAGGATCGTAAACGAGTAGTCGATTTCGAGGCGACCGTTTTCGAGGAGGCCGACGAGTTCGGGTGGGATGGGGGGGATTTCGGCCTGGATGACGGCGGCGAGGCTGACGGAGGCGAAGCTTTCGTTCGAGGAGTTCGAGAGGACGCGCGGGGCTTTGACTTTGCCGTTGGGGAGGACTTGAAAGCGGATCTCGACGGTGCCGATGTTCAGCAGGCCCATCTCGGAATTCACATGGTAATACCAGCGCGAGCCGATGGCGTCGGAGACTTGTTTTTTGTAGCGGCCGAGCGGGGTGGCGTTCGCTTCGACGGAGGCGCGGCCGCGGTTCGAGATGTTGCCGCGCAGGCGGGTGATGCGGGTCTCGGGCTGAAAGCCGCCTTGGGAGGCGGGGCGGGCAGGAGTTTCTTTGGCGGTTTTTCGGGGGGGGGTTTTGGGCGGGGCGGTGGGTTGGGGAGTGGGCTTCGGAGGCTCGAGGAGCGCGAGGTCTTGGGTGAGGCGCGGGGTGGGTTTTGCCTCGGGCTCGGGGAGGATTTCGGCGGCGGCGGCGGGTTGGGTTTGGGGAACGGCGGGGGCGGGCGTGTCGAGTTTGCCGGCGGTGTATTGTTGTTCCTGAAACTGGAGGCCTGGTTCCTCACGGCCATCTTGCGAGGGGATGGGTTCGGCTCCGGTGGGCGCGGCCTGGCTGGCGGCGAGGGAGTCGTTGTCGGACTCAAAAGCCGCGTCCTTGCTCGGGCGGCGTTCGAGGTTTTCTCGCTTCGGGGTGGCGAGGAATTGAGGTTTGGTTGTCGGCTTGGGCGCGGGGGGGAGGATGGTCAGGCGGATGGGTTCCTCGTCCAGAGGTTTTGGCGGAACGACGCCGGTGTTGGCGCGGAGCAGGAACCACGCGGCACCGAGGATCAGGAGGAGGTGGATGATTACCGAAGCAACGAGAGCCGCGAGATTTTCGCGGCGCTCATCCGATCGGCTCATGACCCCCGTAGACATCGCGGGAGATTCGACCCCGTGGGATCGAGTTACAGCGAGCGGCAGAATTCTTCGATGCGATCGAGGCCCGATTTGATGACATCGAGGCTGGTCGCGTAGCTCAGACGGATCGTGCGGTCGTCACCAAAGGCTATGCCAGGGACAACGGCCACGCTGGATTTGCTGAGCAGGCGGTCGGCGAAATTTTGGGATTTGAGGCCGAGCGCGCTGATGTTCGCGAGGACATAGAAAGCACCTTGCGGACGGACGGCGCTGACGCCTTGAATCTGGGTGAGTCGCTCGAACATGTATTGGCGGCGGATGTCGAATTCCTCGCGCATGTCGACCACGCATTGCTGGTCGCCGGTCAGCGCAGCGAGCGCGCCGTATTGAGCGAACGAGCAGGGGTTCGAGGTCATGTGGCTCTGCATCGAATCAATCACGCGGGCGATCGGCTCGGGAGCGGCGAGGTAGCCGAGGCGCCAACCGGTCATGGCGTAGGCTTTGCTGAATCCGTTGATGGTGATGGTGAGGTCGTAGGCTTCGGGGGAGATCGAGGCGACGCTCACATGCTCGGCGCCGTCGTAGGTGAGTTTCTCGTAGATTTCATCGGAGAGGATGTAGATGTCCTCCTCGGCGGCGACTTCGGAGAGGGCCTTGAGTTCCTCGCGGGTGTAGATCGATCCGGTCGGGTTGCCCGGTGAATTGATGATGATCATCTTCGTGCGGGGCGTCATGGCGTTTTCGAAATCCTCGGGAGTGATCTTCCAGTTGTTCTCCTCGCGGGTTTGGATGAAAACCGGCTCGCCGCCGACGATGCGAACCATCTCGGGATAGCTGAGCCAGTAGGGTGCGGGGATAATGACTTCGTCACCTTCGTTGACGACGGCGGCGATGGCGTTGAAGCAGGATTGCTTGGCGCCGGTGCTCACGATGACTTGGCTGGATTTGTAATCGAGGCCGTTGTCTTTAAGAAGCTTTTGGGAAATCGCCTGGCGGAGTTCGGGAATGCCGGCGCTGGGGGTGTATTTGGTGCGGCCCTCTTGGAGCGCCTTGATCGCGGCGGCCTTGATGTGCTCGGGGGTGTCCATGTCCGGCTCGCCGGCTCCGAAACCGAAAACTTCGATGCCCTCGGCGAGCATGGCTTTGGCCTTGCTGTCGATGGCGAGGGTGAGGGAGGGAGTGAGTTGTTGGAGTCGGGACGCGGTTTCCATGGAGTGATTTGAAATGGTTGTAATGACGCTTTTTTGCGTGAGCCGCGTAACCTATCGGCGCATGTCGCCGGGCGTCAACCTCGCATTCGCTTAAAAAAGAAACCGTGCCGGCTCAGAGTCCGGCGAAGCGCAAGAACGGGGAGGATTTTCTATTCAGGGACGAGGGTTGGCTGGCGATCCAGTCGTTCCCGTAGAGGACGAATTGCCATTGGCCCTTGTAGGTGCCGAGGGCTCCGTAGAAGTGAAGTTGGTTGGTTGACTCGGCGAGTTCGCGGAGGCGTTTGAAGACTTTTTTGTTGTGGGCGTAGACACCAAAATCCTGGCCGTTGACGCTTACGGTGATCTGGCCGCGATTGTCGACTTTGGCGGGGGCGTGGATGGAAAAAATCCGGCCCTCGTAGGAGCCATCGCGATAATCGATCTCGGGTTTTTTCGTGGGATCGATGGCGTTTTTAAAAAGCTCGGCGGAGGTGGTGAGGAGGAGCGGTTCGGCATCGCCTTGCTCCGTAGTGCTGGGATTTTTGAGGGCCATCCAGGAATCCTTGGATTCGGCATCCACAGTGCGGAATTTGGCCATGATCGGGAAGTGATCGGAGAAGCCACCGGGGCGCGCGCCACGGAACCAACGGAGCGGGCGTCCGAAGACATCGGTGTTCAAACCGGAAAAGCTGAGGACGCGAAAGCTGTTGTCCACATACTGCAGGTTGGAATTGTCGTAGAGTCCCCGCGAGACGATGAGGTGCATGAGGGTGCCCCACTCGTAGCGGTAGATGTCGCTGCGGCGTTCTTTCGGCGGGAGTTCGAACCACAGGTCGTAGAGGTCGCGCTTGCCGGAGACGAGGGCGGGTTCGCTGCCTTGGGTGCCGAGCACATCGATGACCCCGGTTTTTTTCAACTCGGGGTAGCGTTGGTTTTGGTTGTAGTGGGAGTTGAGATCGCCGGCCACGATGATGTCGGCGAGGGGATTCTCGCGGAGGATTTCGTTGATCCGGTTGCGGAGGTCTTTGGCATTCGAGATCCGAGCGGCCTCGCTTTTAGGATCGCTGGCGCCGGATTTCCAGTGGTTGGCAAAAATGGTGAGCGGGCGACCATCGACGTCGAGGCGTGCTTCGAGGAGGTGGCGGGCGGTCGCCGAGTGGTGGGACTTTGTGGCGAGAACCGGGAAGCGGGAGAAAATGACATTCCGCACCGTGCGCGGGCGGCCTCCGCTGTAGGCATCTCCGCTTTTCTCCGAGGTGATAATGACATGGTAACCTTTGAGGCCGGCTTCTTCGCAGGCTTTGAGCAGCCAGGCCTCGGCGGGGATTCCGGCGAACTCGGGCGCGAGGCGTTTTTCCGAGAGAATGCTGGCGATGGGTTTATCCCCCGGGCCGTGTGGCGGATCGGCTTTGGCGAGAATGCTGGCGATGTTCTGGAGTTTGGCGAGGAGGTGCTTCGGGGTGTATTCGCTCGGGACATACTCGCCGTAATTCGAGATGCCATCGGCATCGAAGAGGTTTTCGACATTGTAGGTGACAACGGAAAAATCGCGGGCGCGGGAGAGGCCGGTCATGAGGCAAAGCGCCAAGGTGAGGAGATAAAAAATCCGGGGCATGGTTTACACGGAGTATTGGAGGGCCATGGAGCGGGCGATCGCGGCGATCCGCTCGCAAAGCGTGTGGGGTTCAAGGACCTTGGCATGGTTTCCCCATCCGAGAATCCAGTTTTCGAGATCGGGTGCGAGGCCGACTTCGAGAGTCAGCTCGGCCGCGCCGCCGGGGAGGGTTTTGATGCGTTGGGATTTATGCCAGACGCGTTCGGCGGCAAGGCGAGCGGCGAAGGGATCGAGGCGGATGATCACACGCGAGGGCTTCGGCGTTTCAAAAGCCGAGAAGCTCTCCGACATCATTTTGGCGACCGAAAAATCGGCTGGGCGCGTGAACATTTGCTTCATCATTCGGGGGCGGCTCAGGCGGGCAAGGGAGAATGTGCGAATTTTTCGTCGCACGAGGTCGTTGCCGATCAGATACCATTGGTTGTCGATGCAGCCGAGGTGGTAGGGCTCTATGCGGCGGCGCTCCGACTTCGTGCTTTGGAGTTTGTGGTAGTCGAACTCCACGACGCGCCCGTGCAGGAGGGCTTGCGAGAGCGTTTCAAAAACTTTCAACGCCTGGATCGCGAAGCCGACCGGCCGGAAGGAAATCGCCTGGCCGAGTTCCTTGAATGAAAAAGTGCCCTCGTCCTCGAGTTGGCTCGTCATTTTATCGAACGCGGCTTGGAGCGGTTTTTCAAAAGCCGATCCCTTGTATTGCTCGAGGGCTTTTTGGGCCACGAGCAGGGCGACGATCTCGCCCTCGGTCATGGCGATTCGTGGGAACGACGAGACCTTGCGCGTGTAGTAAAAACCACGGTTCAGCGCGCTGTATTCCAGCGGCAGGCGGAGTTGGTCGCGCATGAAGTCGATATCGCGCTGGATGGTTTTCGGCGAGACCTCGAATTCGGCGGCGAGTGAAAAGCAATTCGGGTGGCCACCATCCTGGATCAACTCATGGATTCGCAGCATGCGGGCCACCGGCGGTCGCGAACACTCGCGGGATCGCCTACCGCGGCGGGCGAGAGGCGGCTTGGCCAGCACGAGGGGGAGTTCCGGAGCATCGGGTCGCGGCATGGGGGTTTGTATATCAACCGGCCGTGGAGGCTGAAAGAGGAAAGCCGCGAAAGGGGAAACACGGTGGGCATCTCACGGAGCCGCAGAGGCACGGAGGGGGAGCGTTGTGGCAATGGCAGTCCTCTGCCGTTTCAGACAGGCCCGCGAATGACGCTAATCCACGCGAATCAAAAAATGGAGCTTCCCGAAAAGAAATCCACTGGAGTATTGCAGTTTCATTCCTGCTTATCGTCATTTTCTATCTGATGGTGATTCCTTGGTGCGCACTGTTTCCATAGTGCCACCTGGTCATCAAAATTCTCTGCATGGATTTTTTTTGTGGCTTCGTGGCTTCGTGTGAGTCCTTGGCTTACTCGTATCTCAGCGCGGCGTGGCAGATCCCGAGTATTCCCAAAATTCCCTCCTCCGCGTCCCTGCGCCTCTGCGGGAGGATTTGGGTTGGGGGAGACGGCGCGTTCGCGCCTGAGGCTTGGGTCCGCTCGGCGAGCCGCCCCTACCCATTTTTTCGATTCGCGGTTCTGCAGCAGCCGTCCGCTATCCGATCTTTTTCAGAATTCCCCGGAGATCTTTGGCGGACCACTGGCCGGTGACATTTGGCTGGTGCAGCCAGCCGTAGTTCAGCACCGAACCCGCCGCCGCGAGCATCACGCGAGAGGCCATGCCGAGCGGGCCCATTCCCATCACCGCGAGAGGCAGAGACGTCTTTTCAAGCAAATCCAGGAGCCGTGCGACATCAGCAGCCGAGTCCGTGCGCGTGGCGATTTTTAGGACATCCGCCCCGGCATCGCTGGCTTGTTTCACCAAATCCTCCAACCGCGAAGCCGGAGGTGTTTTTTGAAAATCGTGGAACGAGGCAATCACGCCAACGCCCGCTTTCCGTGCCCCACTCAGCACCGCCTCCATTCCGCGCAGTGAGCGAATCTCGACATCCACAAGCGCGGCCGATGGCAGCAATTCCAGTAAAGCCTTGCGCCGCGCGCTCAGTGACATCGCGTTTTGACCCCCCTCGGCCGGATGGCGCGTTGTGACAATCCACGGGATTTTCGATTCCACGATCCCAGTCCCAAGAAAATCCACGCGCCATTCGAGAAAATTGACATCCTTCGGGCCCAAGCGTCTTGCCGCGCGAAGGGCCTCCGGAGAATCCACGATTCCCACGACAGATGGAGCGGGTGAACCCGCGAAGAGACTTTGGTTTTTTTGAGGCCTTCCGGCACCGCGCTTACTCATCGCCCTTTTCATGATGGCTCCCCGCCCCGAAATCAATCCGCAACTCGCAGGGGGTGCTTGACTCTTTTGCGAAAACTCTCTTTAACAACCCCGCTTTGAATTCCCAGAGTAGACTTCTTCAACGATTCGGACGCATCGCCGCGATAGCGTCCCTGTTTATTCTGGTGAATGGTCACTTCGGAGCGCTTCAAGCCGTGGCCTGGGGAAAAATGCTGTGGTCCTTCACTCAGCAAAATGGCTCTCTGCTAGTGGCCGCCAAGCAAACCTTCGATGGTGAGCACCCCTGCAACATGTGCGATTCGATCCAAGAAGCCAAAAAGCAGGAAAAAAAATCTACCGAGACTTTCGCCGCAAAACAAAGAATCGAGTTGTTTCCGGAGGAATCGGGCAATCTGTTGCCGCAGAGGTTTTGTGTCCGTTTTGATTTTCCAAGAAACATGGATGAGTGGCATGAGGCGCGTTTTTCCAAGCCGCCGGTGCCGGTTCCCATCGGAAATTTTGTAACGGCCTAAGACCGTTTTCTTGCTGAGGCAACGCGTGGTTTCAACCACTTTGCGGGCATGTCGCCCGCCCTCGCGTTGCAAATCAAACCGGCGTTTTTCGGACGCGTCGGATCCCGTGTGGAATTCATACCGCAACCATGTGGCTGCGGCGCGGGCTCAGGTTCCGAGTTTCAAATCACTACAAACTATCTCTTATTATGAAAAAAATTCTTCTCACAGCCGTCGCATCGGCGGTTCTTATTGGCGCGGGGCAGAACGCCTCCGCTCACATCAGTTATTCAGGCCGGAATTTCGGCACACTTGAGGTCGGGGGAGGGGCCGTTGTCATCGGCAACCAAACGATCTCCAGTTCCTTCGGCTGGGCGGATGCCACCGATTCCGATTGGGGCGACAGCCACCGCGGTCGGTTCTTCCGCTTTACTCTAACCAGCACGGCTTCGGTGGTTATTACTGTTGCTAGAAACTCCGGCGGCAATCAAACGGCGGGTAATGGGACAGCCAATAGCTTCCTTCCAGCGGTCTCGTTGTATTCGGGGTTGGCACAAGGAACGGTCAGCGTCAACCAGACTCTTGGAAACGGCACAGTCGTGGCACGCACGGAGGCCTTATCCCATGACACTGCTCCGCTCTCGGTGAGTTCCAGAGGGAACAGCACCGAGGGGAGTTTTCGCTCTTTGGAGAATTGGTCAATCGGCAACGATCCGACCTATGTTACGGCGGGCGATTCAACTAGTGGAATCCTAATCGCGGAGAGGCTGGCTTCCTTCACCTACATCGACCACGCTGCCGACGGAACCGCTGCGAACTATGGAGATACCCCAGGCATTGAAGGAGACGGAACGGCGGATGGGTTTCTCACCGCGACATTCCTCGATCTGCCGCCCGGGGACTATTCCTTCTTCGTTGGTGGAGCGGACTACGCCGCGCAAAATGTGCAAGTGGGAGCGCCATACCCCACCTACGGCGTTTATGTAAGCGCTCAGGCGATCGAGATCAATGGATCACCTGTGATTACCAGCGCCAGCACGGCAAGCGGGAAGTTAAGAAGGCTATTTATTTACAGAGTTATAGCTTTAAACAATGCAACAAGTTACACGGCCACATCGCTGCCTAGTGGATTGAGAATTCATAACAAGACCGGTGTCATTTCTGGAAGACCAACCCAATCTGGAAGTTTTAATGTTAATATTCAAGCTACAAATCAATATGGCATAACATCAAAGCAAATTACGATTTTAATAAATAATTAATTAGTGTTTTATATAATATTATTTAAATAAAGTTTACTAATATGAGTCTTGCCCGGAAAATTCAATTTTAAAATATCTGCTTTAGATTTTGCAGTCCACTTTAGCATTAATATTTTTCTAATTTTGGATTTTCCGTAGCAAGCGCTTCATCTAGAGTTTCTTATTTTTAAAAAAATTATAATTTTAATATACGCAAAGGAATTTTGCTAAGGGCATATTTCAAAAAACCTAAACAACTTTCATTGAAAAAACCATATTTATTCTTTCTGATTGGAGTTTTGGCACTTTTTCATGCCACAGCAAATGTTTCTGCCCACATCTCCTACACTGGCCGCAATCTCGGAACTTGGAGCTCTTCTTCAGGTAATTGGAGTGTAACGGGAAACAGCGGAAGTCTGACCGACGGAACCGTCAGCATCACGGCGAGAAATATATCTAAAGACTATGGTTGGGCCAAGGCCGCCAACACGGATTTCGGAGATAGCCATGATGGCGGATGGTTTCGATTGACTGTGAATGGCGCAACTGGTGCCTTTGTAATCACCGCCATCGGTGGAACAACAAACTCGGACACAAGGGCTGGCATCTACCCCTTTGCCAACATTGGGCCCAGATTTTTGCCGGCTTTCACAATTTATAGAGGCTTGGCGGTTGCAGAGGCTCATGAAGGCGCGTTGGATGCTCTTGGTAACTCAACGCTTGCAAATGACGATGGTGCATCTGGAGATTTGCTCTATGTCGGACACGCTGCAGATGGAGTATCCGCAAACTATGGTGAAAATCCAGATATTCAAGGCGACAGTTTAGCCGATGGTATTGTTAAAAAAACATTTACACTGCAAACGGGAAATTATTCCATTTTTGTGGGTGGAGGAAATCATGGAGGTTCTGATATTGGGAACTATGGGGTTAACTTAGCAATAAAAGCTGCTGCCTTGCCTGTCATTACCAGCAGCCTGAATAAAACTGGAACTACGGGAGAGGATATCAGTTACACAATTACCGCAACCAACGCCCCTACCATCTATGGTGCAGAGGGGTTGCCAAGCGGGCTGTCTATCAATACCTCGACGGGGGTAATTTCAGGAATTCCTACAACAGCAGGAAATTCAAGTATCAGCATAACTGCAACTAATAACGATGGTGCTACTGGTAGCGCGACCTTGTTGATGTCCATCACATCGCCCGTTCCTGTAATCAACAGCCCTGCGAGTGCTAATGGCACAGTTGGCAGCTCATTTAACTATCAAATCACAGCGAGCCGTGTCCCGACTAGCTTCGGAGCAGTTGGCCTTCCCTCTGGAATATCGGTTAATTCCTCCACGGGAATTATTAGCGGAACTCCAACGCAATCTGGACTTTTTGCATCAACAATTTCAGCAACGAACAGTCATGGAACTGGAAGCCGCGGATTGGAAATAACAATCCTCCCCCAAGCCCCGGTGATTAGTAGTGCGGCCACGACCAACGGCACGGTCGGTAGCGCGTTTAGCCACCAGATCACAGCGAGCAACAGCCCGAGTTCCTACTCGGTCTCTGGAGCTTTGCCAGCCGGGTTGTCGCTGAATGCGACGAGCGGCTTGATCAGCGGCACGCCGAGCGCGGCGGGCAACGCAACCGTGATGGCCAGCGCCACGAATGCGGGAGGATCGGGCAATCAGTCCCTGACCCTTCGCATCCTCGCCCAAGCCCCGGTGATCACCAGCGCAGCCACCGCCAACGGCACAGTCGGCAGTGCTTTCAGCCAT
>JAPLTG010000014.1 GCA_026398255.1 Verrucomicrobiota bacterium
CTTTTTGTAGATGTCGTAGGCCCAGGTGTATTTCAGGGGCAGGATGTTGAAAAACATGGTCTGACGACCATTGATGACGCGCTTGGCGGCGTAGGCGGCTTCGGCCTTGGCGCTGTCGAGGATGAATGTGCGGTCTCCGAGCGAGATAGTTGTGGTGGCCATGATGGGTAATGTTTGGGTTATTTAGTTTAAGGGTTCCGCCTCCTAGAAAACCATGATTCCTTCAACTAGGCGGCGCAAGTGGGGGAGTTGTTTATCAAGTCCCCGCATCTAGTCAAAAAAATACCACCGATTGGCGTAAAAAAAATCACGACCACTATATATTGTGGTTTTCCCCGAAAGTCCCACAAGCAAGTCTCGGGCCAATTTTACTTCATTAGTTTGCTGTAGTTTGGGGAAACTTAGTGCTGAAAGTCGGCGTGACAATTAGCCCGTCGAGAGGATAGTCGGGGCATGGAAATCCTAAAAACCCTCGCGGTCGCGCTCAGTCTTGGCACGCTGGCTGGGCTGAATCTCTACCTCACGGTATTCGTCACTGGGTTGGCCGTGCGGATGGATTGGGTGGCGCTGCCGGCGCCGCTTCAGGGGCTCGAGGTGCTCGCTCATCCGCTGGTGCTCGCGGTCGCCGGAGTGCTTTTTTTGATCGAGTTTTTTGCCGACAAAATTCCGTGGATCGATACGGCCTGGGACGCGGTGCACACCTTCATTCGCCCGGTCGGGGCGGCCGCGCTGGCTGTGGCCGCGATTGGCGAGGCGCATCCGGTTTTTGAAATCGTAGGCGTGCTTCTGGCAGGCGGCATGGCCTTCTCCGCGCACGCGGCGAAGGCAGGAACTCGCGTGATCGCGAACGCATCGCCGGAGCCTTTTTCGAATATCGGCTTAAGCTTGGGCGAGGACATCTTGGTGCTGGGCGGACTTGCTTTGGTAGCTTGGAATCCGCTTCTGGCCTTGTTCTGCTCGGTTCTCATGGTGGCATCAGCACTTTGGTTCCTGCCAAAAATCGTGCGCGGCGTGCGCGCGAACCTCTGGTTGGCTTGGATGAAACTCCAGTCGCCGCCGGATTCGGAAAAACCCGCCGCGCCCTTAGCGAGCCTGCCTGAGCGGTGGGATACGCTCCTTCGCCGAATGAGTGCCAGCAAGTCCGCGATCGAGTGGGCCTTGCCGTGTATCAGCCGACGGGGCGATAAGTTGCCTGCCAATCTTTCCGGTTGGATCGTGAGTTTGGCCGACCAGCCTGCGGAAATTTATTTCATCGGCCGCACTTGGCGCGGCGGAATCCTTGCCGCGCTTGATATCCAGGGGGCGACCATTGAATTTCACGATGGATTTCTGGCCTCGAGAATTGAAATCCACCATCGCGACGGACAGCCCAAGCAAGGGTTTTCCTTCAATGCATCACTCTCGAAATCCACTCAGGAAGTGGCTTCTCGATTGATAGACGATGCCAGACTTGCTTCCAACCCACTTGGGTTGGCACCGAGGCTCACCTAGCGTTTCGGCAGATTCACACGCGGCGGCTGAATGACAATTTTCTGAGTCATCAGGGAAACGTCTTCATTCTTGTTCCCGCTAGCCAAGTGCTGATCGAAAACCGCTGCAGCCTGCGGGCGAGACATGATATCGGAAAGATTCAGCAACTCGAGCCTCTCGGTGTAATCGCGAAAGTCCAAGCGGACCTTGCCAATCGTCAGCAACTGAACGACCAAACTCATCACATTCGTGTTCGAGTGGCCAACCTTGAGGATGAATTCGTCGATTTTTGTGGCGAGGGAGACGATTTTTGGCGGAACGGGCTCGCGGGTGCCTTGATCAATCAAAAACATTTCATCACGAATCATGATTTCCTTGGAAGTCTTGGGCGGCTTGATGCCGGTATTGGTAGGAGTGCTCATGGTATTTTAAAAAAATCTAATTTTTGCAGCGCGGTAATCAAGGCCCTCATCGCCATAAAGCTAACCGGGCGGCCAAGCAAGTTGACGACCGCCAAGAAGGTGAACGTGGAGATGAGGGACCGTTTCGCCGCCGTTTGATCCGTTGTTTATGACGATTCGATAGCCGTCGGCAAGTTTTTCCAATCGGGCGATTTCTGCGGCCAAGAACAGAAGGTGGCCTAGAAGCGTGGAGTCGGCTTGGGAAGCGGCTCCGACGCGCTCGAGGGGTTTTTTTGGAACAATCAAAATATGCACGGGAGCCTGCGGAGCGATGTCTCGAAAGGCGAGGCACTGGTCATCCTCGAAGACGATGTCGGCGGGAATTTGGCGAGCGATGATTTTTTCGAAAAGCGTCATGCGAGGCGAAGGTTGAGTTCCTCCTTGCGGCGGGATTGATCGATTTCCGAGCGGACAAATTGAACGATCTCGCCAGTGAGTTCCGAGCAATCAGAGCGCCAGACCTTCGCGCCGCGGAGCAGCTTCACACAGGCGTGGAGGTCGCCGAGTTCCACCTGCTGGGCGGGAGAGTCGGGGATTTCACGCAAGCGGACGCGGAGCAATTCGAAAAACGCCAACTCAAATCCATTGCCCGCGCGGCGTGCGAGGTCGGAGAGCGAGATGCGCACAGGCGGCGGGAGGGTTTGGAAACAACGGGCGACATCCGAGTAACCGATGACTTGCAGCACGGATTGGACGGCTTTTTCAAGTCGGGGAATCGTCACGATGTTGTCCTCGAAATCCTGTTGCAGGAAGCTCGAGATGCTTTCGGTGACATGGTTCGTGAGCCACCATTTTTTGTAGCCTGCGCTTTCGGCGGCACGAACCACGGCAGAAGAAAGCCACGCGCGGTCATAGTTCATCACGCTGCCATCATGGAAACGCACGAGCGGGAAATTGTCGCGGAGTGCAATCACGCCTTGAAAAGCTCCCGTTGATCCGGCGTGCGTGCAACGCGTTTTTCCAGCGACTCGATCTCGTCAATAAAATCGCCGACCTCCTGAAACTCCCGGTAAACCGAGGCGTAGCGGACATAGGCGACCGGATCGATCGTATGCAGGCGGCTCATCACATGGGCGCCGAGTTTTTTCGAACTGATCTCGCGGTCTTGCTGAGCCTCAAGTTCCTGCAGGATGTCCTCCACAGCGCGCTCCATTTGCTCAAGACTGATCGGGCGTTTTTCGCAAGCTTTGACGATGCTCGAGAGAAGCTTCTGACGATCGAGGGATTCCCGGCGCCCGTCGCGTTTCACGACCCGCATTTCATTGTGCTCAAGAACCTCGTAAGTCGTGAACCGCGTCTCGCAACCGAGACACTCGCGCCGCCGGCGAATACTCACTCCGTCCTTCGAGAGCCGGGAGTCGATCACCTTGTCGTCAATTGTTCCACACTTGGGGCAGCGCATATATGTTGTGTCGAATTCCGGATGGCGGGAAAATCGACACTACATCTTGTGAGGTCAATTTTATTTTCGGGAACTCGAAATTTCCGTGAAAAACCAAGGCACAATGGCTCGGAAAAGAAGTTGCAGCGATTGGATTTTTTCTTGAGGATTTTGAGCAACCTCTCAACGCCATGAACATCTCCAGCGCCAGTTCCGCTTCCGCTCAATCCATCGCCGCAATGGAGCGTTCGCGCGCGAGTTCCACGGCCGCCGAAGCCCGTCGCTCGGCGGAACAAGCCACAGCGGCGCAGGTTCAAACCAAGCGCGCCGTCCAGCAGGCGACCGCCGCGCCGAGGGAGGAAAATCGCATCTCACCCGACATCCGCCAAATCACCAAGAGTGAAGTTCGGCGGGGATCGGAGGAAAACCGTTCCGAAAATGTCCGTCGCATCGGCGAGCAAATGGCGGCGAAATTCCGCGAAGTCGCGCGCCGTTCAGAGGGTGTCCGCGCCACAGGCAACCGCGAGCGGGAGAGTTTTTCGGCCGTCGCCTGAAAACTCGCCGTCCGGGTGGATTGACCACAACCGAATGCCGGGGCAGGCGTGAGGTAGAGCAACCGAAGGTTGGCCCTGAAGGGGCGAGACGAGCGGGAGCGAGCGAGTCAAAGGACACAGAGAGCACAGAGGCTGCCTAGAAATCTGCGACTGGTGTGGGCTTGGACTGGGCGGAAGTTTTTTTGAGAAGCTCCGAGATTTTTTTGAGTTGGCCGGGGAGGATTCGGTCGGGTGCTATATCGGCAAGTGGAGTTAGCACAAATCCTCGCTCGGGGATTCGCGGATGCGGAAGGGTCAGCTCGGGCAGGGTGAAGGAGAGGTTATCGTAGTAAAGAATGTCGAGGTCGATCGTTCGCGGCGCATGGTGGCCGTGATTTGAGGGGCGGCCGAGGATTTGCTCGAGGCCCTGGAGTTTTTCCAACAGATCGAGTGGTGGAATCGTGCAGGCGAGTTCGATGGCGGCGTTGAGGAATGCGGGCGAGCCGGGCGGGCAATCGACCGGCTCGGTTTCGTAAATTCGCGAGCAGAGGAAAGGCCCGCGATCCTCGTGGAGGGCGAAGAGATGGCGGCGGGCGGAGCGGAGGTTTTCGAGGCGGTCGTCGAGGTTGTAGCCGAGCGCGATGCCGACCCTCATTTCAAGCCGAGCACATCCTGCATGTCGTAGAGGCCGGGCTTTTGGCCCTGAGCCCAGCGCGCGGCGCGGAGAGCGCCTTTGGCGAAGGTGTCGCGACTGGAGGCCTTGTGGGTCAACTCCACGCGCTCGCCGACCACGCGCTCGCCGACATTCGCGTAGATCACCGTGTGGTCGCCGACGACATCGCCGCCTCGGACGGCGTGCATGCCAATCTCGGTTTTCTGGCGTTCGCCGACCATTCCCTCGCGGCCGTGCATGACATTTTTGTCGTAATCCAACTCGCGGGCCTCGGCGAGGATTTCGGCGAGGCGGCGCGCGGTGCCGCTCGGGGAGTCCTTCTTGAGGCGGTGGTGCATTTCCACAACCTCGAGATCGAAGTCCGGCCCGAGGATTTCGGTGGCCTTGCGGGTGAGCCAGAAGAGGGTGTTCACGCCCACGCTGAAATTCGGCGCGAAGACGACGGGTATTTTTTTCGAGATTTCGGAAATCCGGGCGCGGTCGGCGTCATTATGGCCGGTGGTTCCAATGACGAGGATTTTCCCGGCGGCGGCGCAGGCTTCGGCGACAGCCACGGTGGAATCCGCGTGGGTGAAATCGATCACGGCGTCGCCCGCGGACAGGGCAGCGGCGAGGTCGTCGCCGACATCGAGGCCAGCGGAGAGTTCAAATGAGGCGGGATCGGCTTTGGCGCAGGCGATGAGGGCCTGGCCCATGCGGCCCCTCGCGCCGTTGATGATGACACGCGTGGGATTCACAGGCCGAGTTTTTCGAGGGTTTCGACGAGGCGCTTGCGGTTGGCCTCGGTCATTTCGCAGAGCGGGAGGCGAACTTCGTCCGACATTTTGCCGAGGCGGGCGAGGGCGAATTTCGTTGGCACTGGGTTCGGCTCGATGAAGAGGTCTTTGAAAAGCGGGTAGTATTTCGAATGGATCGCTAGGGCCTTGGCGGGTTCGCCCGCGAGATAGTGGCGGACGAGGTTGGTGACCTCGGCAGGGATGAGGTTCGAGGCCACGCTGATCACGCCCACGGCTCCGACTGAAAGGAATGGCAGGGTGAGCGAGTCATCGCCGGAGAGGATTTCGAATTCGGGCGGGAGCGCGGCGCGGAGTTGGTTGACTCGCTCGACGCTGCCGCCGGCTTCCTTGATGGCGACGATGTTTTTGAAATCCCGCGCGAGTCGGACGGTGGTCTCCACGGAAATCTCGATGCCGCAACGGCCAGGGATGCTGTAAAGGACGAGCGGGATTTTCACCGACTGCGCGATGGCGGCGAAGTGGCGGTAGAGGCCCTCGGGGCTGGGCTTGTTGTAATAAGGAGCCACGAGCAGAGCGGCATCGGCGCCGGCTTTTTCGGCGGCTTGGGTGAGGTCGATCGCCTCGGTGGTGGAGTTCGATCCCGTGCCAGCAATGACTTGGCATCGGCCAGCGGCAGTTTCGATGGCGACCTTGATGACGCTCAGGTGCTCGTCGTGATCGAGAGTCGGCGACTCGCCTGTGGTTCCGACGGGAATGATTCCCGAAATGCCGCCAGCGATTTGATCCTCGATGAGGGCTTTGAAGGCGGGGATGTCGAATTGGCCGTCACGAAATGGAGTGACGAGCGCGGTGTGGGCTCCTGCGAATGACATGGTGCGGGGATGGTTACAGGGAAATGACTCCGTCGAAAACAAAATCCGCCGGGCCGGTGAGCTTGGCCGAGGCGAACGAGCCGTCGGCGTCTTTGGTGAAATCGACTCGCATCGTGTCGCCTCCGCGCACGGTGACATGAACCGGCGACGCCGCGCCTGTGGCCAAGGCATGGAGCAGGGCGGTGGCGCAAACTCCGGTGCCGCAGGCGAGCGTTTCGCCTTCGACGCCGCGCTCGTAGGTGCGGAGGACAAGGTGGTTTTTTTCGAGGGCTTGGGCGAAATTGGCGTTCGTTCCCTTCGGCGCGAAAGCCTCGTGGCGGCGGATCGTGCGGCCGAGGTTTTGGACATCCACTTTTTCGACATCACTGACAAAAACCACCGCGTGCGGGACGCCGGTGTTGAGGAAATGGATTTCGTGGCTGGCACCGCCGAGATCGAAAACCTGCGGGGCGCGGTGGTCGGTCGGGCGGCCCATATCGAGCGAGACGAGATCGCCTTCGAGCTTGGCCGTGATCACGCCGGCCTGGGTTTCGAAGCTCAACGACGCAGGTTTTTCCGGCATGAGACGGGCGGAGTAGCGCGCGAAGCAACGGGCGCCATTGCCACACATTTCGGCCTCGCCGCCATCGGCGTTGTAGTAGCGCATGCGGAAGTCGGCCTGGCCCTCAGCGGGCTCGACGGCGAGCAAACCGTCAGCCCCCACGCCGCGGTGGCGGTCGCAGAGGCGGGCGATGGTTTTTCCATCCAGTGAAAATTGGCGCGAGCGGTTGTCGATCACGACGAAGTCGTTCCCCGCGCCGTTCATTTTGGTGAAGCGAAGTTCCATGAAGGCGGTGACATTTAGCGGCCCGCAAGCCTCCGCGCAATCGGCTTAGTTGAAATCGATGCTCAGGCCGTTGAGACCGTCTTGGAGGATTTGTCCGCCGATCTCGGATTCGTAATCGACATACTCCCGCTCGGGAACGGCGGTTTCCGTTGGGGCTAGAACGCGCGAGGTTCCCGCGAACGCGCCAACTTTTTGGCGGATGGCATTGGCTTGAAGGCGGCGCAGGCCGTCCTTGAAGGACTTAGCGCGGGAGGCGTCGGGGTAATCGGCCGGCATGCCAAAAGCGCGTGCCCAGCCGGAACGGACGAGTTCCTCGGAGAGGTTTTTTTTGCCCACGAGGATAACGGCGTAGTTTCGCGGTTGTCGGGAATTTCCGCGAGCATCTTCCCATTTCGTTAGGACCGTGAACTGGCCCGCGAGGAACTTTTTAGAGAATTCCTTGGCTTTCTCCCCGGCCGCAACCACGGCGGTGTCTTTCGCAAGGCCGAAATCCTCCATCTGGTCGGCGATGCGCTTGGGAAATGAGGTATCGGTCTCCGGGCAGTCCACGAAATAAAGCCGAAAAATGTGATTTTTCCCTTCGTGGAGGACATGGAAACTATCGCCGTCCATGTATTGATCCGGCGCAAGGCGGCATTTTTCCAGCGTCTGCCACTCGCCGGCGACGGCATTTCCAAGAACGAGAAAAAAGCAAACGATGACTGCGTGGGGAAATTTCCTAAACATGGGGTGTGCGGACCCTGCGCTATCGATTCGGGGTTATCAACTCGCAAATTTCCTGCATCTGGCGCGCTTTCCCAGTCGAATAGTTGGCAGTAAAAATTATTTACTTCTCTAGTGCTGGTGCAACTCTACCCACCCAAATAAATGTCGAAAGCACCGAAAGACATCTTTCAGAAATGCCGCGATTACCGCGACACGGCTGATGCGCGAGCGCAGGGATTCTACCCCTACTTCCGATCCATCGAAGAACCACATGGCAATTATGTGATCTGCGAAGGCGAGCGGAAGATCATGATCGGGTCGAATAACTACCTCGGCCTGGCTCAAGATCCCCGCGTGGTCGAGGCGGCCTGCGAGGCGATTAAAAAATACGGCTCCGGCTGCACAGGGTCCCGCTTGCTGAACGGAACGATCAAGCTCCATGTGGAACTTGAGGAGGCACTTGCGGATTTCCTCGGGCGCGATGCGGCGATTCTTTTTTCCACCGGATTTTTTGCCAACCAAGGCGCACTCATCGCCCTGACCGAGGATGGCGACGCCATCCTGTGCGATCGAGAGAACCACGCGAGCATCATCGACGGCTGCAATTTCGCCCCGGGAAAGCTGATTCCTTTTCGCCATAACTCAGCCAGTTCCCTCGAAAACCGCCTCAAGCGCCTGCCCGATGAAGCCGGGCGCGTTGTGATTCTCGATGGCGTCTTCAGCATGTCCGGCGACATCGCAGAACTTCCCGAAATCAATGCCGCCGCAAAACGCCACCATGCCGCGATGTATGTGGACGAGGCCCATTCGCTCGGCGTGCTCGGCCGTCAGGGTCGCGGCGCCGTGGATCATTTCGGCCTCAATGATGAGGTGGAAATCGTGATGGGCACCTTCTCAAAATCCCTCGGCTCCATGGGAGGCTTCATCGCTGGCGATGCCCAGATGATCGAGTATTTGAAACACCGCGCCCGGTGTTTGATTTTCACCGCCGCCCTAGCTCCAGCGGTCGTCGGAGGCGTTAAAAAAGCCCTTGAGCTCATGCAGGAAGAGACCTGGCGCATCGATCAACTTTGGAAAAACACCCGCAAGATGCACGAGGGTTTCAAGCGCATTGGATTCAAGATCGGCACCACGCAGACGCCGATCGTTCCCATCCTCATCGGCAGCGAGGCGAAGGCCTTCATCTTTACCCAGCGCCTCTTTGAAGAGGGAGTTTTTGCCACACCCGCAATCTACCCAGCCGTTCGTTACGGCGAGGCCATCGTTCGCACGAGTTTCATGGCCACACACACCGACGAGGACCTCGATCGCGTGTTGGAGATTTTCGAAAAACTCGCCCGTGAATTGGGAACCTTCGACGACCCCGCTTATGCCAACCCCGGCCGACGCAAAAACATTTTCGATTTCCGATTGCCAGACTCCGTCGCGGAGGAAGCTGTTCGAGAGAACGGCGGAAGCCATTCACAAAACGGATCCGGTCTTCACGCCGCCCTTTCCCGGTAGCATCGCGAAATTCCTCGCGCCGGACTCCACCTTCAACCGGCGGCACGGCACCATCACGGCTTTTATAGCCGAGCGCGATGGTCGCCCCATCGGTCGCATCGCGGCGATCGTGAACCGATCCCACAACGCCTACCACCAAGACCGCACAGGGTTTTTTGGGTTTTTCGAGTGCGTGAATGAACCCGCCGTGGCGCGGGCCCTTTTTGAAAAAGCCTCGGCCTTCCTGCGTGCAGCGGGCTTGGAGACCATTCGAGGCCCCTACAACCCCAGCATCAACGACGATTGCGGCGTGCTCCTAAACGGCTTCGATAAACCAACCATGATCGGCCTGCCGTGGAATCCCGACTACTACCTGCACCTGCTCACCGACCTCGGTTTCAACAAAGCACGCACGCTTTATGTGATGGACCTCGCGATGCACCGCCTTGACCCGCCGGAGCGCTTCGTCCGAATCATCGAGCGCCTCAAGAAACGCGCCAATCTCACCATGCGCCCCTTCGATCTCACCAAGATCGAGCAGGAGCTCGAAATCGTCCGCCGGGTTTATAACGCCACACTCGAGCGGAATTGGGGCTTTGTGCCGATCGGCATGGAGGATCTGCTCGACTCCGCCGAGGACATTCGCGCCATTGCCGACCCCCGGCTTCTCCTCATCGGCGAGTCCAACGGCGAGTCCGCGGGCGTGGCGATCGTCCTGCCAAACTTCAATGAAATCCTACACGCCGCCCGAAACACCCCCCACTGGCTCCGGTTGGCCCATATTTTTCTCCTGATGAAAACTCGCAAAATCCGGACCTGCCGCCAGACCGTCCTCGGCGTTGTCCCGGAATTTCGCGACCGCGGCCTCCACGCCTGGCTCGTCCACGAGCAATTCCGCGAAGCCAAGCAACTCCATACCCACGCCACCCTCGGCTGGCTCGAGGACACCAACGCCGAAATCATCGAAATCTGCCGTGTGGTCGGCGGCGAGACCGACCGCGAGTGGGGAATTTTTGAAAAGCGACTCGCCTAATGAGCCGCACCCCCCTTTAATCTCCCTTCCCCCGACCCCTGCGAATTCTCTAAAACTCTCTCTATGCCGAATACTATTCTCGTTGGCGCCCAGTGGGGCGATGAAGGAAAAGGAAAAATCATCGATTTTCTCACCGATGAAGCCGATGTCGTCGTCCGCAGCCAGGGCGGCAACAACGCCGGCCACACCATTGTCATCGAAGGCGAAAAATATGTCCTCCACCTCATTCCCTCCGGCATCCTCCGCAAGTCCAAGACCTGCGTGATCGGCAACGGCGTCGTCCTCGACCCCGTCTCGCTCGTGGGCGAAATCCAAGGCCTCCAAGAGCGTGGCGTCAAAGTCGGCAAAAACCTACTCATCAGCGATTCCGCCCACCTCGTCCTCCCCTACCACCGCATCCTCGACGGCCTCCGCGAAAGCCAGAAGGGCGGCAAAAAAATCGGCACCACCAAGCGCGGCATCGGCCCCGCCTACGCCGACAAAGCCTTCCGCACCGGCCTCCGCACCGGCGACCTTCTCAAGCCCGATCTCTTTGCCGAAAAACTCACCAAGCGCATCAAGGAAAACAACGCCGTCATCAAGGAACTCGGCGAGAAGCCCCTCAGCCCGAAGGAAGTCGTCGACGAATCCCTCGCCGCCGGCCAAATCCTCGCTCCGTTCATTACCAACACCGTCGTGTTCCTCCACGAAGTGCTGGCCGCAAAAAACTCGAATATGCTTTTCGAGGGCGCGCAGGGAACCTTCCTCGATATCGACCACGGCACCTACCCCTATGTGACCAGTTCGAACACCACCTCCGGCGGAGCCTGCACCGGCAGCGGCGTTCCTCCGAACCGCATCGACCATGTCATGGGCGTCCTCAAAGCCTACACGACCCGCGTCGGCGAGGGCCCCTTCCCCACCGAGGATTCCGACCTCTCGAAGCGCTTCCACGCCATGGGCCGCGAGTTCGGTGCCACCACCGGCCGCGCCCGCCGCTGCGGTTGGTTCGACGCCGTCTCGACCAAATATTCCGTCATGATCAATGGCATCGACCAGCTCGCGATCACGAATCTCGACGGACTCGATGAGGCCGAGTGGATCAAGGTCTGCGTCGGCTATCGCATCGGCTCGAAGAAACTCGATTTCCCGCCGACCGATTCCGAGGAGCTCGCGCTCTGCAAGCCCGTCTACATCGATATGCCCGGCTGGCGCAAATCCACCGAGAACGCCCGCGAATTTTCCGACCTCCCCCAAAAAGCCCGCAACTATGTGAAAAAAATCGCGGGCCTCGTCGGCGCCAATCTCTCGATCGTAAGCATCGGGCCAGGCCGCGAGCAAACCATCCGGCTCTGAGCAAACAAGTGAGCGCCGTTGTCCCCAAGCATGTCGCCATTATTATGGACGGCAACGGCCGTTGGGCTCAGGAGCGTGGTCTCCCGCGCATCGCAGGCCACGAGGCGGGCTCGAAATCCATCGAGCGCTGCGTCCAAGCCTGCCTCGACACCGGCGTTCAATACCTGACCCTCTACGCCTTTTCCTCGGAGAACTGGAAACGCCCCGCCTTGGAGGTCAACGCCCTTATGCTCCTGTTGGAAAATTTCCTCAATCAAAAGCGCGATGAAATGGTCCGCGAGGGCATCCGCCTCCACCACATCGGCCGCATCCAAGAACTCCCCTCCGTCTGCCAGCGCAAGCTCCGCGAAGTCATGGACGCCACTGCGGCAAATACCAAGCTCCACTTCGTCCTCGCCCTGAGCTACAGCGGCCGCGCCGAGATTGTTGATGCCGTGAAATCCCTCGTCCGCGACACCGCCGCAGGCACCGTGAGCGAAGCCGACATCACGCCCGAGTTGATCGCCTCGCGCCTGAACACAGCCGGGATGCCCGACCCCGACCTCCTCATCCGCACCTCCGGCGAGATGCGCATTTCGAATTTTCTCCTCTGGCAACTCAGCTACACGGAAATCCATGTGACCAAAAAATTCTGGCCCGATTTCCAGAGGGAGGATTTCCTCGCCGCGCTCGAGGACTACGCTGGCCGCTCCCGCCGGTTCGGTGGCGTCTGAGCTGCGCCCGCACTTTCCGCTTTCTCGCCTTGGGCGAACCCGATTGAATCCCGCGCCATGTCTGAATTGTCCAAGGCCTACGAGCCCCAGTCCGTCGAAGAAAAATGGTATTCCTGGTGGATCGAGCACGGCCACTTCACCGCCGACCCCGCCTCGCCGAAGCCCGCCTACTCGATCGTCATCCCGCCGCCGAATGTCACCGGCGTTCTCACGCTCGGCCATGTGCTCAACAATACACTCCAGGACATCCTCGCCCGCCACGCCCGCCAGACCGGCCACGAAGTCCTCTGGCTCCCCGGCACCGACCACGCCGGCATCGCCACGCAGACCGTCGTCGAGCGAAAGCTCCGCAAGGAGGAAAAGAAAACCCGCCATGACCTCGGCCGCGACGAGTTCCTAAAGCGCGTCTGGGAGTGGAAGGACAAGCACGGCGGCATCATCATCAACCAGCTCAAAAAACTCGGCTGCTCCTGCGATTGGACCCGCGAGCGCTTCACGATGGACGACGCCTACGCGCGCAAAGTGCAGGAGGTTTTCGTTGATCTCCACGCGAAGGGCCTCATCTATCGCGGCAAGCGCATGGTGAACTGGTGCCCCGTCTCCCTCACCGCGCTCAGCGACGAGGAAGTCATCCCGAAAACCCAGAAATCCTTTTTCTACCACTACCGCGTCGAGGTGGTGGAAAAACCCGGGACCTTTCTCGAGATCGCCACCACCCGTCCCGAGACGATCATGGCCGATGCCGCCGTGGCCGTAAATCCCAAGGACCCGCGCTACGCCGCGCTCATCGGCCTCCATGTCCGCCGTCCCCTCCCCGCCAATGTCGAAGCGCTCCTCCCGATCATCGGTGACGAGGCCGTCGATTTCGAATTCGGCACCGGCGTCCTCAAAGTCACCCCCGCACACGACAAGACCGACTACGAGATCGGCCTCCGCCACAACCTCCCCGTCATCGACATTTTCAACCCCGACGCGACCTTGAACGAACTCGCCGGCGAGGAATTCGCCGGTCTCGACCGCTTCGAAGCCCGCACCGAGGCCGTGGCCAAGCTCACGGAACTCGGCCTCCTTGTAAAAGAGGAGCCGCATGAAAACAATGTCGGCTTCAGCGAGCGCGCCGATGTGCCGATTGAACCCCGCCTCTCGGAGCAGTGGTTTTTGAAATATCCGAAAACCGCCGAAGCCCGCGACGCCGTCCGCAACCACCTCATCCGCTTCTTCCCCGACCGCTGGGAAAAGGTATACGACCACTGGCTCGAAAACATCCAAGACTGGTGCATCTCCCGCCAACTCTGGTGGGGCCACCGCATTCCCGTTTGGTATAACAAAAATGTAGGACAGGCGTCCCGCCTGTCACCCGATAACGCTCACGGGCGGGACGTCCGTGCTACATACCCACAGATCCACTTCGACGAGCTCGGCGAATTCCAAATCACCCAACGCCACCTCCCCCATTGGGAACTCGAAGGGGCGACCTACTCCGTCACCTTCCGTCTCGCCGATTCCCTCCCCGAATCCAAAGTTACCGAACTCCGCCAAGAGCGCGAACTCTGGCTCGCCAACCCTCCACAGAATCTTACCGAGGAAGACCACAAAGCTTTCCATCTTCTCTTCAGCAAAAAAATCGAGGAATGCCTCGATGCCGGCATGGGCTCGTGCCTTCTTAAAGAAGATGCCGCCTCCAAAATCGTCGAAAACGCCCTGCGCCACTTCGACGGCGAACGCTACGAACTCCGTGCCTGGTCCGTGATGCCGAACCATGTCCATGTCGTCTTCACTCCCAAGGCCAGTCATGAATTGAAAGAAATCCTCCATTCTTGGAAATCCTTCACCGCCCACGAACTGAACAAACTCACCGGAAAGACCGGCCAAGTCTGGCTCAACGAAACCTACGACCACATCATTCGCAACGACGAGGAACTCTGGCAAACGATCAACTATGTCGAATCCAACGCCGCACGGTCCGGGCTAAAAAACATCCGCCAATCAAACAACCTGAATGTAGGACAGGCGTCCCGCCTGTCGCCCGAAACCAATTGCGGGCGAGACGCCCGCACTACATCCTTCGTCTGCCAAATCGATTCCCCAGGCGAGGGGTGGGTTCAAGACTCCGATGTGCTCGACACCTGGTTCTCCTCGTGGCTCTGGGCGCACGAGACGATGGACGCCGCCGCACTCAAAAAATTCTTCCCGACCAGTGTGCTCGTCACCGGTCCCGATATCATCTTCTTCTGGGTTGCCCGCATGATCATGGCGAGCCTGGAATACACGGGGAAAATTCCGTTCCGCGATGTCTACTTCACCGGAATCATCCGCGACAAACAGGGCCGCAAGATGTCGAAAAGCCTCGGCAACTCGCCCGACCCGCTCGACCTCATCGCGAAGTTCGGCGCGGATGGGATTCGCTTCGGTCTCCTTCGCACTGCGCCGCAAGGGCAGGACATCAAATTCGACGAGCAGCAAATCGTCGAAGGCCGCAACTTCTGCAACAAGCTCTGGAACGCCTGCCGCTTCCGGCAAATGCAAGGCCCGCTCGACCCTCAAGCCGATCCATCCAAGCACGAACTCTCCCTCTTCGCCCAAGACCTCCTCGCCCGTCTCGACGCCACCATCCGCCGCGTCAACGAGGGCTACGAGGCCTATAAATTCAGCGACATCGCCCAGGCACTCTACGACTTCGTTTGGGGCGATTTCTGCGACAGGTTCATCGAAGTCGCGAAATCCGACTTTGCCACCGACACACCCCGCCGCGCCGGCACGCTGGCCACGCTGGACTACACGATCAAGCGCATCCTCCAACTCCTCCACCCCTACGCGCCGTTTATCACCGAGGAACTCTGGAGCGGCCTCGGCTTCGGCACCGAAAGCATCATGTTCAGCGGTTGGCCCGAACCCGCCGCCTTCGCCGCCGACCCGCGCTCCGAAGCCGTCTTCACCGCCGTCTCGACCAGCCGCAACCTCCGCGCGACCTACGGCATCCAAGGCAACCGCCGCCTCCCATGGCAACTCGCTCCCGCCGCCGATTGGGTAAAAAACGAACTCCCCGTTCTCTCGAACCTGCTCTACGCCGAGTCGATCACGATTGTCGAATCCGCCCAGGAGGGTCCTGCTTGTCAGGACCGGAGCGACTCCCGCAACCACACCGATCCGGCGCTGACAAGCAGCGCCCTCCTCGCAAAGCGCGGAGCTCACGCCGCCTGCCCCACCGACATCGGCACGATCTACCTCCCACTCGAAGGCATCATCGACGCCGCCACCGAGGCCAAGCGCCTCGACGGCGAAATCCAAAAAGTCGAAGCCGAGATCGAAAAAGTCGCCAAAAAACTCTCGAGCGAAACCTTCGTCCAAAACGCCCCTGCCGAAGTCGTCGCCGACCACCGCCAGCGCCAGCAAGATTGGATCGCCAAACTCGCAGAACTCCAAAAAGCCCGTGCGTCCCTCGGTTGATCCAGCGATTTCACCGACACAGGTTTTATGGATCCACTTCCTGCGAAACTTTTGCGCTCCTTCAGTGTTTGATACGCCATGAAGAATGAGTTTCCCGAAAATGACGGCCTATGGAATTTGCTGGGACAGGCCAGCCAGCACCAAGCCTCGCCCTTCTTTTCGCGCAATGTGCTCCGATCCATCCGCCAGTCCGCTCACGCTCCATCGCCTTGGTTTATTCCACGCTGGCTTACGCCGGCGGCCTTCGCGGCGCTCATCTTGGGTTTTGTTTTCGCTCTGAACCAATCCCCTTCCCGCCAAGCGGCATCTGACCTGCCAAGTGATCTCGCGACCTACATCGATGAGGCCGCCGGTCTCTACCAAATCGTCCCACTCACTGAATTCACGCCCGCCCATTTGGCAGGCCTCTGACCCAGCCTCCGTATTGGGGGAGAAAACCTGATTTCTTCTCGGGCCTACCCCTCCCCTCCATCTTCTCAAGAGGCTACGCCGTTTTAATTGCAAGTTTTTTGCATTTTTAATTGATCGAGCCCCATTGTCTCTATTAATGCAAATTATATGCAATTAAGAGATGACTCTCGAAACCCTGTTAAACCGGCGTCTCCGCTTTTCAAAAAGCTCCCCGTCACCGTTCTCTCCGGATTCCTCGGAGCCGGAAAAACCACGCTCCTCAACCATGTCCTCAACAACCGCGAAGGCCGCCGCGTGGCGGTCATCGTGAACGATATGAGCGAGGTCAACATCGACGCGGAACTCGTCCGCGACGGGGGCGCTGAGCTCAGCCGCACGGAAGAAAAACTCGTTGAGATGACCAATGGCTGCATCTGCTGCACCCTGCGCGACGACCTGCTCAAGGAAGTATCGCGCCTCGCCGAGGAGGGTCGCTTTGACTACCTGCTCATCGAGTCCACAGGCGTCTCCGAACCGCTGCCCGTCGCGCAAACCTTCACCTTCGCCGATGAAAACGGGAAGAGCCTGCAGGAAGTCACGCGCCTCGACACGATGGTTACGGTCGTGGACGCCTCCAATTTCCTCGAGCACTACGAGGCCGGCGAATCACTGAAGGAAAAAAACGCCGCCCTCGGCGAAGAGGACGAACGCACCATCTCCGACCTTTTTATCGATCAAGTGGAGTTCGCCGATGTGATCCTTGTTAACAAAACCGATCTCATCGACAAAGAGCAACTCGAGGAACTCCGCGCCATTCTCCACCACCTGAATCCCGGCGCGGAAATTATCGAAAGCACCCGCGGCCGCGTAGATCTCGCCAGCATCCTCGACACCCGCCGCTTCGACATGGAAAAAGCCCAAGCCTCCGCAGGCTGGCTCCGCGAGTTGAACAACGAGCACACGCCCGAGACGGAGGAATACGGGGTCGGTAGCTTCGTCTTCCGAGCCCGCCGCCCCTTCCACCCGCAGCGCTTCTGGGACTTCATCCATACCGAACGCCCCGGCCTGCTCCGCTCGAAAGGTTACTTCTGGCTCGCCTCGCGCAACACCATGATCGGCCTCTGGTCGCAGGCTGGAGGCAGCGCGGAATACCGCCCCGCTGGTTTCTGGTGGGCCGCCGCGCCGAAATCCAGTTGGCCCGATGACGACGACACCTGGCGTTCGATCATGAAAGATTGGCAGGAACCCCACGGCGACCGCCGCCAGATGCTCGTTTACATCGGCCAAGACTTCGAAAAGGAAAAACTCCTCGCCGAGCTGGAAGCCTGCCTGCTCGACGACCGCGAACTCGCCATGTGCGAGGAGAAGTGGGAGAAATTCCGCGACCCCTTCCCCGCGTGGGTTGTTGAGCCAACAGACCACGAACATTGAACCACTGAACAATATGACACCGCTCATCGTCATCGTAGGCTTTCTCGGAGCTGGGAAAACCACCTTCCTCCAAAAGCTCGTTCCTGCCCTCGGAGCCGAGGGTCTAACCCCCTCGCTTCTGATCAATGACTACCAAAACGCCCGAATCGACGCCGAGCGGTTCCGTGGAGTCATTGACGAAGTCACCACGCTGAATGGCGATTGTGTCTGCTGCGGGTCGCGCGACGAACTCCTCGCGGCGCTGGAGCAATTCGAGCACCGATCCGGCCGCGTTCTTCTCCTCGAGACCAACGGCACCACGGATTCCGAGCAACTCCTCGAAACCCTCGCCTTCAACAAAAATCTCAAACGCTTCACTCCGCCGATTCAGCTCTCGATCATCGACGGTCAGCGCTGGCAGCGCCGCTTCTGGCACAACGCTCTCGAACGCGACCAGGTCCGCACCGCGACCCATCTTTTCATTTCGCGCACCGACATCATCGCGCCGGAACGCCTCGCATTCGTGGAAAAATCCCTCGCCGAACTCGGCATCCATGCCCCTGTGACCGACCCGGCATCCTTCGCCCGAGAAATCGCCACGCTGCCCGAGTTGCACGAATCAGCCCACCATCACGCCGAGGAACACCACCATCACGGAGAGGCTCACCATCACCACCATGCGGAACACCACTTCGCCTCTTGTGAAATTCCTCTCCCGGCATTTGTGAAAAAGCAGGCCTTCGAGGAATTCCTGAATTCCCTCCCCGAAGAAGTCCTGCGCGCCAAGGGCCTCGTCGTCCTCTGCGAAGAGCCCGGCGAATTCCAGATCTTCCAAAAAGTCGGGCACGATGGCGCGGTGCAATTTTTCCCCATCGGCCAGCACCCCACCCTACGCGACCCCGTGGCCCTCTTCATCGGTCCGCATCTTCCCCTCGAATCCCTCCGAGAAAAGATCTCCGCCCTTTCCTGATCGGCCACGATTTTTTCAAGGCCTGCCGGAGCAGAGTGGTTTTACTTCAGCAGCATCTTCCAAGCCGAGGACTCCAAAGCCGCTCGCAGGCTGGTCAGATTTTTTTTGGAGACGGATTTCAACTCGGGGGGAGTTTTTCCCCCGGCGAGGAAGTGGTTCAGCGCCGTTAGAAAAAGCGGGGCTTGCTCGTCGGGCGGGAGCTCGATGTCATCGGGAAATTCCGCATTGAGAATCCAAGTGCCCGACTCCGAGCAATGGGTCAACTCGACAGCCCAATGAAAAATATTTTCCAACGGATCTCCCGAGTAGCGACGCGCGACCATGGCCAAGACGGCTTCGCGACTTTCGAGATTGAGAAGGAGAGCGAGGAGAAACCGATGGTCGGGATCTTCGATGCTCGACCGCATACCCACCAAGGCGTCGCGGCGGATGATTTCCAAAAGGGAGGGAAGCACCGGCTTGGCCAAGGCACCGTGTTTTTTGGAAAAAGCCGCCCACGCCAGATCCCAGGCGCCAAGATTCCGAAGATGGCCCATGGCATTTTGGAGAGTGAAAAATCCACGCTCGAAATCGAGTGTCCCGATCATTTTCAGAATCAGGCTGGAATACTCCGGTGACGCGGTGTGCTCGAGCACATCGAGGAGTTGCTTTCGGCGAAGAGTCAGGAAATCCCCTTGAACCGGATCGATCGCCAGATGCGGCGGAAGGTAGGTGAACTGCGGTCCCGTTCCAGGATCGGATTGGGTGCGAATCACAATCGTCACCGAGGGAGTTTCCAGATGGAAGAGGGAGTGGATGCACGAGCGACCGGACACGATCGGCACGGTGTCGCCCCGCTCCAGAAGCTGGGTTTCTTGGAGCTTCAAGTCGCCCACGCGGAAGTGCGCGGTGATGGATTCGGCGTTCTCGAAAACATAGCGCGAGTGAATGCTCGAGCCCTCGAGCACTTGGAAGGCCCCGGAGAATTCGTGCTGGTGAATGTCGGTGGTTCCGTCGAGCCAGAAGAGGGCCTGAATATAAAACTTCGGGTTGTCGTAAACGATGAGTTCGGGCTGTCCAAATCCGGAGGACGATTGATGCGGCTGATCGTCGTGAAGAAGAAAATCGCGAGTTAATTTCTCCAGATCGACATGGCGGGAGGCTGGCTTGGCTTCGAGCGCCTTGACGGCGATCTCAGGAAAAGCCGCCAAGGAAAAATTCACCTTCTTCCAACGAGTGTAGACCGAGTTTCCCAGCTCCGCGAAATAGGCATCCATCCGCCAACTCTTCCGCACACCCGCCGGAGGAACAAGAAGAACCACCCTACGATTTCGGGAGCGTCACTTCGAGGCGGCCATTTTTGTATTCCATCTTCATCTGGTCCACCCGCACCGGCCCGGGGAGCGTGAGGGATTGAGTGGAACTCGAGGCACTGAATGAGGTGAGGCCACCCGCGCCGGCTTTCTGGTCCTGCTTGGTGGTGATGGTGACGAATCGGTCGTTATCCACATTCACGCTCACATTTTTTGCCTGCGCCTCCGGAATGGCGGCACTGAGGATGTAGCGGTCGGCTTCCTCCCGGAGTTCAAATCCTCCCGCCACGCCCCCAATCACGCCCGCGAGGCCGGATTGGTTCAGGAGTGATTGGAGCATGTCGATGCCGCTTCCGCCGGAGGAGGATTTCGCCATTTGATTGAACTGCCCCATCATCGCCGCCGCTTGCTTGAGCATGTCGTCGCGCATCGCATCGAAATTATCGAGTCCCTGAAATGCGTCGCGGAACGGATCAGGTGCCGACGCCGTGGAGGGCGCGGGGCCACCCTTGGGAATGGTGATGACCATCTCACCGCTATCGCGCTGGATGCCCAGCGGCGCGTCGGGAACGGCAGCGGGGAGTTGCAGGCTCTGATCGTATCGGGGCTCCTTCTCGCCGCCGCTCGTTTCCAGCAAAAGCCGCCGACCCGCGAGGCGGACATTCACCGGAGTTTTCTCGGGAACTCCGAGCCGAACTGTGTAGGCCGAGTCGGTTTCCGTGAGGTTCATCGAGGAACTCAACACCGGCGCGGCCTGGAGCGTCCAAGCGGACAGAGCGAGACAGACAAGAAATGCATGGGATTTTTTCATGGCGTTAAAATGACAAAGCCGTTGGGCAATTGTTCAATTTCTTTTGAAGGCAATCATCAACCAGCCGATCAGGAAAAGAACCCCTCCTATGGGTGTAATCGCCCCGAGCCAGCGCAGGTTTGTCACCGCGAGCAGGTAGAGAGTCCCTGAGAAAATCACCACCCCGGCAGTCCAAACCCACACGACGACAGGCCGTTTCTCTGCGGCCCAAAGCGCGGCGACCGCATGGACGAGGTGGTAGAGGACGGCCGTCTGCCAGATGGCTGTGGTGCCGTAGGATTCGAGGAGGTTTTTCAGGCTGTGGGCCCCAAAGGCTCCGAGGCTCACCCCCAGAAAACCCAAAATGGCAGCGAAGCAGATAGTGGTCATGGAGCCATGCTTGCACAGGAATCCTGGCCGCGACAACATCCCGCTCGTGGGTCCGATCCTTCTCACCATTTTGGCCAGCTCGTTCCTGTGCTACTGGCTTGCGGAACGCTTCTACGGTTCGTTTCTGGAGCGCACCCTTGGAGTGGATCCGAAAAACCAAACCCCCGCCGTCTCGCAGAACGACGGCCGCGATTTTGTCCCAGCCAAGCCCTATGTGCTCTTCGCTCACCACTTCGCGGCGATCGCGGGCGCGGGGCCAATCGTGGGGCCCACCCTGGCGCTGGTTTACGGCTACCTGCCGGCGCTGATCTGGGTGGTCATTGGCGCAACCCTCCTCGGTGGCGTGCACGACATGGTTACGCTTTTCATTTCTTCGCGGGAACAAGGCCGCTCCGTGGCCGACATCGCGAGGACTTATCTCGGCCCGACAGGCTATATATTAATCGTCAGTTTTTTGGTGATCGGGCTCCTGATGATCACGGCGACTTTTCTGAACCTCAGCGTCACCGCCCTGACCAGCATGTATCCCGCCGAGAAGGTCGGTATCGAGCCAGCCACGACAGAACAACTCGCCGCCGCGCTCCAAACTCCCGCCGATGCTCTTGGCATGCATCCCTTCCATCACGGCGACGGCCTGCCGACGGTGGTGAAGGTGGAGAACGGCCAGCCCGTCCTCATCGCGAAGATCGGCGGCATCGCCTCGACCAGCGTGCTGTTCATCACACTCTGCGCCCCGATTTTGGGCTGGATGATCTACAGGCGCCGCACTCCGGCGTGGCTCAACTACTCGATGGCCGCCGCCCTTTGCGCGGCCTCGGTCTGGCTTGGCATTATCCATCCAGTTGTCGTTTCAGCCGACACCTGGCGCGTCCTGATGACGGCTTATGTAGTCCTCGCCTCGGCGATTCCCGTGTGGCTGCTCCTCATGCCGAGGGATTTTGTAAATGTCCAAATCCTCTATGCGGGCATGATCGCCGTTGTCGTGGGACTCGTCGCGGCAGGATTCAGCGGCCGGTTTCCAGAAATACCCCTCGCCCCCCAAAATGCCGCAGAGATGATTCCGGCATGGGACCCGCAGACGGGACTCCAATATGTCGGGATGCTCTGGCCGATGCTCTTTATCACGGTCTCCTGCGGAGCGATCAGCGGCTTCCACTGCCTCGTCTCCAGCGGAACAACCGCGCGTCAACTTTCCTGCGAAAGCCATGCGCGCAAGGTCGGCTACCGCTCGATGCTTCTCGAGTCGATGCTCGCCGTCTCGATCATCCTCACGCTGCTCGTCGGAATGGATTGGGAAAACTACCGACTCATCACCTACGGCGAAAAAAATCCCATCCTCGCCGTCTCACTCGCCACCGGCACACTCGTCCACACGGCCTTCGGCCTCCCGCTCTGGGCCGGAACGGTTCTCGGCATCCTGCTTCTGGAGGGCTTCGTCGTCACCACGCTCGATGTCGCCGTTCGATTGAACCGCTACCTCCTCGAGGAAATCTGGAAATTTGTTTTTAAAAACCCGCACCCGATTCTCGCCAGCGCATGGTTCAATACCTCGCTTTGCGTGGGCCTCATGTATCTCATCTCACGCTCCAATTCCCTCCCGATGCTTTGGCAGGTCTTCGGCTCCGCGAACCAGATGATGGGCGCCATCGCGCTTTTGGTCGCCTCCGTGTGGCTCCGAGACCACGGCCGCCGCTGGGCTTTCACCCTCATCCCGGCCATCCTGATGTTCGCCACCACGCTCGCTTCGACCTCGATCTCGCTCTGGAAAAACACCCAACTCGGCAACTGGCCCCTCGTCGCCACTTGCGGGGTCTTGATCCTACTCGGCATCGGCCTCGCGGCTATCGGAACCCGAATTTTCCTCGCCCCGCAACGGAGCACCCCGATTTGATCCCGACCTACTCGCCGCGATAGGAACACCGCGCGAACGGTGTCTCGTGAATCACAATCTCCGCGAGGCCGGGAAGCTGCGGCTCCAATTTTTTCCAAAGCCAATCCGCCATCAACTCAATCGTCGGATTTTCCAAACCCGGCATATCGTTGAGGACCGAGTGGTCGAGTTGTTGAATGATCGGCTTCATCGCCCCGCTGATGCGCGCGTGGTCGTAAACCCAACCCGTCTCCGGATCGACCACCCCCTCGACCGTGATTTCAATCTTGAAAGTGTGACCATGCATGAGGCGGCACTTGTGCCCCTCCGGCGCCTTCGGCAAAAACTGCGCAGCTTCGACAACAAAATCTTTAGTAAGGCGGGCCTTCATAGTTGCGGTCTTTTATATCCGCGCCGAGGGATCGATTGGGAGTCCTTTATCTCGCGGAGACTAAAAATGGGAAGGTGGATGCATGGAGCGATTATCCCGGATTTTTTCTCTCACGGAGGCACCAAGACACGGAGGCTCAGAATCTAAGTTGCCATTGATGGTTCGAGTGATGCCGTCACGCATGAGCGCTTCGCCAAAGTTCAGCAGGTAGCCCAACTTGAGACCGGTTAACCGGAGATAGGTCAGCAACTGCTTTTTGTGGGCAGGAGTGACTCGTTCGATTGACTTCAATTCCACAATGACCAGTTTCCCGACGATGAGATCAGCGCGGAAGCCTTCGCTGAAAGTCTCTCCTTGGTATTCGATTGGCACAGAAACTTGCCTCTGGACTACCAAGCCGCGTCGCTCGAGGGCGCGAGCCAAGGTCACTTCATAGACAGTCTCGAGCAAACCGGGACCAAGATTTCTATGCAAATCCACGGCCGAATCCACGATGATGCTCCCGATCTCATTCTCGCTCATCTCCGTGCCTTTGTGCCTCCGTGAGAGCCTTTCTTTTCCCCCTACTTCGCTTCGGCAACCAACTGCCTCAACACAAACGGTAGGATGCCACCGTGGCGGTAGTAGTCGACTTCGATGGGGGTATCGATGCGGAGTTTGACTTGGTGGGTCTCTTTGGTGCCGTCTTTGCGGGTGATGTGGAGGGTGACATCTTGGCGGGGTTGGATGCTGTCGCTGAGGCCGGTGATGTCGTAGGTTTCGGTGCCGTCGAGGTTGAGCGATTGCGCGCTGATGCCTTCAGGGAATTGGAGCGGGAGGACGCCCATGCCGACGAGGTTGGAGCGGTGGATGCGTTCGAAGCTTTGGGCGACGACGGCTTTGACTCCGAGGAGGCGGGTGCCTTTAGCGGCCCAGTCGCGACTGGAGCCGGTGCCGTATTCTTGTCCAGCGAAGACGATGAGCGGGGTGCCGGCGGCCTGATATTTCATGCAGGCGTCGTAGATGCTCATTTGCTCGCCGGTGGGCTGGTGAATCGTGAGACCGCCTTCCACGCGGGTGCCGTCGGCTTTGGCGGGGATCATGAGGTTTTTGATGCGGACATTGGCGAAGGTGCCGCGGGTCATGACGCGGTCATTGCCACGGCGGCTGCCGTAGCTGTTGAAATCCACCGCTTCGATGCCGTTTTCGACGAGGTATTTTCCAGCGGGCGAGCTGGCTTTGATGGCGCCGGCGGGCGAGATGTGGTCGGTCGTAACCGAGTCGCCGAAGATGCCCATGGGGCGGGCGCCAGTGATGTCGGAGATGGTTCCGGCGGACATGCCGAAGTTTTCGAAGAAGGGCGGTTCCTGGATGTAGGTGCTCTTGCGGTCCCAATCGTAGATCTGCCCGACGCTGGATGGCACTTCGTTCCACTTGGGGTTCTGGTCTGCGAAGCCGGTGTAGAGTTTTTGGAAAACCTCGGGCTTGAGGGCGGCCTGCATCTCGTTGCGAATTTCCTCGAGGCTTGGCCAGATGTCTTTCAGGAAAACATCAACGCCGGTGCTGTCCTTGGCGATGGGTTCCTTGGTGAGGTCGATGTCCACGCGGCCGGCGAGCGCGTAGGCGACGACGAGCGGGGGCGACATGAGGAAATTGGCGCGGATGTTTTGGTGAATGCGGGCCTCGAAGTTGCGGTTGCCCGAGAGGACGGCTGCGGTGACGAGGTCGTTTTCGACGATGGCGCTTTCGATCTCGGGTGCGAGAGGGCCGGAGTTGCCGATGCAGGTCGTGCAGCCGTAGCCGACGATCTGGAAGCCGAGCTGGTCGAGGTAAGGCTGGAGGCCGGTGGTCTCGAGGTAATCTTTCACAACGCGGGAGCCGGGCGCGAGCGAGGTCTTGACGGCGGGATCGACTCGGAGGCCGCGGCTGGCGGCTTTTTTCGCGAGGAGGCCGGCGCCGATCATCACGCTCGGGTTGCTGGTGTTTGTGCAGCTCGTGATGGCGGCAATCAGAACTGAGCCATTGCGGAGGTGGAGGTCGCCTTTGGTATGGGCGGCTGTGATGGCATCCGGCGTCGGGCGATCATTGACCATTTCGGCCTCGTCGGCGCTTTGCGAGCCGTTGCGTTTGACGGCAGCTGTCTTGGAGAGGTCGTTCGCCGCCTTGCCGTAACCGCCCTCGGCAACGGATTTCGTGAGCAGGCTGGTGAAGGTGTTTTTGAGATCGGGGACATTGATGCGGTCCTGCGGGCGCTTGGGACCAGCGACGCCTGGCTGGACGGTCGAGAGGTCGAGGTCGATATCGACGCTGTAGGCGATGTCACCTTTTTTCGGCATGCCAAAGAGGTTTTGGGCCTTGAAATAATTCTCGAACGCGCGGCATTGTTCGGGCGTGCGGCCGGTGGCGGCGAGGTAGTTGACGGATTCGGCATCGACAGGGAAGAAGCCCATTGTGGCGCCGTATTCGGGAGCCATGTTTGCGATGGTCGCGCGGTCGGTGAGCGGGAGTGTGACCGCGCCCTCGCCGTAGAATTCAACAAATTTTCCAACCACCTTCGCAGCGCGGAGGAGCTGGGTGACATGGAGGGCCAGGTCGGTCGCGGTCACGCCTTCGCGCAGGCGGCCAGTGAGGTTCACGCCCACGACTTCTGGCGTTAGGAAATAGACAGGCTGGCCGAGCATTCCCGCCTCGGCTTCGATGCCGCCCACGCCCCAGCCAACGACCCCGAGGCCGTTGATCATGGTCGTGTGGGAATCGGTGCCTACGAGCGTGTCGGGGTAGTAGAGATCGCCCGCGCTGAGCACGCCTTTCGCCAGATACTCAAGGTTCACTTGGTGCACGATGCCGATGCCGGGAGGCACGACGCCGAAAGTTTGGAATGCTTGCTGGCCCCATTTGAGGAACTGGTAGCGCTCGCGGTTGCGCTTGAATTCCATATCGAGGTTGAGCTGGAGCGCATTCGCCGAGCCGTAGAAATCAACTTGCACCGAGTGGTCCACGACAAGATCGACGGGCACGAGGGGCTCGATGATGGCTGGGTTGCCACCGAGGCCTTTCACCGCTGTGCGCATGGCGGCGAGGTCCACCAGGAGCGGCACGCCAGTGAAGTCCTGCAAGACAATGCGGGCGACGACGAAAGGAATCTCCTCCTCGGCGGGGGCCTTCGCATTCCAGTTTGCGAGCGTCTGGACATCACGCGCTTGGACTTTTTTCCCGTCGCAGTTGCGGAGCACGGACTCGAGGACGATGCGGATGCTAACGGGGAGTTTGGAAATCGGGCCGACGCCTGCTTCTTCCAGAGCGGGTAGAGAGTGGAGTTGGCCGGTTTTTCCGTTACCGAGATCGAAGGAACGCAGGGTGTTGAAGGGTGGTTTCATGCTTAAACCCTGAATCCAAGCAGTTCGGCAGCCCCTTCGCAATCCCGTTTGCGAGTCAAACAAGGGCTTCACCCCGTTTTTCTTGTGAGGTCATTTTGATAGGTGGAAACTCAATCCATCATGAAAAACGAATCCATTCCGCACACCGGCGCGCCGAAACCGAATAACGCCATCATCCTCGCCTGGGTCGAGGAATTCGCCGCCCTCACACGCCCCGAGCAAATCTTCTGGTGCGATGGCTCCGAGGAAGAGGACAAGGCCATGCGCGAGGCAATCGTCGCCTCGGGCGCCGGTCAGTGGCTGAACCCCGACAAGCGCCCGAACTCCCTGCTCGTCCGCAGCGATCCCCGCGATGTGGCGCGTGTGGAGGAACGGACCTTCATCTGCTCTCAATCGAAAAGAGACGCCGGCCCGACGAACAACTGGGAGGCGCCCGACAAGATGAAAGCACGCCTCCAAGGCCTGTTCGATGGCTGCATGCGCGGCCGCACTCTGTATGTGATTCCCTTCAGCATGGGCCCCGTCGGCTCGCCGATCGCCCAATACGGCATCGAACTCTCCGACAGCCCGTATGTGGTCGCGAACATGAAAATCATGACGCGCGTGAGCCCTGAGGTTTACGCCCAGATCGAAAAATCCGGCGTCTTTGTGAAATGCCTGCACTCGGTTGGTTGCCCGCTGGTGCCCGGCCAGAAGGATGTCGCCTGGCCATGCAACCCGCCCGAGACCTACATCACCCATTTCCCCGAGGAGCGTCTGATTATGAGCTTCGGCTCGGGTTACGGCGGCAACGCCCTGCTTGGCAAAAAATGCTTCGCCCTCCGCATCGCTTCCGCCATGGCCCGCGACGAGGATTGGATGGCTGAGCACATGCTCGTGCTCGGCGTGAAGTCCCCGGACGGCGAAAAAACCTATGTCACCGCCGCATTCCCGAGCGCGTGTGGCAAGACGAACTTCGCCATGATGGTCCCGCCGGACTCGATTAAAAAACAAGGTTGGGAGATCACCTGCGTGGGTGACGACATCGCCTGGATCAAGCCCGGCCCGGACGGCTTCCTGCGCGCGATCAACCCCGAAGCAGGCTTTTTCGGCGTGGCTCCCGGCACCTCGTATTCGAGCAACCCGATCGCCATGGACTCGATCAAATGCGACACCATTTTCACCAATGTCGCCCTCACCGACGACGGCGATGTCTGGTGGGAAGGAATGACCAAGGAGCCTCCCGCGCATCTCATCGATTGGCACGGCCGGGACTGGTCGCCAGGCCAGACCGACAAGGACGGCAAACCCGTTCTCACCAGCCACCCGAACAGCCGCTTCACGGCGCCAGCAAGGAATTGCCCGGTGATCGACCCAGAGTGGGAAAACCCCGCCGGCGTGCCAGTCAGCGCGATCATCTTCGGCGGGCGCCGCTCCACGACGATGCCACTCATTTTTCAGTCCTTCAACTGGTCGCACGGCGTCTATCTCGGCGCCACGATGGGATCCGAGATGACCGCCGCCGCCGCCGGCACGCTCGGGCAAGTCCGCCGCGACCCGATGGCCATGCTGCCTTTCTGCGGTTACAACATGGGCGACTACCTCACCCACTGGCTCCAGATGCGGAAACTCATCAAATATGTGCCCCGCATTTTTCATGTGAACTGGTTCCGCAAAAGCCCCGAGGGCAAGTTCCTCTGGCCTGGCTACGGCGAGAACGCCCGCATTCTGAAATGGATGGTCGAACGCTGCCGCCCCGGCGCCCACGCGCTAGAAACCACCATTGGCTGGCTCCCCGACTACGAGGACATCGACATGGAGGGACTCGAAAAAACGGTCACGCCCGAGGTTTTCGCCGAAGCCCAGAAAATCGACACCTCCGAGTGGCACCGCGAACTGCTCCTGCAGGACGAGCTTTTTATCAAACTCTACAGCGAACTCCCAAAAGACCTCATCTTCCAGCGCGAGCTGCTGATGTCGCGGCTGTAAAAAACATCGCCTTAAAAACCCAGACGCCGATTTTCCAACCATGGCCATCTACACCTACGAGACGATTCCCTCAGCGCCGGATCAGCCTGTGCGCACTTACGAGATTCGCCAGAGCATGAAGGACGCCGCACTCACGAGCCACCCCGAGACCGGCGAACCAATCCGCCGCGTGATTACTGGCGGGCTCGGCATCATGACTTCAGGCAAGGGCGGTGCTTCTGCGACTCCATCCAGCGGGCATGGATGCGGCGCGGGCTGCGGCTGCGGTTGAATCCTTGATTCGGCACGAAGCGGGCTTCATCGTGCCAGCCCGCAATGTTTTTCCGACGCCTAGTTCTTAATAGTTTCGCCAAGCTTCAATCCGGCCGCATGGAGGTCCTGTTGCCCGATGGCGCGAGGGGTGTCTACGGCGGTCTCGGCTCCGGCGTCGAAGCCCGCATCGAGGTGCTGGACGAAAATTTCTTTAAGCGCTGCGTGCTCCACGGCCCAATCGGTTTCGCCGAAGCCTACATGGCAGGCGAGTGGACGACGCCCGATCTCGTCAAGGTCATCGCGTGGTTCATTCTTAATTCCGATGAGGCCGAGGCCCTGCAAACCCGCACCCGGCGCGGCACCGGAGCCTTCAATCTCCTGAATTTCGCCAACCGCCTCCTCCACCTCCGTCGGCCGAACAGCCGCCGGATGAGCCGTGAGAACATTCGCGAGCACTACGATCTCAGCAACGAGTTCTTCCAACTCTGGCTCGACCCGACGATGACCTACTCGAGCGCGTATTTCGAACGCGCCGACGAACCGCTCGAAGCCGCCCAGATCCGCAAATACGACAAGCTCTGCCGCCGCCTCCACATCGCCCCGACCGACAGCGTGCTCGAGATCGGGTCCGGCTGGGGCGGCTTCAGCATGCACGCCGCGAAGACCTATGGTTGCCGCGTCACCACCGTCACCATCTCCCAGCAGCAATTCGACGAAGCCTCGCGCCGTATCCAAGCCGCCGGTCTCGGCGAAAAAATCCAACTCCTCCTCTGCGACTACCGCGACCTGCGCGGGCAGTTCGACAAAATCGCCTCGATCGAAATGCTCGAAGCCGTAGGCGACAAATATGTCGATGGCTACTTCGCGAAAATCGACCAACTCCTCGCTCCGCGCGGCCTCGCCGGCCTCCAGGCGATCCTCTGCCCCGACAACCAATACCCCATCCTCCGCGACGGCGTGGACTTCATCCAGAAGCACATTTTCCCCGGCTCGCTCCTCATGTGCAACGCCCGCATCGCCCAAGCCCTCCGCACCTGCGGCGACCTGAATCTTTTCGACTACGAGGACATGGCGCCGCACTACGCGCTCACGCTCAAACGCTGGCGCGAGACCTTCGAGGAAAAACTCGATGCCGTCCGCGCGCTCGGGTTCGACGAGATTTTCCTCCGCAAATGGCGCTACTATCTGGCCTACTGCGAAGCCGCCTTCGGCACGCGCCACATCACGGTCGCCCAATTCGTCCTATCCCGCCCCGACAACCTCGCCATCCCCTCGGCGATTTACTCGATCTAGCCCGAGCTCCGGAGTTTCAAAAGTCGTTCCCAAGCCCCGTTCGCTTGCGATGCGCTAAAAATAGGACCGCCGTGGGCTTCCCCCTCCAAGAGGTCGCCTTACGGCGGCGTTCCCGGGTTGCCCCGGGACTCTTTTATCCTTGGGACCATCCATGTCGCACTCCCCAGTGCTTCATGGCGGTGGTCCTATAGTTTCCCATAGTTCACTTACCCCGTGCAGGGGCCGCTGTGGTCACTCCTCCCAGAGCTAGCAGCGGTGCCCCTGCAAATTTTTTTCATTTACCCAAAGTCTCTTTACATCCCTCTTATTTTAAAAATTCCTCCAAGTCTTTGCGCTTTTCTCGGGCAAAGCGTGCGGGCGGCTTTGCCGCTGATTTGGGTCGTTTCGGCGAAACAACCCTACCATTTTTTCGATGGGCGTGGACGCACAATCTCCTCAAGGCGCTGACGGAGCAGCGCCCTCCAAGTTCGTTTGTGTAGTGAAATTTTTTTTCTTCCTCCACATCCACCATGCCCCGCCGAGGAGGAGCAGGATGCCGGTGGCATAGGTTTCGGGCTCGGGGACGGGGATGATGTGGTAGCCGCTCAGGCCGGAGTTGAAACTGGTTGGCTGGAATCCAAGGTCGTAGCCGCTGCCGAGGAAGCTGTCGCCGCCGCCCACCGCGCCGCTGTGGAACCTGATTTTCGCCAGCGCGGCGTCGCTGAGGTCCGGGCCGAAATAGACTTTGTCGGTGTCGTTGCCAGTTCCCCCACCCCATAGCGTCGCGCCGGTCCAGTTGTAGATGTCGAGCGTGAAGGTTCGTGCTGGTGCCGTTGAGGGTGATGTTCATTCCGTTGATGGCGTCGTCCGCGCTCACGAGCAGCGTGCCGCCGTTGACTTGGACGGTATTGTTGGATCCGAGGGCGTTGGCGTTGGCGGCGTTGAGCGTGCCGGTGGCGATGACTGTCGACCCGTTGTAGGAATTGCTGCCGCTCAAAATAAGAGTGCCGTTGCCGATTTTGGTCACGCCGCCGTTGCCGGCGACCGCGCCGGAAACCGTGAGCGTGTCGCCGGCGTCAACATCCCAAGTGGCATTGTTCACCGTGATCGCACCGCTCAGGGTGGCGCTTTGGGTGGCGAGGACATTGTAGACCGACATGGCGTTTGTGATAGTGCCGGTGGTGTCGAGTTTCAGGAGCGAGGTGCCGTTGGTCTGCGTGATCGTGCCAGTGCCGGCAGCGGCGGCGTTGCCGATCACGAACGTGCCGGTGTTGAGCGTGGTGCCGCCAGAGTAGGTATTGCTGCCGGAGAGGGTGAGGGTGCCGCTGCCGGATTTTGCCAGATTTCCGGAGCCTTGCACGACGCTGGAGATGGTGGTGTTGGTGGAGGTGTTGGTGGTGAGGGTGAATCCCGTGCCGAGGGAGAGATTGCCGCCAGTGCCTGCTATGGCACCGATTGTCATGTTATTGCCGATGGCGAGCGTGCCGGCTGTGATGGTTGTGAGGCCGGTATAGGAGTTGGTGCCGTTAAGCGTAAGGGTGCTTGTGTTGCTCTTGGTGAGGTTGCCAGTGCCGGTGATGTTTTGGGAAATTGTGGAACTGGCTGTGGAGTTGTAAGAAAAAGTGCCGTTGTTGGTAAAGGCCAGGGATGCGGAGAAGGTCGGAGTGGAAGACCCGCCGAATTCCAACACACCATTGTTTATGGTGATACCTCTGAGTGTGGGTGATGCAGTAACAAGCACCTTTCCCGTTCCATTTTTTGTGATGGCATATGACCCCCCGACTGCCAGCAACAGGTCGGCGGTCGCATTGCTGCCGCTGGCCACATTCAAAATCAAGCCACCGTTAGCGGTTTGGTCATTGTAAAAGCCGCCATTTGCAGAGGTGAGCTGGTTTTGAGCACCCCCATTTGTGTTGATGGTGAAAAATTGACCGAATTGAATCCAACCGTTGAGACCATCATTCAGCAAGGTTCCACCTCCGTTGCTGTCGAAGTTGACAGTATTTCCATGGAAAACAGGGGTGTTTGAGCCCACCCAACCTATCTGCAGAGTGGATCCGTTGTTGATGTTGACTGTGTTGTTACTGCCAAAAGCATTACCTCCCGGCGCCACCAATCTTAAGGTTCCCGCGTTGACGGTCTTGGCCCCCGTGAAGGTGCTGGAGGAATTGATCGTCAAGGTGCCGCTGCCATTTTTGGTTAATCCGAAACCCGCCCCCGCGATGTTCCCGAGCACGGTCAGGTTCCCGGCATTCACCGTGATGGTGCGCGAGGCGCCCATCGTCACATTGCCGGTGCCGAGGTTTAGGTCCCGCGTTCCGGTAAATGTGAAGTCGCCGTTCCAGTTTTGCGTATTGTTTTTGGTGAGGGTGATGGCGGCGCCGCTGGTGTTGTCGATCGTTCCGCCGGTGATCGTGAAGGTGCCGTTGCCGAGTGCGGTGGCACTGTTGATATTCAGCGTGCCGGAATTGAGGGCCGTGGTTCCATTGTAGGTGTTCGCGCCGGATAGGGTGAGGGCGTTGTTGCCGGTCTTGGTGATCCCTGCCGAACCAGAAATGGCACCTCCGATGGTGATGTTGCCTGAGGCGGCGTTGATGGTCGACCCGATGTTGATGGCAAGGTCGGTGTTGATGGTTTGGAGGTTGGAGGAGTTGTTGGTGATGGTGCCTATGAGGGCCAGCGGGGTGCCGCCGCTGGCGCCCGCCGAGCCTGCGCTGGCATTGAGTGTGTAGGCCCCCGCTCCCGAAGCGAAGGTGATATTGGTGACAGTGGTGAGCGTTCCGTTGCCGATGTTGTTCGTGGCCGTGCCGCCTGCGCCGGTAAAAACAAGGTTGTTGTTGTTGTTCGGAACCGTGTTTTCGGTCCAATTGCTGCCCGTATTCCAGTTGCCCGTGCCGGTGTTCCATGTCGAGTTGCCGGCCAAGGCGGTGTAGGTAAGGCGGATCGTGCCGCCGGAGGGGTTTAAGAAGCTCCAGGTGCCCGTGCGGTTCTCGGCGGCGATACCGAAGCTATCGAAATTTGTGGTGAAATTTCCGGAATTGAAAACGCCCGAGAGGCTCGCGGCGCTGATGATGTCCCAAGAATAGATGCTGCCATTGTTCCATCCTGTGGGTGTGCCGTTCAAATAAACCGTGAAGGGGCTGGCGGCCGTGTTGTTCAGGGTCAAGGCCCCGCTGGCCGTGATCTGGTCATAGTCCGTGCCGGCCACGGAGGCGTTCACATTTCCGATCGTCAAGGCAAAGCCGGACCCGGCATTGAGCGTGAGCGAGGCGGCGTTGGCTTTGCCCACTGTGGTGACTGTGGAGTTCGTGCCCACCGAGATGACGCCGCCGGAGTTGAGCGTGAGGGCGCTGGAGGTGATGTTTCCCGCGAGTTGGAGCGTGCCGCCGCTGACGGTAGTGGCTCCGTTGTAGGTATTCGCGGTTCCCAAGAGGGTGAGCGTGCCGGTGTTGTTTTTCGTAAGGGAACCGGCGCCCGTGATGTTGCCCGAGAGCGTTTGGTTTGCTGTGCTGGAATAGACCAACGCTCCGCTGTTGGAGATAATGGCGGAGTAGCTCCCCCCGCCGAGAAGGCCAGCCCCGCCGATCTGCAGGGTGCCGGCGCTGATGGTGGTGGTGCCGGTGTAGGTGTTGTTGCCGGAGAGGGTGAGGTTGCCTGCGCCGCTTTTGTTGAGATTGCCGGTGCCGATGGTGATGTTCCCTGAGGCGATGGTGTCGCCGATCGAGTTGAATGTGAGATTGAAGGTGCCGCCGATCCCCCCCGAGAGGGTAAGCCCTGCCCCGGAGTTTGTGGCGATGGTGGTGGCTTGGCCAAGGGTGATGGCGCCAGCCCAAGAGTTGTTGCCAGTGTAGCTCCGAAGGGCGGCCCCATTCTGGCCATTCCAACTGGCGGAGGGGCTGCTATTCAGGGTGAGTGCTTCGGCACCCACGGAGATGTTACCTGTGAGAAGAATCTGGGAGTTGTTGTTGACCTGGGTGCCATTGGCAGTGCTGCCGAAGGCATTCGAATGGCCGGCAATGGTCGTGGCGCTCCATCGGGAGTAGGTGATGCCGGTGTATGTGTTGTTTCCCGAGATTTTCCAGACATCGCCGGCTACCGCTTGAACATTGAGGCTGCCACCCCCACTATAGATGCCAGAAAGCTCGTTGAAATTCGCCCCACCACCGGCATTGCCTTGCAAATAGAAGCTTTGGGAGGTGGAGGTGACATTTCCTGACAAGGTGAGCGGTGCATTCCTGGAGGTAATGTAAACACCTGCACCAGTTAGCGAAATCGAGCGGTTGGAACTTGCCGCAGTGTTTCCCGTGTAAGTAAAAGTGGGCGAGCTCGCGCCGACTCCCAAAGAGATGGAGGAACCAGCCCCCACCGCGGAAGCCACCCCGGCATTCGCGATCGAGTTGAAGGAAAGCCCCTCGGTGGCACGATCCACGATGAGATTTCCCGTGAAGGTGTTGAGGCCTGTGAGGGTTGTCACGCCGGCGGTGGTATCCACTTTCAAATCGCCGGTGCCGCTGATGATGCCGCCCAAGGTCAGGTTGCCCATGGCAGTCGCCGCTCCGATTGTGCCGCGCGTGTTCAGCGTGATGTTATTCGAAAGGGTGTAGCTCGTGCCGGCTGCGGAATCGAGGATCACACTCGAAGAGTTCACAACGACGGAGCTGGTGCCGAAGGTGGAGTTGTTGCCGACCCTTAGCGTTCCGGCATTCAGAGTGGTCGAGCCAGTGTAGGTATTGTTGCCCGAGAGCGTGAGCGTGCCGGTGCCGTTTTTCGTGAGGCCAGCGGAGCCTGTGATCGCCGAGGAGATGGTATCGGCGGCGTTGTTCACGGTGATTGTGGGTGTTGTGCCGCCGAGGGAGATGGTGCCGCCAGAGAGGACGATCGCACCAGATTGGGATCCGAAGGTGAGGGAGTTTGCGCTCACTGTGCCGGAGACGGTGATCGTGCCGGCGGCGAGGCCTGCCGAGGCCGTTCCGAAATTCAGCGCGTCCGAGGTGGTGGTGGTAGTCGTGCCGGACATGACATTGACTCCCGTCGCGGAAGTGCTCCAGCCTTGGGTGGAATTATTTGTGGTGGGTGCCGCCCAAGTGCCGCCGGCCGTGCCAAAGCCGGATGTGGAGTCGTTGGAATCCCAATAATAAGTCACCGCGTGCAGACCCGGCGCGATGAGCAAAGTCAATGCCAGAGCCGCTACGCGGGCGGGCATGAGTTGAGGGAGAAGGGGGATCTTCATTACTGGAAGGGGCGGTTGTTACTATTTCAAAAAGAAAAAAATGTTATGTGCGATCTATTTCTTAATCCCAATGCCGATTTTGGCAACCTGGCCATTTGGCCAGGGTGGGCTTTGGGATAAATAGGACCGCCGTGGCCCCCCCCTCCAAGAGGAAACCACACGGCGGCGGACTCAGGTTGCCCCGGGAATCTTTGATCCTTGGGACCACCATGTCACCCTCCCCAGGGCTTCATGGCGGCGGGCCTAAAGTCTTACCCATAGACCACTTTACCCCTTGCAGTAACCGCTGCGGACACTCCTCCCAGAGCTAGCAGCGGTGCCCCTGCAAAATTTTTTCATTTACCCAAAGTCTCTCTGCATCCCTCTTTTCTTAAAAATTCCTCTAAATCGTCGCGCTTTTTGCGGACAAATCGTGCGGGCGGCTTTGCCGCTGATTTGGGTCGTTTCGGCGAAACAACCCTACCATTTTTTCGATGGGCGTGGACGCACAATCTCCTTAAGGCGCTGACGGCGCAGCGCCCTCCAGGTTCGTTTGTGTGGTGAAATTTTTTCTCTTTCGCCAGAGCCACACTCCACCGCCTAGAACGAGCAGGAGGCCGGTGGCCCAGGTTTCGGGCTCGGGGACGGGGATGATTTGATTGCCCCAGGCGGGTGTGAACCCTGTCGCTTCCAATCCTAAATCGAAGCCGGTGCCTAGGAAGCTGTCGCCACCGCCCACCGCGCCGCTGTGGAACCGGATGTTCGCCAGGGTTACATCGCTGAGGTCCGGGCCATAATAGACTTTGTCGGTGTCGTTGCCGGTTCCCCCATTCCACAGCGTCGTGCCGGTCCAGTTGTAGATGTCGAGCGTGAAGGTGCTCATGACAAAGTTATCGAACATGATGGATACGCTGCCATCTCCCAGGTCGATGATGGAGTTTTTGCTCAAGGTTAAGTTATCCACCAATCCGCTGTAGGTTCCGTTGTCGTTCGCGCTCACGAGCAGCGTGCCGCCGTTGACTTGGACGGTATTGTTGGATCCGAGGGCGTTGGCGTTGGCGGCGTTGAGCGTGCCGGCGTTGATGACTGTCGAACCGTTGTAGGAGTTCGAACCAGAGAGGATCAATGTGCCGTTGCCGTTTTTGGTGACTCCGCCGTTGCCGGAGACCACGCCGGAGATGGTGAGTGTGTCGCTGGTGTCGATATCCCAAGTGGCATTGTTCACCGTGATCGCTCCGCTGAGCGTGGCGCTTTGGGAGGCGAGGACATTGTAGACCGACATGGCGTTTGTGATCGTGCCTGTCGTATCGAATTTCAGGAGCGAGGTGGCATCGGTCTGCGTGATCGTGCCGGTGCCGGCAGCGGCGGCGTTGCCGATCACGAACGTGCCGGTGTTGAGCGTGGTGCCGCCAGAGTAGGTATTGCTGCCGGAGAGGGTGAGGGTGCCGCTGCCGTTTTTCGTAAGAGCGCCGGTGCCGCTGATGATGCCGGAGAGGATTTGGTTGCTATTCGAGCCAGCGATGAGGGCTCCGCTGTTGGCGATGTTGCCGGAGTAACTGCCTCCGCCAAGCAGTCCGGTGGAAGCGATTTCCAAGGTGCTCGAATTGATGGTCGTCGAGCCGGAGTAGGTATTGTTGCCGCTTAGGGATAGCACGCCGGCGCCATTTTTTGTGAAGCCACTCGTGTTCGTGGAATCCAGCGCACTGGCGAAGGTGACATTGTTTCCATTGGTATCGACGAGGATCACTCCGGTGCTGTTTTTGATACGGGAGGAAATGTCCGTGGTGATGCCGCCCCCATATTGAAGCCCACCGCCCGTGAAAGTGATGTTGCCCGAGGTTCCCAATCCATTGGCATGGCCCAGGGAAATCGTTCCGGCGTTGACCGTAGTGACACCGGTGTAGGTGTTGTTGCCACTGAGGGTGAGCGTGCCGTTGCCGATCTTCGTAAGTGCCAGCGTGCCTGCGGTGTTCTTGATGACGCCGGAGAAGGTGCTCGTGGCATCATTGTCACCGACCGTCAAAGTCGGCGTCCCGCTCACGCCATCCAGCGTGCCGTTACCCGAAAGACCGTTGATGGTTTCGCTGAAGCCGGCCATTTTGAGGGTGCCAGAGTTGATGATGAGGTTGCCTTTGCCGGCGCCGTTGGAGATTTGTTCGGAGCGGCCAAGCGTGATGGTGGAATTTGCGGTGCTGATCGTAGTGTTGCCCGCATAGCTGTTGGCAGCACCTGCGTTGTTCAGGGTCAGATTGAGGGTTCCATTGCTCTGGGTCATTACAGTCAGTCCCGAGATGCCCGAGATCGCACCGGTCACACTGCCTGTCTGCCCGGAGTTTGTTGAATTGAAGATGGCATCGGCCAGATTCGCATTGATTGCTCCGGCGATGATGGGATTGGAGGACGCGATGCGAAAGGCCCCCAATTCGGAAGCATCATTCCCTTGAGCGCTGTTCACCACGATGGCATTTTTAAATGTGCCGCCCGAGGCCATGTAGATTTGTGACTTGTCGGTGGTGGAGGCCCCCACGGTGACCACGCCTGTTCCGAAAATACCGCTGGTCAAAGCCCCGGGAGTCCCGGCTCCGATATCTCCACTCGTCCACAGGATTCGGGTGGATGTGGACCCTGTTCCATTTCCCAAAGCGGTGCCGCCGGAGTAGGTGTTTGCCGTGTTTGTGAGGATGGTGCTGGCCGTGCTGCCTCCAAAAAGTTGGAGTCCCATGCTGCCGGTGAAGAGCTGTGCGCTGGCGGTGCCTGGCATGGCGGTGACGATTCTCAGTGTCCCGCCGCTGCCAGCACCGGAGCTGTCCGTGATGGTTCCGGTGGCAGTGGAGAGGCTGCTGATCGTGTTGTTGAAGCCACCGAGATCCATGGTAGCGCCTGCGGCCACGCTCACCGCGCTGTTGCCGCCGAAGCTGCTGGTGCTACCCGCCTTGAGTGTGCCGGCGCTGACGGTCGTGGATCCCGTGTAGGTATTGCTTCCAGCGAGTGTGAGTGTGCCAGTGCCGTTCTTGGTCATGCCGCCCGTGCCACTGATAACGCCGGAGAGGGTTGTGCTCGAATTGGACCCGCCTGAAGTGAGGGTGTAGGACCCCAGTGCGATGTTGCCTGCACCCGCGATCGAACCCACCGTCTCACTGACACCGAGGTTGAGCACGGCCCCGCTGGAAACCGTCACCGCGCTTGTGTCAGCTATGGCACTGCCACCATTAAGACTAAGAGTGCCAGCATTGATCGTAGTGGATCCCGTGTAGGTATTCGCACCGCTGAGCGTGAGCGTGCCAGCGCCATTCTTTGTCATGCCGCCCGTGCCACTGATAACGCCGGAGAGGGTTGTGCTCGAATTGGACCCGCCTGAAGTGAGGGTGTAGGACCCCAGTGCGATGTTGCCTGCGCCCGCGATCGAGCCCACCGTCTCACTGGCACTGAGATTGAGCACGGCCCCGCTGGAAACCGACACTGCACCTGTGTCTGAGATGGCGCTGCCACCATTGAGCGTCAGCGTGCCAGCAGAGATGGTTGTCGCTCCGGAGTAGGTGTTGGCTCCACTGAGCGTGAGCGTGCTGTTACCTGCCTTGGAGAGGCTACCGGTTCCGGAGATAGCCCCGCTGATTGTGATGTTCCCAGCGGTGGCGTTAATTACGCCGGTGGAAGAACCGCCAAACGCCATGGCCATATTGATCGTCTGGGCATTGGCGGAGTTGTTGGTGATATCTCCTTTCACTGTGAGCGCCGCGCCCCCACTTGCACCGGCTGATCCGGCATTTGCGGCCAGCGTGTAAGCACCCGCCGAGGCATCAAAGGTGATGCCCGCGATCGATGAGAGCGTGCCGCTGGCAATGTCATTTGTCGCCGTGCCACCGGCACCGGTGAAAGCGGTGCTCAGATCGGTGACGAGTGCTGGGCTGAAGCCGGATGACCAATTGCCAGTGGTGCCGGACCATGTCGATTGGTTCGAGGCTGTGTAGCTGAGTGTGATTGTCCCTCCACTCGGGTTGGTGAGGGCCCACAGCCCCGTGCGGTCTCCAGAGGCGATGCCAAAGTTGTTAAAGTTGAGACTGAAGTTTCCGGAGCTAAATCCCGTTTGGCTTGAGGCGCTGATGATGTCCCAGCTGTAGCTTCCACCATTACTCCACCCCGTAGGCGTGCCGTTGAGATAAATCGTGAACGGACTGGCCGCCGTGTTGTTAAGCGTCAATGCACCACTGGCGGTAATCTGGTCGTAATCGACACCTGCCACCGAGGCATTCACATTGCCGATCGTAAAATTGTATCCGCCGCCTCCGTTGAAGGTCAGAGAGGAGGCATTGAATTTTGCTGCTGCTGCAGCGGTTCCGGCCGAGATGACTGCTCCGGTATTGATCGTGAGCGCACTCGAAGAGAGGTTGCCACTCACGGCCAGCGTGCCGCCGCTCACCGTGGTCGCCCCGCTGTAGGTGTTTTCACCACTTAGTGTGAGTGCGCCCGTGCCAGTTTTGGTGAGGGCACCCGTGCCGCTAATAACTCCGGACACTGTCGTGTTCGAGTTCGCCCCGCCTGCAGTGAGGGTATTTGAACCCAGCGCAATGTTGCCCGCACCTGCTATCGAGCCCACTGTCTCGCTGGCCCCCAGATTGAAAACGGCCCCACTGGAGACGCTAACGGCGCTGGAGTCGGAGATCGCACTTCCACCGCTCACAGTGAGCGTGCCGGCGCTGATGGTGGTGGCTCCGACATAGGTGTTGGCTCCCGAGAGGGTGAGCGTGCCAGAACCGATCTTCGTGAGGGCCAGGGTGCCTGCGGTATTTTTGATCACCCCAGAGAAGGTGCTCGTCGCGTCATTGTCGCCGACGGTCAGAGTCGGCGTGCCACTCACGCCATCCACCGTGCCGTTGCTCGAGAGTCCGTTGATGGTTTCACTGAAGCTGGCCATGTTGAATGTGCCGGAGTTGATGATGAGGTTGCCTTTGCCGGCGCCGTTGGCGATTTGATCGGATTTGCCGAGCGTCAAGGTCGAATTGGTGCCGTTAATAGTTGTGTTTCCCGCGTAGGTGTTGGCGTTCACGGTCGAATTGAGCGTTACATTGAGACCGCCGCTGCCTTGTGTTAAAACAACCAAGCCCGAGTTGCCAGAGACCACCCCGTTCACGGTGGCTATTCTACCGACGCCATTTTGCGCTTGAAACGTGACATCAGCCAGATTGGCGTTGATTGCGCCATTAAGGGTGAGCGGCCCCCCTTCCAACCGGAATGCCCCGAAACTGGCACCGTCTCCCAGCGCGGTGTTCACTACAACGGCATTGTTAATTATCGTATTACTAAAGAGATAAAACTGCGCTTTGTCCGTCGCAGCCAAACCGAACGTGATCGCTCCTGTGCCCAGGATGCCATTGGTTACAACACCTGCGGTCATCGTGCCGATCGTGCCACTTCCAATCCAGCGGGAACCTGCACTACTGGCGCCATAGATCGTTCCGCCAGAATAGGTGTTGTTCGCGTTGCCAAGAATATTGTTACCAACAAAATTGAGACCCAGGCTGCCGGTGAATAAATTGGTGAGCGTCCCGCTCAGAGCGGTTGAAACCTTCAGGGTTCCGCCACTGCCTGCTGCAGAACTGTCGGTAATGGCGCCAGCACTTGCATTGGAAAGACTTGATATGGTGTTATTAAAGCCAACGAGATCCAGGACTGCACCAGATCCAACAGTGAAGGCGCTGCTGCTGCTCAACCCGGTGGTGCTGCCCGCCTTGAGTGTGCCGGCGTTGATGGTGGTCGCGCCGGAGTAGGTGCTGTTCCCGGAGAGGGTAAGCGTGCCGGTGCCATTCTTGGTGAGGCCCGCGGAGCCTGTGATCGCCGAGGAAATCGTGTTGGATGCATTGCTGACAGTGATCGTCGGTGTCGTGCCACCGAGGGAGATGGTGCCGCCGGAGAGGACGACTGCACCGGATTGGGATCCGAAGGTGAGGGAGTTTGCGCTCACTGTGCCGGAGACCGTGATCGTGCCCGCCCCCAAGCCATAGGAGGCGGTGCCTGTGCCGAAATTCAAGGCATCGGCTGTGGTGGTGTTCGTCGTGCCGGACATGGCGTTGACTCCCGTCGCGGAAGTGCTCCAGCCTTGAGTCGCGTTGTTCGTGGTCGGTGCCGCCCAAGTGCCACCAGCCGTGCCAAAGCCCGTCGTGGTAGGATTGGGGCTGCGTAGATGCGGAAAAATCTAAGGAGGGGCATGGCCGACATAGGGGATCGTAGGTTTGGGGGTTATTTATCCATTTCAGGGCTGGGAAAATGCGATGGATCCTTGAGCTTCAAAACCAGATCTAGAATTTGAAAACCTGGCCAATTGGCTAATTTTCGTTATTTGGCGGAGCCTCGTCCACCGATCCTCACCTCGACTGAGTTGGCTCCCGGCTTTGCTGCGCCGTTGATATCGACCCGGGAAGGTCGCGGCAAACGTGGAGGGCGCTCCCAGGCAAGCAGGCAAAAGAAACAAAAACGCAAAAATGAGTTTTTGCGTGGAAGGCGTGAGGAGGAGCACAGTGGGTTTCATGCGGGGGGAATTCAGGGAATTCGGTAGAGTCTTGTGACAAGTTGTTATTGACGCCGAAATTTGTCTATGTCCTATACAACCTTAATTGTGTCTAATTCATCCAAATCTACCTCCCGCGCCGAAGCCGCCACAGAATCCACCTCGAGGCTATTGATTGTCTACGACCCCCTCTGGTCCAATCTTCCCGAAAAAGGCCTTCTCCTGCACGAATGCGGATATCTGGAACTAGCAGACAACTGGAATTTCACTGCGGTCTTCAGCCCTTTTTGGCGCTTGTATTGGAACCCGGATCCCGGCTTTTCGATTGATTTCTCGGGTCAGATCGTGGAGTTGCACTCGGACAACCTGGTGTTGATTCCCCCGCACTGCTCCTACGATTGCTGGACGAAAAACCCCACCCCGCATTTCTGGATTCATTTCAGCTACCACAAAACGCCAGCGACTCCCCAAGCCATCGTGTCCAAGCCCTGCGCGGCGGAGTTGGGCGTGATCCAGGACCTTCAGGGAGTCATCAAACAAAGCCGCGCCGAGGAAACACCCGAGCGCGGAAGGTTGCTCGGAACCGCCTTGGCGCAGATCGCATTATCCCGCACTGACATTGAATGGAAGCAAACCATGCCCACCCATCTTGCCAAACTCCAACGCCACATCGACGAGAATTTCGCCGGGGATTTGAGCAACCCCACCCTCGCCAAGTTTGCAGGGACCAGCCTGACCGGCCTGGGACGACTCTTCCATCGCTACCTCGGGACCAGGGCCGCCCAATATGTCTCCGAGGTGCGAGTGCGAAAAGCCTCCGCCCTCCTCCGAGGAACCAGTCAAAGTATCGAGCAGATCGCCGAGCAGACAGGCTTCCCGAACCGCTATTATTTCAGCAGAGTCTTCAAAAAAATGACCAGCCACTCCCCGGCGAACTTTCGTGCAAAATACCGCTTCTCGGCTTGAACGAAGACCGGAGACGCGAAATTGGAAACAGAAAAGAAATCTCGCGCAGAGGCACGGTGGGAGGGGCTCAAGGAGTGTGGGCGTCCCGCCCACGGGGAGGGAGCTTTGTGGGCAGGATGCCCACGCTCCTTGAATTTCTCGGCGTCCCAGCGCCTCGGCGGGAGAAACCCCAAGTTTTTACTCCATTTTACCCCCCGCACGGCAGAGGACGACCGTGGCTACAATCTCATCTGCGGGGAATTCAGGGCGCCTTTTTCAGAATCCAGGTGGTGCGGGGTGCGTCGCCTAGCGGGAGGTTGTAGGTAATGTTGTATGTTTTTGAGTCAGGATTGCGGGAGGTTTCCCAGAAATCCTTTCCGTGGACGGTTTGGTCGAGCGCCTGGGTCGCGGGCTCGATTCGGGCGGCCATTTTTGAAGCAAGTCGATCGAGCAATGGAAGATACTCGTCGTAAAACCGATCTTCGGTGGTGACTTTGCGCTCACTGTGCCGGAGACCGTGATCGTGCCAGCCCCCAAGCCATAGGAGGCGGTGCCTGTGCCAAAATTCAAGGCATCGGCTGTGGTGGTGTTCGTCGTGCCGGACATGGCGTTGACTCCCGTCGCGGAAGTGCTCCAGCCTTGAGTCGCGTTGTTCGTGGTCGGTGCCGCCCAAGTGCCACCAGCCGTGCCAAAGCCCGTCGTGAGCAAACTCAATGCCAAAGCGGCTGCGCGGGCAGGCATGAGTTGAGGGAGAAGGGGGATTTTCATTACTGGAATGGGCGGTTGTTACTTTTTCAAAAAGACAAAAAATGTTGTTTGCGAGCCATTTGTTAAGCCAAATTCCGTTTTTGGAAATCTGGCCATTTGGCCAATTATTTGGTGCAGGGATTTGACCACCGAGGGCAGGGAGGGCACGGAGGGGGAGAATTGAAGGCGGAATTTTGACCGCGAAAAACAAGGGGGACATAAACTGTAAACCGGAACACATGCCAGCGGGCGCTGGCTGGGAACCAAGCAACAGGGCGGTTGCGCGGTAGGCTGCATAAGCAGCCCGAAGGGTGAGACATCCGGGGGGATGCGAACCAACACTGCCTGCCGCAGGCAGCCCGTAGGGTGACATGAGCGGGAGTGAACACCCGCGCGATAGCGCCATGGTAAAAGGGAAAGTCAAACGTGTAGCCTAGGGTGGGCAACCGGAGCGAAGCCCAGCAACGAGGCAACCGGAGCGCAGCGGAGTAACGAGGCAAACCGAAAGCTGGAGGCCGGAAAGAAAATTGGCCAATTGGCCAGGATGAAAAAAAAAAACCGCCCCCTAGAGTTCAACTCATGCCAAAAATCATACTAGACTCGGTTTTTGAAACAGCCTCCTCGTTGATTTCACAAGCGGCTGCCTTGTTGCGTTTCCTCCCGAAGCCCACGCCGTTTCAAAGGGCGTCTCCCGATGTTTCCAGCCCAACCCAGACATGAATCCCGCCCCACAAAACAAACCCATCCTTCAAAAAACTCGCCCGTCTCCGGAGCCATCGGCACCTAGCCCTCTCAAACCTTAAATTTAAAAATAATTATTTTTAAATCAAACGCTTATATACTCTATACAATGTTTAAAGCAAATCCCTATCCACTCAATCCCGTCAACTCTTTCAAAAGGAATTCCCACATGAAAACACTCTTAGCGATTTTTGCAGTTTCCCTATCGATCCTGCCAGCACGGGCGGAATGGCTGTGGCCATCCGAGCCGCCGGCGGATTGTCCGGCGGCCAAGTCGGAGGCCGCCACTGGCATTGTCTTCACCGGTCGCCATGCGGAATATACCAATGCCGATACCTGGTATCCGTCGTGGGGTGCCGATGGCCGGCTCTATTCGCCCTACACCGATGGCGCAGTCAACGGGGTGGGTTCCTTTTCGGGCGGCAAGGATGCGGTCGTCGGCCATGCGATCATCGCCGGCGACGATCCGCTCAAGCTCCAGGTGCTCGAGCCAGGGACCATCCCTGGCAATCCGGCCCCCTACGGAGGCCGCTACCCCGGAGGCGCCCTGATGCACAACGGCATCTGGTATATCGGCACCTATGGCCTGGCCAACGGCGACTACGGCCTCAACTGGCCAATCCTGGGTCCTTGCGCCGGCTTCCACATCTCAAAGGATCTCGGCAAGACTTGGACGCCTTCGCCGCTCTCGACCGAACCCGGAAAGGCCCTGTTTCCCGAGCCAACGAAGTTCAGGGATCCGATCAAACTGGGCTCGCCGCACTTTGTCGACTTTGGCAAAAACATGGAGCATTCGCCCGATGGCAAAGCCTATCTGGTCGGCCATGGCACGACCGAACGCGACCTGGAAGACCGCAAGGCGAACGCCAGCTGGATCACCGGCGACCAAATCTATCTCTGCCGGGTCGTTCCCAGCCCCGAAACCATCAACAATCCAGCCGCCTACGAGTTCTTTGCCGGGAACGATGCTGAGGGCAAAGCCATCTGGTCATCCGATTTCGCCAGCATCAAACCGATCCTCGAGTGGGACAACCGCCTCGGCTGTGTCACCATCACCTACAACGCGCCGCTGAAGAAATACCTGATGTGCGTGACCGATGGCGGCACCACCGAGAGCAAATACAACACCGGCATCTTCGAGGCCGACCAGATGACCGGCCCTTGGAAGCTGGTTTCGTGGATGCAGGACTTCGGTGAGCAGGCCTACTTTGTTAACATCCCATCGAAATTCATCTCGGACGACGGCCGGACGATGTGGCTGTGCTACTCGGCCAATTTCTGCAATCACATGTGGGGACGCAAGGCCTACCGCGCCGATCCGCCAGGCAGCGCCTACGCCATGTGCCTGCAGGAAGTCCGCCTGCTCAAGCCCGGCGAGGCACCGCCTCAGGAAACCCCGCTGACCTCCCGCACCAACCTGGCCCGCGAGGCCAAGGTGGCCGCCAGCTCAACCCACAAGGATTCTACAGTGGCCGGGCTCACCGACGGCGTGGCCGGCGGCTTTCCCGGCGAAAGCGCCAACGAATGGAGCTCCAACGGCGAACGCGATACTGCTTTCGTCCGCCTGGCTTGGGAGCCGCCGGTCACCATCCGCAAGATTACCCTCTACGACAGGCCCAATGATATAGACCAGGTGCAGGCCGGCCTGCTGGTTTTCTCCGATGGCACCACCCTGCCGGTAGGCGAGCTGCCCGACGATGGCCAGACTGGCACCGAGGTGACTTTCGATCCCAAGACCGTTTCCTGGGTCGCCTTCTTCGTTACCAAGGTCAAACCCGGCACGCGCAACATCGGACTCTCTGAAATCACCACGGCCAAGTAAACCCACTAAGGACGGAATTTAAAAACCACCCTCTCGATCCCCAGCCTACTGCTGGGGATCTCGCTGACGGCAGCGGAATACCTCATGAAAACCCCAATTCACCTCATCCTAGCCCTCATCGCCACCGCCATCGTTTCCTTGGCGCAAGCTGCAGATTCGATTCCTCTCACCACCACGATCCCGCCCGAGAAAATCGGGGTGGAAGCCTCCAGCTCACGCGGCGGCAAGATCGTGCCGGAGAACCTCATTAACGGCAATTGGATAAATAATGGGTTCTATGAAAATAATACCGATTCCAATGCGATGTGGAATACGATGTGGCAGTCGGGTGTCAAGCTGCAACCTTCGAGCCCTGCACCAGGACTTCCGGTAGCGAACGCCTGGGTGCGATTTACCTTCAAAACACCGCAATCTCCCACGCAATGCCTGATTTGGAATTATAACCAGACCGATCTGACCAACGGCGGTTTTCACCGTGCCCAGATCTTTATCACTACCGATGGCAAGTCATGGACCCCTGTGCTGGTCAACGGTGCAGACTCTTTCGAGATCCCCAAGGCTTCGGAGGCTCCTTCCGAACCGGTCTCCCTCGTGGTTCCGCTTTCAGGCGGTGCGATTTCGGGGTTGGTGATCCTTGCGAAGGATAACTATGGAAGCCACCTTTACGGCCTCTCGGCGGTTAGGTTTGTAACGACGCAAGAGGCAGCCGTGGCCAGCCTCCCCGTGCCGGACACTCTACAGGTGAAGGGGTTTCCGGTCGCTCATCTGGACCATGGTCAATGGCAGCCGCAGGTCTTGCTGAGCACGGGCACCCTACCGGTCTACGAGGCCGTGGAGGCGACTGTGGAATGCGAGGGCAAGACGGAGCGGACCCGATTTGATGCGTCGCCTTATGGCCGAACAAGATTTGCGGCCAATCTGCCGCCCGGCATGGAGGATAAACGCCTTTCCAACAAACCGCTTAAGGTGACTCTTTCCAGCGGGCGATGGAGTCGCTCGGCGGAGGCGCAGTTGGAGGCAACTCCATGGCCGGAGTTGGAGGAAGTGATCATCACCTGGAAATGCCACCTCGACATCGGCTACACCCACCCGGTGCCCGAAGTGATCCAGAAATATCGCACCGGGGACATGGATCAGATTCTCGCCATGTTCGAGAAAACCAAGGACGCACCGGAGGAAGAGCGGTTTCGTTGGTTACTCCCAGCCTGGGCGATGGACCTCGTGCTCGACGACCAGCAAACGCCCGAGCGTCGTGCCAAGCTGGAGGAGGCCGTGCGCCAACAGCGCCTCATTTGGCAAGCCATGCCGTATACCTTGGAAACAGAGGCGGCCGATGTGGAGGAAATCGTGCGCGGTCTTTCCTTTGGATCGCAGCTTTCGCGCCGCTTCGGATTTCCATTGCCCACACATGCCAAACAGACCGATATGCCCGAGCAGGCGTGGGCGCTGCCGACGATTCTTAACCATGCCGGCGTGAATTTCCTCCATATCGGAGCCAACTCTGGCAGCAAGCCGGATTTGGAGTGGGACAAAATTCCCACGCTCTCCTTGTGGGAAGGTCCGGACGGTTCGCGCATACTCCTGGGCTTCTCCAAGGAGTATGGCTGGGAAAGCATCACCCCGCCCAAAGGCTGGCGGCATAAGACCTGGCTGGCCTATTTTGTTCGCGGCGACAACGCAGGACCGCCTTCACCACAAACTGTGCAGAGCATTCTGGCAAAAGCCCGCGAAGCCCTCCCTGGCGTGAAAGTTCGCTTTGGTTATCCCAGTGAATTTGCCGAGGCCATTCTCGCAGAGGAAAAAGCCAACCCGACACTGCCGGTCATTCGCGGCGACATGCCCAATACATGGGTTCACGGGCAAATGAGTTCTCCGGAACCGACGAAAATCCACCGGCAGGCCACGGGCGCACTCGTCACGCTCGGTCAGTTGGATTCCACTCTACAAGCCTTCGGAGTCGCTACGGAGCCAGTCGCCGGGCCACTCGATTTGGGCTATCGCAATGGCGGCTTCTACGCCGAGCATACATGGGGCATCAATGGCCTGTATTTCCGTGGTGAGAAACTTTACCAACCCGACTGGCAGCAACGATACGAGGCGGGCGAATACAAGAAGTTCGACGACACCTACGAGTATCACATGGATTATGGCCGCAACGCCATGAAGGCCGCGCAGGATGGCATCGCCCCCCGCATCGCGGCACTGGCACAAAATGTCAAGATGGATGGCCCTCGGGTGGTCGTCTTCAATCCGCTGCCGTGGGAGCGCGATGCCCTAGTTTCCGTTGAACTACCTGAAGGATTGATGCTTCCCGACGCGAGGCGCTCTGGCAAAACGGTAACCTTCCTTGCAAAAGGCCTGCCCCCGGGCGGCTACAAGGCTTTTGCTGCCAAAGCCGGCGGGGAAGCAATACCGTTGACCGGTCCGCTGAAGGGCGAGATCAAGACCAAGCACTTCACCGCGCGCTTTGATCTCGAAAAGGGAGGCATCTCCTCGCTCATCGAAAACGCCACGGGACGCGAACTGGTGAAGCAGGGGGGGCATGTCCTCGGCCAGTTCCTGCATGAGAGGTTCAGCCTGGATCATGTAAAAAAGTTCCTGGGCACCTACCCGCGAGACTGGGGATGCAGTCCCGATGGCGATTTCGCCAAGGGCGGTATGCCCGGGCCGGACAAGTCGCCCTACGCCGCGATGACGCCCACGGGATGGAAGGCCACACACACGCGAACCAGCATTGGCGAGGAAGTCATCCTCACCCCTACCGATACGCTCGGGTTGGCCAAAGGCTATGAACTGCGCTTCTCGTTTCCGGACGACCCCGCCTGTGTGGACATCTCGTGGAAGGTCGTGGATAAAACACCGACTCCCATTCCCGAAGGTGGCTGGATTTGCCTCCCCTTCAATGTCCAGACGCCCTCATTTCGGGTCGGCCGGATTGGTGGCACCATCGACCCCGCCAAAGACATCATCTTCGGTTCCAATCGTAACCTGATGGGTGTCGACCGCGCGATCACAGTCCGGTCGGGTGAGAACGGTGCCGGAGTGGCGGCAGCTTCTGCGGACCTGCCATTATGGAGCATCGGCAAGCCGGGGCTTTGGCTTTATGAGCCGTCGTATGTGCCAACCGAGCCGGAACTCTTCGTCAATCTCTATAACAACATGTGGAATACAAATTTCCCCCTCTGGATTCCCGGCTCGTGGGAAGCGTCGCTCAGGGTGTGGCCGGTGCCAGCGGGCGCAACCGAGGAGCAGGCGAACTTCACCCCCTCTTGGGAACTGCGCCAACCCCCAGTAGCGGCCTTCGCAGATGGCAAGCCCGGTAGTCTCCCGCCAACCCAAGCTGGAATCGCTCTCTCGCGCAAGGGCGTCCGGGTTTCCGCATTCTGCCCCAATCCCGACGGCCCTGGCATGGTGTTGAGGGTCTGGGAGCAAAGCGGTCAGGGCGGCCCACTCACCGTGACGCTGCCAACCGGAATCAAAGCCACCCAAGCCCAGCCGGTTAATCTCCGCGGAGAACCCGCAGGGGAACCCATCCCTATCATCAATGGGCAGTTCACAGTTCCGCTCGGAGCATGGGCGCCGGCCAGCTTTATCCTTCCATAATCACCAACCCACCAACCCAAACATGAAAACCACCCCGCAAAACAAACCCACCCGTCAACCTCACTCGCACCTCACCGCATCCATCAGCACCGGGCTATTGATCGCCATGGCTGTCGTGGCCGCCCTGTTGTTCCTCAGCTCCTATTTTTTATTTTCAAAAAACGCCCCGACTGCGGCGAATTCCGAACCCAAGCCAACCACCGCTGCGACCCCCGTGGAAAAGCCCCCGGCCCCGCCAGCACCGAAGAGAAACCCTCCGCCAAACACCCCAAACGCGAAGATCAATAAACTCAAAGCATTCGACCTCGACGGGAACGGCATCTGTCCGCGCGAGGAGTATATGCGGGCCCACTTGCAGCACTTTGATCGATGCGACAAAAATAAAGACGGATTGCTCGATCGCACCGAGTTCCCCGCGAATGCCATCGGCTATCACGACAAAAACAAAGATACCAAACTGGACCGCGATGAATACCAGGTGCGCTACGACGAACTCTTCCTGATTGAAGACAAAAACAAAGACGGCGTCCTGTTTGTGGAAGAGATGTAATTTTGGCGATCAGGGTTTGAAGCCGAAGGCCAGCTAGTGCCAAGGGACGCCGCGCCGCCGGCGTCCCAAGTTTCAGGCTCGTATGCGCCGTTTCTTGATACAAAGGCGGCATTGCCGTGGAAGCTTTCTAACCTAAAAAGATAACATATAAATTCTTTCCCAGCCTACCCGCCATGCCCTGGCATCAACTTCAGCCTATTCCCCGCCTTCCCGACTTCGCGCAGAGCGCAAACAAGGATGTCTTCGGTCCGTTGCTCTCCACGTCACGGGCCGTCCCTCGAGCAACAAAGCTGTGGCATGCCGCCATGCTGCTGGTGCTGCTGGTGCAACTTCACGCCGCCGACGTGACGAACCTGCGCTGCGAATACCGCGAGAACCCGCTGGGCATTGACGTGGAAAATCCGAGGCTTTCTTGGATTATTGAGGAGAGAAGTCAGAGGCCAGAAGTCAGAGGTCAGAAGCAGACGGCGTATCAGGTGCTGGTGGCGAG
>JAPLTG010000040.1 GCA_026398255.1 Verrucomicrobiota bacterium
ACAGCAATCACGCCTGACCTTCGCGGCAGACATGCTGTCGATCAACAAGGTGAACCTTGAGGCGTCGGTAAGCCGAATCCAAGATGTGGATGTGGCTTCTGAGAGCAGCAACTTGGCCCGCTACAACATCCTACAGCAGGCCGGAACCGCGATGCTCGCTCAGGCGAACATGTCGACCCAGTCGATCCTCCGACTCATAAGCTAATTAGGGAACTGAGGTAGATAGGGGCGGGGGCTCAAAACCCCGCCCCTATAGGATTTTACGAAATCCCCGCTTTGAATTTCTAAGTCCATTCTGGCAATGACTTCCTTCTTAAAATGCACCGGAGCTGCTCAAGAGCAAGGCGTGGTCGTTTTACTTCCTCAAGCCCAAGAACAACTCGTGGGAGATGGCGGGAGCTATCATTGCAAGGTTGGGATTATTAGTAATGTCAGCCAGAAATTTGACATTCAATTGCTTGATCATAGGGCGGGTGCCTCGCCCAATACTGGCAGGATAGGGCCCAGGGTGAAGGGGGCATGGCCGTCTCGTCCGTGCGGAGACTGGCGTTCTTGTTTACAACGAACCCATGGGAATCACGGAGTCATGTGTCGCACACAGGCGGGACGCCTGTGCCCCTCTCTTTTTCTTTCAAAGATGACAGCATTGGGCGGGACGCCCGCCATCAAGAGGCTAACGCCCGCAGGCGAGAACCACGCGCAACCTTTCATAAGCCCAAAAGCTGACTGGTTTTTGTATAAGGATTTAAGGCAAAAACCAACCCAATGCCCGCTTTCAAGTCCTGCCAAGGGGCCGTTCGTTGTAGAGCAGGCATCTCGCCTTTTAAAAACCAATAGACCCACGACGAGGCATCTGGGCCAATTCAAGGGAGGCCAAGCGCGAGGAGCCTTTGGAATTATCCAGCCTGTAAATGAGACCGGCGAGCAATTGTTGGGTCGCATGAGATACAAGGAAGGGCTCTCCATTCCATTAGAGAGACTGTTTTGGGCTGCAGGCAGGTCTCAGCCAAGCGTCGTTCCAATTTTAGAGAAAGCCAAAGCCTAGCAAGGAAGCCGTAGGGCGAAGAAAACACCACGGATGGCAAAGACAATGAACTAGAGAAACCAGGAAACAAACCGCAAGGAAACAAAGGCAAATGAAGCCGCAAGGCAACAGAGTGGGAATCTGGACAGACCGGAATGCAAGGTCGCAGAGGACCATTGGCACCGAGGAGGAAGCGAAAGCGGAATCCTGCGGAAGGCTATTGCCGAAAGGTTTTTGGGGCTTGAAAAGCTGCAGAGGCGGAGAACCGGGAAGGCAACGAAATCCCGGGAGTTCAGGAATTTTAGAGAAAGCCAAAGCCCGGCAAGGAAGCCGTAGGGCGAAGGAAACACCACGGATGGCAACGATAATGAACTAGAGAAACTAGGAAACGAACCGCAAGGAAACAAAGTCAAATGAGGCCGCAAGGCAACAGAGTGGGAATCTGGATAGACCGGAATGCAAGGTCGCAGAGAACCATTGGCACCAAGGAGGATACTAAGTCCAATCCGCCTGATGCAGCATTGCCAAACACGCCTGATTTTTTAACAGACCACAATTTTTAAAAAATTTTCCGGAAATAACCCGGGAGAGTGAGGCCGAACACTTGGAAAAACGGCCCGATCGCGGCGCGGAAGCTGCAAAAATAAATGTAAAGGAATACGAAAATGATCACTATCAATACCAATACGGCCTCCAGCATGGCGGCGTATAATCTCGGAAGCACCAATGTGAACCTGCAAAAGAGCCTGCAGAGACTCTCGAGCGGTTCACGAATCAACAACTCCTCGGAAAATTGTCAGCATCCATCCGCCGGACGGAAGCCACGCAGGCTAATGTGAACAACGCGATTTCGTTTCTGCAAACCCAGGACGGAGTCCTCAAGAATGCAGACAAAATTGTCTCGAGGATTGCAGAGCTTGTGCAATTGGCGACGGATGTAACCAAAAGCACGGACGACTTGGATCTTTATCAAACGGAAGTGGATTCACTAGGCGATCAATTGACCTCGATGGTTGATGAAGCCTTCAATGGCGTTTCGTTGTTTGATGGCACTACACTTTCAGTTATAACCTCACAAGACGGATCGCAATCGATAGATATTTCTGACACAGCAGGAGATTTTGATACCGACGTAGCTACGAACCTGGCATCAGGATCTCTTGATATCAGTAGCGCTGCTGGAGTTGCAACCAGTGAGATTACTGTTGTTACCGCTGCCATTGAGGCACTTGCCACGCTCCGTGCGGCAAACGGAGCGCAGCAGAGCCGCATGACTTTTGCGGCCGATATGCTGGCGATCAACAAGGTGAATCTGGAGTCGGCCAACAGCCGGATCGCCGATGTGGATATCGCGAGTGAAAGCGCCAATCTCGCTCGATTCAATATCTTGCAGCAAGCGGGAACGGCTATGTTGGCGCAGGCGAACCAGTCCCAGCAATCCGTTTTGCGTCTGCTGGTCTGAACCAGATCAATCTAACTCCAAACCTCAGGCGCTAAAACGGAGGGTTCAGACCTCCGGAGGCGCTTGGGTGAGGAGGAGCAAAATAACCAAGGAACAGGAAAAAGAAACGGCAAGGAAGCCGAGCCATCACAGATCAAAGATGAAATAACCAGCAGGGAATCACCGCAAGGAGACATCTTCATGAAACCATCCGAAAGTATCTTTGAACGCAGGCGAGACTCTTGCGCTACAGATTCACTACGGGTTGTGATGAGCCAATTGTTCTGAAAATCAAAGCAAACTACAAATTTCCCAAGAAAATCTGGGAGGGTGAGGTCGAACACCATAAAAAACCGGCCCGAAGCGGCACGGAAGCCGCAAAATAACACAAAAGTAAAGGAATACGAAAATGATCACTATCAATACCAATACGGCCTCCAGCATGGCGGCGTATAATCTCGGAAGCACCAATGTGAACCTGCAAAAGAGCCTGCAGAGACTCTCGAGCGGTTCACGAATCAACAACTCCTCGGAGATGCCGGCGGTTTGGCCGTCTCGATGAAATTGTCAGCATCCATCCGCCGGACGGAAGCCACGCAGGCTAATGTGAATAATGCCATATCATTACTCCAGACACAGGATGGGGTATTAAAAAACGCAGACAAGATTTTAATCCGCATGTCTGAGTTGGCGCAACTCTCAAGCGATGTAACAAAAAGTTCCACCGACAAGGGTCTATATCAAACCGAATATGATTCCTTGGGGGAGGCGCTTACTGATCTTTCAGGCGAACTTTTCAATGGAGTAGACCTTTTCGCCGCAGGTAGCGACACTTTAAGTGTTATTACTTCAGAAGATGGCGTCCAATCAGTAGCTATCAATCAAGGAGATTTGGGGGATATAGCCTCGGATGCCGCTGCAATCGTAAGTCTTTCTACTGCGGCTGGGGCTTCATCCACTGATATTACAACATTAACAACTATCATTCAATCTCTCGCAGAAATGCGGGCAACGAATGGAGCTGATCAATCCAGGTTAACATTTGCGGCCGATATGCTGGCGATCAACAAGGTGAATCTGGAATCGGCAAATAGCCGGATCGCCGATGTGGATATCGCGAGTGAAAGCGCCAATCTCGCCCGCTTCAATATCTTGCAGCAAGCCGGGACGGCTATGTTGGCGCAGGCTAACATGTCGCAGCAATCGGTTCTGAGATTGCTGGTCTGAACAAAATCCAGGTAAACTCCAAACCTCAGGCGCCAACACGGAGGTTCCAGATCTCCGGAGGCGCCTAGGTGAGGGGACGCTAATAAAAAACCAAGGATAGGAAAAAGAAACGGCAAGGAAGCCAAGCCATCACAGATCAAAGATGAATTAACCAGCAGGGATTAACTGCCTTGAGACATCTCTGTGAAACCTCTAGAAGTATCTTTGAACGCAGGCGAGACGCTTGCGCTACATTTTTATTACGGGTTGTGATGGGCATTCATTAAATATTTTGTCAAATATTATTCAGGAATAATAACTTGAGAGGTGAGGTCGAACACCATGTCAAAACGGCCCGATGCAGCACGGAAGCTGTAAATAGAAAGGAATCAGCCTATGTCGCTTCAAGTAAATACTCATGCGGCTTCAGCCAAGGCATTAAATCATACCAGCCGAGCGAGTAATCTGCTCAATACGGCCGTGAATGGTATGTCTGGTGGTGTGGGATCAAGCCCCCCCCGAGATCATGCGAGAGCATTTGGAATGGCGGAGTCGTTGTTCCAAAGTGTTTTTGGCGCAAGAAAAAAGCCATCTGCCCGAGAGAATCCCCAAGCCTCAGCCGAAACGGATAAAGTTTTAGCTAGTGCGGGCGGATTAGCTAGGTTGGGCGGTCTTTTCCCATCGATTGATAATAGCCAATCGATCAATCCAGAAGGTGCTCGAGACAGCTCCCTAAACGCACAGCTCGGCATCGCCGGAAATCCGATCTTGGCAATGAGTGCCCAAGCCAATCAGAGATCAGATGCCGTTATGAAGCTTTTAGAGTAAATGAGTTTCATCGATAAAAAATTTCAAAAGGCGGGAGATAAATTTCCTGTCTTGGAGTTGGGTTGAACCTTTGTATCTCTGCGAAGCATGGATGAAAATGCGCCATCCAGTCACGGATGACTTGCGAGTTGAAAAGCTCGATTGGACGCAAGCAGAAGAAAAAGTTCGATACAATTCCAACGGTGAGGTCACACACCAAAATAAAGGGACCCGCAAGCGGCACGGATGCCGCAAATGAAATAAAGGAATATGTAAAATGATAATCTACACAAATACTTCCGCGAATGCGGCCCAGTATAACTTAGATCAGACGAATGAGAACCTCCGCAGAAGCATCACGAGGCTTTCCAGCGGGTTGCGCATCAACTCGTCGCTGGATGATCCGGGTGGGCTAGCGATGTCCTTGAAACTCTCGGCGGCTATCCGCCGGACGGATGCGACCACTGCCAACGCTGGGAACGCCCTGTCTTTCCTGCAAACGCAGGACGGGGTTCTGCAAACAGCTGATTCGGTTCTGTTAAGGATGTCCGAATTGGCGACATTGGCAACCGACAGCACTCTGACCACCGATGATTTGGAGTTATACGACACGGAGTTTACCGATTTGGAGGAGCAGTTGACGAATATGTTGGGGGAGGAATTCAATGGGATCTCTCTCTTTTCCACAAATTCTCAAACTTTGATATTAAGAACATCTGAAAATGGGGTTCAATCCATGGGGGTCACGCAAGTAGATCTCGAGGCGATTGAAAGCACTATATCTGATGTTTTGGATGTTAATACAACCACCGCAGCAAGTGCATCAGTGGTAGCTCTGGACACGGCAATACAAAATCTCGCCGTTCTGAGAGCCTCCAACGGGGCTGAGCAATCCCGAGTCACCTACTCGATGGACATCCTGGCGGTGAACCGCATCAATCTTGAGGCGGCGAATAGCCAAATCATGGATGCGGACATGGCCCAGGAGAGCACCAACTACGCCAGAAATTCCATTCTGGCAGAGGCTGGTGTGGCGATGCTGGCGCAAGCCAACACCGTCTCGGAAAGAGCCCTGAAATTGCTCGATTTTGATTGAGCCTAGGTAAAAAATCATGGAGGCCACCTCGCAAGGGTGGCCTCTTTTTTTTAGGATTGGCTGGCGCACCACTCGCACCAGGCCAGTCGAAGAGCTGCCTCGAAACGAGTGGTTTGGGCCGCGTGGTCGCAGAGGGTGCTCTTGGTCAAATCCTCGCGAAGCGAACTGCGGAGCGACTGGCGCAATTCGCGGTTGTTTGCGAGTTCCTCCGCCTTCTCGATGTAGGCTTCGGTGTTTTCGGTTGCCCAGTCCGCATGGCCGACAGCCGAAAGCAGAGACAAACCTACGCGCGAGGCGTGGCGGTCGCCGATGATTGAAACTACGGGAACGCCCATCCAGAGAGCCTCGCAGGTCGTGGTGGTGCCGTTGTAGGGAAAAGTGTCGAGGGCCACATCGACTCGGGAGTAGGTGGCGAGGTGTTCGGCGGGGCTTGCAAAGAAGCCGAGGAGTTCGACACGGTCGGTGGCAATTCCAGCAGCGGTGAGTTTTTCGTGCACACTGGTAAGAACTTCGGGGTCCTCAAGGTAGGGGCTTTTGATCAGAAGGCGCGAGCCCGGAACCCGCTCCAGAAGGCGAGCCCAAGCCGAGAGAGTCTCGACACCGACTTTTAGAAAATTGTTGAAGGAGCCGAAAGTGATCGGTGCTCCTGCGTCAGGCATCGAAGGTGAGGGAGCGTCTTCGGGTGGTTCGTAGGCCCATGCGCAAGAGGAGAAGCGCAGGAGTTTCTCGGTGGCGAGGTTGTCTGCCTCTCCGGGGGGATCGCTCATTTCATCGACCAGTCGATACCCGATGGCCGGTAGACCGGTGGTGTTCGGATAACCGAGATAGGTCATCTGGACGGGGGCGAGATTTTTTTCAAAAAGCGGGAGGCGGTTCATCGAGGAATGCCCGGCAAGATCGATCAAAATATCCGGTGCGTCCTTGCGGATCATTTCGGCAGCGAGGTTGTCATCGATGCCGTTAAGGTTGATCCATTTTTTCGCAAGAGCGCGAAGCTCGGCGCTCGTCGAATCCTCGGTGTGGTGGCAGTGGTAAAGAATCGTCTCCACCCGCTCTGGATCGAGGTGGGCAAGGATTGGTTTGAGAAAAGACGCGACTGAGTGGTGGCGCAAATCCGGTGAGATAAAACCGACGCGCAGTTTTTTTTCCGGCTCGGGCGGGTTGAAAAAAACCTGAAATTCATCGGTGGGAAAATGCGTGCCGAATTCCTTGTGGGCCTCGAAGACAGCTTGGCGGTCCTGGCCGGAGAGATAGTTCAGAAGCATGTTCCGCGCGCTCAGGATGCGGGCGTTTCCAGGTTCCATCCAGAGAATGGAATTGTGCAGGTCGAGCGACTCTTCGGTTTTGTAGAGCCGCATGAGGCCGAGGGCGCGGGCTGCGGAGGCACTGGTCAGAAAGGGATCGGCTTGCAGGGCCTTGTCGAAGCACTCCATGCCCTCTGCCACGCGGCCGGCCTGCTCGATCAAGGAGAGCCCGAGATTGCTCCACGCCTCAGCCATTGCGGGATCGAGCTGCGAGGCCTTGCGGAAATGGGCTTCGGCGGCCGGGAAGCCTCTGGCCATCGCGGTGAGTTCACCGAGTTGCTCGTGGGCTCTGGCATTAGCAGGTTGCAGGGCGATGAATTTTTCCAGTGACGCCATGGCTTCTGCGACATGACCTGAAGCCCGTTGGCAGCGCGCGAGATTTTCCCAAGCCTCCGCTTGGTGGGGGGATGTCTTGAGCGCGCGAATCAAATGGGGTTCGGCTTCCTCGAACCGCGCGAGATCCGCCAAGGCCATGCCGAGGAACATCCGGCATTCGAACGAATCGGGCTTGAGCTTCCGCGCCTTCTCCAGCAACTCCACCGCCTTTTCCAAATGCCCCCCGCGCTGAAACGCCATCGCCCCTGAAAGATACCACGCATCAAAATCGCGAGGGCACTCCGCACGCACCCGTGCATAAAGCCGCTCCGCCTCGTCGTGTTGAAGCCCCTTGTGAAGCGACAGCGCTTCCTCAAGCAGATTGGTGCGTTGTTTGTGATTCATGGCCGGTGCATGTAGTAATTGGGTGAGTTAAAATCGAATCACGATGTTGTGAAAGCGCACATTTTTTTTGCAAAAAGCACAAGTTTGCTGACAAGCTCCTTGAGTTGGGTTGGATTGTGGCTTTTCAACTAACTTTCAATGAAAAAAGTATTTCTCCCTTTTTACGGTGGCCTCCAAATCCAAGTTCCGGATTCTCTGGAATTAATTACGCCCTATGTTCTCCGCGAACAGGGTGATTGGTTTGAGGACGAGATCAAGTTTCTCAGAAAAATCCTACAGAAGGGCGAAAAAATCATCGATATTGGGGCAAATTACGGCACTTACACGCTAATGATGGCTAAAGCTGTAGGGCCTGAGGGAAAGATTTGGGCTTTTGAGCCAGCCAGTTCAACGTCGGAGTGCCTTCGTGCAAGCATCAGCCAAAATAGTTTAACAAATGTGGTAGTAGAGCAAAGTGCGCTATCCAGTAAACCTGGTTCGGCCAGACTCTCGCTCAATGCCAACTCCGAACTAAACTCGATTGTAAAAGGAAACGAGTCTGCCGCCAGCGAGGAGGTGCTTGTGGTAACTCTCGATGAAAGAATGGCAAACTACCATTGGAGTGGTATTTCCTTCATGAAAATCGATGCAGAAGGAGAGGAGGAAAATATCATAGCTGGAGGAAAAAAGTTTTTTGCCGCCGAGAGTCCTCTTATAGAATTTGAATACAAAGCCGGCAGGGAGGTTAATGAGGGTTTGGTGGAGGCTTTTGGAAAGATGGGTTATGAATCCTACAGGCTAGTGCCGGGATTGGATGGGTTGATACCATTTCCTCCGGGCTCGGTTGCTGATGGATATTTGTTAAACCTGTTTTGTTGCAAAAAAGATCGGGCCCAAGAACTTCATCAGCGCGGTCTGCTTGTTCAATCAGAAGAACTCCAAGAGGCTAGGAATCGGGAAACTCCACTCCAGCCACACCATCATTGGCGGATGGCTATGCGGGAGCTGGAGTGGGCGAGTGGCTTGATGCCGCTCTGGGACGAATCCCTTAAGAACACCCCGGAGGAAGAATTAGAACGCGCCTTGGATCTGTATTTCTTTAGTCGAGATGATAAACAAGGCCATATTTTGCGAATAGTGGCCCTCGAGAGAAGCATGCAACTCCTACTAACTCTTACAGAAAACCCACTATATCTTCGAGAGTCTACCTTGGCCCGTGTAGCACGAGATTTGGGTGCCCGACAAGATGCTGTTAGGGCATTAAATGCTTTGGCTACAAGAATTCTTTCTACCAAGCAAATCAATCCAAAAGAGCCTTTTCTGATTCCTGTAGAAGCTGAGAATTGGAAGATGGCTGATGGGAACCATGGGAATTTTGTGTTTGCATCGGTTCTAGAGGGTTTGGAGGTTTTTTCGGCATTTTCATCTTTTTACAGCGGGCCATCTGCACGCGGGCGCTTGGAGGTTCTTCGCAAATTGGGGCTAGGAAGTCCAGAAATGGGTAGGCGACTAGATCTTTTAAACAAACGCTTTCCAAAGAATAAATGAATAATGGTGGAGGTTTTTAAATCTCAGTAAACTCATGGAATCTCAATTGGAATCTCTTTTGCATTCAGCAGAGGATGCGTTTGCTGCCGGAATGATGCAAAGCTCAGAATCATTCTGTCGCAAGGCGCTTGCTATGAATGAGAGGTGTGCGGGGGCCTGGAATCTCATATCGCGCATGGCGGCGCTGAATGGGGATTTGGAGACAGCGGGGGACTTTGCATCGTTAGCTTGCGAATTGGAGCCCGTAAATGCCGGATTTGCTCGTGGATTGGGGGAGGTTTTTTTACAGCGAAAGGACATCGGGCAAGCCGAGGCTCAGGCGAGGCGTGCTTTGGAACTCGAGCCCGAGTCGCCAGAGGGGTTGGTTTTGCTCGGGCGGGTTCTAGCTGAGAAGGGGGAGCGGGGAAATGCCGTGGAGGCTTTCGAAAGAGCTCTGCGTCTGCGGAAGGACTATGCGGAGGCGATTTCGCACTACGCTATGGCACTCCAAAAATTCGGACGCGGCAAGGAGGCCATTTCGCAAATTCGCAAGTCATGTGCTCTGGAGCCGGAATCCGTCGAGCATCAGACGAATTTGGCGACGATTCTCGAGCAGGAGAAACGCTACGTCGATGCGCTGGCGGCCTATGGCAAGGCGGCGCGGATGAATCCCGACATTGGCTATGTGTGGTTCCGGCAGGGCAAGTTGCTCAACGGCCTCAAGCGCTATGCGGAGGCGGTTCCCGTTTTGGAAAAAGCGGTGGCATTGCCGGGCCGGTTGGGCGAATTCCATTACGAGCTGGGCATCGCCCTCCACATGGGCAAACGATTTCCCGAGGCGCTCGAACAATACGGCCAGGCGCTTGCGGCGGGTTACAACTCCGCCGCCTTGCAGTGCAACCGGGGTGTGATTTTCAAGGAACTCAGGCGCGGAGGAGATTCGATCATGGCCTTCCACACCGCCGTGAAAATGGATCCCTCGAATCTCTCGTATCTCAACAATCTCGGCGCGGCGGCTCTGGAGATTGGCTTGAACAGCGAGGCGCTGGACTGCTTCGAGGAGGCGGTGCGCCAGAACCCGAAGATCGCCACGGCGCAAAACAACATTGGCAACTTGCTTAAAGATCGCGCTCGGGGCATGGACGCCCTCCCGCACTACCGCAAGTCGATGGAGTTGGATCCATCAAGTTCGGACACGCAAAGCAACTATCTCCTCTGCCACATGTATCTCTCGGAAATGGATCCGAAGGCGGTCTTCGAGGAGCACCGGAAATGGGGCCTCGAAAAAGCGAAAAAAACGCCGCCGGCGTTCAAGTTCAAGCCGAGATCGCCAGGCTCGAAGCTCCGTGTGGGTTTTCTATCCGGCGACCTCTGTCACCACCCTGTGGCGCATTTCATCGAGCCGCTTTTCCGGGAATACGACAAGGAGCGATTCGAGTTTGTCGCGTATGGAGACCAGCGGAAATCGGACGAGTTTTCGGAGCGTTTCGCCAAGCAAGTCGATCTCTGGCGCGAGACCTGTAGCCTCACCGATGAGGCGCTGGCGAAAAAAATCCACGAGGACCGCGTGGATATCCTTTTCGAGTTGTCCGGTCACACGGCCTACAATCGCATGGGTGTTCTCGCGTTGAAACCCGCGCCGCTTCAGGCGAGCTATCTAGGCTACCCTGGAACGACGGGCCTGCCGGCGATTGATTTCCGCATCACCGACGAGTTGGTGGACCCTGTTGGGATGACGGAAAAATTCCACACCGAGCGGCTCATCCGGTTGTCGCGTTGCGCCTGGTGCTACGAGCCCGATGCCGAGGCACCCGAGGTGGGGACATTGCCATTCCAGCGAAACGGCCACATCGCTTTCGGTTGCTTTAACAACATGGCGAAACTCAACCCCGCGCTTTTCGACATGTGGGCGGAGATTTTGATCAAGGTTCCCGACTCGCACCTGCGCCTGAAGGCCAGAACCCTCACCGACGATCGAGTGAAAAACGAGCTGAAGGACTTTTTCACCGCAAAAGGCATCGCCGCAGAGCGCCTCGATTTTTTTGGCCATACACGGAAAATTCACGAGCATTTGAACCATTACCACGAGGTGGATATCGCTCTAGACAGCTTCCCCTATCACGGCACCACCACCACCTGCGAGGCAATGTGGATGGGCTGTCCCGTTGTGACTCGCGCTGGCGGGGCCCATGTCTCGCGCGTGGGAGTGAGTCTGCTCTCGGCGGTCGGCCTGGAGGAATTAATTGGCCAAAATCGGGAAGATTACATCGGCAAGGCCGCCGCGCTGGCGGGCGACATTGACCGGCTTGTAGAGCTCCGTGCTGGCATGCGCAACCGGCTGAAATCCTCGCTGCTCATGAACGCCCCGGATTTCGCCCGCGAGTTTGAGGTGGCGCTTCTGCAAATGGCCGAGGCGCGCTGACCTCAAATTCAGAAGAAATTAACCACAACCGGAAAGGTGGGAATCTTGGAGGAAGAGCAACCGAAGGTTGGCCCGAAGGGCGAGGGAGTGGGAACGACCGAGTCAAAGGTCACAGAGAGCGTAGAGGATGACTGGTCTGTAGTTCAGTCTGATGAGCACAGGGTATGTTATCAAAAAAACACACGGCATTCCTGCCCTGATCTCAAAATTCGTTTCCAGGCGAAATCAAGCCGGGCCCAGGAGGGCCTCCAGGTCAGCAGGAGTGATTTCTCTTCCTTGCTGGATCGATGCCGCCGCGAGTTTCAGCAGGCCAACGGCGAGTTGAATGTTGGATTTTTCAAACGCGCCAGCCATCGCCATCGCGCAACGGGCTTTGACCCTCACAGGATCGTAGGCCGGAATCAGTGCGCGGTTTTCGGAGGCCAATCCCAGGCCGAGAAAATTCACCCCCTCCTCGGCGCGGCCAGCGTGGATCAAGGCCTCGCCGACATAAAGAAGCATTTCCGGGTGCCAGTCGGCGGGAGGCTCGGGCGGAAGCAAGGTTAGAATGTCCGACGGTCTTTTGAGGGCGGCGAGACAGGTGGCCATTCGAACGCGGGCGCCATGCGCCACTCCCCCGGTCACCGCCGTTAAATCGGCGCAGCGCCTGTAAAACTCCAAAGCCTCGGAAATGCGGCCGAGGTCAAGCAGCGCCCCGCCTTGGAGAAATAATGCCATCGGATGCGGGTCAGGGTCGTTGGCGTTGGCTTTTTCGAGGATGCGAAGATTGCGCTCCTGCTTGGCAGCGTTGATCTCGGGACTGGAATAGCCGGTGTGGATGATCTCGATCGAGGTGTCGTGGATCGGGACTCCCGCGCGGTTGAGGCTGGTAACCACTTGCTCGTGGACGGGCCATTCGAAGCGGATCTCCGGGCGGTTTGGAAAAAGCCGGACGATTTTTCCAACCATGCCGGTCTTGCCGCCATCCGAGCTGCTTTTGTTCAATAAATGGTAGGCGCGATCGGCGGGGCCATCGATCAAAGTGTGCAGCGCTGAAATGCTCGCTTCGGGCAAGTATTCATCGGCATCGAGAACCAGAATCCATCGACCTCTGGCGGCCTCGAGACCTTCATTCCGTGCGGCGCTGAAGTCGTCGCACCATTTGAAATTTAAAACCCGTGCCCCGCAGCTTTGAGCGATGTCTGAGGTGTCATCTGTGGAGCCTGTGTCTACCACGATCATTTCGCTGGCGACGCCTTTAGCGGAGTCGAGGCATCGCGCAAGGAATGCGGCTTCATTTTTCGCGATTAAGACGAGCGATAATGAGAGATCAGGAGGCTTGGGCATCAAAGAAGAGGGGTTGGTTTTAAAAAAAATTTAAAGGGGCGCACAAAAATCTCTAAAGGCCGATTGATTTCCTGCCGATTCATACAACCAAGGGGAAGAATCTCCAACACTGAGGTCGAACAGTGAACCAAAACGGCCCGACAGCGGAACGGACTCCGCAATAGAAAGACAACGGATATGTCAGTAGTAATCAACACCAATACCTCGGCCT
>JAPLTG010000004.1 GCA_026398255.1 Verrucomicrobiota bacterium
GGCCGGTTGCCTGTCAAAACCCGGCACGCCTTCACGCGAGGCAGGGCATTTCGGTTCTCCATTACTGTCGCACCTGGGATGCGCAGGCAGGCTGAGGTGAATATCCTCCCGAGCCAACGGGGTCAAGTCTATCAACTCGCCACTCGGCAAGTCCATCTGCAGGGAAAAGGGATCCACCACGATATCGCGCTCAAAATTTTCCAAGCAGGACACGCATTCCATCCGAACGCGCACGGCCAACCGACCAGTGGCAAAAAGCCCTCCGTCACTCAAGCCAACATCGAGCGAGTAGCTTAGCGGTGAGACGGCCGTGACGCCCGCCTCCTCGAGGCCGAGCGGTTCCGCATTTTCTTCTCCCTCCACATGCAGGGTCTCCCCTTCAGGAATCTGGCGCAGGTGAACTTTCATGATCAAAAATCTCTTCGATTCGTCTCCAATCTCAGCCAACGGCGACGGCGATCAAAGACCTTTTTCGACGATCCTGAAAAGATCCGTGTTGTCGAGAAAGCCATGGATTTTTTCGGAACCCGGTCCGGTGGCAACGACCACGGCGTCTTCGGCTGTGCCAATCGCAGCGGCGCGCTTGCTCGCGGCGGGTTCGGTGGATACGGGCCCCTCTGGCGTGACGCGCGTGCCCGACTCGGGGCCGGTGGACCAGGTGATCGATGGCACACCTTGCGCGTTTGTTCCCAAAAGTCCGGCGCCTTTGTCGTTTCGGAAGGGGTATCCATTTAGGCGAAGTCCCCCGACATTTCGCTTTCCGGCGACGATGATCAGCGCGTCTTCGCCCGCATAAGCTTTGGCTTCCCGCACGGCATCATCAAGCGCGAGGAGTTCGCGCAGAGTCCGCTCGCCCTCGTTTTGAGTTCCCGATTTTCCAGCGAGGGCGGCATCGACGACCAACAAATATCCGCGCTGGTTGTATTGGAGCAATTGGATCGCGTGGCGGACCATCGTGGCGAGCGAAGGCTGGGTGGCGGCCGCCGCGACTTCATCGGCAAAAGCCAGATTTCCCATGGCGAAAAGGCCGAGAGTTTTTGGGCTGCGCCAGCGCGGGGTTTGCTCGAGTTCCGTCTGCGTCAGGGCCACATCGTAGCCTCGCTCCCGCATTTCTTGGAGGAGATCTCGTCCATCCTGGCGCCGGCCACCTTGGAGCGTCGGCAAAAAATCCGCCGCGCCACCGCCGAGAAGAATATCGATGGTGGGATTCTCCGCGAGCTGCCTGGAGATCGTCATGTAGTCGAGGGGGTCGGAGGTGGAGGCGTAAAAGGCCGCCGGCGTGGCATCCGTGAGCGAGGCATTGGAGACAAGGCCGGTAAGGCGACCGCACTGCGCCGCGATTTCCAGAAGATTTGGGAGTTTGGTGTTTCCACTCACCACGCCCAGAGAGCCGTTGTTGCCCTTGCGGCCTGTGCCGATTGAGGTCGCCGCGGCCGCCCCATCGCAAACAGCGAAATCATTCGCGTGGGTCCTGGCGAGAGCGAGGTAGGGAAAGGACTCGAGAGCGAGGCGGTGATCCGCGCCACCCTCGTAGTTCCGGGCCGGTGTGAGCACCGATGGAGTCAGGTTGTCCGCTAAAAAAAGAATCACGGCGAATGGCCGCTGAACGACCCATTTCACGTAAAACACACCTCCAAGTCCGAGAAAAACGAGTAGGCAAAAAAGAGCGAGCAGCCGGTTGCGAAATTTTTTGCTCATGGAAAACATTTGCGTCCCCCGCGCGCCGTCGGCAATATGAATCTCCGTTTGCCCTGTGGTGTAATGGTAACACAGTGCCCTTTGGAGGCATTATTCATGGTTCGAGTCCATGCGGGGCAGCCACTCTTTTTGCAGTGGAGCGGGCCTGAATCAAAGTCAGACCCGTGGAAATCAAGGAGTGGTCATTGTCCACAGCGGGCAATCGAGTCTTGAGCCCCGAGCGAAGTGGGGATTAGTTTTCGGTTCAACCATGTCCCACCTCCCGAAAGATTGGCGATTTTTGCGTTCCGCTTGGCTTTTCGCGGCGATCTTGTCCGGCTCCTCGACGAAGGCCACGGCATTGCTGGATTCCGTCTTCGGCGAAATGATCTCACGCCACGATGTGGTGACCTCATGGCGGCGGAGACGGTTATTTTTTGCCAAGCTCCTGCGGGAATCGTCGGGCCTGCCGCGATTGGCTGAGGCCGATTTTACAGGGCCAGCCGGCCTGTTTCCTTTTCACGAACTCCAAGAACCGGGTCGCAGCGCTCTCGTGCTTCTCTACTTCCGGTTTTTTGCCCCCGAGCAATTGGCCAATGTGATCGGTCGGGCCGAGAAAGATCTTCCCGGAATTCTAGCCAACGCCAGGGCGGAACTCGCCCAAAAGCTCCCTGCCTCCGCATGAACCCCCGCACTGCCAGAGGGCTCCTTGCGTCTTACCTCGACGAGCCGAACGAAATCAAGTCGCCGCTGGTTCAAAAGGCCATGAAAGCGCTTGAACGCTCGCCCGAACTCCAGGCGGAGTTCGACGAACAAACCAACATCGATGCTCGAGCGCGCAAGATTCTGGGAGCGGCGGGTGTTCCTTTCGAGGTCGAGGAATCCCTTGCCTCGAAAGTCTCCGCCCTGCCAGCCGGAAGGATCAACCCTCGGGATCCCGCGATTTTGGCGGCGGGGATTGGATTTCTCCTGCTGGTGCTCGTGCTGACCTGGAATTTTCTAGGCCGTCCGGCGGCATTCCCCCCCGACGCCGCTGAGATCGCCGAGCGGGTTATTGAATTGGAAGACGAGCCATTGGACCCCGTTGGAGAGCCCTCCGGCGAGGTGGAGGATTGGTTTTTGATGAAGGGATTTGATGGCTTCAAAGTCCCAGAACATCTCGCGGCCAATCTTGCCGAAAGCGGGGGAATCCTGAAAATCAACAACCAGCCGGTGGCCGTCGTTACCATTCCGCAACGCAATGCGCGCTTCCTTGTTTTCCCGGCCGAGCCATTCGGAATCGATCTTCCCGAGGGCGAATGGCGCTCGGCTCCGATCGATGAATTGTATGCCGCCGCGATCCGCGAAATGGACGGCATGTGTTTCATGATCCTGCGTCGCGGCAGCCTCGCCTCGGTGCAAGACTTGATCGGCGCCGCGCCGCGCTGAGAATTTTTTCGCGCTCGCTACTTGAGCGAATCCAGCGCGGCCTGAACCTCTGCGGCGTGCTTGGCGGTTTGAGCCGACTCGGCTTTCCATACGATTTTGCCGTCTTTGATCAAAAACGACTGGCGTTTTGTGACCGGCAGCACGCCCAACATGGCAGGAACTCCAAACGCCTCGGCGACCTTCCCATCCGCGTCGGCGATGAGCGGGAAGGGGAGTTTGTAGTGTTCCTGGAATTTTTTTTGCGACTCCGCCGTGTCGCGGCTCACGCCGACGATTTGCAGATTTTTGGCCTGAAGACTCTCGAACGCGTCGCGCAACGAACAAGCCTGCGCCGTGCAACCGGGCGTGTCGGCTTTGGGATAGAAGAAAACCAAAGCCGGTCCCTTCGCGTAGGCATCGGTGAATCGAAATTCCGCACCGTTTTCATCCAGGGCCGTGATGTCGGGAGCAGGCGAACCGACCTCCAAGGCTTTGACTTTGCCGATTAATCCGAAAAGACCCATAGTAAGAAAAACGCCGACAATTTTGTAAGTAGGCATTGGAAACTCCTAGTCCTCCTCAATCTCGTTGGCAAACCGCCAGTCCCGATCCGAAGTGAAAAAGTTCGCCTTCCTTGCCCTCTGTCTTGCCGCTGCCATCGCCGCCGGATCGGGGAGTTTTTTCGACCACGCCGAAACCATGCAGCGCGCCGCCTCGGGATTCGCCGCGCGTCATGGGCTGGTCGAAGCGGGACTGCGCGACAAACTCGTGGCGCTCGCCTACGAGTCGGGCGGCTGGATGGCCGCTGATGTGCTCCGTGGCTTGGGAACGGCCGTGCCGGTTTTTCTCTCGTTGCTCCTCGCGTCCGCACTGGTCTTGCGGCTTCCATGGAATTTGGTTCGACGGGGTCGGCGTTTGCTTCCGCTGCTGGCGTTGGGAGTTTTTGCGTGGGGTGCGTGGAATGGTTTTTCGGTTTGGCGTCACAGAATCCACGATCCGCGCCTGCTCGTGCCGTCCGAGCTTTTGGGCAAGGCCTTAAAAATCCAGGGGCGCATTTTTTTCAGCCCGAACGCCCTTTTCCTCGCGCCACTTTTTGCGCCGGAAAAAATCGAACCCAAGTCCTCCCTTGCCGAATCCGCGCGCTTATCTGCTTTTCCCGCCGAGTGGCGCGCTGAAGATCGGAAGTCACCTTTTTCCGCCGTGGTTGTCTCCGGCCAACTCGCGCCAGCCAATCCGCTTTTGGAAATGCTCTCAGCCTTGCCTGGTTGGCGTCTTGCGGCTGCCGACAACCACGGGGTTCTTTTTGTGCGTGGCGGCAGTGCCATGGAGGAGCCAACCGTCGAGTCCGCCCAAATCCTCTTCCCGAATCCCGCCAATCAGGCCGTCTATCTCGCCCAGTCCGCGTTGATTCTTGAGGCCGTTCAGCGTTCCGAATCCCCCGGGAAACTCATGAGTCATGCGCTCGAACTCGATCCCGACAATCCGCATGTGCTTTTGTGTTCCGCCAGCCTGGCCACGGGGGAGGGCCGATGGAGCGTCGCCCGCGAGGCAGCCAAGAAGGTCCTCAAACTCATGCCGCACTCCGCGACGGCATCCTATCTTCTCGCTCTGGCGATGTTCGAATCCGGCGCGGTTTCCAAAGCCTCCGCCGAGATTGCCTCCCTCGCCGCGCTTCATCCGAACGATACCCAAATCCTCCGACTCCAAGCGCGCATTGCCAGCGCCGGCAACGACCCCTCCACCGAGGTCGAGGCTCTGGAAAAACTCCTCGCCCTCTCCAAAAAACGCCACCTGCCTTGCGGCAACCTCCACCTGCTCCTGGGTCAGGCTTGGTCGAAACTCGGCTTCCCCGATCAGGCGCTCGAAAATTACCAAGCCGCCCTTAAAGAAAATCCTCCCCCCGAATTAAAAATCCGGATCGAGGAGGCGATGGCGCTGATCCGCGAAAAGACTCGGTAGGAAAAGAGGCCGCGGTCTTCAAAAAGACATCGGCACTGTCGTTCTTGTCTGGCGGTGAAGAGTCTCGGAGGGCGACTCGCCAAACATCTGGCGATAACGCACCGCGAAGCGCCCCAATTCGGTGAAGCCGAGATTCATGGCGATATCCGTCACTCGCCCCTCGCTGCGATCCGCTTCCAGCAGTGCCGTTCGGGCGCGGTTCAATCTTCGCCTCAGGAAAAATGTGTGTGGAGTAAGGGCGGTGATTTTCTTGAAGGAGAATTCCAAGGTGCTTTGGCTCACGCGCAGGAGATTGCACAGCCGGGCCACAGGGATTGGCTCCGGGGTGGCATCAGCGATCTCCGTGGCGCGCCGCACCAGCACTGCGGCAGAAGGATGGCCACACGGCAAACTCTTCACATCCACAAGGGACAGGATTTCTCTGTAAACCAAGTCCTCCAGAGCCTCCCGATCCAGATTCAAATGGCCCTTCGAGGCGGAGTGCAGGAGTCGCTGCGTTTTCGCGGTGAAGCCGGCCACCGAAGATGGTTTTGCCATCAACGGCATGGTCGAACGGCCCGGCTGCAGCGCCCGGAGAACATCCCTCGGCAGGCCGGCTTCACCTGCCATCTCAAGCAAACGGGATTGGTCCACCAAAACCACGATCTGCCGGAGGCCGCCGACGGCATGGACATCCATTTCCTCGCCGCTCATCGCCGAGGCCAGGCAATGCGTGTGCATTTCCTCGCCAGCAAACTTGATGGGAGGCCCGCCGATCGGCAGCGCCAGCCCGAAGCGTCCACCCAGCAACTCGCCCCGCAGGTGGGTGTGCAATGGGTATCGCTCATGGTAAAAAATCACCCCGCCCGCCGCGATGAAATCGATCTGCGTCTGCGAGTCCCCCGGCTCGAGTTGGACCGCATCAAGATCGAAAAACTGTCGCACGGTCAGGGCCATGCCCTCGATGCCTTCGCGTTTGATCACTCCGCTAAGGACCTGACCGGATGGGGAGGGGGATGAATTATTTCGCATACCGGGTGGCCGCTTTTTTGTGGGTCGCTACGATGGTATCAAGGCTCGGTTCCTGCCCGCCAAGCAAATCCACGATTTCTGCATAGCTCGTGGGAGAGCAGCCCGCTATTGAGCTCGATTCGCCTTTTCCTTTCACATGAAAATCCCATCCCGACTCCTCCTCGCCGCCTTGGCGATCTTCACACCGCTTGCATCCCAGGCGGCCGACAAAAAACCAAACATCCTCGTCATTTGGGGCGACGACATCGGCCAGTTCGGAAAAAACCACCTCGGCGACCGCGACGACATGCTCCCGACCAACCACGGCTTCGACGAATTTTTCGGCAATCTCTATCACCTCAACGCCGAGGAGGAACCCGAGAATCCCGACTACCCGAAGGACCCCGAGTTCAAAAAGAAATTCGGCCCCCGCGGCGTCATCCACAGTTTTGCCGACGGTCGCATCGAGGACACCGGCCCGCTCACCAAGAAACGCATGGAGACCATCGACGAGGAAGTGAATGAAAAAGCCCTCGACTTCATGGAGCGCTCCGCCAAGGAGGAAAAACCCTTCTTCCTTTGGTGGAATTCCACCCGCATGCACATCTTTACCCACCTCAAGGAGGAGTCCGATGGAAAAACCGGCCTCGGCATTTATGCCGATGGCATGGTCGAGCATGACGGCCATGTCGGCCAAGTGCTCGCGAAACTCAAGGAACTCGGCCTCGATGAGAACACCATCGTCATGTATTCCTCCGACAACGGCGCCGAGGCTTTCACATGGCCCGATGGCGGCACTACCATGTTCCGTGGCGAGAAAAACACCCAATGGGAAGGCGGCTACCGCGTGCCCACCTTCATCCGCTGGCCCGGCGTGATCCAGCCCGGCACCGTGATCAACGACATCGGCGCGCACGAGGACATGCTGCCCACGCTCGTCGCCGCAGCCGGAAATCCCGACGCCAAAGACCAACTCCTCAAAGGCGCAAAAATTGGCGACCGCTCCTACAAAGTCCACATCGACGGCTACAATCTCCTCCCCGCGCTCCAAGGCGAAGCCGAGTGGCCCCGCCGCGAATTCATCTACTGGACCGATGACGGCAGTGTCGCCGCGCTCCGCTACGACCACTGGAAAATCACCTTCCTCAAACAAAATGCCCACGGAATGCATGTCTGGCAGCAACCCTTCGAGGCACTCCGCGCGCCGATGGTCTCCAATCTTCGCATGGATCCCTTCGAGTTGGCCCAGGACATCGGGATGGGCTATGACCGCTGGTATCTCGAGCACATGTTCGTCATCGCGCCAGCCGCCTCGTATGTCGGCAACTGGCTGCAAAGTTTCAAAGAATTCCCGCCCCGTCAGAAGCCCGGCAGCTTCAATCTCGACCGCGTGATGGAGTCGGTCACCAATTTATCCCAGTAGAGAAAAACCCCGAAAAATCACCCGCCGTTTCATCAACTCTCCTCAACCATCATGCCAACAAACGCTCTTTCATCCTCCGCTCAGGAAAATCTCACCGCAGCCCAAGAAATACTCGCCTCCGCCACTGCCTGGGTATCAACAAATGGAATCAAGTTCGCCCTCTCCCTGCTCGGCGCCATCGCCATCTATGTCGTAGGCACCTGGGTAGCGGGTCTGATCCGCTCGGCTCTCATCAACTCGCTGAACCGCCGGGGCACCGATCAAACCGTCAATACCTACATCGCCAATATCCTCCACGGCCTCATTCTCGTGATGGTGATCGTGACCGCGCTCGGGCAGATTGGCATTCCGACGGCCCAGTTCGCCGCTCTCATCGCCGCCGCGGGCTTGGCCATCGGCTTGGCGCTTCAAGGCAACCTCTCGAACTTCGCCTCCGGGTTCCTGTTGGTATTCTTTCGCCCATTCAAACGCGGCGACTACATCTCCGCCGGCGGCACCGAAGGCACCGTGGAAGACATCGGCATTTTCACCTCCACGCTGGCCTCCCTCGACAACAAGAAAATCGTCGTGCCCAACTCAGCCATCACCGGCGCGAACATCACAAACTTCAGCGCCCATCCGAAACGGGCGGTCATCGTTCCTTGCACGGTCGGTGGAACCAACGCCCCGGAAAAAGTCCGCGCCACGCTGCTCGGCATCACAGCAGGCAATCCCCATGTCCTCCCCGAACCCGCGCCGGTCGCCGTTCTCACCACCCTTGGCGAAAATAAATACACGATGGAACTCCGCGCCTGGTGCAAGCCCGAGAACTTCTGGGCCGCCCAATTCACCCTCAACGAGGCTGCAAAAAAAGCCCTCGATGAGGCAGGCGTCACCGGACCTCTGCCAGCCATGCGAGTGATCCAAAGCTGAAGAGTCCCTGCGCTGAGCTTATGATCAAAGCCTTCCTTCTTCTCCTGCTGCCCGCTGCGCTGGCCACTGCTTTCGGCGCGGAAGTCTCGAACTACGACACGCCCGGTTTCGTTCCCGCTGCGGAACTTCTCCCACCGGCATGGATTCAAAACAGCCCATGCAAAATCGGCGCAAATGCCAATGCCGACGGCCTCCATACGACCTACGAACTTTTCAACGGCACCGCCCGCGAAGAGATCACGGGAACTCAACTCCTCGCTAACCGCGTCCGCGAACTCCAGGCCATCGCCTCGCTCCGCGAAATGAACAAATCTGCCGAGTTCGGCAAGGCGCTTCTGAAATCCGGAGGCGAAAAAATCCAAAGCGTCGGAGCTGCTGTAAAAGATCCCGTCGGCACCGCGAAAAACCTGCCGCAGGGGGCCTCCAAATTTTTCGGTCGGATCGGAAATACCGTCAAAAGCATGGGCGAAGGAAATGTCGGCGCGACTCAGGCGCTGGAGGGAGCCCTCGGCGTGCATCGCGCGAAAGCCGAACTCGCCCTCAAACTCGGCGTGAGCCCGTTCACTTCCGATTCCGTTTTGCAGGCCGAACTCGACAAGGCCGCCCGCGCCATGGCGGCCGGGGCGACGCTGATGAACTTCTCCGGCCTGCTCGTCGGCGGCGGAGTCGGCACCGCGATCTCGGCAGTGAACATGAACCAAACCTTTCAACGAGCCCTCGTCGAATCGTCTCCTGCCGAACTCGAATCAAAAAACCGCGCCGCCCTCCAAGCCCTTGGCGCGTCTCCCGCAAATATCTCCTCCTTTCTCTCCAACCCCTCGTTCAACCCCTCGTTCAACCCCTGGCAAAAAGCCGCCATCGTCGCCACCCTTGCCGCCATCGGCCAAAACCCCGATCCGGTCCTCGCGCAAGCCTCCCAAGCCACATCCCTCGAGGATGCCGTTTATTTTGTCCAAATGACCCGCCTCTTTGAAAAACACCACCAGGACCGCGCGCCGATCACGGAATTCCGCACCATGAACGGCATTCCCTGCGCCATCGACCGCGACGGAATGCTCGTCGTGGCCGTCGGCGCCGACCTCATTCTTTGGACCCCGAATCTCGAATCCCGCGCCAACGAATTTCTGGAGATGAAAAAAACCAACCCCAATCTCCAATCCCTCCTGCTCGTCACCGACGGGTCCCTCTCCCCCCGCGCCCTCGAAGCGCTCGCGGCAAAAGACATCCAAGCCACCCCGCAAGCCCTTGGCCCTATCCAATGAAAAAAATGTCCTGTGTTTTTTTCCTGCTGCTGGCCTGCGCGCTTATTTCCGAAGCCGCTGCCGATCCGCTTCCCTCCTGGAACTCCGGCCCGGCCAAGCAAGCCATTCTCGACTTCGTCGCCAAAGTCACCGACCCCGACTCCAAGGGGTTCGTTCCAGCTTCCGAGCGCCTCGCCGTTTTTGACAACGACGGCACGCTCTGGCCTGAGAACCCCATGCCGTTTCAGCTCTCCTTCGCGCTCGACGAATTGAAACGCCGCCTGCCCGACGAACCCGCATGGAAAGACGATCCGATGGTGCAAGCCGCCCTCGCTGGCGACCTCCCCACGCTCCTCGCCGACCACTACAAAGGCCTCTTCCACATCATCGACCTCACCGGCTCTGGCATGACCACCGAAGAATTCGCCGACCGCGTCCGCGCCTGGTTCGCCAACGCCAAGCACCCTCGCTTTGACCGCCCCTACGACCAACTCGCCTACCAGCCCATGCTCGAGGTGTTGGAATTTCTCCGCGCCAATGGATTCAGAGCGCGTTTACGGCATCCCGCCCGAGCAAGTCATTGGCTCAAACACCCGCACCGTCTTTGAACTCCGCGACTCCGGTCCCGTGTTGGTGAAAACCATGAACGACCTTTTCATCGACGACAAATCCGGGAAGCCAGTCGCCATCCACCAATTCCTCGGACGCCGCCCCATCGCTTGTTTCGGAAACAGTGACGGCGACAAAGCCATGTTGGAATACACGACCATCAACAACCCGCATCCGTCCTTCGGCCTCATCGTCCACCACACCGACGCCGACCGCGAATACGCCTACGATTCCAGCCCCAAAAGCAGCGGCAAACTCGTCGAAGCCCTCGCCGACGCCCCCAAACGCGGGTGGATCGTCGTGGACATGAAAACCGACTGGAAAAAAATCTTCGCCCCCTGAAAACCTCCCCCCCGAATTAAAAACCCGGATCGAGGAGGCGATGGCGCTGATCCGCGAAAAGACCCGGTAGGGGAGGGGGGAACATTGTCCCGCTGAGGCGCCGGAACGCGGAGATCCAGAGTTGCAAAGGGGGTCTTGGATAACACTTTTGTGGCGATTTGCGATTTTTTGTAGGGCGGGCGTCCCGCCTGCCATCGAACAATTTCCGCCCGCAGGCGGGACGCCTACACTTCACAAGTCCAAATGAAAGCGGCCTTTGGTATTAAAATTTCGGGCAAATACGGTTCTACTCGGTTCGCAATTCTTCTTGGTAACTCAACCCATCGATACCTTTTTTCCAGATGCCAATGGCGGCATCGGCAGTGGTCTCCTGAATCAAGGCTGACCCAGAGCGCTGGCTCTGGCCTCTGATCCACTGCGGGGACGCGACGGTCGCGTCGGGAATATCAATATCCGCTCACTGGGGATTACCTTTCTTCACAGCAACGCATTGCCTTATCGGCAAAGGAATTTTAGCTCAAGCCGCCTGCGGCGTGGGCAGAACCTGCCAGGTATCGAGCCAGGCGCGCAGGGATTTGCGGAATTCCCCGGCGGCCTCTTGCACTTGCTTCTGGAGTTCAGCCATTTCGCGGCGGGATACTTCCTTTTGGCCGGCCACGACGGCGCGGTATTCGACCAGCAATTCCTCCCAGCTGAGCAACGCCTCGTTCATTTGAGCGCGGGCGGATTCGACCATCGCATGGAATGAGTCGGCCACAGGCGTGGCTTGCAATTTCGCCTCGAGCTGGCGTTCGTGCTCGCGCACCTCGGCTTTGATGATTTTTTCCTCCGGCACAGTGCGAAGTCCATGCACGAGGCCGACTTTTTCGAGGAGCCAGATCGTCCATTTGGTGGGGTCGAACTGCCAGGGCTTCACGCCATTGCGATAATCGTGCTGAAATTCGTGGTGGAAGTTGTGGTAGCCCTCGCCAAACGTGAAAATCGCCATGAGCAGGCTGTCGCGTGCCGAGACATTGCTGGAATACGGGCGCTTGCCGATCCAGTGGCAGAGGGAATTGATGCAGAATGTCATGTGATGCACGAACACGACCCGAGCCACGCCGGCGATGAGGAAGGCTCCGAGTGCCGCAGTGGGTCCACCATAGACCCAACCGATGGCCGTTGGCAGAACAAAACTCATAAACATCGCGATCGGCACATAATATTCATGCTGGAGCCAGGCGAGTTTGTCTTTTTGCAAATCCCTCACCCAAGTGAGCGGCGATTCGGGGCCGCGACGGAAGAGCAGCCAGCCGATGTGAGCGTGGAAAAGACCCCGGTTGATGTCGTAGGGATCCTCCTCGTGATCCACATGTTTGTGGTGTCGGCGATGGTCCGCGCACCAACCAAGAGCGGAACCTTCGAAGGCCGCCGCGCCGAAAAGCAGCGTGTAGAGCCTCACGATCCGGCTTGCTTGGAAGGTGAGGTGGGAAAAAAGCCGATGATAGCCCAGCGTGATGCTCATCGCCGTGGAGATAGCGAAGAAAAGGAATAGCGCGATCTGGAAGAGATCCAGCCCGTAGGTCCAGAGATAATACGGCACCGCCGTGCAAGTGGTGGCAAAGGTTCCAATAAGAAACACACTGTTAGTAACCCGGATTTTGCGGAGTAGTTTTTTCATGAAACAATAGGAGAGGTGCTGATGGGCTTGAAAACGAACGAGCTCAAATCATCGCTGATCCCCTAGGTAATGCAAGCCTGAGGGTAGGGGAATGCCCCAGAAATCCGAAAGTCTCGCCTCGCGCGGGGACTCGGATCAACCCACGCATGGACAATTTCGCGCGGGGCGTGGTATTCCAGACGGCATGAGCACGTTCGAAGCCTCGATCCAGCAAGCCGTCACGGACGGAAAACTTCTCCCCGAGTCCGCTAAATACATCCACGGACTTCTCGCCAAAAGCTCCTCGCCGATCGATCGCGCCTCGATCGAGGAATTGGCCGACGTCGGGAACTGGGCGGAGCTGAACAACCGCTTTTTCCGCACCCTCGCCTTCGGCACCGGCGGCTTGCGGGGCAAAACGATCGGCGCCGTCGTCACGAAAGCCGAGCAGGGTCAACCCCAGCCACTCGGCCGTCCCGAGTTCGCCTGCGTGGGCACGAACGCAATGAATCCCTACAACATCAGCCGCGCCACCCAGGGGCTCGTGTATTATGTGAAGGAGCATTTCGCCAAGCAGGGCCGCTCCGGCAAACCCGCCGTCTGCCTCTGCCACGACACCCGGTTTTTCTCCCGCGAATTCGCCGAACTCGCCGCCAAAGTCATCACCGACCTCGGCTGCGACGCCTATCTTTTCGAAGGCCCGCGCTCCACGCCCGAGCTGTCCTTTGCCGTGCGCCATGTGAAGGCCCAGGCGGGCATCAACCTCACCGCCAGCCACAACCCACCCGAATACAACGGCTACAAAGTTTACTTCGAGGACGGCTGCCAGGTCACCGAGCCCCACGCCACCGCGATCATTGAAAAGGTCAACGCCGTCGAGAGCGAAAATTTCCCGCCGGTTCCCGAGGCCCAGCGCGGCCGGGTGATTCCGATGGGCGTCGAGATCGACGAGGCCTACATGGCCCGCCTCGCCACTCTGCCGATTGATCCCGAACTCATCCGCCGAGAAAATTCCCTCAAAATCGTCTACACCCCGCTCCACGGCGTCGGCGGCGTGATCATCAAGCCGATGCTCGCGCGCTTGGGCTTCCAGTGCGACGCCGTCGCCGAGCAGGAAATTCCCGACGGCCGGTTCCCCACTGTGAAATCCCCGAACCCCGAGAACGCCGAGGCGCTTTCCATGGCCATCGCGCAAGCCAACCGCACCGGTGCGGATCTCGTCATCGCCACCGATCCCGACGACGACCGCATGGGCATCGCCGCCCGCAACGCCGCCGGGGAAATGGAACTCCTCACCGGCAACCAGATCGGCTCGATTCTCGCGTGGTATCGCGCGTCGCGGTTTTTCGAGAAAGGCATCCTCAACGACTCCAACCGCTCGCGCGGCGTGATCATCAAGACCTTCGTCACCACCGATCTTCAAAAAGCCATCGCCGAAAAATTCGGCCTCCGCTGCGTCGAGACCCTTACTGGTTTCAAATACATCGGCGAAAAGCTCGGGAAATACGAATCCGCCATCCCGGCCAACCTCCGCGCCGATTACACCTCGCTATCCGAGGAAACCACCCGCCGCCTGCGCCTTGAGCACTCGAGCTTTTATGTCTTCGGTGGCGAGGAGAGCTATGGCTACAGCGCCTCCGACTTTGTGCGCGACAAGGATGGTAACTCTGCCGCCGTCCTCATCGCCGAGGCCGCCGCCTACGCGAAATCCCAAAACCTCACGCTCGTCGGCCTGCTCGACCGCATCTTCGCAGAGTTCGGCGTTTACCTCGAACGCGGCGAATCCCTCACGATGGACGGTGCCGCCGGAGCCGCGCAGATCAAAAAACTCGTCGATTCCTACGCGGCCAACCCCCCGACCGAGATCGACGGCGCCAAGGTCGTCGAAATGCTCAACTTCGCCACCGACACGATCCACGATGTCGAGGGCGACCGCATTCCCGCCGAGGCGATGTTGATGGTCACGCTCGCCGACCGCCGCCGCGTGGCGATCCGCCCGTCCGGCACCGAGCCGAAAATCAAATACTACATGTTCGGAGCGAAAGTCCCCGGAGCTGGAAAATCCTTCACGCCCGCCGAGGTCGCCGAGGCCCGCGAGTCGGTCAAATCCTCCCTCGCGCGCCTGTGGGAAAACCTCTCCGCGGACGCGAAGACGCGGCTGGGGTAGGTCGGTCGAGAAGCCTCAGCGCGCTTGCGCTGCGGTGCCGGCCACGCATTTCACGATGTGCGTGGCGATGTCGCCGAGGGCGACTTGCTTTTGCACGCCGCCGGCTTCGAAGGCCTTTCGGGGCATGCCGTAAACGACGCAGGTTTTTTCATCCTGGGCGAAAGTTTTCGAACCCGCATTCCGCAAGGCCAGCAGGCCCCGCGCGCCGTCCTCGCCCATGCCGGTGAGGATTCCCGCGACGGCCTTGTTGCCGACAAGAGGCGTGGCGGACTCGAAGAGCACATCGACGGAGGGGCGGCATTGGTTGACTTTCGGGCCTTGCTTGAGTCGAACGCCGTAGCCATCCGCGCCGCGCTTCACGAGCACCATGTGCAAATCGCCGGGCGCGATGAGGACCTTGCCGCGCTCGAGCGGTTCGCCATCCACGGCCTCGCGGACCTCGAGTTTGGAAAGTTCATTGAGCCGCTTGGCAAGCGCGGCACTGTAGCCGGCGGGGATGTGTTGAACGATGCAGATGGGCGGAAGGTTCGGCGGCAGGACGGGGAGGATGTCCTTGAGCGCCTCGGTGCCGCCTGTGGAGGAGCCGATGAGAATGATCTGGCCGGGGCGGGAGTTGTTGATGGCGGAAGCGTAGACGCCAAGCGGGGAGGGAGGCGCCGGGCGGGCGATGCGGGTCGAACCGGCGGCGGCTTTGACTTTCGAGATGAGTTCGCGCGCGAGGTCGGCGCTGAAGGTTCCCCCCGAGGGTTTGGCGAGAACATCCACCGCGCCGGCCTCGAGGGCCTGCAGGGCGTATTGAGACCCCTGCGCGCTCAGGGAGCTGAAAACCACGGCCGGCACGGGGTGCTGAGTGGAGAGGATTTTCAGGAAGGTGATGCCATCCATTTTCGGCATCTCAATATCGAGGGTCAGGACATTCGGCTTGAGCTGGAGGATCATGTCCCGGGCTTCGTAGGGGTCGGCAGCGGCGCCAACCACTTCGATCGCGGGATCGGTCGCGAGAGTATTCGAAATAAAACGCCGGAAAATCGCGGAGTCATCCACAACCAAAACGCGCGTTTTCCCAAAGCTCATGTGAAAAATTTTAAACGATCAACCCCACAGGCCCCGATGTCAGGTGGCCTGATCCGAGGGAATCTTGATCACATCGTCGGCAATGACCTTTTCGATATCCAAGAGGCTCTTCACGACGCCCTTCACCTTGGCCATGCCGAGGAGGTATTCCACTCCGACAGCTCCGCCGAAATCCGGCGGGGGCTCGATATCCTCGGTGGCCACATTGGCGACTTCTTCGACGGCATCGACAATCAAGCCGATGTTGCGAAGTTCTCCTCCTGGAAGGGAGAATGGCTGGGAGGAGGCAGGGACCAGAAGACCTGACTTGATGGGGAGGCCTGAAGCAGAGATTAAAAAGGGTGGGATGATTTTCGGGAATACAATCGCGCCGATGGTGGCGGCAGGGGCTCCGGCGATGTTTTCGCTGCTCGCGCTCATGTTTGTCGGCGTGGTGGTGGCGTCGCTGGTGCTGTTAAAACTCCGGCAGTCGTTGCTGGTGGCGTATTTTTTATGCGGGTTGGCGATAGCCAATTCCGGGTTGCTCGAGATGGTCGCTGGTGCCGAGGCGCGGGAGGCGGTGGCGACGATGTCCGAGGTGGGCGTGATGTTACTCTTGTTCGTGCTGGGGATGGAATTTTCGCTCGGGGAGTTGAGGCATCTGCGGCGGTATGCGTTTCTTGGTGGTGCGGCGCAGATGCTGGTGACGATGGCGGCGGCGGGTGCGGCTTCGCACTGGCTGTTGGGGTTGGATCTCGCGCTATCGGTCGTGGTGGCGGTGGCGTGTGCGCTGAGTTCCACGGCGATAAGCGTGAAGCTCTACCAAGACATGGGCGTCTCGGCGAGTTCCGGCGCAAGGATGGCGCTGGGGGTGGCGATTTTTCAGGATATTTTCATCATCGTTTTTCTAGTGCTGCTGCCGGGGCTCTTTCTGGGCCGAGGGGAAAATGGCTTGGGGCCGATGCTTGCGATCACGCTTGGCAAAGGGGTGGCTTTTGTGGCGATCGCGATCGCTTTGGCGCGATATGTCATTCCCCGGCTCCTGCACGCGGTGGCTGCGACGAGGAGCCGGGAGCTCTTCACCCTCACGGTGGTGGGGCTATGCCTCGGGGTCGCGTTTCTCGCGGCGCTGATGGATTTGAGCCTGGTGCTGGGAGCTTTCGTCGCGGGCCTGGCAGTCAGCGAGTGTATCTACAAGCACCGCATCCTCTCGGATATCGCTCCGTTAAAGGATTTGTTTCTTACCATTTTCTTTGTTTCGGTCGGGTTGGGCATCGATCTCGGCGTGGCGGTGCAGGAATGGCAACTCATCCTTGTGATTGCTACGGGCCTGATCGTTGGCAAGGCCCTCCTGATCGGGGGCATCGCGAGGTTCATGGGGCTCTCCTGGCGTGCGGCGACGATCGCCGCGATCGGGCTCGGCAGCGCGGGCGAATTCTCTCTCGTGCTTTTGGCGAAAACCCCCGAGGCGGCGGTTTGGCCTGATGGAACTCGACAGGCCCTCATGGCCGCGATGGCCCTCTCGATGGCCGCTGTGCCGGTGCTCATTCGTTTCGCCAAACCCGTGGGCGGATGGCTTGAGAGCCACACCCAAAAGTGGATGGGTGTGCCATCCGTGGCAGCCATTCCTTCCCAGCGAGTGAAGGAACTCGAAAACCACGCGATTATTTGCGGCTACGGCCCGGTCGGTCGCGACTTGGCCTCTGCGCTGGCGGATCATGGCATCCCCTCCCTCGTGATCGAATTGAATGCCGATACGGTGCATCAACTCCACGAGGAGAAGCAGCCGGCGCTCTTTGCCGACTCCCGTCAGCAGGAAGTGTGGGACCTCGCGGGGGTGCAGCGAGCGCGGCTTGTGGCGTTCACCTTTCCCGCCACGATGGAAATCGCCCCCGCGATCCAGTTCGTAAGGGAGAGAAACCCCTCCATCGCGATTCTGGTGCGCACGAAGTTCAGCTCCGAGGCAGACAAACTCGTTTCCATGGGCGCGGACTTGGCGATTCTCGACGAAGCGGAGAGCGGTCGCGCTGTGGTGCGCCAAGCTCTCGGCGCTTTTAATATGACCAACGAAATTTAAAAAAGGGTCTGGAGATTATTCGAATCCGAGACCAAGGCAGTCGAGCAAGCGGGTCTGGAGGTCTTTTTCGATGAAGGGCTTTGTCATGTAAGCCGTGGCGCCGGCTTTGATGGCCGTGATGATCGCCAGATGGCTGCCCTCGGTGGTGAGCATCAGAACGGGGAGGTGCTTGAGCTCCTCGGTGGAGCGGATTTTTCGCAGGAGATCGAGGCCATTCATGTTCGGCATATTCCAATCGAGAACGACGAGATTGTATGCCGTAGGTTCCTTTTCGAGTATTCCTAGGGCGACGAGGCCGTCCTCTGCGCCGTCACATTCCGCACCAAATGCCGAGGCTGCTGAGGCGACTATGCGGCGAATCATCATGGAATCATCAACGGCGAGGATTTTCATAAAATTCAGGAGGGGTTTTAAAAACTACATCTGCCGAGTTGGTGGATCAATCTCAAGAGTTGAGAGTTTGAATAATGATGGAATGCCACCCTGTCGAGTAGGTCTCGTATCCAGGAGCGGTCGCGATGGCGAAGAGTGTGGGGATGCCGTGGAGTTCCGCGTTGGTGAAGCCCTTTCCTTGGAGAATCAGGGATTCGAGGTGGGAAATGTTGAGGCGCTCCTTGAGGATCGCATTTTTGGTATCGGCGAGGATCATTCCCGTGTTGTCGATAATGCAGACGCGGGTGTTTTCCTTTTCGGCGGGAGAGAGCGGTGTGCGGTTGACGATGGTTTGAGCGAGGGCTTCCCAGTTGAACAGGATTCCAAGCACGCCGATGAGTTCGCCATTGGCCTGGCCATCGCGGCGGACACCGCAGGAGTAGGCGAGAATGTGCTGACCTTGGACGAGGGGGGAGGCGTGCACGGTTTCGAAGCCGAAATCGTCACCGCTAGCCGAGGTGCGGGCTTTGCGGAACCACTCGTTGGCGGCCACATTCATGCCGATGGATTTGTATTTTGCGGAGCGGCCGTTGGCGATGACGGTGCCGTTCAGGTCGCAGAGGACGATGTCGTAGTAGACGGTGTAGGCATTCAGGATCACGCCCAGGCGCTCGCAGGCGTGGCGGGAGGACTCCGGACCGGGCTTGGTCAGCGCATCCACGGCGCTCGAGTCGGTGGCCCACCAGCGGACATCGCAGGAGCGCTCGTAGAGGTTGCGGTCGATGAGGTCGATATTGGTGAGGGCGAGATCGACGAGGCGGCTGCCGCGCACGACGGTGTCGAGGCGGCTGCTGATTTCGGAGAGTTGGGTGATGTCGTGTTTGGTCTCTTCGGCGAGGCCCTCGGCGACTTGGGCGGTATTGGTCGAGAGGTTGCCGATCTCGTTCGCGACGACGGCAAAGGTGCGGCCCGCATCGCCCGCTTTGGCCGCCTGAATCTGGGCGTTGAAGGAAAGGAGACGCACCCGCATGTTGATGTCGTCGATTTGCCGGAGCGAGTTGTTCATCTTGGACGAGATGCTCTTGGAGAGGTGCTGGATATTTTCGATCCAATTATCGAACGAATCGTTTTTCGTGTTGGCGGCAGGTGGGAGTTGTGGAGTGGCCATAAGGTTTGAGAAGTGGCTGATGGGATTCGGGAGTTAGATTTTTTTCCTGTAAAAAAATGAGCCGACGATTTGTTCAGCCTGGAAGAGGTTTTGGTGGGAGAGTAGCGATTCGGTTCCGCCAAGCATGAGGAGGCCGTCTTTGAAGATGACTTGTGCGAGCCGATTGAAGAGATCGTGTTTGAAATGATCCTCGAAGTAAATCGCCACATTCCTGCAGAGCACGAGATCGAAAACACCGAGGCTAGTGAAGTCGTCCTGCAGGTTCCTCCGCTTGAAACTCACCATCGAGCGCACGGGGGCTTTTAGGGTCCATGTATTCGAGGGGGTGGAGTCGAAGTAGCTATTCTTCCAGAAATCGGGGAGACCGCGGGAGATTTCGAGTTGGCTGTAGCGACCGGCGGAGGCGAGGAACAGCGTGCCCGGCGAGATGTCGAAGGCGGTGATCTCAAAGGCGGAGAGGTTCACGCCCTCGAGAAGTCCATCAGCTTTAAGTTTATGAAGGAGGAGCGCGATGGAGTAGGGTTCCTGCCCGCTGGAGCAGGCGGCGCTGAGGATGCGGATGCGGTGTTTTTCTCCACGGCGGAGAAGGTTTCCGAATTCGGGGAGGATCGACTTTTCGAGGGCCTCCCACGGGCGGGTATCGCGGAACCAATAGGTCTCGTGGGTGGTCATGGAGTCGATGATCTTGTCGCGGAGGCGGCCGGTGGCGTCGGCCTTCGCCTTGGCGATGAATTCCGGGATGTCCATGGCACCGCTCTCCGAGATGATCGTGCCGAGGCGGGCTTCGAAGAGGTAGCGTTTCTCCTCGCCGAGATGGATGCAGCAGGCCTCGGCCACATAGCGGGAGAGCAGCGGGAGATGGCCGGGATTTTTAGAGAAATCAAACATGTGCCCCGTGTGTGTCGCCCCTTCTTTCCTTAAAGCCTGAAGATTTTGTTGATACGGGGGCCGATTTCCTGAAGGGGCAGGATTTCATCGTGCAAATCGCGTTGCGCCACCGCTTGGGGCATTCCGTAAACCGTGGAGGTAGCGGCGTCCTGCGCGATGCACCAAGTCGGGCAGGCGGCTTTGAGGCTGGCCACACCATCGGCGCCATCCGAGCCCATGCCGGTGAGGATGACGGCGATCGCTCCGCGCAGGTCGCATTTCCCAGCGGAGTCGAAAAGGACATCCACCGAGGGGCGGCAGGAATGGACTGGCGGCGCGCTGGTGAGGTGAATGCGGAATTTCCCGGCCTCGTTGCGGTGGACCTCCATGTGGAAACCACCCGGGGCGATGAGGATTTCACCCGGCAGGGGAAGATCGCCCTCGGCGGCTTCCTTGATCGCGAGTTCGCTGGATTTATCCAATTGCTCGGCGAGGGACTTGGTGAAGCCCGCCGGCATGTGCTGCACGAGCAGAATGGGAACGGGGATTTTCGTGGAAAGGAGAGGGGTGATTTTGGAGAGAGCCAGCGGGCCGCCGGTGGAAACTCCCACAAGCAACAAGTCGGGAAATGGCGGAGGCTGGAGGCGTTTGAAGGCAACCGGCTGAGCGGGAGCCGCCGGGACGGGCGACGGCGGCGCGGCTGTGGTGCGGAGGAGTCTGGCAAGAGAGGCGGCCTTGCGAATGTCCGCTTTCAGGGTTTCCATTCCCTCCTCGAAGGAGGCGCCGTTTGGCTTGGCGATAAACTCGATGGCGCCCTTGGCGAGGCAACCCATGGTGATTTCGGCATCGCGGCCGGTGGCTCCGCTCACCATCACGACCGGCAGCTTTGGGTAGGAGGCTTTGATTTTCTCCAGGACCTCCGCCCCGTTCATGCCCTCCATGAAAAGATCAAGGAGGACGAGGTCGAACTTCTCGGCTTCGAGGCGCCTGAGTGCGAACTCGCCGCTCGAAACGGCCACGGCCTCCGCTTCGGGAAGGCTCGAGGCGGCCTCCGTGAGGAGCTTCCGATACAGGGCTGAGTCGTCAACGACGAGGATTCGCATGCAAAGGTGCGGGCGGCTTACAGTTTGAATTTGTTGACCAACTGGCCGAGAGATCCGGCGAGGTGGCTGAGTTCCCCGGCGCTCTTGCTGATCCGGGAAGCCCCCTTGGCCGCATCGCTGGCGGCTTGGGAAACGCCATGGATGTTGCGGGAAACCTCATCCGCTCCTGCCGAGGCGTTTTTGACATTCTCGGAGAGGTTTTTGGTGGAGGAGGTCACATTGTGGAGCGAGCGGACGATTTCCGAGGTCGTGGCGGATTGTTCCTCCACGGCGGCGGCGATGCTCGAGGAGATCTGGCTGACTTGCTCGATGACCTTGGCGACATCATCGATCGCCTCCATGGAGTTCGAGGTGTTTTCCTGAATGAGGCTCACTTGGAGCCGGATGTCTTGCGTGGCTGCAGCCGATTGGCGGGCGAGTTCCTTGACCTCGTTCGCAACAACGGCAAATCCTCGGCCTGCTTCGCCGGCGCTGGCGGCCTCGATGGTGGCGTTGAGCGCGAGGAGGTTGGTTTGCTCCGCGATCTGGTTGATGAGTTCCACGATCTTCCCGATCTGGCGTGCGGACTCTTCGAGTTTGCCCATGAGTTCGCGCGTTTGGCGCGCCTGCGCATCGGCCTTACGGGCGATTTCGGACTCCTGCGTGCAGTTGCGGGCGACCTCTTGGATGGAGGAGGACATTTCCTCCACGGCGGCGGCGACGGTGGTCGAGGATTGGCTGATCTCTCCGGCGGCGACCGTCATGGATTTCGAATTGATGGCGAGTTCTTCGCCGGCGGCGGCCACGGTGTGGGCTTGAACATTGGTTTCCTCGGCTCCGGCGGCTTGCGAATTCGCGGTCTCTGTGAGAACCGAGGCGGATTCGGTGAGAGCCTCGGAAGTGCTGGTGATTTCCTGAACCATCTTGCGGAGATTATCGATGCAGGCATTCACCGAATCGGCGAGTGTGCCCAACTCGTCATTTCGCTTGAAATTCACACTTCCTGTCAGGTCGCCGTTGGCGAGTTTTTGAACCGCGTTCGAGCAGGCGACGATCGGGCGGCTGATCGAACGGCCGATAAAGAACGCCGATACCAACAAAATCAAAACGGCGGCTACCCCCATCCCATAGGCGATCTCATGCACATAATTGAGCAAATCCTGCTCGGTCACGCTGACTGTCATGATCCAACCCAGGCCTGGATAGCCAAGCGCGCCTTGGGATTTGGTGAATCCGCTGATCTGCCGGACATTTTTGTCAGGACAAATTTCCTTGATAGATCCTGATTTGCCTTGTGCGGCCAGCTGGATGGAGTCGGTGGCAATGTCCTCTTTGGTCTTTTGGAGAACGCCGCTTTTCGAGCGGTTGAAATCCAATGTGCCGTTCAGCACGGGTTCGAGGAAAGCGAGCAAAGTGCCTTGTTTATTGGCGAGGGTGATTTCGCCGGATTTGATACCCCGTTTTTCCAAGGAGCTGTATGTCGCTTTGATAATGTCCTCCACGAGAGTGAAATCAGCGAGGTTTCTCCACACCCCGCGGAAATCTCCATTACTTCCAAGGATTGGCGCGGAATAGCCAATCGCGAGGGTTTCGGGGCCAAAAACGGTGATGGCATCTGCGTCCTGGGAGACATCGCTCACAACTGTGCCGGAGAGAGTTTCGCTTGCTGTGAAGCGGCCGTCCTTGCTGGCCTTGAACCAATCGGCGTTTGAGAAGTCCTTGCCGATCAGGAACGCGGTATCGAGCGCCTTGTTTTTGGCATCGACGGTGTTGACCGCCACCACCCGACCGTCTTGATCGAGCACCATGCTGAGAGAGTAAATTCCGTAGAGGCGGACATAGTTGTTAATGGCTTCGACCAAGGTGGCGTTGACACTTGGATCCCTCCAATTCGGAGCCTGAACGATCTGGTTGGTTGCGAAGGCTTGGACATCGCCATAACGCTCGAAAAGATTCCGCTCGATGGTGTCCATACTGCTCTCGGCGAGGATGAGCATTTCCTCGGAGGCCATTTTGGAAATGGTGTTTGCCTCCTTGATAGCGAGCGCCACGAGGCCGAGCAACGGAATCAGGCCCGCAACGGCCATGCTGAGGATGATTCGGGTGGATAGGTTGATTTTCATTTTGTTTTTAATGGGTGAGGCTGGCTTGTTCTCTGGCTGGTGGCAGGTGTTTCAGGTTTTGTGGTGCGTTGCTTGATTGTTGTTGAGCATTGGCTGTAAGCAAGAAATGTCCTTGGGCAAAGAGCGAGGGCTGATCCACTCCGTTGCCAAGCATTTCCGCGATAGCGTCCAAATCGAGAACCAGTGAGAGGCGGTCCGACAGCACGGCGCTGCCCAGGAGGCCCTTGGTTTGCAAGGTGGCTTGGTCGATTTGGTCATCCGAGAGATCCACGGAATCCACGATGCGCGAGGCAATGATGCCGATGCTGTCGAAAGGCGGGCGGGGGACGATGAGGAAAAAGTCTTTCTTGCGCTCGGCGGGAGGCCGGATCGGAAGGATCTCGGAAAGCTGGACGAGGCGGAGGGTGGAATCGTGGTTTTTGCGCAAGCATTCCATCGGACCGATGCGTTCGATATCTTCCGCCGAGACAGACTCCACACGCATGACCCGGGTGAGGTGGATGGCGAGGTATTCGCCATCGCTTTCCTGGAAAATGAGCACGCGCCGGGTCGTGGAATCGGCCAGAACGGGTTCGGTGGTTTTGGAAGAGGCGAGAGCGATTTGGGAGGCCGAGATTTTGCCTTGGGCCATCGAATTCGGATCGAGGATCATGGCGATTTCGCCTTGGCCGAGAATCGTGGCGCCGGAGTAGTAGCCCACGGTGCGCAAGTGGCGGCCGAGGGGTTTCACCACGATTTCCTCGTTGCTGATGATCTCATTGACGATGAGGCCGTAGGTGAGGTGGTCCAAACGAAGGACGACCACGAAAGTTTCGTGTTTCGCGGATTCCCTCGGGGGGTGCCCGAGGAGCTCGGAGAGATCGACGACGGGGAGGAGTTCCCCGCGAAGCTCGAGGACCTGTGCGCCACCCATGGTTTTGATCGGGTATTCCTCTCCAGGGTGAACGATCTCATCCACATTGATCTGGGGAAGCGCGTAGTTGATGCCACGGCAGCCCACGATGAGCGCGGGGACGATGGCGAGCGTGAGCGGAAGGCGAATGATGATGCGCGTGCCTTGGCCAAGCCGGCTGTCGAGTTCCACATGGCCGCCCAACTTTTCGATGTTGGTTTTGACGACATCCATTCCGACGCCGCGTCCGGAAATGTCGCTCACGGCAGCGGCCGTCGAAAAACCGGCCGCAAAGATGAGTTGGAGCGCGTCTGAATCGGTCATCCGCGACGCTTGGTCTGTGGTGATGACGCCTTTTTCGATGGCCTTGGATTTGAGCCGTTCGGGGTCCATGCCACCGCCGTCGTCGAGGACTTCGATTTGCACGCGGCCGGCGAGGTGGGCTGCCGAGAGTCGCACAGTTCCGCAGGATTTTTTGCCCTTGGCGATACGGTTCGCCGGCGACTCGATGCCGTGGTCCACGCTGTTGCGAACGAGGTGGGTCAGCGGGTCGGAAAGGCCCTCGAGGAGCGTGCGGTCAAGCTCCACATCATCACCGAAAATCTCGAGCTGGATTTCCTTTTCCAGCTTGTGGCTCAAGTCGCGGACGATGCGGGTGAATTTTCCGAAAAGCCCGCCGACCGGCTGCAAGCGGGCGCGCATGATCGTGTCCTGCAGGTTCGAGGTCACAGAGCTGATCTCTTGGACTACGGACTGCATCTCGGAGTCGCCGGAGGCGGTCTCCGAGCGGCCGGCGATGCGGAGCAGGCGGTTTCGGCCGAGAACCATCTCGCCGGCGAGATTCATGAGGGAATCGAGCAGGCCGACATTGATGCGAATGGTCTCCTCGGGCTTGCGCCGTGCCGATGCCATTGGCTTCGGATCGATCGTGGTTGGCGCGGGGCCTGAGACGGCCGGCGAGCGCGGGGCCTGCGTCGCCACGGCGGATGGGGCGGGAACGAGGCTTTTGGTGTCGGGCTCGGGTTGGGATTTTGCGGCGATGACGGGCGCGGCCGGGCCTTTGGTGCGGGGCGGGTTGGTTTTCACCCATTCGCCAAGCTTGCTGGAATCTATCTCGCGAATGTTTTCTTCAGAGAGCCCCAACGCGCCGCATAGGATGAAAGGCTCAAGCGCGGTGACATAAAAGAAGCTCAGGGCCACATCCACGCCTTCGCAATCGGAAAGCCCGGTGTTTTCGGGCAGCGAGACGCGGGTGGAAACCAAGGTGCCGAGGGAAGCGGTTTCGGAAAGGAAATGCTCCAGCGTCTGGCCTTGGGATTCGATCTCGGCGGCGATGGCGGCTTTGACGATATAGAAATTTTGACCGTGCTTCAGGCCATCCACGATGCTCGAGGGGTCGAAGGCAAAATCCGCCAACCCTGCATCGGGGAGGTTGTCATCTTGTGTGACTGCAACAGGAGCCGCAGCGGCGCTTGGCTTGGCGGCGACGGAGGCGGGCGGTTTTTGTCCTTGGAGAGGGGTGCCATTGAGGATCGCTTGCAGGCCAGCGATCTCATCTTCGCACGGAATTTCCGCCGCCATGTCGGCCTGCGCGAGCATGAGATTGAGTTTGTCCGAGGTGGAAATGAGCAGACTCACCATCGCCTGATCTGCTACAAGCATCCCGTCCCTCAGGAGGGACATCACGCTTTCCATCACATGCGCCAGCTTCACAATTGGATCGAAACCAAAAAAGCCGGAGGCTCCCTTGATGCTATGAACCGAGCGGAAAATGCTGTTCAGGAGCGCGCTGTCTTCGGGGTTCGACTCGAGCGCGATGAGATCAGTCTCGAGAGTTTGAAGATGTTCGCTCGATTCCTGCACGAAGAGGTCGAGCATTTCCTGATCGGCGTTCATTCGGAAACCTCCCCGGTGTTCAAGGCGAGGTGTTGATCCATATAAAGGAGTCGCAGGAGTTCAGCGGTCTTGCCGGTGGCTCGCACGCCCGGGCTGAATCCGCGTTGACGGCAATCATTCGCCGCCGCGAGGAGAAATTTGATCGTTCCCGAGTCGGGCGCCTCCGTGGCGGTGAGGTCGATTTCGACGGAAGTGGATGCGCTGGCATTTTGGAGGCTCTCGAGCAATTCGATCGCGGACGCACCGAGGGAGGCCGCATTGACCGGTTGGGAGGGGGTGATTTGGTGGCTTTTCTTCATGCCGCGTTTTTCTTCGGCTCGGAGATCGAGAGCAGATTGCCAATTTGCAGAACGGTGATGAGGCTTTCGCCGGAGCTGATGACTCCAGCAATGAAGCGGGTGTCGAGCCCGCTGAGCGCCTCGGGAGGGGCCGGAAGAACCCGTGTGTCGGGAGGCAGGATGTCACCGATGGCATCGACGAGTAGGCCCGTGCGATCGGAGTCGGCCATTTCGTGATTTTCGGGAGGTTGTGGCAGCCGAGCGAGGTCGTTGGCGGTTTTAAACACGATGCACCGGCTGGATGGGCGTGGCTCGTTGGAGGGATGGCCCAGTCGGTCTTCGAGATCGAGAGCGGTTAAAATCTGACCGCGCAGATGGACAACTCCCCGCACATACGATGCGGCTAGGCTGACAGGCGTCACTATGGGGTTGCGTAGAACTTCTTTGACCCACAAAAGATCGCAGGCGTATTGGCGACCGCAGGAGCTAAAGCCCAGAAGCTGGGAAGCACTCTGTGCGTGATGCGAAATGGCGAGACTTTGTGTCATGAGGTTCAGCGGAGCGGTGTTTTAGAAACGAGCCAGCGACAGGCGTCAAACCAAAAGGTGTTTTCTGGGTGAAATCTCAAAATACGACAGAAAATCGGGCGCCGAGCACGAGGGCGTTTGCGTAGGCCGTCGTAGCGCCGGGGTTGATGATGTATTGAATGTCCGGCTGAACAAAAAAGCACGGCGCGAGGACGCATTGGTAGGTGGCTTCCAAAACCATTTCGGCGTCCTGCGGGGTGAGACCTTCCTCACGCAATGCCCCGTCGGCCCCGTTGCTCAGGCTTGCCAGACCGCACGAGATACCGCAGGTGTCCGCTTCGCGACCGGGCAGCAGGCCTTTGTAGGTAAGGCCGGCGTTTAAGTAGAAATCCACCACATTGCGGTTCGGCGGCGTGAAGCCGATCCCCGCGAAGCTGCCCAGCCCCTCGTCGCCAATGGATCCGTCCTCGTGGCGCTCCGGGATCAACAACTGATCGGCCAGCAGGTAAAAACCCGTGTTTGGCAGATTACTCGAGGGATTGAGCGCATTCGCCTCGGCACCGGTCTGGAGCCACATTCCGGCTTTCACAAAACCAGGCAGAACCCCGCATTTTTCATCCGTGCCGTGGGAAAAGCAGACCTCGTTCATCCAAGTGACGGCTTGTTTGGCATTCAAATCCCACCGGAAGCCCGCGCGGTTGATGTTTTGCGGGATCAGATTCGTCAAAAACACGCCGGAGCGAAATCCCAGCCAGTCCGTCGGCTGCAGTTCAACGCGCGCTCCGAGTCCGCCGGTCGGGTAAGCCGCGCCGCCGCCGGGCATGTTCATGGAGGCCAAGGCGGGCCAGCCGAATTCGGCGTTGATGAAAAGCCCGCCGAAATCGGAGACGAGGAATTCCGAATCGGCCGTGATGTTTCCGAGGCGGAGTGAGATTTTGTCCTCCAGGAAATTCTGCTGGAACCACAGCTCCATCATCCGAAGCGTGTTGAAGCCCGCGATGTTCGAGATGGTCAGGAAATTGCCGACCAAATCCTCACTGGCGTCGCGGCCGGAAAGCCAGAGCCAGCTGGTTCCGACCGAACCACCGCTCCAGTCGACGAGTTTTTCCAAATCCACCTCGGCGCCGAACTCCAATAGGCCGGTGTAGACCGAGCCGGTTTTCAAGCCGCCAGTGGTGTTTCCCCAAACCTCGCAGGTGTAGCTGCCGAACAAACTCACGCCCCGATCCTCAAGGAGCGGCCTGCCTCCGAGCCATTCGCCGGTCATGGTCTCCCGCTCAAAAAGCGCGCTCTCGAGCAGCGTGCCTTGGCTGGAATCCTGTGACCACGCAGAGCTGACCAACGACAAGGCCGCGAGCGGGGCGAGGCCGAGCTTTCGGAGCATCAAGCCTTAAAACGAGCCGATGGCTGCGTCGAGGCTCGGGTGGAGGTTGAGTTGGTTTTTGCCTTTGAAGGGATTCGGCAAATCCTTCAAGGTGGCGACCTTCTTGTTTGTTTCGAGGATGGTCGGGAAGTGCAGCAGGTTGCCCGTGTCGGAGCCCACTATGCGCCATTTGATGCCAATTTTATCGCACTCGTGAACAATCGACGCCACAGCGCGGATGATCGGAATCTCGACCTTCATGACGTCGCTGAGATCGAGGAGGAGTTTGCCGTAGCCAGCATTCACGAAGTCGGCGATTTTGCCGCGTGAGTGACGCGAGAGTTCGATTGAGCCGACTTCTGAGAGGTCATGCGGGATGGTGACGACTTGGACATCGCCCTCGGCGCTGTAATAAAACGGCGTGTTATCGAGTTCCATCGCGCGGGCGATGCGGTCGGGGATTTCGGCGGCGTCGAGGGGTTTCGTGATACAACCCGCGAAGCCGCTGTCTTTCGCGTCATTCTGCTCGAAGGTGGCTGTTTTGACACACAGGCCGAGGAACGGGATGTGCGTCAGAGCCGGATGCGCGTGTGCAATGGGAAGAAATTTCAGGCCGGCCTTGTTCGGGAAGGCGAGGCTGATGAGAACAATGTCGGGAGTCTCCTCGGCGGCGATGTTCGCGGCGAAATGGCCTTTGGCGGCATCCGGGCTGGCAGCGCCGACGACCTTCCAGCCGTGCTTGGCGACCGCTTTTTGGATCGACTCGATGATGGCCGGGTGCTCGTCCACCACAAGAATTTTGATCGCGTCGGTGACAACGCGGGGCTTCTTGTTCGCAACGGGGGCGGCTGGGGCTGCGGCTGGAGCCGGTGCACCGGATTTTGGTTTGAGCGTCACGATGCGGCTCACGCGGTCGATCACGGCGCCTTCGACGAATGGCTTCACGATGTAATCCCTCACGCCCATTTTCGCGATCTTGAGCACATTTTCTTTGCCGGCTTCGGCGGTGAGCATGATGACCGGGATGTCTTTCAGCGAAGGGGTGGCCTTGAGCTTGGTGAGACACTCGATTCCATCCATGACGGGCATCGTGACATCCAGCAGGATGACATCGGGCTTCTCGCGCTCGGCGACCTCGAGACCCTCGGCGCCATTGCTGGCAAAGACCATTTGAACATCGTGCGCCGCGAAGGCTTTGTTAATCAGGGTGTGGATCATTCGACTGTCATCCACGCTAAGAATTTTGGGTTGGCTCATGGCTAGTTTATTTAATTTTCGATGACCGCGAAGACATGAACGATCAGGGGATCGGGGCAGCCTTCGACGGCAAAAGAGTTGGTAACGCTGATGGTGGCGGATTTTGCGGAGATGGTGATCTTTTCGCCGCGAACCACGCTGGGGATCGAGAGGGTGCAGTTGTGGCCTTGGTCGCAGAGCATCGTCTTAAGATTTCCGGTGAACATGTTGGTGAGTTCCGCCACGACATCATTCACATCTTGCTCGCCTGCGGACCCGAAGATTTTTTCGGCAACCATTTGGCCGAGATCCGGGCTGAAGGCCGTGTAGACAACGCCGTGAACATGGCCGCTTAGCCCGATCGATCCAGAGATTCCCCGGAGAATGGTGGGTTGCGAGGCGCTTGGATTTCCCTTGCCGACAACGGCGGTGAGACCCGCCATGGTCGATAAGACTTCTGGAACGAAATGGTTGATGACCTCGAGGAACATCGCGCTGTCGGGCTTGGAATTGCTCATTGGAAAGAAATGGAATGGTTCGGGGCGAATGCGGAGCATGCTACCCGTCCGATGGTTTTTAAAATCGGAGTTCGGGGTGTATATCAAAGCCCTCGCCCTAGGCAAACTTTTTGAAATTTTCCGCGCAGGCGGTGTTGTTAGCTGATCTTAAAGGCCTCGCGGAGTTCCTGAATCACAGAGTCGGACATTTTGCTGACCTGCCCGATTGCGGTGGCGTTGATCACCGCCTCGGCCGTGGATTCCAGCACCTCGAGACGGTCGAACACATCCAACACACTCCCGCCTGTCACCAGCACGCCGTCGTTTTCCAGAATCGCGGCGGGCGAGGCGGCGGTGATGTGATCCGCGATGCGATCGTCGGTGCCGTATTGCAGGCCGTGCGGCACGCGGCCGACCTCGCGCAGGAAGACATAGCTCTCCGGGATTGTGCGGCTGTCGAATTCCGAATCGGTGATGCTGAACGCCGTGGCATTCACCGGGTGGCTCATCACGATGGCCTGCACATGCGGGTGTTTGCGGTAGATCGCGCGGTGCGCGGGCAGCACGCGGCTGGGAAATTTCCCCGCCTCCGCCTCGCCGTCCTTCACCAGCACGAAATCCTCGATGCCGAGCAATTCGCGGTCGCGCCCGGTCGGCGTGATCAAGATCGAGTCGCCATCCACCCGCGCCGAAAAGCTCCCCTCGGTGCTGATGAAAAGCCGCTGACGACACCCGCGCCGCAGGAAAAGCTGGAGCTGGCGACGCAATTCCTGTTCCCGCCCGCACGCGTCGCCGGGCTGGTATTTTCCACAGGCGGTTTTCCGGTTTTGCGTAAGCGCGAGCTGCTCCGCCGAGAGCGTCCGGATTTTTCCGATCTGGTTCCCCTTGATGATGGTTTTCGCCGCAAACTCAAACGCCTCGAAACGCTGGAACGCCTGCGAGAGCGAGGCGCCGCCGACCACCACGCCGTGGTTCTCGAGGATCACGCTGTCGTGGCCCTGCTCAAACGCCGCCGCGATTTTTTCGCCGAGGTGCACACTGCCCGGCAGCGCGTAGGGAGCGAACCCCGTCCGACCACAAACAGAGTGCGCTTGATGGAACACCCGTGTGTCCGGCACCTCGCGGCAAATACTGAACGCCACCAACGCCACCGGATGCGCATGCACGATCGCGCGAATGTCCGGCCGCACCGCATAGACCGCCTTGTGAAACGGAAACTCCGACGACGGCGGATGCGGCCCGTCCACCGAGCCATCAGTCTTGACTCGCACGATGTCATTGCGCGTGAGGCTGCCCTTATCCACCCGCGCGGGAGTGATCCAAATATCGCCACCGGGCTCACGAATCGAAAGGTTCCCGCCCGAAGTGGTCGTCATCCGGTAGCGGTAAATCCGCTCCATCGTCGCCATAATTTCGTCGCGGGGGTGGGTGAGTTGTCGGTTCATGGGTGAGGTTAGAATAGACCGCCGACAAACAAGAAGGCGGGTGCGGAAATGTCAATCTCCCCCCGCCGTTCAGCTCGGGATTTTTACAACTGATAGGGAATCCTGATGTCGGGCCACTCCTGTTTCAGCTCCTTGCTGTTGCGCGAAACCAGGATGCAGCCTTGGGTGCGGGCGGTGGCGTAGACTATTGCGTCGGGAATTTTCAGGCTGTGTTTCTTTCGGATTTCGATGGTCTGATTGGCGATCTCTGCGGAGAGATTCAGGATTTCAAAAGTGCCGAGAAACCCCCGGATCGCATTCTCCTCGTCGCCGTTTTTGGCCCCAACCAAAACCTCGATGAAGGAAATGACGCTTATCTGCCGGGTGCTGTATTGGGCGAGTTCGATCTTCGCGGCCTCGCTGCCATTCAGGTAATCGATGAGAATATTTGTATCGAAAACGGCCTTCATCGGCCCTCCCATTCCTCGCGCAGCTCGTTCTGATACTCGAGTCCATCCATTTTTCTACTTTTCCAAATCCCGAAAGCAGCCTCCGAGGGCGGGAGGGATTTCACCTTTAAAAAATCTGCAATCGCCTCGCGGATAAGAGCTGCTCGAGATTGGTGGTTTGTGGTTCCGAGCCGGTCCAGGGATTCAATGAACTGGTCGGGGATATCAACGATGGTTCGCACAGGCGATATCATACATCGATATCACTTATCGGCAACCTAGTTTTTTGGGGGGGTTGACCACAGAGGACACAGAGAACACGGAGGGGGAGCTTTTTATGAGTGTGATTTCTTTTTTACTGTCTTTCAACGACATGATATCGCATGAGCGTTGGCCGCGATTCATTCCAGCGGGTCCTTGCCTGCTCCTCCTCTGTGCTCTCTGTGTCCTCTGTGGTCAATAAAGTCTATTTGATTTTTTGCTTTACGACGGGAAGGAGACCGGTGCCATCGGTGAGGTCGCCGGAGAGTTCCCAGATCATCGCGCCACGGAATTTCTGCGCGTTGATGTAATCGCATTTCGCACCGATCGATTGGCGGTCGTCGTAGCTGATAAAGAAACCTCCTTGGCTCGTTGAGGCATAGACCCAGGGCACTTGGGCGGTGGCATCCCAGAAGCGGCGGTAGACTGTGGGTTGGGAGGCGAGGCGTTTCTCGACATCCCAATAATCCAGCATGCCGGTGTCGTCCCAGGTGCCTTGAGCTGCGCCGGTGGAGGATTGTTTGTAGCCGTTGTTGATATTTGGCACGCCTTTCCAACTGCGTCCGTAGAATGGCAGGCCGACGACGAGTTTGTCGCGCGGCACTCCACCCGTGAGGTAGGCGTTCATCGCTGCCGCTGTGGTGAGCGGGTCGCCGGGAGCTCCGTAGAGTGCGGCTTGATGGTCGGTCGTGGATTCCCAAGCGCCGTGGAGGTCGTAGGTCATGACATTGATCCAATCCAAAACCGCCGCGATTTTTGCGGGTTCGATATTGGCGATTTTGTCAGGCCCTGCGGGGGCGGCGATCGAGAGGTAGTAGCGGCGGTTGTCTTGCTGGCCGGCGGCATCGAGTTGGCGGCGTAACTCGGTGAGGAGCGCAGTGAAGTTTTGTTTGTCCTCGGGACGCGAGACATTGGTTTCGAGCCCGCCGCCGCCGGGGTATTCCCAATCGATATCCACGCCGTCGAAGCCGTATTTGCGAATGAACGCGACGGCGGAGGCCGCGAATTTGCTACGCGAGGCGGTCGTAAGCGCAGCATCCGAGAACCGGCTCGAGAGCGTCCAGCCGCCAACCGAGATCATGGTGATGAGGTGGGGATTCTGGGCTTTGAGTTTTTTGAGCTGGTTGAAATTCCCGCGCAACGGTTGGTCCCATGTGTCGCCCGGGTAGGCTTTTTCCACCGCAGCATAGGAATCGAACAAGACCACCTCGCCGCCCGTGGAGATGTCCGCGAAGGCGTAGTTGATCACATTCAGGTTTTTCGCGGGGATGTCATAGACATGGTAGTCGCGCTGGTAGATGCCCCATTCGACGAAATAGCCGACGATGACCTTGCTCAAATCCGGCTGGCCGGCGACCGGGGTGGGCGATGGAGTCGGCGTTGGCGTGATGACGGGTGTGGGGGATGGTTTCGGGGTCGCGATCGGAGTGGGTGAGGGGGTCGGAGTTGGAGTTGCCGTGGGCTTCGGCGTGGGAGCTGGAGTTGGGGTGACGCCGGAGGCCGGGAGGACGACGAGCTTTTGCAAGGTGGCGGAAAGATTCGCCGGGTTGGCGGTGAATCCGATCGTGACCGACTGGCCGGCGGGGATCGTGGAGTTCCAGGATTTCGGAGTGACCTTGTAGCGCGGCGAGGAGGTTTGCGTGGCGAGGGTTCCCTCCCACAGCGAGGAAATCGTCGAGGGATAGTCGAAGGCGAGCGACCAATTCGAAACAGCAGCGGAGCCAGTGTTTTTCAAGATCACTTGCACCTCCATGCCGCTGCCCCAGGAATTCACGATCGAATGCGTCACGCTTAAAGCACCGGTTACAGGGGCCGGGGTCGGCGTGGGAGTAGGAGCTGGTGTCGGAGTAGGCGAGGGTTTTGGAGTGGAGGTTGGTGTCGGAGCAGGCGTTGGAGTGGGAGTGGGAGTGGGTGCGGTGGAGCCGCTGGACAGGACCGAGAGATTTTGCAGAGCCGTGGCGCTGCCACCGGGTTGAACGATGTAACCGATATCCACAACTCCTCCGGCGGGGATGGTGGAGTTCCATGCCTCAGGCGTCAGCGTGTTGACCGGCGAGGTGCCGGAAGTGGAGAGCTTGGCGTTCCAAAAGCTCGTGATTTTTCCTGTGGAATCGAAGCGCACACTCCAATTCGAAACCGGAGCGGAGCTGGTGTTTTTGAGGGTCACTTGAACCTGCGCGCCGGAGCCCCAGTCGCTCACGACCTTGGTGGAAACAGTGAGGGCGCTGGGCGCGGGAGTGGCCGCTGGAGTTGGTGAAGGGCTGGGAGTTGGCGTGGGTGATGCGGTGGGTTTTTCACAGGTGCAGCCGGTGCCGCAGCCGTTCGGGATGCTGGCTTTTATCGGGGCGGGAGGAACGGTGGGTTGCAGGGCGGGATCGAAATTGAAGCCGCCGAAATCGAGATCGCTCGTGGAGAAAAACGCCTCGCCTGCGGGATCGTTGCGTTGCCAGATCACATAGAGAATATGCCGCCCGACGCGCTGCGGCATGTTGACGGAAAACCGGTAGGTGTTGCCGTCCAGAACCGGTGTGGCGAGCAGGGGCAGTGGCTCGAGATCGGCCCATTTGAGGGGCTTTGCGGGGTCGTAGGTGCTTTTGGTGATGAACGCCTGGAAGCTGCTGGGCTCATGCGGCGTGGGCGCGGAGAAGCAACAATCGTAGCGGCCCGCTTGCACCTTGGTCGCCGGCCAATCCAGCCGCACGAGATCGAGCCCGGCATACTTTGTGCGGCCCGCGCTCGCGAGTTGGCCGTCGGGGATGAGTTGGGAGTAATTGCGCTGCGGAGTGAGCAGGCTCACCTCGTGCCAATCATAAAACGCCTGGGTTCCCGCGACCGCCACCGCGGCTTTGCCAGCCTCGCTGGTTGGGGTCATTGGATTTTCTAAAAAGACCTCATAGACTCGGCTGATCGGATTCGCCATGGAACCGTGGGCGAAGCAGGAGAGGGTGGAAGCGGCGAGCAAGCAGAGCGTGAGCAGAGATTTCATGATTCGGTTTTCGTGCGTGGATGTCGTTAGACACGCCGCCGCGCAGGCCGTTCAGAACTCGGTAAAAAAACCTCGGCTACTGGAGGTCTGCCGTCTCCACCGGCGAGACAGAGCCGTTGAAAAACCACGCGAGCCGTTTTTTGTGGATCGGCTGGGCAGGCGTGTTCGCGGCCCACGAGGCGCCAGCGACGCGAGGATGCTGGCGGTCGGCATCCGAAAATCCCCACGCATTCGCGGGGATCGATCCCAAGCGCAACGGGACGGAGCCGTCGTTGGCGGCGCGCGAACCCCAGGGATTGATCGTCGCATTGCCGCTCGTAACTTTCATGTTCATCACGAAAGTGCGTGAGGTGGAAAGCGCGGCGGGGGCGGTGACTTTGCGATAGGCGGGCGGCAAGAAAAGCTCGATCAGCTCTGGCTTCGCGGGCGTTTCGATTCCCATATACGGAGCGAGTTCACGGGCGAGGCGACCCTCTATGGTTGGATCGAGTTCAGCAATTTGACCGGGCCAAAGCGAACCCGGGAGCAAGCTATCCTTGTCAGCAGCATAGAGGCCGATGGCGCTCCCGATTTGGCGCATGTTCGAGATGGCTTTGGCTCGATCTCCTTGCGTCCGCGCGGCGCCCGTGGCTGTCAGGGCCAGTGCCGCGAGAATGGCGACAATCGCGATGGTGACCAGCAACTCGATGAGAGTGAAACCTGCGCGCCCGGTGTGTTGTTTCATTTCTTCCCGCCGCTCTCCGCGCCCGCAGGAACAAGCCGCACGATCCTGTCGGGGTTGTTCAGAACGACATAAATAAACCCATCGGGTCCACAACGCACATCTCTCACTCGGCCCATGCCTTCAAACACCACCTCGTCCTCGATGACCTTCCCATCCCTCATCCGCAGGCGGTGAACCGTGCCCTGAAGGCCACCTGCAAAGAAGTCGTTTTTCCATTCGGGGAACTTGTCGCCGTTGTAAAAAGCCAACCCGCAGGTCGCGATCGAGGGCGTCCAGTGATGGAGCGGCGGTTCGAAGCCTTCTTTTTCCGTGAGCGCCGTGAGCGGCGTGCCATTGTAGTTCATGCCGAAGGACGCCACCGGCCAACCGTAGTTCGCGCCCTTGCGGATTCGGTTGAACTCATCGCCCCCGCGCGGGCCGTGTTCTGTCTCGTAAATCTCATGGTCGCGGGGGTCCACCACCAGACCCTGAGGGTTCCGGTGGCCGTAGCTCCACACCGCCGCGAGCGCGTCCGTGCGGTCGGCGAAGGGATTGTCGGCGGGAATTTTTCCGTCGGGCAGAAGGCGGTAGATTTTCCCATTGGGGAGTCCGATGTCTTGAGCTTTGTCTTTTTCGCCGCGGTCTCCGATCGAAAAAAATACATGCCCGCGATCGAAAACTATGCGCGACCCAAAGTGCACACTGCTCTTTGTGTAGTGCTTCGGATCCGCTTCGAAGATCGTTTCCTCATTGATCCACTTGTTGTTTGCGATCCGCCCGCGCGAGATTTTCGTCATCGAGGATTTGGCGTCGCCCGGAGCCGGCGCGGAATACGAGAGGTAAATCCAACCGCTCTTTTCGAAATCCGGGGCGTGGGCAACATCCAGCAACCCTCCTTGACTCGAAACCACCACCGGTGGCGTGTCGGCAACGGCCTCGGGTTGGAGCTTCCAGTTTTCATCGAGCACCCTGAGGCGCCCTGGTTTTTCGGTCACCAACTTCCGGCCATCCGGCAGAAACGCCAGCGCCCATGGCGTCTCCAGCCCCGAGGCCACGACCGACTCGACGATGTAGCTGGCGTGCTCGGTTCGCACGGGTTCACCGGGTAGCATTTTGGGTTTCGGAGCACTGGATTTTTGCGCGGCGTTTTCCTTTTCACGGATATAGACCACCAAGGCGCGGATCGACTCCGCGGGGAGAGCTTTTTCAAATGCCGGCATGCCTGCATCGGGAATTCCAGCCGAGATCGAGGCGGCGATTTCGGCATCGGACGCGCCATATTTCCAGATGCCTTCGTTCAGTGCGCCTCCACTCCCACCATCCATTTCCGCCCCGTGGCACGACGCGCAGTTCTCGCGATAAACATCCTCCGCCTTCGCCTGTGCCATAGCCCGACCACCTCCGAAGAGAACTCCGAAGGCCAAAAAACCAAAAATCGTGCGGCGAGCCATCATGAAAAAACTGGAGGCGACGGGAGTCGAACCCGTGTCCTTCAAACGATCCACACAACCTTCTACATGTTTAGACGGTCTTTAATCTCGGAGAAGGCGGGCGAACCGTCACGCTTCCTTCTCCAGAGCGTCCACGAAATCGATTCATCCGGGGTAGCGGTCGCTCCATCCCAGACCAGCCTGCTGTCGTCGCATTCCGGACCAGCAGGCGTCATCCGGGATGCGTCGCAGCTCAATTAGGCCGCGAGAGCGAGATCTTCGTAATCTGCATTTATTTGTTTGATCCGATTTTTTACGAGGCCAACGAATCATCCTCGACATGCAGGCCGGGCTTCACACTCAAAGTCGAAACCATTACGCCCCCTTATTTGGGTGAGAGGAAACTAAGCCGCTTCTTGAGAAATGCAAGCCGACCTCCACAGGGTGGCTTGTCAATTCTGGCGGGGGTCTTCGGGCGCGTCCGAGAGGAGATGAAAAAATGGCCCCGAGGCGCGCATGATATTTTTCCACGCCGTGTCGGGGTTTTTCATTTCGATCAGCTCCCGCGTGGGGGTCAGAAGCAGCCAGGCATTCTGCTCGAGTTCCTGCTCGAGTTGACCGACGGACCAGCCCGAGTAGCCGGTGAAAAGGCGAAGCCCATCCTCCCAACCGCGTCGCGACTCATCTTCCTCGCCGCCGTTGAACGCGCGGAATGCCACCATGCTCGGGTTTTCGCGCCATTGCAGGCTCGTGAGCAGCATTTTTCCCGCTTCCACCGGACCACCAAAATACGCCGGAGCTTTTGGCCCCCCATCCGCCTCGAACGGGATCGGGCGGTTCAGCACAAATCCCGTCGCGCCTTCCTCCGGGATATGTTGGGACAAAAAAATAATCGTCCTGCGGAAATTGGGGTCCCGCAGGTCGGGATGCGCCACGAGGAGCGACCCCGTCAAATTCTCGCCGACTTTCATGATCCGACCCATAGCACAAACCTCATCCGGATGTGGCGAGAGAATTCGGTTCAAGAATACAGCGCGCGGACGAGGGACTGGCACCGTTCGTGGGGAAGCACGCCGAGTTCCATTTGGTTCATCACATACGCGAAGCCGAGGCGGCGGGTGGGGTCCGCGAAGGCAAGGCTTCCGCCCGCCCCCGCATGGCCGAACGCCGAGGTCGAGGGCCCCAGCATCGAGCGGATTTTTCTGCCGTCGGCATCGATCGGATCGCGGGTGAAGCCCGCCGAAAATGCCATTTCGCGCTGAAGCACGGGGTCGAATCCCTGCGCGGCGGGGGCGGCGATCCAGCCGAGGATTTCGGGAGCCAAAATCTCCCTGCCCTGCCATGTGCCGCCATTCGCCAGCATCGCAAAAAATTTCGCCAACGCCCGCGCTGAGCCAATTCCTCCCATCGCGGGGAGTGAGGCGGAGCGGACTTGCGGGGCATTCATCGCCGAGGCTGCCGCGAGGCCAGCGGGGCTCGCGAAGGCGCGACGCGTGGGAGAGCTGGGATCGGCGAAGGCTTTGATAAAAAGCTCATCGGCTTTCGCGGGGGGGCCTGGCTTGGGAGCCAGCATGGTCGCCACGCGGTGGTGCTCGCTTTCGGGAAGCCCGATCCAGAAATCCAGCCCGAGCGGTTCGGCAAAAACTCTCCGCCAGCGCGCCCCCAGGGATTCCCCGCCAGCCAGGCGCCGGACGATTTCGTCGAGGAGAAAACCAAAAACCCTCGGGGCGTAGGCTGGGCCAGCGTTCGGTGGAATTTGCGGGCGCTGGAGCTCGATGGCCCGAACCACACTTTCGCGGTCGAGCAGACTGGCCGAGGGATCGTCCAAAGCGAAAAGCCCCGCGCGGTGCGTCATCACTTGCTCGAGCGTGAGGTGTTCCTTCCCGGATTGTGCGAACTCCGGCCAAAACTCCGCGACCGTCGTTTCCAAATCCAATCCTGCGGCATGAATCGCGTGGAGCGCGCAGGCACTGGCCGGGGCTTTCGTTGCGGACCAGACCAGAACGAGAGTCGAACCATCCCAAGGTTCGCTTCGTGCGGCATCGCGAAAACCGCCCTGGAGCGAAAGAACCTCCTCGCCGTCCTCGAAAACACACACCGCTGCACCAACCTCGCGGCCCTCCTCGAAATTTCGGCGGAACGCCTCCTCGAAGCCTCTCACAGCTCCTTGTGCAGCGAGAGGAGGTCCGGGTCGAGTCTCGCGATCTCGCGGAATTTCTCGTCCATCGCGAAGCTCGTCTGCGCATAGTCGCGCGCGGCGTTGATATCGCCTAGCACGGCGGAGTAGCAGGCGAGGTTGTAGAAATAAGTCGCCTCGTCCTCGAGGATCGCCGGGGCGCTGAGAAGCAGGTCGCGCGCCTCGGCGGTGCGGCCATTCTCGTGGAGGCAAAATGCCCCGTGGATGTAGCCAGCCACGCCATCGGGATACAATTCGCGCAACCTCCGGCACAACGCCAGCGCGTCATCCCACGCGCGGGTTTTCATCAAAATAAAAAGCCGCATTTGGAGCACAGGCTCGACCTCGCAATACTCTGGGCCCAGGGCGTCCAACTCTGCCAGGGCGTCCACAGGCATATCGAGTTCGATGTAGCCTTGGGCTGCAAGCAGAGTCCGGTCGAGTGACATGGGGCGGAAAATACCGGTCGTGGCTTGTTTTTCAACCGCCATGTTCTGACCTCCGCGAGCTTCTTGCCAGCGGCGAGGCAAGAGGTAAGTTCGGCGGCCATGATGTTGACCAGCCGGGCCAAACGCATCGCCCCCGGAGCCGCAGCCCTCGTGCTGTTTCTCATGGCGTTTCTTGGAGTGCGTCACGAACGCCAGCGCCCCGCTCCCACGGCCGATCAGGAGATTCTCCCCGCCCCGGTTTCTGTGGAGGTGGGATACGATCGACTCGCACGGATCAAAAAATATCCCGCCGAAATTCAGGCATGGATCGATGCGGAGATCCGTTGCAGCGTGGCCGGATTGGTGTTGGAAAAATTGGTCGAGCCAGGAGCCCTGGTGAAAAAAGGTGTCCCGTTGATTCGCATGGATGAGACCAGCGCGCGTAATGCGGCGGATGCCGAACTGGCCCGGCATAGCGAGGCTTCGGGTTTGTTGGTGGAAACCGAGCGGCTAGAAAAAACCGGCACTGTCGGCCCAACGGCCCTCGAGGCTTCCCTGGCGGAAGTGCGCGGGAGTCGCGGCCGGCTGGACCGGGCGAGGGAGCTTTTGGCCCGACACACGGTTCGCGCCCCAATCAGCGGCGTCTTAACCATCCTAAGCGCCAAGGCGGGGGACACCGTGGAGTTGAATCAACTGATCGGCGTCGTGGCGGATGTCGAAAAACTTCGGGTTTTCATTCATGTCCCCGTGGCCGAGGTTGGCTTTTTCAAGCCGGGCGAACGATTTCTCCTCCGCATGGGCCGCGAGACGTATCGCCCCGAAATCCTCTTCGTCCACCCCGCCGCAGACCCGCAAACCGGCCTCATCAAAATCGAAGCCGTCCTCAACAACCCCAACCGCGATGTTTCCGCCAAAACTCCAGCCACAGTGGAAATTGAAACCGAGGCTTTCCCCGCCGGCCCGGTCGTCCCCGCGCGGGCGGTGCGGTTTTCCGAAAATGGAACGATCGTCCTCCGCGAGGAAATGGGAAAACCCGTGCCGATCCCCGTGCGGGTGGGCTCCGAGATCGACGGTTGGTATCCCGTTCTAGAAGGGCTCCAAGCCGGCGAGCGGGTTTTTATCGAAGGGCTGCCGTAGAAACGGCCTGCTCAAAAACGAGACCCGGCCACCATATTTTTCCCACGGATTTTGGGGATTACTCGCTCGGAGTGAATTGCGTGATTTTTGTGCCTTGGATTCCAATGCCTGCCATCAACCCCTGCTGGCTGAAGAAAAACACATAGATCCCCTTGTGTGTCGTGGTCGTGGAGATCGAGTTCGCAAATCCCGAGTCGGCGACCACCAAAGAAGGCGCGGCACCGAGTTCGAACCCCTCGGATTTTTTAAGATAATTCAGGGATTTTTCATCCATGAAGAACAGGGCATAGGAAAACTTCTGGATTCCCGCCTGAAGGCCGTAGGAGGCCGCCGTGGTGTTGAAGTAGCCAGCCACCGCGCCGTCCTTGAAAAGAACTCCGTCTCCACGCTGGGCCCCAAAAATAAAGCCCGCCTTATAGATTTCGGGAAAAACCAAAACAGCCAGAGACTTTTCCCCGATCGCCTGAGCGCCAGGATTGGTGCGGTAAAGATGCCGGAGAGCGGTTTCCGACTTCTCCTTCAAAACTTGCGCAGGTTCCGCCAACGAGGTTCCGGTCAGCGCGATCAAAGCAAGCATGGGGACGAGAATTTTGTTCATAGCTCCGTCAAACCAAACCACCTTCCCTGCGTCAAGCTTGTTAGGGTGCCCTGGGCGCAAGGCTCGCGAACTTTTGCTGAGCTTTTTTCGCAGCGATTCCGGCTAAGGCAGAAGCCGAGCCAACACGCTAATTGGCACATCCTGCAGCATCGTGCTCTCCAGCATTTCAAAACCGCAGCGCTGAAAGAGCTTCTCTCCGGACTCCGTGAAAACATGCAACCGCTTCGCTCCCGCAGCAGCCGCAAGTTCGATAGCAGCTTGCACCAGCTCCAAGCCGTGTCCCAGCCCCCGCCTCTGCGGAACAACATAAAGACTTGCAAGCCACGGATCCAAATCCAGCCGCGCCGGACAGTCGCCGAAAACCACACTCACAGATCCCAGCAACTCCATCCCCTCATGCAAAACGAGCGTCGCAGGCAGGGATCCATCCGCTTTTTGATTCAAAAACTCTGCCAGAGCATTCTGCACATCCCAATCCGCGTAAAGATGTTTCCACTCCGCAGCGTGCAAAGCCGCCAGCTCATCACGAAAAAATGGAACATCCGCAAGGTGCGAAATCATAAATTGTAGCGCTGCAAAATTTGTTTCACGCCAAAGGATTTACAACCTCGAGAAAGCCGAATTTTTTGAAATCGGTATCGACCGTATAAAACCCTCTCACACCATGTTGTATCGGGATCGTGGCAATGTGTGACCCCTTTTCTACGAATGGAAGTGATTAGGAAGCAATCGTGGGTTACATTATCTTTTCCGCGTAGAGATACTTCTGGAAACCGGAAAATGTCTTCCCGATTTCTTCCGGATGCCCGAGGTCGGAAACAGCGTCTTGAATGGTCCCGTATTTAAGCCGTAGCAAGGGCGTCAACTTTTGCTGATCGAGTTCTTCCACACCGACGCTGATATAGTGGGAGAGAACGAATTCGAGAAACGCTCGTTGCTTGGCGTTGAATGTGGAATTGATATAGACGCGGGCATGGTCTGCGCGTTCCTCGCGCGGCACGGGTGGCAGGTTGTAGGCTACATAGGCCAGCACATCAAAAAGGTCGCTGTTTTCCGCGCCAATGATCTTTTGCATCTCCACTAGTGAGGCGTGGCCAAAATCCTTCTCCTCTAGCGCAGCGAGCAACTTGGCTCGCGTGTCCGGGGCGCTCCAAAGCTTGCGCAATTCTTCCTCGCTCTGGAAGAAGTCGGGTAGCTTGCCGAAGAGCAGTTCCATGAATTGCTGTGCGGACATCGGCGTGCCATCGGGATGCCAGAAGGTCGTCATCATCATGTGCTGGATGGTGCGCTCCTTGCCATCGGCCAGTTTCACCTTCACCCGGCGCTTCTTGTTGCACACGCAGCGGACCTGGCCGCAAACCGGGCACGGCTCTTTCGGACATTGGCACGGCGATTTGCCGCAAACCTCGCACGGTTTGGGCGGCTTCACCTCGCAGGCGCACGGGCGCTGGCCGCACTTTGGGCACGGATCTTCCTCCTGCGGCGGGCCATCCCATTCTGGGTCTTGGAAGTTGAGGTGCGCTTTCACGAAGTCATAGATCGTGAAGTAATCCTTCCCGTCGAAGAGTCGGGTGCCACGCCCGATGATCTGCTTGAACTCGATCATTGAGTTGATGGGCCGCATCAGGACGATGTTGCGGATGTTCCGAGCATCGACGCCGGTAGAGAGCTTCTGCGAGGTGGTGAGGATGGTGGGAATGCTTTTCTCGTTGTCTTGAAAGTCCCGCAACCATTGCTCGCCGATACCGCCGTCATCCGCCGTGACCCGGTGGCAATAGTTCACATCGCTGCTCGTCTTGAGCTGGTTGATGAGGTCGCGCACGAGCAGCGCGTGAGCCTGGTTGGCACAGAAGACCAGCGTCTTTTCGTTCTGGTTGATCTGCGACAGAAAGATTTCCACGCGCTTTTTCTCCCGCTCGCGAATCTCGATGCTGCGGTTGAAGTCCGCTTCCTCATAGAGTTTGCCCGCTTCAATTTCGCCCTCCACCACGGCGTCATCCGAGGTCCAAACATAGTAATCAATCGTCGTCTGAATCTGCTTCACGCGGAAGGGCGTGAGGAAGCCGTCGTTGATGCCTTCCTTGAGCGAGTAGATGAACGCCGGCTCGCCGAAGTAGGCGTAGGTGTCCACATTGTCCTTACGCTTGGGCGTGGCGGTGAGGCCGAGTTGCACCGCGGGCGCGAAGTAGTCGAGGATGTCGCGCCAGTTGCTTTCGTCGTTCGCCCCGCCGCGATGGCACTCGTCAATGACAATGAAATCGAAGAAGTCGGGCGGATACTCGCCGAAGTAGGGCGAGGGCTGACCATCCTTCGGCGGGCCGCTCATGAAGGTCTGGAAGATGGTGAAGAACAGGCTGCCGTTCTTTGGCACTTTGCCCTTCTTGCGGATGTCCGCCGGCTCGATGCGCACCAGCGCGTCCTCCGGAAACGCCGAGAACGCATTGTAAGCCTGATTCGCCAGAATGTTCCGGTCGGCGAGGAACAAGATGCGTGGGCGGCGCGACGGTTCGCGGCTCAAGTTCCAGCGGGAGTGGAATAATTTCCATGCGATTTGAAACGCGATGAAGGTCTTGCCCGTGCCCGTGGCGAGCGTGAGCAGGATGCGTTGGCGGTCCTCGGCGATGGCCTGCATCACACGCTCGATGGCGATGTCCTGATAATAGCGCCCCGGATGCGAACCGCCCTTGTCTTCGTAGGGCACGGCGGCGAAGCGGTCGCGCCACGCATTTGCCTCGGCGAAGGTCATTGCCCAGAGCTCCTCTGGCGTCGGGTAGGTGGCGATTTCGCCTTCCGCGCCGGTCTGCATGTCGATGGCATAAATGCCGCGTCCGTTGGTGGAATAGGTATGGCGCACCGCCAGCTTGCCCGCATAATCCTTCGCCTGAGCCACGCCCTCGGTCAGTTCCTCGACTTCCGCCTTGGCCTCCACCACGGCGAGCTTGGTGTTGCGGTATTCGAGCACGATGTCCGCCTTGAGCGCCTTGCCGCGCTTGCCGTGGCCCTCGATGCGGCCGGGCGCGATGGGATACTCGCGCCGGATGCGACAACCCTCCGCACCCCAGCCCGCCGCTTTCAAGGCGGGTAGGATGTAGGCGTCTATCGTTTCGGCTTCGTTCATTTGATCTGTTTGGCGGCCTTGGACGGAGGCAGATAATTCTCGCGCGTAACCACCTTCCGGCCAGTTTTGGCCTCCAATTCGAGTCGCGCTTTTTTGGCGATGCGCCCGCCCGTCTTGGCGGCAGCCTTGTTTTCCACCAGGCCGGTGGCCGCCACGCTCTCGGCGATCTGACGGGTGGACAACTCGGCCAGCGCGGTGAAAATCAATTCCGCCTCGCTCATGTGATCTCGCAGGTTCTCCGTCTTGAGGCCCTTCAGATTCTTGTGCGCCGTCACGCCCACGCCCGACCATTCCTGATGGATGATGTTCGTGAGGATGGCAAACTCATCGCCCTTTTTGATTTCGTGCCCGGCCCAGTAATCCGTGAGCTTGTTGCGCGTTTCCTGACCGGTCATGCGCTGCTCGATCCATTTGGTGCTGCGGCCCTGCTTCTGCCATATTTCGCGGGCGCGGGCGAGCGAACGGGCGGGGTCGGCCATTTCCTGCATCCGCTCGTAGCCGACCTTGGCCAGCCAGAGTTTGATCGGCTCGGCCTTGGGGCTGGGGACACTTTGGACGAGGCGCAGCAAAGTCTCGGCGGTGGCGACATCGGTGAGGCGTTGCTTGCCGTCACCCGCCGCCATTTTCAACTGGTGACAGTTCGTCACCAGTTGACTCCCCTCCTTGCCCAGCCGCTCTTTCAGCTTGTTCCAATACTTTCTGGCCGTCTGATAATCCGGCTGTTGCGTGAGCACCTGCACGATGTCCACTACGGAAAACCACCACGTCTCCGTCTGCTCGTCATAGTGGCGGCGGATTTCGTGGCCTTCAAAAACAGCGAGGTCTTTTTTCATGGCGGCGGGATGAGGTTGCGTGGGTTTGGAGAAGTTTTCAACCGGTAACAGTTTGTTACCGGTTGGGTGATGAAGACGCCGCCGGTTTTCAGTCGGTGACAATTTGTCACCGACTGACGGACGGAGCGAACGCCGGATTTCAGTTGGTTACAAACTGTAACCAACTGGCGGCTTTCCGGAGCGCGGCTGTGTCCCGCTCGGCGCGGGATCAGCCGCAGCAGCTTCGTAACGCGTGACGGCTGGCGGACAACTGAACCCGCCCGGGTATTTCCACGCGCTGCGGCTGGTCGAGGACGACACAGCCGCGCTCCGGGGGATTGGGAATGGCGCGTTCATCACAGTTCTCCGGTGAAGGCTTGGTGCAGCAGCGACTTCTTCAACGCCTCCAGCGCGGCGAGCTTCCGGGAGTAAAGGCGGGCGAGGCGTTGGGTTTCTTCGTGGAGGTCGCCGAGCTTGCTGACAATCTCTTCTTGGGTGGCGAGCGACTTCGGAAATGAAATCTCAATCAGTTTAAGAAGACTCGCCTTGATGCCTTGCACGGTCGCGCCCGTTCCTTTGGTGCGGATGCGTTGCTGCACGGGCTGGGAAAGCAGGAGGTATTTCAAGAACGTGCTGTCGAGCCTCGCCGCGTTGGGCTGCATGATGATGATGCGCTGGGCGAAGGCCACCTTCTCGTCCGTGTCGAGCTGCGCCACGTTCGCGAGCGGCGCTTCGGTGGTGAATAGCACATCACCCTTCTGCGGAATCCCGCGAGTCATCCAGCCTTTGTAACTCGCGGCAGCGATGAACTCCATTGGCGACTCTTGGAGGTAGCCCATCTTTACGTTCTTGGCCGTAATCAACCGGACGCCGCTCGAGGTTTTCACCGGCGTCTTACCGCGATAGTCGATGAACTTGATTTCCGCTCCGATGGTCGTCTCCACCCACCCCTTCCCGCGCTGGGTGAAGACGGATTGGAGGTGGCTTTCGAAGAGGGCGCGGGCGTTTTGGAGGTTCTTTTCGGCGTTGGCTTTGGCGGTGGCGAGGCCCTCAAACGCTTCGTCCAGCAGGCCGACGATCCGCTGCTGTTCGGCCAGCGGGGGGACGGGAATCGGGTAGTCCTCGATGAACTCTTTGGACACGCGCTTGTGTCCAACAGCACCCGTCATCCGCGCCGCGCCTTCAATCCGAAACGTCTCACGTGAGAAGAAGTAGTAGAGCCATTCTTTGCTGACCGTAGCATCGGGGCGGAACACGAAGTATTCGCTCGAACCGAACCCGATCCCGTTCCTCAGCCCATCGGCGATTCCGAGTTTCCCGTTTTCAAAGCAAGGCGTGATTTTCGCGAGGAGGACGTCGCCGTCGGCGAAGTAGGTGTAGCTACCGACGACTGCAGATAGAGGCTTCGTTTGGGTCGCCTGCACAAACTTTACGTCAATTCCTAGGTCTTCCATCGGCACGAACGAAACCGGCGAGGAAGCTGGAACCTTTTCACGAGCTTCGCTTTTCGGCGGCTTAATCTGGCATACCTCAGCGAGCGTTTTCGTTGGCCACCCCTTCTTCATAGCAGCGCCTTGATGTTGCCCAGCACTTCCGCGCTCTCGGCGTCCAGCGCGGCGATTTCGTCCATGATTTCCTGCGGGCTGCGGTGCGCGATCTCCTCGCCGCCGTTGGGGTTCTTCACGGACAAATCAAAGGTCTTCGGGTCGATGTCCGCCACGTCCACGCTCCAGCTTTTGGGCGAGTCAGCTTTGGTCTTTTGCAGCGCGATGAACTCGGCGAGGTCGGCGTCGTTGAGCGGGTTGGTCTTGCCCATGTTGCGGCCGGGGTCGAGCTGGTAGAACCAGACTTTGCGCGTCTTCGTGCCTTTCTCAAAGAAGAGCACCACGGTCTTCACGCCCGCGCCGATGAACGTGCCGCCGGGGCAGTCGAGCACGGTGTGGAGGTTGCATTCTTCGAGGAGTTTCTGGCGCAGGCTGACGGAGGCGTTGTCGGTGTTGGAGAGGAAGGTGTTCTTGATGACGATGCCGGCGCGGCCTCCGGCCTTGAGGATTTTAATGAAGTGCTGGAGGAAGAGGAACGCGGTCTCGCCGGTGCGGATGGGGAAGTTTTGCTGCACTTCCTTGCGCTCCTTGCCGCCGAAGGGCGGATTGGCGACGATGATGTCGAAGCGGTCCTTTTCCTGCACGTCGGCGAGGTTCTCGGCGAGCGTGTTGGTGTGGATGATATTGGGCGCTTCGATGCCGTGCAGGATCATGTTCATGATCGCGATGACGTAGGCGAGGGACTTCTTCTCCTTCCCGTAGAAGGTGCGCTCTTGCAGGGCGCGGTCCTGGGCGGTGGTGCGCTGGGGGTTCTGGGCGCGGAGGTAATCGAAGGCCTCACAGAGGAAGCCGGCCGAGCCGACGGCGGGGTCGCAGATCGTCTCGCCGAGCTGGGGCCCTGTGACGGCGACGATGGCTCGAATGAGCGGGCGCGGGGTGTAATACTCGCCGCCATTGCGCCCGGCGTTGCCCATGTTTTTGATCTTTGCCTCGTAGAGGTGGGAAAGCTCGTGCTTTTGGGTCTGGGACTGGAAGCGGAGTTCGTCGATGTGGTCGATGATCTCGCGCAGGTTGTAGCCACTCTGGATGCGGTTCTTTATCTCGCCGAAGATTTCGCCGATCTTGTATTCAATGGTGTTCGGGCCGGTGGCCTTGGCCTTGAAGCCGTGCAGGTAGGGGAAGAGCTTGGCGTTGACGAAGGCGATGAGGTCATCGCCGGTGAGGGTGGAGTTGTGATCGATCTTGCCGTCATGGCCTTTGGGCGCGGCCCACGATTCCCAGCGATACGGAGCATCGAGGATGTGGGTGTATTTCTTGCCGTCGAGGGCGGCTTCGGTGGCCTTGTCGTGATCCAGGGCATCGAGGTATTTGAGAAAGAGGAGCCAAGAGGTCTGCTCGGTGTAATCGAGTTCGCTGGTGCAACCGGCGTCTTTATAAAGGACATCGTCGATGTTTTTGAAGGCTTGTTCGAACATAGGGTGTTAACTTGGAAAATTCCGGCGGCTTCCCGCAAATCGCTTGGCGAGAGGGGACCGGCTAGCTTTGTTTTTAATAATGGCGCAAACAACGGAAATCATGTTGAGGAGCCATTCGATAGTCAGAGCCCGCTACGACTCCAAAAAATTCTTCAGCATTTGCTTCCCGTGTTGGGTGAGGATGGATTCGGGGTGGAATTGGACGCCGTAGACGGGGAGGTCGCGGTGGGCAAGGCCCATGATTTCGCCTTCGGCGGTTTCGGCGGTGATTTTGAGGCAGGGGGGGAGGGTTTCGCGTTTGACGATGAGCGAATGGTAGCGGGTGGCTTCGAAGGGACTGGGCAGGCCGGCGAAGACATTCTCGCCGGTGTGGAGGATGGGCGAGGTTTTGCCGTGCATGAGGCGCGGGGCGCGGATGACTTCGCCGCCGAAGACTTGGCCGATGCTCTGGTGGCCGAGGCAGACTCCGAGGATGGGGATTTTTCCGCTGAACTCGCGGATGGTGTCGCAACTGATGCCTGCCTCGGTGGGTGAGCAGGGGCCGGGGGAGACGATGATTTTTTCGGGCGCGAGCTTGGCGATGTCGGTGGTGGAGATCTCGTCGTTGCGCTTCACGAGCAGGTCGGCACCGAGCTCGCCGAAATACTGGACGAGGTTGTAGGTAAAGGAATCGTAGTTATCGATGACGAGGATCATGCGAGCGGGGACAAAAGAGGTTTAACCACGGAGGACACGGAGAACACGGAGAGGAAGAAGAGTTTTTGGGAAGGATCAGAATTTAGGGGCTGCTTTTTCAGAAAGAATTCCACCCCTGCTTCTCTTTTCATGTCTCCGTGCTCTCTGTGCTCTCCGTGGTGAAAAATCTTCTTCATTTTGATTTTCTGGCGCGGTCGATGGCGCGCATGCCGGCCATGGCTTTGTTGACGGTCTCTTGGTATTCGCCCTCGGGAGTGGAGTCGGCGACGACGCCGCCACCGGATTGGACGAAGGCTTTGCCGTCCTTGAGCAGGACGGTGCGGAGGGCGATGCAGGAGTCGTGGTTGCCGTCGAAGCCGAAGTAGCCGACGGCCCCCGAGTAGGAGCAGCGCTTGCTTTTTTCGAGTTCGTTGAGGATTTGCATGGCGCGGACCTTGGGCGCTCCGGAGACGGTTCCGGCAGGGAATGTGGCGCGCATGACATCGAACGCGCTGCGGCCTCCGGCGAGTTTTCCCGAGACATGTGAGACGATGTGCATGACATGGCTGTAGCGCTCAATGGTCATGAAGTCGGTGACTTTCACGGAGCCGTATTCCGCGATGCGGCCGACATCGTTGCGGGCGAGGTCGACGAGCATGAGGTGTTCGGCGCGCTCTTTGGGATCGGCCATGAGATCGTCGGCGTTGGCATTGTCCTCCTCGACCGTCGCTCCCCGTCGGCGGGTGCCAGCGATGGGGCGGATCTCGACGAGGTCGCCGGTGAGGCGCACATGGACTTCGGGCGAACTGCCGACGAGCGAGTATCCGCCGGGACAGCGGAGGCAGAACATGTAGGGCGAGGGATTAACGAACCGCAGGGAGCGGTAGAGGTCGAGCGCGTCGCCGGTAAAATCCGTCTCGAACCGCTGCGCGAGCACGATTTGGAAGATGTCACCAGCACGGATGTATTCCTGCGCGCGGTGGACCATGGCGTGGTATTCCTCGCGGGTGGTGTTCGACGCGGCGGGCGCGGTGGGGGCTGTGGTTTCGGTGAAAATGGGATCGAAAGCGAGCGGTCGGCGGAGGTTTTCCAGGATGCCTTGAATCCTCGCAGCGGCTGTGTCATAGGCCGCGCCGGGATCGCCCTCGTTAGGGAAAACATTCGCGACAATTCGAATTCGGCGGCGGCGGTGGTCGAAGACGATGACCGTCTCGGTGACCATGAAAAACATGTCAGGGATGCCGAGTTCGTCCTTTGGCGGAGCGGCAATGGTTGGCTCGAACCAGCGGATGCAATCGTAACCAAGGTAGCCCACGGCGCCGCCCAGGAACGGGGCGATCGCGGGATCGGACGCCACGCGATAGGGCGCCATCCATTTCTCCAATTCATCGAGAGGATCGCGCGCGGCTTCGAACGAACGGTTCGCGCCGCCTTCGCTGATGGTGATGTTTTTTCCCGTGGCGGTGAAGGTGGCCTTCGCGCCGAAGCCGAGGAACGAGTAGCGGCCGACTTGGTCGCTCTGCTCGGCGGACTCGAGGAGGAACGACGGGGCCTCGCCGCAGAGTTTAGCGAAGGCTGAGACCGGCGTGTCGGAATCGGCGACGATCTCGCAGGAGACCGGAAGCACGCGGGCTGAGGCCGCCTTTTCCAGAAACGCCGCCCGGGGCGGATCCAGCGGAATCATGAAAACGAAACCTTGGGGGCTTGGCGCTCGGCGGCGTTATCGACTTGGAACAATTCGGCGGCGGCGAAGTTGAAAATGCCTGCGATGATGTTGGTCGGGAAAACCTCGCGCTTCGTGTTGTAGGCCATCACGGAGTCGTTGTAGGCCTGCCGCGCGAAGGCAACCTTGTTTTCCGTCGAGGTCAGCTCCTCGGTGAGCTGCATCATATTTTGATTCGCCTTGAGGTCGGGGTAATTCTCGGCGACGGCGAGCAAGCGGCCGAGCGCGCCGGTGAGACCCGCCTCGGCACCGGTGAGTTCGCGCATCGCGGCGGGATCGCCCGGATTCGCGGCGGCGCGGCCACCGGCGGATTGGGCGAGGTTGCGGGCCTGTGTGACGGCTTCGAGCGTTTTGCTCTCATGCTGCATGTAGGCTTTTGCGGTCTCGACGAGGTTCGGGATGAGATCGTGGCGGCGTTTCAGCTGAACATCGATCTGCGAGAAGGCGTTTTTGAAGCGGTTCCGCAGGACGACGAGCGCGTTGTATTGGCCGACGACAAAAACCAGCGCCAGCACCGCGATGGCGGCGAGGACAATAAGAAAGATAATCAAGGCACCCATGGGGCCGGACTTTCTCCCCCGGCATGGTGGCGCGCAACCCCAAAAAACCGATTGGCGCGCCCACCGAGCGGAGGGGCGGACAGATCAGTTCGCGTATTTCACCGAGCAACCGTAGGGATCGGTCTTCGCGGTCGAGACGGGCTTTCCGGCCAAAACCTCGTCCAGCGCGGCGGCGACATAGTTTTTCGCGCCTGCGATATCACCGGGGTTGGTGGATTTTTTGTCGTCGATCGCGCCGTGGTAAACCAGCACGCCCTTGGCATCGATCACATACATCTCGGGGGTGACTTTGGCGCCGTAGGTTTTGCCGACCTCGCCGGTTTCATCGAGGAGGTAGGCTGTGGCGGCGGACTGGGTCTCGGTGCATTTTTTTAGGGCTCCAGCGGCGGCGGCGTGGCCTTGCTTGCCGGGAGCGGAGGAGCAGATCGAAAGCCAGGTGACGCCTTTCGCGGTGGCGTCGGCTTGGAGTTTTTGCATGTTGCCGGAGCCGTAGTGCTTCGCGACAAACGGGCAGTTGTGGTTCACCCACTCGAGCACGACGACTTTGCCTTTGAAGTCGGAGAGCGAGACTTTTTTCCCCGAGCAATCGGTAAGCGAGAAGTCGGGGGCGGGTTGGCCGATTTGGACGTCGGCTTGGGCGATGGTGACGGCGGCCAGTAATAAGAAGAGGGCTTTTTTCATAGGCCACCATCAATGCACGGGCTCGTGTCGAGCGCAAGAGGGGTGAAGGAATTTTAGAAAAAACACTCAAGGCCGTGGCGGAGCGGCAATCCATTCGGGCGCAGCGATGCCTTGGCGGAAGGCCTCGAGGGCGGCGGGGGAGGAATTGATGCGGAGGTTGCTGAAGGACCCGTCTTGGTTTTGCCAGCGTTCGTGCCAGATGACGGCGGCTTGGACGCGGGGCTGCTTCGGCAGAATGGCGAGTGCGTCGGCGAACCACTCGGCTTTGTTGCCGCTTTTTGGGAATTCCCCGACGCCGAATTCGGCGATCATGATCGGTTTTTTGGGATCCACGGCGGAGAGTTCCTTGAGGGGCCAGGCGATGAGATCCTGGAAAAAAGCCCACGCGCGGTCGTTGCGGAATTGCTGTCCATAGACGCTGATGCCAAGCCAATCCACATAGCCTGGACCGGGGTAGTAGGAGGCCATCATGTTCCAGACATCGTTCTCGGCTGGAAAGGCATTCACATGAAAGACCCAGAGGATGTTGTCGGCTCCTTTGGCACGAACGCGGTCGACGACATGACGCCAGGTTTTTTTGAAAATCTCGGGTCCGCCATCTCGCCCCCCGTAAAAGCAGCCCGACCAGGGAAACCAGCATCCATTCATTTCGTTGCAGAAAGAAACGAAGATGGGTTTACCAAAATCCCGGGCGCCTTCGGCCCATCGGTCGATGTAGTCGTCCCACTTGCCGGCGAGGATTTCGGTGAGGCCGAAGCGATCGGGGCCTTTGTTTTGCTCGTAGGGTTTGTCCCACGGCGACCAGAAAATCAGGGGCGCCGCGCCGTGGCGGTCGATGAGTTGGAGGTTGGCGGAGGGGAAACTTTGCTCGCCCCAATAGCTGGACGAAGCGATCAGAGCGGGGCGTTTGCCGGCGAGCTTTTCGAATTTCTCGATGCCTTCGAGAGTCACGGCATCCTCGGTCTCGCCGAAATCCATGTAGGCGCCGAAACGGATTCCTTTTTCCCCGGGGTTCGGCCACGGATCGGGGGCGGCGACGGCCACAGAGGTGCAATAAAACAAGGCGGCGATGGAAAGTCGGAGTCTCATGACGTGGCAGGAACAGCGGCGCTGCGGGGGAGTTTTCCCCAGCCCACCCACGCGCCGCGCATGGCTTGGAGGAGGGATTTCCAGATTACCCAACTCAACAGCGGGCGGTAGAGGAAGCGCTGCGGAATGATGCGCAGGGCGAGTCGCGCGGGCAGGCCCTCGAGCGAAACCGCAACGACGGCGAGTGCCACATCGCATAAAAGGAAACCGAGGAAATACGGCAGGATGTCGCTGCCGTGTCCCATCAGGAGGGATTGCAGGAAAAGCAGGTCGATCAGAGGAGCGAGGGCGACGAGGAGGACTTGAAAAAACCAGATGGATGGCAGGCTGAACCACCCGAGGGCCCTGAAGCGTGGATTGAAAACCAAATCGTGATGTTTCCACACACATTGGATCGTGCCGAAGGCCCAGCGGAAGCGTTGGCGGGCGAGTTGGGAAAATGTCTCGGGTGCCTCGGTGAAAGCGACCGCTTGTGGCGCGTATTCGACTCGGTAGCCGGCGCGGTGGATGGCCAGTGTGAGGTCGGTATCCTCGGCGAGGGTATCGAGAGAAATCCCACCCGCGGCCTCGATCGCCTCGCGCTTGATGGCACTGATTGCGCCGGGAACGACCGTGATGCAGTTCCACGCCGCATAGGCTCGGCGGTCGAGGTTGAAATTGCAGAGATACTCGATCTCCTGGCAGCGCGCGGCGAAGGTTCGAGGATTCCCCACGCGAGCCTGTCCGGAGACGGCACCGGTCTTTTCATTCTCTAACGCCCCGACGAGGTATCGCAGGGCTTCGCGGTCGAATTGCGTATCGGCATCAGCAAAAATAAAAATCTCCGAGTTGGCGTGCGTGACGGCATTTTGCAGGGCGCGAGACTTGCCGAGGTTGGGCTGGCGGATCAACCGCACGCGGGCGTCGCTGAAGGCTTCGACGATTTCCGAGGTTCGGTCCGAGGAGCCGTCATCCACCACGAGGATTTCCATCGGCCCGGAGTAGTCGGAGGCGAGGAGAGATTGCAGCGTGCGAGAGATGACTTTTTCCTCATTGAAGGCGGGGATGAGAATGGACACCGCAAGTCGAGGGTCGGGTGTCGGACTCGACTGGGAGCGGTGTCGGATGGCGAGGATCAAAACGATCAGGGTTCGCAAAAGAACCAAAATACTGGCGGCGATGAGGAATCCAAAAAATATGGTCTGCAACACGCGCAGGAAGCTGAAGCCCGCCCCGCTGGCAAAAAACGCTACCGGGTTGGAATTCGAATGGACCGGTGGCATGATGCCGTCGCGGTCGATATCGACCAACTCACCGATCGGCACGACCTCGTCGCCGCGTTCTTTCAAGTAATCAAGGATCATGGGCAGAGCCGCCACAGTCGAACTCCGGTCGCCGCCGCTGTCGTGGAGAAGAATGATATTCCCCGAGGCACGTTGGTCTTTGATTCGCTGGAGCAGCTCCTCGGGTGGTGGCTCCTGCCAATCACAGGGATCGATGTTTTCCAATACCGTCATGTAGCCGAGGGACTGCGCCACGCGGATCGGCTCCAGGTCGCCGACATCGGAGGGGTGGGCGTCCGCGTTGAACGGTGGGCGAAAAAGGGCGGTGGAGCGGCCGATGAGAGACTCGATCAGGCGCTGGGTGGCGTTCAGCTCGAGTTTCACGAGGGATTCCGGGAGTTCGCGCAGGTTGGCGTGAGTGAACGAGTGGTTGCCGATTTCGTGGCCCTCGTCGGCGATGCGCCGGAGGAGGTCGGGATAAAGTTCGGCATTTTTACCCAGCACGAAAAAGACGGCCTTCACGCCGCGTTCCTTCAGAATATCGAGGATGGCGGGCGTCCAATCCGGATCTGGGCCATCGTCGAAGGTAATGCTCACGCGGTTCGGTTGGTGACCTCCCATGCGAAAAAGCGTCGGGTGCGCCGGGAACTCGACATAGCGGCTGGAAATCCTCCCTTCGGCATCTTGGGAAAAGGTGCGCCTCCCGGCGAAGGAGGTGGGGTCGAGATTCACGACTTCGCCTTCGCCGATCGAAGTCACCGCGTAGCCGCCCAAAACCTCGGTATCCAGCGCAACTGCGGAGTTTTTTTCGCCGGAGGCGATGATCTTCCAAATGCCGGGATCCTCGAAGCCGAGCCGGTTGAGGGCGATGCCGCCGAGTTTCGCGCTGCGGATGGCGTTCCATTGATTGGCGAAAGTGGCGGCATCCGGGAACCAGACTTCATGCGACTTGCCGGCGAAGTAGTAGGAAAAATTGGCGTTGAAGGATGGCCCGGCGCTGCCGACTTCGTCGCTGCCAGCATTTCCCGCGCGGCTGACTGCATCCGCGAAGGAAATTTCCTGAGCCTCGATCTGGCCCTCGGTGCGGTCGTGGCCGTAAACTCCGATCCCGACAATCCACTTCGCGGGGCTCGCGGATTGTGCAATCACATCCAGCCAACTCTGGAACCAATCGAGAGAAACGATGGCGCCGGCGGGGTCGGTCGATCCCGTTTCCTCGTGAAGAATCATGACGAAGCGGTCCACATGCGCGGCGAGATTTTGAAAATCCCATTGGAGAAATGCGCCGTCGGGCACGATGCACAGCCAGGTCTGCAGCCCGCGCCGGCGGAGTTCGTCAGCCACGAACGAAACGAGTTTTCCCATCTCGTGATCCGCACCTTGCTCGACCTCCTGCCAGTCGATGAGCACGCCGGCGGCTCCTGCGCTGGTGAGCTTTTCGGCGAGTTTTTCGACGAACGCACTGCGGCTTGAATCATCACCGAAAGCCAAGGCCTCGACAGCCTCGGGAACCCTCTCGTCGCCGCTGAGGTTCGAGAGCACGGGCATCAATTTCCATTTTCCCTCGGAAGCCAATTCCTCCAACGCCGAGTCCTCTTCCTTGGTGATGTCGCCGGAGGGGTCGGTGAGAGTGAGCCACTCGGGGCAAACATGGGTCAGGAGATGTTGGTTTTTCTTGAAGGATTCGAGGGAGGCCTTGTCATGCCCGGCGGTAAAGCCCGCCACGATCGGGGTTGCGAGTTTGGTGGTTGGGGGAGCGGGTTGTTTGTCGGCGCGCAGGCCAGCCCTGAGGCGGGAGAGAACCCGGTCGGCAGTCGCCATTGCCGGTGCGGGGTTTCTCGAGAATGCGTGGAGTTGCCCCCTCACGCCTTCGAAGGACACAGGTTGATCGATCGGCGGTGGGGCAAAAAGTGACCACAAAAAAACAAGCAGGGCGGCGGCCGTGAGCAGGCTTCCCAAAACGGCAAGACACTTGAAAGCGGGCCAGCGTCGACCCCGGAGGTCGTGAAAAATGAAATTGTCCTCTTTCAGGGTGAGGGAAAAATTTGTGGGCCACAGAGTAGCCATGGCTCTGGCGAAAAGCCAATGCGGAAGCGGATCGCGGAGCGCTCGAGCGGGTTTTGTTTGTCCAACACGGCTCCAATCCCGATGGTGGAGTCATGGATTTGTATCACTCGTTTTTGCGCCCGCTGCTTTTCTGCCTGCCTGCCGAGGCCGCCCACAACCTCGCGCTACTGGGCCTCCGCGCCACGCCGCGTCTTGTTTTAAAAGGTGCCTTTGGCTCCGTGCCTCAGGATCCGGTGCGGCTTTTTGGGTTGAATTTTCCAAATCGCGTCGGCCTTGGCGCCGGGATGGATAAAAATGCTTCCGCCCTCGGCGCGTGGGCGGCGATGGGGTTCGGCTTCATCGAGGCGGGAACGGTCACCGCGCTCGCCCAGCCGGGAAACCCCAAGCCGCGCTGTTTCCGCTTCCCCACGCAAAGCGCGTTGATCAATCGCATGGGCTTCAACAACGCCGGCGCCAGCGTGATCGCCAAGCGGCTCGCAAAACTCAAATCCTCCCGCCGCTGGCCCTCCGTGCCAGTGGGCATCAACATCGGCAAGTCGAAGGTGACACCGAACGACCAAGCGGCCTCCGACTATGCGACGAGCTTCCGGCTTCTTCTGCCCTTCGGTGATTACTTCACGATCAATGTCAGCTCGCCAAATACCCCCGAGCTCCGCGCCCTGCAGGAGCGCGACTCACTGGTTCGCATCATTCGCAGTCTGCGCGAGGTGAATGCCGCCAAGCCGGTGCTGGTAAAAATCGCGCCCGACCTCGATGAGGCCCAACTTGCCGAGATCGCCGATGTCGCCAACTCCGAAAACCTCGCCGGGCTTATAGCCACCAACACCACGCTCGACCAAAGCGCCGTCCCGCCCGAGGCGCGACAGCAGGGCGGACTCAGTGGCGCCCCGCTCACCCGCCGCTCGACCGAGATTCTTAAAATCCTACGCCGCCACACCGCGCTCCCGATCATTGCTTCCGGCGGCGTGATGACTGGCGCGGATGCCCGCGAGAAAATCGATGCCGGCGCGAGCCTCGTTCAGCTTTATACGGGCTTCGTTTACTCAGGCCCCGCCTTGATCCGCGAGATCACTGCGTCGCTCGTCGCGTGAGTTTTTTTCGCATTTCGCAAAAACCTTCTTGCCTAAATAAGACGAATCCCTAACTTCCCACCTCCCGCCGAAAGTCGGGATTCCAAAAACAATCAACAGATCTTTTAACGAAATATGGCAGCACCTGCACAAAAAATTCGAATCCGCCTGAAGGCATTCGACTATCGCATTCTCGACGCCTCGGCCTCTGAGATTGTGGAAACCGCGAAGCGCACCGGCTCGAAAGTCACGGGCCCAATCCCCCTTCCGACCCGCATCGAGCGTTTCACCGTCAACCGCTCCCCGCACGTTGACAAAAAATCCATGGATCAATTTGAGATCCGCACCCACAAGCGCCTCCTCGATATCGTCGAGCCCACTTCCAAAACCGTCGATGAACTCCGTAAGCTGAATCTCCCAGCCGGCGTCGACATCACCATCAAAATCTAACCGCCATGAGCATCGGACTACTCGGAAAAAAAATCGGCATGACCCGTATCTACGACGATAAAGGTCGTGTGACACCCGCCACCGTCATCGAAGCCGGCGGAAATCGCATTCTTCAGGTCAAGGCGACCGATAAGGAGGGCTACTCGGCCGTTCAAGTCGGCTACGGCGACCAAAAGCCCCAGCGTGTGGGCAAGGCCATGACCGGCCATTTCGCCAAAACCTCATCCACTCCCAAGCGCTTCATCCGCGAGTTCCGTCTTGCCGACGGAGCCGCCGCGCCCGAGTCCGTCGACCTTCCCGTCACCGGCTTCGAGGTCGGCCAGTTCGTGGATGTCATCGGCCAATCGAAGGGCAAAGGCTTCCAAGGCACGATCAAGAGGCACAATTTCCACGGTCAACCAATGACCCACGGTTCCACGATGCACCGCCGAAACGGCGCCATCGGCAACCGCTCCACTCCGGGCCGTGTTTGGAAAAACATGGGCATGCCCGGCCACATGGGTGATGAGCGTGTCACAGTCCAAAACCTCCGCGTGCTTCAAGTGCGTGGGGAAGAAGGTGTGATCATCGTCGCGGGAGCGATCCCCGGCGCGAAAGGCACCTTCGTCGTAGTCCGTCCTTCCAAAAAGAAAACGGTCAAAAAGTAATTTCTAAAATTTCCCGGCCAAGTGGTTGGGTGTTTTCATAGCAAATGCCTGTGGGGGAAACCTCACAGGCATTTTTGCTGCGAAGTAGCCAAGGAAATCGACACGGATTGGCCCTAATGGCTCTGTGTTCAAAAACTTCTTCCTACCGCACTTAATACCAAAATCCAACCGCTTTTGGACTTTTGGAATGTAGCGCAGGCGTCTCGCCTGCGTGGGTAAGTCATTCGATGTCAGGCGGGACGCCTGACCTACATAAGCGCCTTCGAAAATCCACAAACATTGAGACAATCGGTATAAGCCATGGCTTGGAAAATTCGGAGTCCGAAGCGTGGCAAGGTGATGGTGCCTTGGAGGGTTTGCGCGTCCCGTATCATTCGCCCAGCGGCTTGCCACTGGGCGAGTGCTGCCAAATACCCAGAGTTAATTTAAAAAATGTAATCTGAGTGTGGCCCGCAATCGCTGCTTTTGAGGCTACGGTAGCTGGGTGCTGCCCATCAAGTGGCGGTCCACTTCACGGGCGGCGCCTCGGCCTTCATTGATCGCCCACACGACCAACGATTGTCCACGGCGGCAATCGCCAGCGGCGAAGACTTTCGGGATGTTCGTTGTGTATTTTTCGTGTTCGGCTTTGGCGTTGCTGCGGGCGTCGCGCTCGAGGCCTAGGGCTTCGAGGAGCGGTTGTTCAGGTCCGAGGAATCCCATGGCGAGCAGGACGAGGTCCGCAGGGACAACGCGCAGGCTGCCTTCGACATCCTTCGGCACGAATTGGCCTTGCTCGTTTTTCGCCCACTCGATGTTCACGATCTCGATGCCGGTGACTTCGCCGTTCGATCCCGTAACGAAACGCTTGGCGGTGACTTCGTATTTGCGCGGATCCTCACCTTGGACGGCGGCGGCTTCCTCTTGGCCGTAATCCATCTTGTAAACCTTCGGCCATTCGGGCCAGGGGTTGTTCGCCGCGCGGGCGAGAGGTGGCTTGGGCAGGATTTCGAGTTGGGTCACGGACTTGCAGCCGTGGCGGAGCGAGGTGCCGACGCAATCGGTGCCGGTGTCGCCACCGCCGATCACGACCACATTCTTGCCAATCGCATCGATTGGCGGGCGAACGCCATTCGGCGAGCCGTGAACGCGGAGGAAGCGGGTGTTTTCTGTGAGGAATTCCATCGCGAAATGGACTCCGGAGGACTCGCGGCCGGGGATCGGAAGGTCACGGGGCTTGGTGGCGCCGGTGCAGAGAACGACGGCGTCAAAATCAGAGACGAGCTTTTCGGCGGGAAGGTTTTTTCCAACCTCAACGCCGGTTTTGAAAACGATGCCCTCGTCCTCGAGGATTTTCACGCGGCGGTCGACGACCTTTTGCTTGTCGAGCTTCATGTTCGGGATGCCGTATTGGAGCAGGCCACCGATGCGGTCGGCGCGTTCGAGGACGGTGACATGATGCCCGGCCTTGTTGAGCTGGGCGGCGCAGGCGAGACCGGCGGGGCCGGAGCCAACGACGGCGACTTTGCGGTTCGTGCGAACCTCGGGCGGCTCGGGCACGACCCAACCTTCTTCAAAGCCCTTGTCGATGATCGCAGCTTCGATCGTTTTGATCGCCACGGGCGGCTCGATGATGCCGAGCGTGCAGGAGCCTTCGCAAGGAGCGGGGCAGACGCGGCCGGTGAACTCGGGGAAGTTGTTCGTCTTGTGAAGGCGGTCGAGCGCTTCTCGCCAGAGGCCGCGGTAGACGAGGTCGTTCCACTCGGGAATGAGGTTGTTGACCGGGCAGCCACTGGCCATGCCGGAGATCATTTTTCCGGTGTGGCAAAAGGGAATGCCGCAATCCATGCAGCGCGAGCCCTGGATTTTGAGTTTCTCCTCGGGCATGTGCTCGTGGAACTCGTCCCAGTTTTTGAGGCGCTGGCGTGGCGTGATGTCAGTGGCGACCTCGCGGTCGTATTCGATGAATCCGGTTGGTTTTCCCATGGCTTAGTTTCCTCCCACACGCGAAATATCGCGCGAATTGGCTTCGAAAGCAGCATCGATGGCTTCCTCGCTGTCCAGGCCATCGGCCTTGGCTTGGGCGAGTGCCTGAAGCACGCGTTTATAGTCGTGGGGGATGACCTTCACAAATTTCGGCAAAACATTTTTCCAGTCGGCGAGGATGGCCTTGCCGCGCTCGCTGCCGGTGTATTCGACATGGCGCTCGATGAGTTCGCGGAGTTCCTCGATCTCGGCGGGGTCTTCGAGTTTTTCGAGAGCCACCATCGCCTTGTTGCAACGCTCCGAAGCGAAGTTGCCGGCTTCGTCGAGAATGTAGGCGATGCCGCCTGACATTCCCGCTGCGAAGTTGCGTCCAGTATTTCCGAGAACGACCACGCGGCCGCCGGTCATGTATTCACAACCATGGTCGCCGAGACCTTCGACGACGGTATTCACGCCGGAATTGCGGACGCCAAAACGCTCGCCAGCCATGCCGCGCAGGAAAACCTCGCCGCGGGTGGCGCCGTAGAGGGCGACATTGCCGCAAATGATGTTTTCCTCGGCTTTGAAGGTGGAACCTTTCGGCGGATAAAGAACGATGCGGCCGCCGCTAAGGCCCTTGCCGAGGTAGTCGTTCGTGTCGCCCTCGAGCTCGATCGTCATGCCGTGGGGCATGAACGCGCCGAGACTTTGGCCCGAGCTGCCTTGGAAGTGGAGATGGATCGTATCGGCGGGCAAACCGGCGGCGCCATGCTTGCGAGTGACCTCGTTGCCGATAATCGTGCCGACGACGCGGTTGATGTTTTTCACCGGCAGGGTCGCACGGACTTTCTCGCCGCGTTCGAGGGCGGGCTTGCAGATTTCCATGAGCACCGTCATGTCGAGCGATTTGGCGATGCCGTGATCCTGCTCGAGTTGGCAGTAGCGGCCGACCTCGGGGCCGACGGGCGGCGAGTAGAGGAGCGGCGAGAGGTCGAGGCCACGGGCTTTCCAGTGGTCGACGGCCTTGCGGGATTCGAGTTTATCGACGCGGCCGACCATTTCCTGAACGGTGCGGAAGCCGAGTTCCGCCATGATCTCGCGGAGTTCCTGCGCGATGAAGCGCATGAAGTTCACGGCATGGGCGGGATCGCCGGTGAAGTTTTTGCGGAGTTCGGGATTCTGCGTGGCCACGCCCACCGGGCAGGTGTTTTTGTGGCAAACGCGCATCATGATGCAACCGAGCGTGACGAGCGGCGCGGTGGCGAAACCGAATTCCTCGGCGCCTAGGAGCGCGGCGATGGCGACATCGCGGCCTGTCTTGAGCTGACCATCGGTCTCCACTGCGATACGGCTGCGAAGGTTGTTCAAAACCAGGGTTTGGTGGGTCTCGGCGAGACCGAGTTCCCACGGCATTCCCGCGTGCTTGATGCTCGAGAGCGGCGAGGCACCAGTTCCTCCGTCGAAACCGCTGATGAGAACCACATCCGCATGGGCCTTGGCAACGCCGGCCGCAATCGTGCCGACGCCAACTTCGGAGACGAGTTTCACCGAAATGCGTGCGGCGCGGTTGGCGTTTTTGAGGTCGTGTATGAGTTCCGCCAAGTCCTCGATCGAGTAGATGTCATGGTGCGGTGGCGGCGAAATGAGGCCGACGCCGGGTGTGGTGCCGCGGGTTTTGGCAATCGAAGGATTAACCTTGTTTCCAGGGAGTTCACCGCCCTCGCCAGGCTTCGCACCCTGTGCCATCTTGATTTGGATTTCGCGGGCGTTGGTGAGGTAGTGGGAGGTGACACCGAAGCGGCCGGAGGCGACCTGCTTGATGGCGGAGTTCATCGAATCACCGTTTTCCGACCAAGTGAAACGCTCGGGGTCTTCGCCACCTTCGCCGGTGTTTGATTTTCCGCCGAGGCGGTTCATCGCGATGGCGAGCGCTTCGTGGGCTTCCTTCGAGATCGAGCCGTAGCTCATCGCGCCGGTTTTGAAACGGCGGACGATTTGTTCCACAGTCTCCACCTCATCGATCGGGACGGGCGTTGTTTTTTTGAACTGAAGCATCCCGCGCAGGGTGAAGTGGTGTTTCTCCTGCTCGTTCACCAGCGCCGAGTATTTCTTAAAAATCGCGAAGTCAGCGGTGCGGACGGCTTTTTGGAGTGAGTGGATCGTTTCGGGATTGAAAAGATGCTGCTCACCGTCGCTGCGCCACTGGTAGTCGCCGCCGGGGTCGAGCGTGGGGTTGACCACTTCGCCGATCGGGTAGGCGCGGCGGTGGCGGCGGAAAAGCTCCTCGCCGATCTCCTTGAGGCCGATACCCTCGACGCGGGACGGGGTCCAGCAGAAGTATTTGTCCACAACCGAGTGGTTGAGGCCGACGGCTTCGAAAATCTGCGCGCCGCGGTAGCTCTTGACCGTGGAAATTCCCATCTTGGCCATGGTCTTCACGACGCCTTTCACAGAAGCCTTGATGAAATTTTTGACCGCTTTTTTGTGATCCACGCCCTGGAGCATTCCCTGACGGATCATGTCGTCGAGCGATTCGAAGGCGAGGTAGGGGTTGATGGCGCTGATGCCGTAGCCGAGCAGGAGGGCGAAGTGGTGAACCTCGCGGGGTTCGCCGGACTCGAGCACGAAGCTGGCCTTCGTGCGGGTGCCGTTGCGGATGAGGTGGTGGTGCAGACCGGCCACCGCGAGAAGCGCGGGGATGGCGACATGGTCTTTATCCACGCCGCGATCGCTGAGGATGATGATGTTTTTTCCTTCCGCGAGGGCCTTGTCGGAATCGGCGAAAAGGGTTTCCAGCGCCTGCTCAAGCGCGCCCGGGCCGGCCGAGGCCTCGAAAAGAATCGGGATGGTGACGGGACGGAAATTCTTTGTGTCCACATGCCGGATTTGCTCAAGGGCGGAATTGTCGATGATCGGCTCGTCGAGCTTGATCATGCGGCAGCTCTCGGGCGTGGGGTCGAGGAGGTTGGCCTCGGAACCCAGCATCGTCGTGGTCGCGGTGACGATTTCCTCGCGGATCGGATCGATCGGCGGGTTGGTGACCTGCGCGAAGAGTTGCTTGAAGTAGTTATAGAGAAGAACCGGCTTGTCGGATAGCACCGCAAGCGGGGTGTCGGTGCCCATCGAGCCGATGGGCTGAACGCCATCCCGGGCCATGGGGCCGAGGATCACGCGCTGGTCTTCAAAGGTGTAACCAAACGCCTGCTGGCGCTGGAGGATCGTCTCGTGATCCGGCAGGTATTCGGCTGGCGGCTTGGGCAGGTCCGTGAGCAGGACATGGTTTTGATCGAGCCACTGACGGTAGGGGTGCTCGTGGATGATTTCGTTTTTGATCTCCTCGTCGGAAATGATGCGGCCCTTCGAGGTATCGACCAGGAACATGCGGCCAGGCTGAATCCGGCCTTTTTGCTCGATGCGCTCAGGAGCAATCGGGAGAACGCCGGTTTCAGAGGCCATGATGACGAGGCCGTCTTTTGTGACCCAATAACGCGAGGGGCGAAGGCCGTTGCGGTCGAGAGTGGCGCCGATGACTGTGCCGTCGGTAAATGCCACGGATGCCGGGCCGTCCCAGGGCTCCATGAGGCAGGAGTGGTATTCGTAGAACGCGCGCTTGTCGTCGGGCATGTTCTCGTTCAGCTCCCAGGGCTCGGGAATCATCATCATCACGGCGTGTGGCAACGAGCGGCCGGAGAGGGTGAGAAGCTCGAGGCAGTTATCGAACATCGACGAATCGGAGCCGTTGCTATTAATGACCGGCAGGATTTTTTTGATGTCGTCGCCGAAGACTTTGCTGGAAAGCCGAGCCTCGCGGGCGCGCATCCAATTCACATTTCCGCGCAGGGTGTTGATCTCGCCGTTGTGCGCGATAAAGCGGTAGGGGTGCGAGCGGTCCCAGCTCGGGAAGGTGTTCGTCGAAAAGCGCGAGTGGACGAGGCCGATGGCGGACTCGAAATCCTCGGCTTTGAGGTCGAGAAAATAGCGGTCCACCTGCTCGGGCATGAGCATGCCCTTGTAGATCATGGTGCGGCTGGAAAGGCTCGGGATATACCAGATCGGATCCATGCCGGCGCCGCGGATCGCGTGGTGCGCGCGCTTGCGGATGATGAAAAGCTGGCGCTCGAAATCGAGCACATCGGTGCAGCCGGTTTTGCGCTCGAGGAAGACCTGGCGCATCCGGGGCTCGCTCGCGAGAGCGGTGGCGCCCAGCATCGAGTTGTCCACGGCCAGTTCGCGCCAACCGAGGATCGAGAGACCCTGCTCGGCGGCGATTTTTTCAAAAGCCTCTTGCGCGGCCTTGGCCTCGGACTCCTCGGGCGAGGCGAAAACCACACCCGCGCCGTATTTTCCAAACTCGGGAAGCGTGATGCCCTGTTCCGCACAGGCGCGGCGGAGGAATTTGTCGGGCATCTGCGTGAGGATGCCGGCTCCGTCGCCGGTGTTGTGCTCGGCGCCGACCGCTCCGCGGTGGTCGAGATTCAGCAAAATGGTCAACGCGTCCTTGACGATCGTGTGCGATTTTCGGCCATGGATGTCTACGATGAAGCCGACGCCGCAGGCGTCATGCTCGAATGCCGGATCGTAAAGGCCCTGCTTGGGAGGCAGGCCGGTGAGGCGCTTTTTTTTGTTTTCCATGGTTTCCTTAAGTTAATCCCTTGCCCGCTCCGCCGAAGGGCGTGTCCAACGGGTCTTCGCAGCAAGCGGGGAAAATTACCCCTCCTCGGCAAAATCGCACAATCGTTTTTTGATGATTTTTTAGGGGCCGGAAAAATCGGCGGTCTCAGCTCGGCGAGACGGAGCCCTCGCGGATGGCAGCGGAGAAGGTTTCCCAAGCCAGCGTCGCGCATTTCACGCGCTGCGGGAAACGGTGCACGGCTCCGAGCGCGCGCAGGGCGGTGAGGCTTTCGATGGCAGGCGCCACCTCACCAGTGGTGGCGAGTTTGCGAAAGTCTCCCGCAAGAGCGCCAGCCTCTTCCGATTTCAAGCCCGTCACGGCACCGGTCATGAGCGACCCCGACGCCGTGCAAATCGCGCACGCGCTCGCCTGGAAACGCACGGCCTCGAGCTTGTCATCCACGATCCGCAGCTCGACCGAAAGCTCGTCGCCGCAAAGCGCATTGTGGCCATCGGCGCGGTGGGTGGGATTTTCGAGCGGGCCGTGGTTGCGCGGGCGCCGCGAGTGCTGGAGCAAAATCTCCTGATAAAGTTCGTCCGTGTTCATGGATTAAAAAACCGGATCGCCTCCGCGATGGCATCCATCAACTGGTCGGCCTCGGCAGGCGTGTTGTAAAAATGGAAGCTCGCCCGCGCGGAGGCCGGGGCGCCGAGCTTTCGCATGAGCGGCTGGGCGCAGTGGTGTCCGGCCCGGATGGCGACTCGGCGGTCGTTGCAAAAAAACGCGAGGTCGTGGGCGTGGACTCCCTCGACGGTAAAAGTCACGAGATGCGCGCGGGAGGATTTGGGTCCGAAAACCCGAACACCTGGCAGGCTGCGAAGTTTCTCCGCCGCGTATTCCGCCAGCGCCGAGGAATGGGCGGCGATTTTTTCGAGCCCCACCGAATCCACAAAATCCAACGCGGCGTGCAGGCCCGCCGACTCAATGATCGCCGGCGTTCCCGCCTCAAAACGCGCTGGAGTGGGCCGGAACTTCGCGCCGCCAAACTCCACGCGGTCCACCATCTCGCCGCCGAATTGCCATGGCGGCATGGTTTCGAGGATTTCGCGGCGACCGTAGAGGATTCCGATGCCTGTCGGGCCGCACATTTTGTGGGCCGAGCAAACGAGGAAGTCGCAGCCGATCTCCTCCACATCCACCGGAATGTGCGCCGCGCTCTGGGCTGCATCGATCAAAGTCGACACGCCGTTTTCCCGCGCGAGGAGGCAGAGATCCTTAACCGGATTTTCGACCGCCATGGTGTTCGAGATATGAGTGAAGGCGAAAATCCTCGGGCGCTCGGCGAGCAAGGTCCGCGACGCATCGAGATCGAGGCCCTCGCCGTTTTCCAGCACCGGCACGTATTTAATAGTCGCACCGGTTCGTGCGGCGAGTTGCTGCCAGGGCACCATGTTGCTGTGGTGCTCCATCTCGGTGAGCAGGATCGTGTCGCCAGACTTCACATTCTGCCCGCCCCACGCAAAGGCGACGAGGTTCACCGCCTCGGTCGTTCCGCGTGTAAAGACGATCGATTCCGCCGTGGCCGCATTGAAGAAACTCCGCGCCCGCTCGCGAGCCGCCTCGTAAACCGCCGTCGCCTGCTCGCTGAGCTCGTGGATGCCGCGGTGGACATTCGCGTATTCATGGCCCGCAAAGTTGCGCATCCGCTCGATCACCGCGCGGGGCTTTTGCGTCGAAGCGCCGTTGTCGAGATAGGCGAGCGGATTTTCCCCTTCCAAAAACGGGAATTCGCGGCGCAACCGCTCCACATCGTTCATCAAGCTGGGTCTGGAATTTTTTTCGCTCAAATGTGTGCTTAGTAGGACTTCGCCCAGACGACCCGTTGTTTACTCGGCTCGCCGCTGAAGGGGCACACGCCGGACTCGGGGTTTTCCTCGAAAGGAATGCAGCGGATCGTGACCTTCAGGTCGGCTTTGATCTGCTCTTCGACCGCAGCAGAGCCGTTCCAGTGGGTGAGGGCGAAGCCTCCGTGGATCTCGGGTTTGGCGGAGTTTTTTGGAGTGAAAAATTGGTAGAATTCCTCCTTCGAATCGATGCGGCGCATTTGGGCGTCGCGGAATTCCGTGGCGCGGCGAAGGAGCGTGGACTGGATGACGTCGAGCATCGACGCGGCGCGGCTGGGGATTTCGGCGAGAGGCAAAAACTCTTTTTCCTTGTGCGCGCGGTCGCGGCGGGCAACGGCGGCGGTGCCTTGCGCGAGGTCGCGCGGGCCGATCTCGATGCGGATCGGAACGCCCTTCTTGATGTGCTCCCAGGTTTTCACGCCGCCTCCGAGATCGCGGGTATCGACCTCGACGCCAAGCGGCGCGCCGTGGAAGGAAATGGCGCGGAGTTCGGCGGCGAGCTTTTCGGCGGCCTCGAGGATGGCGGCTTTCGAGTCCTCTTTCGGCGTGATGGGAAGAATGACCACATGCGTGGCGGCAATGCGCGGCGGGACGACCAGGCCGTCGTCGTCGGAATGCATCATGATCAGCGTGCCTATGAGGCGGGTGCTCACGCCCCAGCTGGTGGTCCAGGCGTGCTCGAGTTCACCGCCGCGGCCTTGAAATTCGATACCTGCGGCTTTCGAGAAATTCTGACCGAGGAAATGCGAGGTTCCGGCTTGGATGGCTTTGCGATCCTGAACCATCGCCTCGATGCAATAAGTGCGCAGCGCGCCGGGGAAGCGTTCGCTCTCGCTTTTCTCGCCGGTGAGAACCGGCAATGCCAAAAAGTCCCGCGCGAATGTCTCATAAACGCGCAGCATTTTCATCGTCTCCTCTTCCGCCTCTTCGCGGGTCTCGTGGGCGGTGTGGCCCTCCTGCCAGAGGAATTCGGCGGTGCGGAGAAAGAGGCGTGGACGCATTTCCCAGCGGACGACATTCGCCCATTGGTTCAGCAAAATCGGCAGGTCGCGCCAGGATTTCACCCAGCGCGCGTAGGCCGCGCCGATGATGGTCTCGGAGGTCGGACGCACCACGAGCGGCTCGGAAAGCTCCCCGGCGGGCACGAGTTTTCCATCCTTTGCTTCGAGGCGGTGATGGGTGACGACTGCGCATTCCTTCGCGAAGCCCTCGACATGCGCGGCCTCCTTCTCGAGGTAGCTCAGCGGAATGAAGAGCGGGAAGTAGGCGTTCTTGTGTCCCGTGGCCTTGAACATCCCGTCGAGCACAGCCTGCATCCGCTCCCAGAGCGCGTAGCCGGTCGGCTTGATGACCATGCAACCGCGCACCTCGGAGTTCTCGGCGAGATCCGCCGCGCGGATGACCTGTTGATACCACTCGGGAAAATCCTCGTCTCGCCGGGGCGTGACGGCCGTCTGTTGTTTGTCGCTCATGAGCGCGGAATCATTGCGGGAGCCGCCCGCCGGTAAAGTTCTTTTCTCGGAAAAAACTGGCGAGGGGGTCGAGGTCAGGGAACAAAGTGGCCGCCGTTGATGCTCGGCCAGCAACCGCGAAGGGAGGGCGCGTGGATTTTGAGAGAGGGATTCGAGCGGATCCACCCGGGCTCCCCCTTTTCATCCACAAACGCCACGCCGATGGGCATGTCGGGTTGTTCATCGGCGAGAAGCGTCAATTCCTGGCGGGCCTTGTCGTGGGTCTCGGTCCATTCCTCCTTCATCGCGATGGGGTCGAGATTTCGAGCCTTGATTTTATCCATCTGGAGCGGATCGATGCGGGCGAACCGCACAACCATCGTGTGAAGCGAAAGCGGGTTGTAACCCGGATCCTTGCCGCAAGCCGCCCAGAGGATCGCCTCGAGCGGATAGATGCGACACAACTCGACGATATCAATATAGTCGCGGGTCTCCCGGCGGGAGGTGATGGCCAAGGCCTTGTTGATGGCCATGTCAAAAAGATGCAGCCTCCAGCCCAAAACCTCGTCGTGAATGATTGGAAAAAAACGGAACGCCGAGTCTTGCGCCCAGTCGACTTCGACTGACTGGCCCTCTTTGCGAACCCGAGCTTTTCGGAAAGTGCAGGGCGTTTTCCAACTCGTGTCACCATCAATCAAATCCACTTCGAACTTCGCCTCGCGGAGCGCCGTCACATCGCGCTCGCTGGAATTCACTAAATCCACCACCTCATCGTGGAAAATGTCGAAGTCCTCGGAAAATCTTGAGGAATCTGCTGGCGCATTCAGCACCATGCCTCCCGCGAAATGGCTCAACTCCGAGCGGTTGGAGATGATTGCCTCGAGGACCTCTTTTTGAAAATCTGTTAGAGGCATTTGCGAAGCTCTTGAGCAGCTCTCCAAGCCTGCTTGTTCCCATATTGGCGCAGATTTTTTATGACCATCGGAATGTCGTCCCGAGTGAGCACTCGCGCATCAGGATGCCAAAACCAAAAGCATTCCTTGAACTGGCGAACGAGTTCCTCTGCGCGGGCGATCAGAGGGTCCAGAGTTGAAGCAGTCCCATGGGCGGGAGTTGGTTCATCCAAGTTCATGGGTGCAGAATAATCGTAATGCAGCGCTTAGCAATGCAGTAGAAAACTACAAGCATAGCGTCGTTGGTGGGAAAAAAACCTCCACTGACTTGCTGTGCTATCGGAAATGAATTACTCAAAAACTCATGTCCACGATTACGATTCCGCTTGCTGACGAGGACTTTTCCTTTCTCCAAGCATATTCCATGGCTCAGGGAACTTCTTTGGAAGCGTTTCTTGCCCGCCAGGCGCGGCGCTTGCGGGAACGACTTCAAAATCCGCTCCCTGCGGAAGTCAGTGCTGCCAGTGGTATCCTCAAGTCGATGGAGGATCTTGAGGCTTTGGGGCTCGAACACTTTGAGAAAAAATACCAGTGACCATCACGCTGGACCTCAATGTGCTTTTGGATGTTTTTCAAAAGCGTGAACCACACTAAGAGGTCTCAGCTCAGGTGCTTGCGTTAGTAGTTTCGGCTCAAGTGACCGGTGTTTTTCCGTCGCATGGATTCACAACTCTCTACTATTTGGTTCGCAAGCATGCCTCCAAACCTCATGCCGAAGCGGCGATGGATCGGTTGTTGGATCATCTTCAGATCGGCAATCTCGACGCGGATGGTTGGCGGGAGGCGCGAAGACTCGAGTTCGAGGATTTCGAGGATGCGGTGGTGGCGGTAGTCGCCAAGAAGCATCTATCGGATTTCATCATCTCCCGAAATGTTGATGACTTCGCCCATTCACCTGTTCCAGTCATCACTCCCACGGATTTCCTGATCGAGTTTCCACTCCAAAATCAATAGCTCATTCTGCAAAGAGGTTGCCGTGATGCCTGCCGACGGATCCCTTCCGAAAAAAACCTGCACCGGCGCCTCATCTCATTCATAGTTTCTCCCATGCGTTGGAAAATTCTCGCGGCGTGGTTGGCTTTTGCGGCGCAGGCTTGGGCTTCCGAACCGACGGCGGAGGAAATTCTCTCAGCCGCTCGGATGAATCCTGTCGGGCAGGCGGTGGCTTTGCGGGCGCAACTCCGCGCGGGGTCGGTGAAGGTTCCGTTTGTGCTCGAGGTTCGCGACGGCGCGGTGTGTTACCTTTTTGAAAACCCCACCGAGGAAATCCGGCTCCGCCTCGAGGAGAACGACTCCATTTTGGAAGAAGTGAAATCCGGCGGGGCGAAACCCGTGCCGGTAGCCCGCCTGGACGACTCCCTGCGCGGCGGGTTGATCACCTACGAGGATTTGGCGCTGAAATTTCTCTACTGGAAAAACCCGAAGTTGCTGGGGAGTGAAACCGTCCGATCGCGCGATGCCTGGAAAATCGAGGTTTTGGCGCCCGCCGATGGTTCACAATACGGCGCTGTGCGTGTGTGGATCGACAAAGCCTCGGCGGCGCTCCTGCGCATCGAGGGTTACGACCGCGAGGGCAAGCTGACGAAGCGCTTCGAAGTGGTCTCCGCCCAAAAAATCGACGGCCAGTGGATGCTGAAACAAATGCGCGTCGAGCGCATCGATCCTGCCACGCGCAAGACAAATGGCATTACCTACTTGGAAGTTCTAGGCATCCGAGAGGGCTAGAAGAAACTTTTACGCGGTGGCTTTGGCGACCTTCTTCCTTGGAGCGGCGGCCTTTTTTTCTCGGGGGGCGCGGGGTTCGAATTCGAAGGTAACTTTGCCGCCATCCAGTTTGAGGTAGGCGGAGAAGGGTTTGCCTTTTTTGCTGATGAAGCGGGGGATGAGGTCGGTTTTTCCGACGGTGAGGATTTTTTCGACCTGCTCGCGGGGGATTTCTTTTTGGCACAGGGCCTTGCCCATGCGGAATTTGCACTTGCTGATATTTGAGCACTGCCAGGCGGTGCCGGTGTCGTGGACGGTGCCGGTTTGGCAGGCGGGGCATTGGCCAATAGAGGGGAGTTGGGAAAAGTCGAGGCGGGCGGCGGAGTCGGCGCTGTCACCAAAGTCGAAGCTTTGCTTGCCTTCGGTTTTGTCGAACTGGACGACGGCGTTGAAGGGGCGGCCGAGTTTGGAGCGGAAGCCTTCGAGCGGGCCGATGCGGAGGTCGGTGAGGAGTTTTTCGATTTCCTCGCGTTCGAATTGGCGGCCGGACATGTTTTTCCAGACGATGGCGCCGCAGCCGGGGGATTTGCATTCGAGGGCTTTAAAGGATTCTTTGAAGCCGATCTGGCCGCATTTCGGGCAGGGGACTTCGAGGTCTTGGAAACTCCCGGAGGTGAGGTCGCCTTCGAAGGATTTGGCTTTTTCGACGATGTCGCTGGTGAAGGCCCGGATGTCGTGCATGAAGGTGCCGCGGTCTAGGCCGCCCTGCTCCATTTGCTTGAGCTTGAATTCCCACTCGCCGGTCAGCTCGGGCGAGGTGAGGGATTGGATGCCGAGGCCGCGGAGGAGGGTGATGAGCGCGAGGCCTTTCGAGGTGACGATGAGTTCCTTGCCTTGGCGCAGGAGGTAGCCGTCGTAGAGCAGGCCTTCGATCGTTTGCGCGCGGGTGGCGGGGGTGCCGAGGCCGCGCTGGGACATGGCTTCGCGGAGTTCCTCGTCATCGACGAGCTTGCCGGCGCCTTCCATGGCGGAAAGGAGGGTGGCTTCGGAGTAGCGCGCCGGAGGGCGGGTTTCGTTCTCTTTGAGTTCGAGAGATTCGGTCTTGGCGTATTCGCCGGCCTTGATCGAGACGACATTTTCGTCCTCCCCGGCGGCGTCTTTTCCATAAACGGCGAGCCAGCCGGGATCGGTGAGGATTTTTCCATCGGTCTTGAAGGCTTCCTGCTCGACGCGGGTGATGCGGGTGGTGACCTCGAATTTGGCGACGGGATAGAAGGCGGCGACGAAACGGCGTGCGACCATGTCGTAGATTTTCAACTCGAAGTCGTCGAGTTTGCTGGGCGAGACGCCGGTCGGGATGATGGCAAAGTGGTCGGTGACTTTGGCGGAATTGAAAACGCGGCGGTTGAGGCCGATCCAGCCTTTCTCGAGCGCATGGCGGGCGTGGGCGGCGAGGTCTTGGATCTCGAGGCCGGTGAGGATTTTTTTGACCTGGCCGAGGTTGTCGTCGGGAAGGTAGCGCGAGTCGGTTCGGGGGTAGGTGAGGACTTTGTGTTTCTCGTAAAGGGCTTGGGCGATCTGGAGCGTGCGCTTGGCGCTGAGGCCGAAGCGGGAGTTCGCCTCGCGTTGGAGCGTGGTGAGGTCGTAAAGCTGGGGCGCGATCTGGGTGGTGGGTTTTTTCTCCTCGGAGATGACGCCAGGCTTGCCGGTGCATTTGGCAATGATCGCTTCGGCGGAGGCGCGGTCCCAGAGGCGTTCTGCCTTGGCATCCTCGTCGCCGTCTTTTTTGAAAGATTCGTTGAACCAGCGGCCGCGGTAGGTGCCGGCGGCAACGCCGAAATCGGCGAAAACCTCGAAGTAGGGGCGGGGCTTGAAGGCGCGGATTTTCTCTTCGCGCTCGGCGAGGATGGCGAGGGTGGGGGTTTGAACGCGTCCGACGGGGGTGAGCTGGAAGCCGCCGCCTTTGGAGTTGAAGGCGGTCATGGCGCGGGTGGCGTTGATGCCGACGAGCCAATCGCTTTCGCTACGGCAGACAGCGGCGTCGGCGAGCGGAACCATGGAGGCACCGGTGCGGAGGTGGGCGAAGCCGTCGCGGATCGCATCAGGGGTCATGCTCTGCAGCCAGAGGCGTCGGGTGGGTTTTTTGGAACCGGCAAGCTGGACGATGTAGTGGAAAATGAGCTCGCCCTCGCGGCCGGCGTCGCAGGCGTTGACGACTTCGGAGACATCGGGTCGCTTGAGGAGGCGTTTGAGGAGATTCAGGCGCGACGAGGTTTTTTCTATCGCCTTGAGATCGAAGTGGTCGGGAATGATCGGAAGGCTGGCGAAGCTCCACTTGCCCCGTTTTTTATCCATCTCATTCGGGAGGCAGAGTTCGACGAGGTGGCCAATCGCGGAGGTGATGATGTGCTTGTCGTTTTCGAAATAGTCATCCTGGCTGGCGAACTTGCCGAGAGCTTTGGCGAGATCGCGGGCGACGGATGGCTTTTCGGCTATGATCAGGGACTTGGACATGGTGCGAAGCGGTTTTGAAAATCATCGGGAGGGCACGGAGCACCACCCTTTTTTTTGCAGGGGCGGCGAAAGTAGAGGCAACCCCGGGGATTGGCAACCCGGTTCTTGTCGGCGTAGGTCAGTCCGCGAGCCAGGGGAGCTTCGGTGCCACCCAAGCCAGCCAGGAGGAGAGCACCACCCAACTGAGAATGTTCATAAACAAGCCTGCACGCGCCATTTCCTGTATCGTCACACGCCCGCTCCCGAAGACAATGGCATTTGGCGGCGAGGAAATCGGTAGCATGAACCCGCAAGTGCTCCCGAGCGCGACTGCCGCCGCGAGCGGAATGGCTGGCAGACCGAGCGCCACGGCGAGGGCGGTGACGATCGGCAGGAAGGTGAGCGTCGTGGCGGAGTTGCTCGCGAGTTCGGAAAGGCAGATGACGACGAAAATCAAAAGAAAAAGCAGGACGGTCACGGGCAGGTGGTCCGCTCTTGCGAGGGATTTGCCGATCCAGTCCGCCACGCCGTTTTTTTGAATCGCCGCCGCGAGGCTGAGACCGCCACCGATCAAAATCAAAATATCCCACGGAATTTTTTGGCACTCTTTCCACGACAAAATCCGCTCTGAGCTTCCGCTCCGCGCGGGCAGCATGAAAAGGGAAAGCCCGCCGGCCATGGCGATTGTGGCGTCGCTCAACCACGGCAGGAAATCCTCGAGAAAACCACGCGCCACCCAAAGACTCGCTGTCAGGACAAACACGGTGGCGACGGTTTTTTCCTGTCGACTCATCACCCCCAAATCCTGCTCCGCACGGGCCAGAATCTCACGCCCGCCCGCCAAATCCTCCCCCGACAATCGATGCGCGAACCGCGTCAGAACAAACCACGCCGCCACCGCGAGGATCAGCGATACCGGCAGCGCCAGAATCATCCACCCGAGAAACCCGATCTCGATGCCGTAATTTTCACGCAGAAATCCCGCCAGAATCACATTCGGGGGCGTTCCGACCAGTGTGGACATCCCCCCGATTGTGGCGCCATAGCAGACCGAAAGCACCAAGGCCGGCGCAAAGCTCCGGTCCTCGTCGAGTTGGAACAACCCCAAAACCGAGACGGCAATCGGCAGCATCATCACGGCCACGGCGGTGTTGCTCACCCACATCGACAGGAAAAACGACGCCGCCAAAAAACCGCCGACAATCGCCCGGCGCCCCGTGCCTGCGACCCGAATAATCCGCAGCGCGATGCGGTGGTGCAGCCTCGACGACTCCATCGCCAGCGCGATAAAAATCCCGCCGAGAAACAAATAGATCACGGAATTTGAAAATGGCGCCGCCGCTGCCTCCACCGAGGCGATTCCTGTGGCGGGAAAAACCACCAGCGGCAAAAGCGCTGTGACGGGAAAGGGGAGGATTTCCGAGATCCAAAAAGCCGCCATCAATCCTCCCGCGCCCAGCGTGTGCCAGCCGGCCTGAGTGAGTCCCTCGGGCGCCGTTGTCGCCAGCGTGGCGACGAAAAACGCAACACCAGCCGCCGCGAGCGTGCGTGATAAGAGGAATGGCGCGTTCATATTTTTGTAACCTGTTTTTACTTTGGAAATGATCGAACTCCGATGACACAATCCGAAACCATGTTTTTACCCCAGGAGACAATTCGCAAGAAACGCGATGGCCGCCCGCTCGACCGCGCGGAGATCACTCAATTCATCCACGGCGTTGTGGAGGGCTCGGTCGGTGAAGGCCAAATCGCCGCTTTCGCCATGGCCACGCTCCTCAAAGGCATGTCGATCGAGGAATGCGTCTCGCTCACCCTCGCCATGCGCGACTCCGGCGAGGTTTTGGATTGGCACGACCTCCCTGGCCCCGTCGTTGACAAGCACTCCACCGGCGGCGTGGGTGACCTCGTCTCCCTCGTTCTCGGCCCGCTCGTCGCGGCCTGTGGCGGCTTCGTGCCGATGATCTCCGGTCGCGGCCTCAGCCACACCGGCGGCACTCTCGACAAACTCGAGTCGATCCCCAGCTACAATGTCACACCCTCTCCCGAGGTTTTCAGAAAAGTCGTGCGCGACTGCGGCCTCGCCATCATCGGCCAGACCGCCGCCCTCGCTCCGGCGGACAAAAAAATCTACGCCGTGCGCGACATCACCGCGACCGTGGAATCGATCGACCTCATCACCGCCTCGATCCTTTCGAAAAAACTCGCCGCCGGCCTGCGATTCCTCGTGATGGATGTGAAATTCGGCAACGGCGCATTCATGGCCGACGAGGCCTCCGCCCATATCCTCGCCAAGCGCCTCGTCGAGGTCGCCAACGGCGCCGGCATGCCGACCACTGCGCTCCTCACCGACATGCATCAGCCGCTGGCCCGCTCGGCAGGCAACGCCCTGGAGGTCCGCGAGGCCATCGAATTTCTCCGGGGAGGAAAAACCGACGCCCGCCTGCGCGAGGTCGTCTTTGCGCTCTCCGCCCAAATGCTCGTCGTCAGCGGCCTAGCCGCATCGCCCGCCGAAGCCCTATCCAAACTTGACGCGGCCCTCGCCAGCGGACGCGCCGCCGAGGTTTTCGCCAAAATGGTCCACGGCCTCGGCGGTCCGGCCGATCTTCTCGAAAACCCCGACCGCTACCTCACCAAAGCCCTCATCGTGCGGGAGGTGAAGTCCCTCGCCGGCGGATTTGTTTCCTGCATGGACACCCGCGAACTCGGTCTCGCCGTCGTCGCTCTTGGGGGCGGTCGAAGACGCGTGGAGGATATCATCGACCACTCGGTCGGTATCGAGTTTCAGGTTTCTCTCGGTGACAAAATCGAGCCCGGCCAAACCCTCGCCATCATCCACGCTGCAGACTCCTCCCGCGCCGAAGCCGCCGCCAAGTCCATCGCTAGCCACATCCACCTCGAATCAAATCCACCCCAACACGCCCCCACTATTCTGGAGACTATCGAATTAAAATGTAGGGCAGGCGTCCCGCCTGCCATCCAATAAAAAACCATCTCGGGCGGGACGCCCGAGCTACTACCCAGCCAAAATCAAACATGACCAAACGCCGCGTCATTCTTCTCGTTCTTGATTCCTTCGGCATTGGAGCCGCGCCGGATGCCGTGGGTTTTGGTGATGAGGGCGCCGACACGCTCGGCCACATCGCGGCGGCTTTTACCGACAAGCCGCTGGATCTCCCGAACCTCCGCCAGCTCGGGCTTGGACACGCCTACCGGTTGGCGCATGGAAAGTTTCCCGCAGGCTGGGACGGGGAGATTTTGGTTACGGGAAGCTACGCCGCTGCGCAATCCATCAGCACAGGCAAAGACACGCCAAGTGGTCATTGGGAAATCGCCGGTGTGCCCGTGCGGTTCGAGTGGAGCTATTTTCCCAAACAGCCCGACTGCTTCCCGCAGCCCCTGCTCGACGAAATCTTTCGCCGCTCGGGCATCAAAAGCTCCCTCGGCAACTGCCACGCCTCCGGCACCGAGATTTTGGATCGGCTTGGCGCGGAGCACCTCCGCACCGGCGTGCCGATTTTTTACACATCCGCCGACAGCGTTTTTCAAATCGCCTGCCACGAGGAATGCTTCGGCCTCGAGCGACTCTTCGAACTCTGCAAAACCGCCCGTGCGGTTCTGGATGAGAGTGATTTGAAAGTCGGTCGTGTGATCGCGCGTCCCTTCACTGGCCCGCCCGACGGACCCTTCCAGCGGACTGGCAACCGTCACGACTACGCCGTCCCCCCGCCTGCGCCCACTCTGCTCCAGTGCGTCTCCGAGGCGGGGCGTGATGTCATTGGCATTGGAAAAATCGCCGACATCTACGCTCACACTGGAGTGACCGAGGAGGTCCGTGCTTCTGGCCACGATGCCATGTGGCGCGAAACCCTCGCCGCGCTCGACCGCTGCGGCGATGGCGGACTCGTGATGACGAACTTCGTGGATTTCGATGCCGTCTTCGGCCATCGCCGCGACCCGATCGGCTACGGACGCGCCCTCGAAAAATTCGATACCCGCCTGCCCGAGCTTTTGGGAAAACTCCACGCCGGCGATCTCCTTTGCCTCACCGCTGACCACGGCAACGACCCGACTTGGACTGGCACCGACCACACCCGCGAGCAGGTCCCCGTATTATTCCACGGCCAAAACCTCCCCGCCGCCCAAAACCTCGGAATCCGCCCCACCTTCGCCGACCTCGGCCAAACCCTCACCTGCTACCTGGCTGTTCCTGCCGTCGGCGATGGCGCGGCGATGTTCGAGTTGTAAAACTCGGACGAATAATTACAATGTGACTACATTTCGAAAAATGAAGACGACATTGATTTCTATCGGCAACTCGCGCGGGGTTCGAATTCCCAAGCCTTTCATCGAGCAGTGCGGGCTTTCCGAGGAGGTGGAAATGGATGTGCAGGATGGCACGATTCTTATTCACGCGCCGCGTCAGCCTCGCTCAGGCTGGTCGGAGGCTTTTGAGCTGATGGCTCGCACGGGTGACGACCAACTTCTCGATGCTCAAACCCCGGCAACCCGCTGGGACAATGAGGAGTGGGAATGGAAGTGAATCGATTCGAGGTTTTCCTCGTGGCACTGGATCCGACGATCGGGCGCGAGATTAAAAAGACACGGCCCGGCGTGGTGATCTCTCCTGACGAAATGAATCACCACATCGGCACGGTTATCATCGCCCCGATGACGACCAAGGGGCGAAATTACCCGACCCGTGTGAAATGCACTTTTCAGGGCATCGAGGGTCAGATCGTCTTGGATCAACTCCGAACCGTGGACAAATCCCGGCTTGTGAAAAAACTCGGCAAGCTCTCCTCGTCGGCCTCCGACCAAGTGATCGGTGTGCTGGGCGAAATGTTCCAGAAGTGAAAATCCAACCATGAAAAAACTCCTGCTTCTTCTCTTTCCTCTGTTGCTTTTGGTCGCCTGCGACAGCCCCCAAAGAACCATCGAGGCCCTCCAGCGCGACATTGCGGCCTACTCGATCGAGCCTACGCCTGCGGCGGAGGAGAAAATGCAGGCCGGGTTTGCAGAACTCGACGCTGACATTTCGAAGCTCAACGCGGCTGGCAAAACCTCGGAGGCCGAGGCGCTGCAGCGACAGGTGGACGCGCTGCGTTCCCAATACGACACGGCCCGGTTGGCGAGTTCGCTCCAAAAGGCACGAAATGCCATCGAGGGGTTTGGTCAATCGGTGAAAAATCTCGGCCAGCAGATAGGCGAGACTTTCAAGCCGACTCCGACTCCGGTCAGCGAGTAAGAACGGCCTGATCTTAGCCGATGCGGGTTCAGGCCGTGGGCGAAGCCCTCGAAAACCGAGGGTAGGGATGGCTCGCCGAGCCGTCCGACTTGCGCGGCAAAGCCGCTATTGCATCCAAAGAAAACGGCGACTGCGTCGCCTGAAGCTTGGGTCCGCTCGGCGATCCGACCCTACCATCTGTTCAAGATAGGTGCTGCCGCACCGATGGATTAGCGCGTCTTGAGGGAACTGACGCTGGTGAGGATGCCGGCGATCATCGAGTAGGCGACGATCCCGACGAAGAGGGCGACCAGTAGGATGATGGCAGGCTGGACCAAAGTGGTGAGGTGGCCGATGCGGGTGGTGAGGTCGCGGTCGTAGCGTTTGGCGGCGCGCTCGAGGGCTCCGGCGATGTCGCCGGTTTGCTCGCCGACGGCGAGGATATCCATCATCACGGGCGGGAAAAATCCGACGCGGCGGAGCGCGGAGGCTAGGCTGATTCCTTCGCCGACCATTCCGGCGACTTTCACGAGGAGGGTCTTGAGGTAGACATTCGCCGTGGCGGCGGTCATGAGCTGGATGCCGTGGAGGAGCGCGACGCCGTTGGAGACGAGGGTCGAGAGGGTTTGAAGCATTTCGGCAAAAAATTTGGCCTGAAGGACGGGGCCGACGACCGGGAGGGAAAGCATTGTCTGGTGCCACCAATCGCGTCCGGCGGGGGTGCGGACGGCGTAGCGCACGAGCAGGACAAGGAGGCCGATGAAGGCGATGATCGCCCACCACCATTGGCCGCAGAACTGGCTGGTGGAGATCAGGACTTGGGTGATGAGGGGAAGCTTCTGGCCGGTTTTTCCGAGCAGGCTGGAGAGTTGGGGGACGAGAAAGGTGAGGAACACGAACATCAGCACAATCGCCGAGGTGAAGACGATGGCCGGGTAGAGGAGCGAAGAAACGACGCGACTGCGGAGGTCCTGGATGAGCGTGAGGTAGGCGCACTGGCGCTTGAGGATTTGGGGAAGGGCGCCGGAAGCCTCGCCGGCGGCGACGAGGTTGCAATAGAGCGGGTCGAAGGTGCGGCCGCAGTCATGGAGCGCGGCGGAGAAACTGAAGCCGTCGCGCACGCGTTGGCGGAGGCGGGAGGCGATGGGTTGGACGCCGGATTTTTCCTGGCGTTGCTCGATGACTTTGAGGGCGCCTTCGAGCTTGAGGCCGGCTTCGAGGAGTTCGGCGAGTTCCTCGGTGAAATACAAAAGCTGGGTGGTGTTGAGGCGGGGAAGGGGTTCGTTCGCAGCAGCGGCGGCGGATTTTTTCGAGGAGTCTGATCCATCCGTGCTGGAGACGCTCACAGGCTGGAGTCCGCGCTCGCGCAGAAGACGGTAGGCCTCGCCGCGAGAGTGGGCGGCGAGTCGGCCGGTGGTGGGGGAGCCGGTGGAGTCGGTGGCTTTGTAGGCGAATTCAGCCATGGAAGGGATTAACCACGGAGAGCACGGAGAGGAAGAAGAGGGGGCAGGAAAATGAAAGCTTTGTCTCTGCCTTTTTCTCCGTGTCCTCCGTGTTCTCTGTGGTGAAAAATCATAGTGCCTATTCGTCGAGGACTTCGAGTTCGCTGGCGGTGACGCGGAGGACTTCTTCGATGGAGGTGACGCCTTGGGCGATGCGGTTCCATCCGTCCTTGCGGAGCGGGACCATGCCTTCGCGGATGGCGAGGTCGCGGAGTTCGGAAGCAGGGGCGCGGCGCTGGATGAGTTCCTGAAGGCGGGTGCTCATCATGCAAATCTCGAAGAGTGCGGTGCGGCCCGAGTATCCGGAGTTGCGGCATTTGTCACATCCGACGGGACGGCGGATTTTGTCGGTCCACTCGATAGGAAAGCCGATTTCGGCCAAGCGCTCGGGACTGTATTTTCCTGGCTGGGAGCAATGCGGGCAAAGGCGGCGGACGAGGCGCTGGGCGATGAAGGCGCGGACGGAAGAGCCGACGAGGAATGGCTCGACGCCCATGTCGAGGAGGCGGGTGATGCCGCCGACGGCGTCATTCGTGTGGAGCGTGCTGAAGACGAGGTGGCCGGTGAGTGCGGCGCGGATGGCGATCTCGGTGGTTTCCAGATCGCGCATTTCACCGACCATGACGACATTCGGGTCGCCGCGCAGGATGCTGCGGAGCGCGGTGGCGAAGGTGAGGTCGATCTCGGGCTTCACAGCGATCTGGATGACACCATCGAGTTTGTTTTCCACCGGGTCCTCGATCGTCACGATGCGACGCTCTTTCACATTAAGGCTGCTGAGGAAGGTGTAGAGCGAGGTGCTTTTGCCGCAACCAGTGGGGCCGGTGACGAGGATGATGCCGTTCGGGCTCGCGATGAGATTGCGGATGCGCTTTTCGTTGGCGGGGTCGAGGCCGAGGGTGGAGAAATCGAAGCGCTGTTGGCCGAGGAGGCGGAGGCTGACATTTTCGCCGTAGACGCAAGGGATCGTGGCCACACGGACATCGATCGGTTGGCCGGCGATTTCCAAGGCGATGCGGCCGTCTTGCGGGCGGCGGCGCTCGGCGATGTCGAGGCCGGACATGATTTTCAGGCGGGAGATCACGGAATCCTGCAGCATTTTGATCCGCTGAGGGACGGGTGCCTCATGGAGGACGCCGTCGATGCGGTAGCGGATGCGGAGGTCGTGGCCGAGCGGTTCGAAGTGGATGTCGGTCGCGCCTTGGTGGAGGCCCTCGCGGAGGATTTGGTTCACGAACTTCATGACCGAGGCTTCGGAGTCGTCTTCCCCGACCTCGTGGATTTCCTCCTGCACGCCGCCGGGGAGGTCGTCCTCGCGGCCTTCGAGGAGTTCCTCGAAAGTATCGGCGCCGACGCCGTAGGTGCTCTTGAGCGTTTCGAGAAGGCGGCGCCGGGTGGTCATGACCGGGCGAACTGGGCCGCGCCAGTGCTGGGTGATGGCTTGCCACGCGGCGTAGTCAAGCGGGTCGAAAGTAAGGAGCCGCATTTCGCCACCCTCGATGGCGGACTCGGGAATGACCAACTGGCCGAGCGCGAGGCGGGCGGGAAATTTCTCACGCACCTGCTCGATGGGCGTGACCTCGCTTTCCTCGCGCCAGGGGATATCGAGTTCGGCGGCGAGGTTTTTCAGGAAATCGGGTTCGCGGACGAGTTGCGAATCAAGGAGCGCGGCGACGGGGGAGCGCTGGGCGAACGAGGCCCGTTGTAGGACCTCGCGGCACTTCTCGGGCTCGGAGCAACCGTTCTCGGTGGCTAGGCGGAGGAGGTCGTCAATCGTATTGATCATTGGTCCAGGGCCAGCGGAATTTTTTCTTCTTCTCCGGCGGGATTGGGGTGGGTTTCCAAACGGCGGGCGGATGCGCCTGCTCAGCGATCGGGGCGGTCATTTCCTGGCCATCGCGTCCGAGCGGGGAGCGGTCGGCCTCGTAGGAGCTGGCCTTGGTGAGTTCATGGTTTGAATCAACGACGATCGGTTGGATCATGACGATCAGCTCGCGTTTTTCATTTTTGCGCTGGGTGCGGCCGCCGAGGAGCGTGCCAAGAACTGGGATTTCTGAGATATAAGGCATGCCCTCGCGTCCCAGTTCCTTGTCCTCGGAAATCAAGCCGCCGAGCACGATGGTGTTGCCATTTGGCACGCGCACGCTGGTGGTGATCTCTTGAGTGGAAATAATAGGAACCTCATTCCCGGATATCGATTCCCGGCCAATGATGTTGTCATTTGTTTGAGCGATCACGAGGTTGACTTCGCGGTCGGAGTTGATGAGAGGGATGACCTCAAGCTTGAGAACGACATCCTGATATTGGATGTTCGAAGTGATCGCGCTGTCATTACCGGCATTTCCGCCGCCGGTTGCTGTGGTGAGGGATTGAGTGGGGACAGGCACTTTTTGACCCGAGAGGATCGTCGCTTTCCGGTTGTTCGTGGTGTAAACGACCGGCCGAGCAAGAGTTCGGAATCGCCGGGTGTTTTCAAGAAAACGCGCATAGACATCCACTGAATCGGCTATTGTTCCATAAACGCTGAGTCCTGCGAGTGAGGAAAGCGCGGGAGTGAGCGAGCCGGGGTTCACGATGCTGGCGGGATTCGGGAATGTTCCGCCAGGTAAGAGATTCGGTGCAAGTGAGGTAGCGGCGAGGCCGCTGGCATCTGAGTTTCCGAGGATGTTGTTGAGCGGTTTAAAGCCCTCCGTGCGAATGAGGTAATTCACGCCATAATCCACATTTTTGTCTAGTCGGAGCTGGCCGATGACTACGGCGAGGTAGACCTGCTTGGGGCGTTGGTCGAGAAGCTCGAGAATTTGCTGGGAACGGAGTTTCGCCTCTGGTGGTCCGTAAACGATGATGCTGTTGGAGTTGCTATCGCCGATGATCCGGATTTCACCGATGGTCATTGCCTGCGGTGCTCCCTGCTCTGTTTCGTTCGAAAGGCGATCCGCTTTGCTGATGCTTCCGGAGCTACTGTCGGAGAAACCACTGCCTGATTTTTGAGAGTCATTGGAGGAAGAGTTGGCGTTGAAGGGATTGTTTCCAGTGGAGGACGCACTCTGGCCATTCCCACCTGAGGATTCGGATTCGGCGTCTGCGAGCATTTCGCCAAGAACCGAGAAAATATCGTTCACCGGAACATAGTTCAGAACGCGGACATAGGGTTTTTCGAAATTCGCAGCAGAGTCGAGCTTGGCGATAACCTCGCGCACATAGCGGAAATTTTCGACGCGGGTGACGACAAGGACGCGGTTGGTGCGTTTGTCGGCGACGAATTTCGCCTTTCCTGCGATAAGGCGATTTTCGTAACGGGCGTTCGCGTTGCCTCCTTCGGCGGGTTGCGGAGCGGCAGGTTGACCGCCCTGAGGAGGCTGCGCCGGGGTGGAGGAATTGGTGCTTTTGCCGGATTCCTGGGTGCCGAACATTTCGTCGAGGATTTCCACGACTCGCTCGGAACTGGCGCGCTCGAGTTGGACGAATTCTGTGACGACTTGTGCGGGTTCGATATCGATGAGTTCGAGGACGCCGAGCGCTTTGCGAATGACCGGGGTTTTGTCCGTGATGATGACGGCGTTGGTGTTCGGAACGGGAACGAGCGATCCGTAGGCGTTGATCTGCACGACGCCTTGGATGACGGCCATCGCCTCGTCGGGGGAAACGAAGCTGAGGGATTTGTAGAAACTCACGACCTTGTCGCCGTCGGTGGGGAGTTCGCCGAGGTTGTTGTAGAGTGGCAGGCCCTCGGTGCGGGGGGCGCGGCTGGGGCCGAGGATTTTGACCGTTTGGTCGTCCACAGGCACGATGCTGTAGTTGTTCATCAAAAGGGAGCTTTCGATGATGGCCACAGCCTCCTCGCGGGAGACGGGCTTGGCGATGAGGATGGAGAGTTCGTTGCCCGCCAGATTCGAGTCGCGGATGATGCGCTTGCCGGTGAGGGTTTCGTAGAAGTTCAGAATATCGAGGACGGAATTTCTCGGGAAGGTGAGGCTGACATTTTCCTCGCGGGCTTGGCGCTGGCGGGGAGGGGGCAGGGAGGGAGTGACGGGGGCGCCCGGCGGGAGGATTTGGGGTATTTGCTGATCGGCATCGGGCGCGGGTTGAGCTGGAGCGATGGCGGACATCGCAAAAATCAGGACGAGTGGGAGTAGGATGGATCGTGTTTTCATGGACCTGGAACGGGCTGGGCGGCGGGGGCTTGACCGGAGATGACCCGGCGGCGGATCACGCGCCGGGGCGGTTGGGAGTTCGGAGTAGTGCCGGGCTGGACGGCGGCTTGTTGCTGAGAAGAGGTGGGCGGCTGGGGAATTCCAGGAGGATGCGGCGGCATGTGCTGGCCGGGGGCGGCGGCTGGGACGGGCGCTTGTTGGTCAGGGGAGATCGAGAAGGCGGTTTCGGAAAAGCGGATTTCTGTTCGCTGGCCTTCGATGAGCACGGTGGCGCGCAGGTTTTTCGGATCGTCGCTCGGGGCAAGCTCCACCAAACGGTCTTTCGATGGGTTCTCGGAGTCCTCGAGTTTTTCCAGCATCAGGCGGTTCTGTGTGTTTTTGTCGAAGACGAAAACGACGGGCCGTTCGTTGATGGTGGCCACGCCGGTGAGGGAAAACCGGTCGGGCGCGGCGGTGGTTTCCTCGGCGGTCGGGAGAGAGAAGGGTGATCGAGAGAGGAGCGCTTGGAAATTTTCCATCGACCTCGGCTTCAACCACGGCGTGGCTTCCAAATCTCCGGTCTCCGAGGCGAAAGAAACCCCCGAGGCCAGAAGAAGAAGCAGAATGGCGCGGATGGTGGTCATCATGGGCCCGTGGCGGGTGCGGCGTCGGACGGCGCACGGTAGTATTGGCGGACGACCAAGTCCACTATGACATTCGGCGGTTCGTTATCACTGCGGATCATCATTTTGTCGATGGCACGCCAGGCGGTGGAGTTTTGGAGTTCGAAAAGAAAGGAGGCGACGCCGGAGAACGGGCCGGTGAGTTTCACTTGCAGGACCGCGCTTTCTCCGGCCGGGGAGTTCTCGGACGGGAGGAAGGTTTCCTCGGGGAGTTTGAGGTTGGATTTTTCCGCAAGGGAGCGAACGGTGTTGAGGAGATTGGTGCTCGCTTGATCGCCGGTGCCCGTGGGCGCGGGATTTTTCTCGATCCACTCGCGTGCGGGCTGGAGTGCCTCGGCGGCATGGATCCAGGATTCCCCGGTCGAAATGGCGGATCGGGTTTGCGTGATCTGCGCCATCAGGGCGCTCCGGTTTTGAATCCATAAACGGATCGCCAAAAGGTTCAGCGCCAGAAAAACCGCAGCGCCGAAGAGGATCAGGAGGCGTTGCTCATTCTTCGCTAGTCTTCGCATCGGGTCGCGCTCCTTCCATTTCAAACCGCACCTTGTTCCGCCCGGCCAACTGCGGCTGGCGGCTTGTCCAGTCGTAGTCCTGCAGCATCGGGACTTTCTTCACTTTTTCAAAAAATTCGTAGGCTTGTGAGACATCGGCGGCCTCGCCGGTGATCACGAGGCGGCCCTTGTCGTAGTTGTATTGCGTGAGTCGCACCTGCTCACCGGGAATCTGCGAGGCCACGGCGTCGAGTTGGTCGATTGCAAACGCGCCGGGGTCCACGGAGTTGCGGAATTCGTTCCAGCTCGAGACCATCTTTTGAGCATCGGTAGCGGCGGCTTCCATCGAGCCCAGGCGCGAGGCGAGGTTTTGGAGTTGGATTTTTCGGACGACCAAGTCCCCCGCAACCCCGAGCAAAATCAAGGTATAGACGGCCAGGCCCACGACGGCGCCGAAGCCGACTTTGCGCAAGCGGTGGCGCCGGTCGATCTCCGTGCGGGCCGAAGGCGGCGCGGGATTGCTGGGTTGGGCCGGAGCCGAGGGCGGATGCTCGTGAGAGTCGAGCGTCCAATCAATGCGGAGGGCATGGCCGAGCGCCTCGCATTCCTCTGGGGAAAAATTTCCGAGGATTTTCAGCTTCGCGGGCCGGCGC
>JAPLTG010000038.1 GCA_026398255.1 Verrucomicrobiota bacterium
AGGGCCACCCGCGCCTTGAAGGCGCCATCGTGTCTTCTGCGTTTGGCTTTCATTTCAATGGTTGGTTTTAAGTTTTTTGACCTCCTCCAACCACCGCTTTTATCTCTTATCCGCTGGTCCGATTTTCGGGGTCCACCTCAAACCTCCGAAAGTCGCATTTCCGAGATAGGTTGGTATTATACCATATCAATGTGGCTTTTTGTTCTTAGTTCTAAAGCCAAAATATCAATAATTAATTCCTTCTGAACCCTTTGACAGCCGGCGCGGAAGCGTTTTCTCGAAAAAAATTGGTAGGGATGGCTCGCCGAGCCGTCCGTATCTTCCAACGCAACTGCCATTACCTTTTTTCCTGCTAATTCTGCACCAGATTCAAGACCTCCTGCTCGGACTCCTTTTTTTTCTATCAAAAAAGACAGATTATAAGAAATATGTGAATGTGTGGGACTGACCCATTTTCTGGAATAAAAATACCAGTATGGAAGTTTTGATCAAGCCTAGATTTTATTTTTCCCCACTCAAGTGCAGCCGAGGCCGCAGCGCTTTTTCGAACAAAATTCGTAGGGGTGGATCGCCGAGCCGTCCGTATCGTGGAGCGCACCTCCCGTTATCTTTTTTACCGCTTATTCTTGCACCAGATTTAAGATTCACTGACTCCCTTCTATTTTGTTCCAGAGGACCAATTCTAGAAAATTTCAATGTGCGGGACTTTAGCTGACCCTTTTCCCGATCCGAGGGGCTTCAAAATCCAAAAATGTTACAAAACGCGGGACCGACCCCTTTCCGACCCCTTTCCTAACCGGACAGTAGTGATATAATATCTTGAATCCTTTAAAAATTACCGATAGCTATTAGATTATAAGAACTAACTCTAGCTCCTGCCGCATTTACTACCGAATCCTCGATATACAGCCCTCTTGTTGTTAAGAGAGTGAATGGATCAGTCACATTCGCCTCAATAAATCTTTGGGCTGCTTGTCTATCACCATTTAAATCAGGGAGAATGGTAGGAAGCAGCAGAGAATCCATGGCAGTAAAGTCAGTTATATATGCGTAAGATGCATCGAGTAATCCTAACGCCACATTGCCAACTTCATCCGCATACAAAGCTGTCGCATTGTCAGTAAAATCGCGAAGAGAAAAAACATCCGCCCCATCTCCCCCTGTCAGCGTGTCAATAACGGTATTAACAGTGCCGCGTCTAAAATTAGCTAAAAAATCATTCCCTTGCTCGCCATTAATTGAGTCGCTACCATTTAAATTGTTATCTTGCCCCGCATTACCAACAATTGTATTATTTAACCAATTTCCGGAAAGTGTTTGGCCTCCAATCCCAGCGCCACTAATGCATTCTATGAACATACCATTCTCGACATAATCAAGCTGATTCGTAGAAGGGCCATTAAAATTTGAATCTGTGAAAATATCCTTTAAGTCAATAATGTTAGCCGCTGTTATAACCCAATCGACCCCACCATTATTCTGATCACCTTCATATCCAAATTCCCACATCTTATCGTAGCCGCCTGCCAAAGTCGATGGAGTGTCGAAAGTGCAATCAATTGTAAGTGTATCATTTCCTAACCCGCCCTCCAAAGTATCGACGCCACCCCCGCCCCTTAATTGGTCATTACCAGAGCCGCCATCTAGGTAGTCCCCGATAGTCGCGCGTGATAAATTACCGGTGTAACCAAGAATTATCTCGCCGCCCCGAGTCCCATAGAATCCCTCCAAAATATCATTTCCTGCTCCACCGGAAAGCGTGACTGGCGCGTTATCCAGCGTTGTTTGCCCAACAAAAATTCTATTGTCAAGGGAGTTACCAATGGCGAAATTGATGCCACTGCCATACACAACAATATTTTCTATGTTGTCTTGGAGTTGATAGATATTTTTTGTGCTGTAAACCCAGTCCGTTCCCTCGTCTGCGTTTTCTCGCATGACATCTTGTTCGTCATCAACATAGAAGGTGTCACTACCCACTCCGCCGGTCATGGAATCGATTCCGGTGCCACCGAAAAGAATGTCATTCCCTAAGTCGCCGAGAAGTGTGTCATTGCCTCCATTACCAGAGAGAAGATCATCGCCCGCGCCGCCGTCCAGATAGTCGTTTCCATTGTCTAATCCGGCGAATAAAGAACTGCTTCCGCCCAAGGAGGACACATCGTAATCCCCTGGATTGGCGGGATAAACTCCGGGGGAATATCCGGGCAGAGTGGATGTCCCGCTTAGCAAGCTGGCATCGCGGTCGCCGTAGAGCGAATCGTTTCCTGCGTTGCCGATGATGGTGTCATTTCCATCCAGACCAAGTATTACATTGTTCTCGGCGTTGCCTGTGAAGCTGTTATTCAAAGCATTGCCAACGCCGCGAATCGGGGCGGAGGCGACATCCGCCAAGATGAAGTTATCCAAATACGCGAAGGACAGCGTGTCCCAACTCGCGAAGGATTTTGCACGGGTTACATTCGTGGGATTGTTGGATGCAATCGGATCGAAATTCACATAGGTGTAAACCGTATCAATGTTACCGGAAAGAGAGTTATCGATAATCCAATCGTAGCGGCTATCGATGATGTAGTAATCCGAACCGAGCCCTCCATTCAAAGTATCGCCGGCATCGATGACAAACGAAATGCCACCATCCAGCGTGTCATTCCCACTGCCACCAAGAATCGAGTTGCTACGGGTATTTCCCGTGAGGGAAACGCCGTTTGGGGAAACGCCGAAAAAGTTTGGATCAAAAACCAGATTCTCAATTAGAAAATAGGGATTCGCGAGAGAATAGTTTTGGCTGGTGGAGTTGGTGGCATTCAGAGAAAGCGAACCGTTGGTGCGAACGGTGTCGTTTCCCCCCGTGAGGGAGTTCTCAACCACGAGGTCTTGAGCAAGATAATCGATATAGTAAACATCATCTCCCGCTCCACCGATCAAGGTATCTGTGCCGGCACCGCCGATCAGCGTGTCATTTCCAGCCTCTCCAAGCAAGCTGTCCGTTCCCTGATTCCCAAATAAGGAATCGTCATCCGCACCACCGAGCATTGTGTCGTTACCAAAACCGCCATCGATGGTGTCGTTTCCGGCGTCCCCTGTGAGACTATTCGCTAAGGAATTTCCCGTAAGGAAGTTTGCGATTGTGTTGCCTATGCCGAGAGTGGCAGAAGAACCAGTGAGCATCAGGTTTTCGATATTATCGGTAAACTGCGCCCCTGTGAGTGTGACATTCAATGAGGAAATCACCAAATCCGTCTCTGAACCGCCCTCGATTGTATCGGTTGTGCCCCTGTAAATGATCGTGTCATTTCCGGCACCGCCAACGAGCGAATCCGGACTGTCTCCACCATCAAGATAATCCGCGCCAGCACCTCCAATGAGAGTGTCTTGTCCTGTGCCACCATTAAGGCTGTCACTATCATTTCCACCATCAAGAGAGTCATTTCCCGATCCGCCGATCAGCGTGTCGTTGCCTGAATCGCCAGAAATTGTGTCGTTGTCATTTCCTCCATCGAGGCTGTCATTGCCAGCATTGCCAACCAGTGAATCGTTGCCCCCATTTCCCAAAATGGTGTCGTCGCCTGATCCTCCGGTGAAAGTTTCGTTCGATCCTGTGCCGGAGATAATGGTGGGAAGCTCATAGAAGTTGAAAGCAACTCCCCCAATGGTTGCAGGGCCCGAAGTGACGGTAAAATTTGCTCCGTTGATTGTTAAACTGGAAGTTCCGGATTTGTAATAAATTTCGTTGGTTCCTCCGCTATCTGAGATAAAATCCAAAGTGTCGTTGACAAAGTAGGTATCGTTACCCCCACCCCCCACCAGCGTGTCAGCACCTGCACCGCCTGTCAGAATGTCATTGCCGCCGCCGCCAATGATAGAGTCATTGCCCGATCCGCCATCTATCGTGTCATCGCCTGTGCCTCCCACGATGGTGTCGTTTCCGAGTCCCCCCAAGAAATAATCATTTCCTCCGGCCCCGAATATCGAATCATTACCAGCGCCTCCATCCAGCGTGTTGTTCACGGAGTTGCCGACAAGGGTGTTGGCCAGTGAGTTGCCGGTGCCACCCAAGCTATCCGTTCCGGTTAAAGTCAGATTTTCGACATTGCCGGAGAGCGTGTAAGTCACAGAGGAAAAGACAAGGTCATTCCCGCCGGTGACAGTAGTCTCGCTGATAATATCCAAGGCGCTATCGACATAATAAACATCATTTCCATTGCCCCCGATGAGAGTATCAATGCCTGCACCTCCATCCAATGTATCCGCGCCATCCCCGCCACTGAGGCTATTTTTTCCAGAGTTCCCTAGGATGTAATTCGCCAAGCTATTTCCAGTGCCGTTGAGGTTGAGAACGCCGCTGAGAACGAGGTTTTCGAGGTTGGAGGATAGCAAATAGGAAGTCGATGCACTCACCCAGTCATTACCGCCTGCGTTGAGTTCCAGAATGCGATCAGCGGTATTATCGATGAAATAAGTGTCATTTCCAGCTCCCCCCACGAGGGAGTCAATACCCTTACCTCCATCCAAAGAGTTGTCGTTGCTGTTGCCAACGATGATGTTGGTGAGATTATTGCCCGTCGCATGAAGCGATGCGCCGCCAGTGAGACTGATGTTTTCAATGCTAGTAAAGCGTCCATTGGCGAGATTGACTGTGTCGGAGGAAAGCACCCAGTCCAACTCGCTTCCGCCGTCGATCATGGCATCGAGGCTATCCACAACGAGAGTATCACTACCACTTCCGCCGAAGAGGCTGTCGATACCATTTCCTCCAACAATCGAATCGCTACCCTCCCCGCCGATGATCGAATCGTTTCCATCATCGCCAGACAAGGTGTTGGCGCGGGCATTGCCGGTGATGGTGTTGGAAAGGTCGTTTCCGTAACCGGATATGACAGAACTACCAGACAGGGAAAGGTTTTCGACATTTCCAGATAGCGTGTAAGACACGGAGGAAACAACGAGATCTGTGCCAGCATCGAGATCCTCGGAGACAATGTCCAAGTTATTCTCAACGAGAAAAGTGTCATTCCCATCGCCACCGAACATAGTATCCGCCCCCGACGCACCATTGAGAAGGTCATTGCCTTCTTCACCGTATAAATTGTTGCCGACGCTATTGCCGGTAATTGTGTTATCCGAGATATTGCCGTAGCCGTCGATCTGAGCGGATCCGGTTAAGGATAACACTTCCACAAAATCTGCGAGCCGGTAGGAGACGGAACTCACGGCCATGTCTGTGCCTCCGTTTTCCTCTTCGCCGATTTGGTCAAAAGCATCGGTATCAATGTTGGAACTGTCAACGATGTAGGTGTCATCGCCACTCCCACCGACAAGGTAGTCGTTGCCAGTGCCGCCATTGAGAAAATCATTTCCCTCGCCACCCAAAAGGTTGTCATCGCCTGCCCCTCCATAGAGGGAGTCATTTCCCGAGCCACCGTCTAGGATATTGGAAAGTGAATTGCCGGTGAGAATATTTGCCAACGAATTGCCCGCAGCTTGTATAGCGGTAGCTGAATTCGAGGCCAGGGTGAGATTTTCTATGAAATCAAACGGCGTGAGATCAAAATCCACTTGAGACAAAACGGTATCGTTACCGCCTAGAGTGTCCTCAATGCGGACATCAGATGAAATCACTGTGAAGGTATCATTGCCCTTCGTGCCAATGAGCTTTTGCCCGGCGACAGTCTGCGTTGTGCTGGTCGAACCCGAACCCGAACCCGAACCCGAACCCGAACCCGAACCCGAACCCGAACCCGAACCCGTCGATGAAGGGGGAATTTGATTCCCGCGTGTTTTTGGGTTTCCTTTGCCTCGGACCTTCGGAGCTGCTTCAACAGAAACCACAAAACCGGCATAATCCAAATCCCAGAGGGTATCATCTTCGGCTTCACGAGAATTCAGGGCATTGCCGAGGACCAAAGCAGAGAACAATGCCCCCTCATCACCAGGGGTTTCCTCTTTGCAAAATTCTTGGTCGAAAAAGTGTCCGATCTCCTCGAGTAAAACTGGAACAACCAACTTCTCTGGGCAATCGGCAGAAAGAAAAACCAGTCGCAAGTCGCGGCTGTAGCCACCCCAGAGACCGGGCATGGATTCGCTTGGGAGAATTTTTACAGGAGGAAGATTACTTATATCGCCTCTTTGCAATCCTCCAACATGGCGATAAGCCGTAGCCCAATCGATCCTTTGACCGAAGACAGCTTCAAGATCTTTTTCCGCCTGAGGAGAGTTCGCCCAATCTCGGAGGGTCTCAATAAAATTCAAAGGATAGTTCAGAGGCGGCTTTGAGGAGGAAATCATAAAAGTATTGGAAGCTTTGGACTATATTCTGATCGGAAAGTTCATTAAAAAAAGTAAAAACTTTCCATTGGGGTCGAGTATTTTTGACGAATCGAAGCGGGAATCGTGCCAACAACCATGGTGTTTTCAGGGTTTAGAATCCGCTACTAGGCCCAGCATTTTCGCGATGCGCAAGCGCAGTTGGTAAAAGGCTATCAGCATCAAGCCCGCCAACGCCCAATTCATCCAATGAGGTCTGGGTGGTCTCCCCACTTCAACAACGAAATCAGCATAGTCGATGCGTTTGCCATCCGGCGAAGTGCTGGAGATGCGCACATGGTTGTAGCCGCTCTGCAACCCTGGCACTCGGCCTTGCCATGCCGTGCCATCGATGCACTCGATCGAGGCTAGTGAATCATCTACTGGTGCCCATTGCACTACCACGGGCGAGCTCGGCAGTTGCTCGGGCAGCTCGAGCCTTTTTTCAAAAACCTTGCCTGGATCGACGCCCTGTCGAGTGAGAATCTTTCGCTCAAGTTGGAATCTTGCAGGCTTGGGCCCACGGTAATTCCAGGTGACTATCGCGGTCGCGGAACCGTCCTCGGCGACGAGTCGGTAGTTGATGTCGGAGGGCATGCGAAGCCGGAGTTCTTTTTTTTCAGCTTCGCTTAAAATTTTAGACTTCGTCTTCGATGGCGCCGATTCAGAAACAGGCGAGGTTTTTTCGGGCTTGTCCTCGGCTTCAGGCGCAGCCTCGGGAGGCACAACGACGGCGATCAGTTCCAAATCGGTGGCGAGCCCGCCATTCCACGCGGTGAGTCTCGCACGAGCCTCTCCAAGCTCCTCGGGAAGGTTCCATACGATCTTCACAGGGGTCGTCTCACCCTCACGAAGCTCGAACTCCGCGTCTTGGGACGGATCGAGTCGAATCCCTCCCTCTCGGGGTTCAATCCGCACCGTGGCATGTGTCGGCCACGCATTTTTGATGGTGACCTGCAACTCCCGAACATGCCGGATGGGAATCCTTCCGACATCCCACAGCGGTGCATTTTCCCACTCCAAAACCGCGGGAGAAGGAGGCAAATCCACGCGCACACGGCGAATCGCCATGCCATCTGCGATCTCCAAATCCACCGTTTTTTCGCTGTAGGAGCCGCTCTTGATTTCCAGCTTCAATTTCTCCGAGCCGCCCGCTGGAATCAGCAGGGACGACGCGCCAATGAGCGGATTTGGGGCAATAATTTTGAGAGCCAAATCCTCGGAAGCGAGGTTGGTGATTTGGAGAAAATCGGCACTGGATTTTCCTTGAAGCTCGATCCTCTCGGGTAGTTGGAATCGGTAAACCCCCTTACCTCTCAATTCCACCCTCCGATAGGGCTTGGATCCGCCTTGGAACTCGAGGAGACCCCGGAACTCCCCAGGCCCCACCGGCAAAAAACAAACTTGTAATTTGCGCTCCGCGCCGGCCTCCAATTGGAAATTCTCGTTCCCCGTGAGCGACCAAGGTGCGCCGATTTGGGCCTTACCTTGCAGGATACCTCCGCCGCCGTTCCCGATTACTAGCGGCAAGGAGCTCTGGCGACCAATCGGGCAATCGCCAAAATCCAATATCTCGTTTTCCACATCCAGGCGACTGGGGCGATCTTCTATGAAAATTTGAGCCGTCAGCGGACTCCAGGCATTGGCTGGCCCTGTCTTTAACTTAAACTCCACGCGGTCTGCATCGATTCCTTTTTCCCCGTTGTTGCGATAAAGGTAGCGGACACTCTCTCGGTCGATTCGTTGCGGTTCTCCGAGCGTGCCGTGCCGAGGTTCCTTCGCAATTTTGAATTCCGCGGTGTCCCGAGGCATCACAATACCCTGGAGAACGAGCTCACAAGAGCCTCCCCGCATGACACTGATCTCAATATCACGCCCTACCGAAGGCGGCGCAGAAGCTGGAGAATCCTTGGATTTTGAAGCCAGAGAAGACGCTAAAAAGAAGGCCCACAGAAAACAAAAGAGGAGGCCAGTGTGTCTTTGGAATCTCCACGACCCGCTGAAAAATGGCGGGACATTGCAAGCTCTATATCGCTCCCGAGGGGCAGCCATAGTGATAGGATTCCCATTCATCGAAGGATTCATACCAAAAGCAGCTTGCTTTTTAACTTTTGAATGTAGCGCGGACGTAGGTCTTTCGATGGCAGGCGATACGCCCGCCCTACGGGCATAACGCCAAGGCGGGCGCACTTCCCGGGAAGGAAACCGAGAGGAATCCTTTTCAACGCGAAAAGGGAGCTCCCGAAACAAGGTCCGTGTTCCGCTACAGAGTTCACTTGGGAGATGGCTCCACTGTGCCGTTTTGGCGGACCATCAAGTTTCCCTGCCCGTGCGCATCCCCAATCTCGATGAACCATGGCATTTGGGGATTTTTATTAGCTCGGTTCGGTTCTTTGGAAAAGGGTGTGGGCAAGTAGTGGATGAGGGGGCGGTCTTTTTCGGGAGCGCCTGAAAACTGCCGCCGGATCGTCGGACACTGCCAAGCGCTCTTGGAGAGACCCAATTCCTTTTTGGTTTTTTCAAGCCACCAGCGCTGCTCGGAAAGTGAGCCAAGTTTAACTCCTTCAGGAACTTGAGGCCATCCGTCGACGGCATAACCGGAAAAGGCGGAGCGGAGATTCCTGAGGTTATTTATACAAATAACCCTTTCAGCGGCAGGTCGTATTTTTTCGAACGCCGGAAAACTTAATGCAGTCAAAACGGCCAAAACGGCCACCACAGCTAGGATTTCAAGCAAAGTAAACGCTTTGCAATCCAATCGCATACAAAGTTATGGAAATTCAGTTGTGTAATGATTTACAGATGGGGGTCTAACAGCTGAAAAGAAAAAAGTTGAAGTAGTATTTGAAATACGCACTCCAGTTATAGATATAGGCACACTAACCGACTCAAGAAGAGGGTATCCAAGAGTATCATCGAAAAAATTGAGGTATTGAAGCTCCACTTCACCCGATCCTTCAAACTTTTGATTAGGAAATGCATTAGAGGTTTTACAGTTAGCAGCACCATTTAAGTAAAGAGAATCAAAATAACTAACCTGCAAAGTATAGCCAGGATTTCCATTTACTGTAGCATTAACCTGCTCAAATTCTTGCTGACCTTGGCCCTGTGAATCTGCTTGAAAGTTGATTGACATTGTAGAGGATTCGGAATTTAGAGCCCCTTGCGAATTTCCCAAAAAAGTGTCACCATCATAGTAGATAGTTGCGGTTCCTGTTGAACCCTGTCCGCTATTTGTATCTTGCAGTGTGATTTGGCCGGTTTCCGGATCCTCGATTGCCAATTGAACTGGAGCTCCAGCTCCATCGGTTGTGCTAAACTGCAAAGTTCCAGTCAGATTTTCACCCCGCAAAACGGCGGAAAAAGTTCCGTTATTGGAGAAATAACTACCATTACTGAAAGGCCCGCCTGGGGGGCCTCCAAAGGCGAAGGTTTCAGCCGAGGTGGAGATGATTAAGCCTAGAACAAGGGCGGGAAGAAGGAGGGTCAGTTTCATAGAGCTGGTTGCAATGTGTATTTGGAGACTTCTGCGGGTGTCAAAAGGAATTTTTGCGAATCAAATCCCTCGGCGGCTGATGATCTCGTTGGAATCATTCAACACGATTACGGTTGGCGCGTGGTCCTTGGCGCCTTCGTTGGAGAGGAGGCCGAAGGTCATGATCGTGAGGCGGTCGCCTTTTTTGCCGAGGTGGGCGACAGCGCCGTTGAGCACGATGGCGCGGCTGCCGCGGGGGGCGGGGATGGCGTAGGTCTCGAAGCGATGGCCGTTCGTTTGGTTGCCAACGAGGATTTTCTCGAATGGCGCGATGCCGACGGCCTCGAGGAATTCCTCGTCAATGGCCATGCTGCCCTCGTAGTCCACATTCGCGTCGGTGACGATCGCGCGGTGAATTTTGGAGCTGAGAAAATGTTTGAGCATCGGATGAATCTAGTGGCGCACGGACTGGAAAATCAACACTCCTGCCTAGCGGACCTCGCGCATTTTTTCCACGGGGCCGAGGAGGTTGTCCAAGAAAATATTGATCACATGCCGCTTGCGAATCTTGATATTCACACCAACGGACATCCCGGATTGAAGGGCAATATTTTTGTCGCGCACTTGGAGTGACTGCTTGGCGAGGGAGATTTTGGCCGGGAAGCTGTAGAATTTCCGGACCTCATCAGGCGGCAAAACATCAGACCCGACGAAGTAAACCTCCCCTTCGATAAAACCAAATTCGCGCTTGGGAAAAGTATCCACCTCGACCTCGCAGGGCATTCCGAGGGTGACAAAGCCGATGTCGCGGTTGGTGATGTCCACCTTGGCGATCAGCTCGCCGCTGGGAACAATGCGGAGCACGGGGTCCTTCGCGCCGACGACCGTGCCGGGCTTGGAGGCGACCATTTCAAAAACCACGCCGTCAGAGGGCGACTTGATTTCATGGTAAGCCAAAGTCTCGCGCGCGGCGGCAAGGCGGCTCTCAGCCTCGGAAATGCGCTGCATATTTTCGAGCCGGACCTTGGTGAGGTTGGCATCGATCTCGGCGATGCGCTTGCCGTTATCTTGAATGCGATTGTTCGTTTCGGTTTTGAAAACGGTGGGGATGTTTTGCGTCTGGGCTTCGAGATTTTTGACTTGGGCGATGGCGTTGAGCCACTCGGACTGCCGGGCCAGGAAGTCGACGCGGGAGAGGTTGCCGTCCTTGTTCAGCTTCGTGAAGGCGTCGAAGGCGAGCTTCTTGTTGTCCTGGATCTTCCGCAATTCCTCGAGTTGGTTGCGGGAGCGCAGATACTGCTCGGAGAGGCTGGTGAGCTCGTTGGCAAAATATTTCAGACTGTCCGAATCGGCATCCAGCCCTTGCTCACGCGCAAAATCGCCTTCGACGAGAGCCTTCATGTCGGCGAGTTGGGCAGCCACGGGATCGGGGGTGCTGGTCTGGAAAGCCTCGGCTTCGGAGGTTTGGATGGCTTGATGGAGTTCCCCGGTTTCATCGCGCAGGCGACGCAGGAGTTTAATTTCGGCAACGAGCGCGGCGCGATTCTTGGCGAGGTCGGCAATCTCGCGGGAAACGGTCTTGGGAGCTGCATCGGCATGATTCGACTCACTGAAAAGGCCGTCGTAGAAAGCCCGCTCCGAACTCATGGAGGCGAGCCGCTCTTCGAGGGACTTCACCTCAGCGGCGGAGACTTTCGAGTCTAGCTGCACGAGCGTTTGCCCTATTTTCACCGAATCACCTTCTCGAACGAAGGACTGCTCGACGACGCCCCCCACAGGCGACTGCACATCACGCACAGAGCCGCGCGGCTCGAGTTTTCCCGTGGCGTGGACCACCTCATCGATCGGCGCGAGGCAGGCCCAGAGCACCGCCGCAACGAATGTGCCAATGATCGTCCAGAGGATCGAGCGCGACCAGAAATGCGTTTGCCGCAATACCATCGAGTCGGAATCCGGCCTCAACACATGGCGCAATCCGGGAATCGCCCCGAGCAATCGCGCAAAAAGTTGCCCGGATTTTTTAGTTGTCTTATTTGGCTTCGCGTTCATTCGACCGTGCTCCCTCCCGTGTAAAGGCTGTGGTAGTTGCCTTTCAGAGCCATCAGGTCTTCATGGCGACCTTTCTCAATCAAGATACCCCGATCGAAGACAAAAATGATATCGGCACGCTGGACCGAGCGCACACGGTGGGTAACAAAAAACACCGTCTTACCTTGGAATTCCTTGGCGAGGTTTTGGCAAACCAAGTTCTCGGAAACGGAGTCCAACGCGCTTGTGGCCTCGTCGAGGATCAACAACCGCGGACGCTGCAGCACGGCTCGGGCGATGGCGATGCGCTGGCGCTGACCGCCCGAGAGGGCTCGCCCCTGCTCGCCGACTTGCGTGTTGTAGCCCTGCGGCAGGCTCATGATGAAATCGTGCGCTCCGGCCACTCGCGCGGCCCGCATGATGTCATCCGGCGACGCATCGGGATCACCGATGGCGATGTTTGAGAAGACCGAGGAGTTGAAGAGCAAGCTGTCCTGAAGGACCGTTCCAATCTGCCGGCGCAGCGAGTAAAGCTCCACTTTGGCAATCTCGTAGTCGTCCACCAGAATGCGGCCGGCGTCGGCGTTGTAGAGGCGCGGGATGAGCTTAAGCACGGTGGATTTTCCCGAACCGCTCTTGCCAACGATGCCCACAAACGAACCCGCCGGAACCTCGAAGGAAACATTCCGCAGCTGGGGTTGCTGGCCTGGGATGTAGGCGAAGGTGATGCTGTCGAATTCCACCTTGCCGGTGATGGCAGGCATGGGGATGTTGTTCGCGTCATCGGGTTTTTGCTCGGGCGGGCTGTCGATGACATCGCCGAGACGCTCGACCGAAAGCGCGACCTCTTGAAAATTCTGCCAACTCTGGGCGAGGCGCATGAGCGGCGAAGTGACATAGCCCGCAATGATGCGGAAAGCGATGAGTTGTCCGAGGGTCAACTCGCCCTTGATGACCAGCACCGCGCCATACCAGAGCACGGCAAGATCGCCGAGACGGCTGAGCAGCGTGGTGGCCGAGTTCATCGCCGTGGAAGTCAGGACGGCATGGAAACCTGCGCTGACAAAGCCAGCGTAGCGTTTTTGCCATTCCCAGCGCGAAGGTTGCTCGATGTTGCCGGCTTTGAGTGTCTGAACGCCGGTGAGCGTCTCGATGAGGTGCGACTGCGATTTGGCGCCTTCCTCGGAGCGGCGGCGGATTTGGGCCTGCAGGATCGGCGCTCCAAAAAGCGTGACGCCAGTCATGAATGGCACAACGAGCAGGGCCACAATCGCCAGCTTCACATCGTAAAAAAACATGATCGCCATGTAGACGACCGAAAACAGCGCATCGAGGCCCACAGTCAGCGCGGTGCCGGTGAGGAACTGGCGGATGTTTTCCAACTCATGCAGGCGCGAGGAAACCTCGCCCACGGGTCGGCGCTGAAAGTAGCCGAGCGTGAGTTTGTAGAGGTGGTCCATGATCCGCGATCCGACGGCGAGGTCGATGCGGTTCGAGGTGTCCACGAAGAGATAAGTGCGAACCGCCGTGAGAGCCACGGAGGCGATGGCGAGCAGGACAAAAAGAACTCCGAGGACATTTAGGGTATCGATGGAATTTTGGACGAGAACCTTGTCGATGATCACCTGGGTGAGCAGCGGATTTGCCAGCCCGAGCAATTGGATAAAAAACGAGGCGATGAAAACCTCGATCAGCACGCGCTTGTGCTTGCGGATCGCCGGCAGGAACCACCGGAAGCCGAATTTTTCCTTCTCCTCTTTCGGAAGCGGACGGAGGAGCAGCATCTCGATCTCGGCCGGAAGGCGGCTCTGGAAATCCTCCACCGGTCCACGCTCAAGGCCGGTGCGCGGATCGACGAGCGCTACGCCCTTGGAACCTGTCTGGAAAAGCACGCACACCGTGCCTTCACGCATTAGCAGGGCCGGAGTCTCGACGCGCCCAAGGTTCACCGAAGGCATTTTGACGAGTTGCGCGGCGAAGCCGGACATCGTGGCGATGTTGCCGCAGGTGTGAAGCGAGGGTTTGCGATCCGCCGGAACTTCGTTCGACAAAACCCGGCGTGCGGCTTCTTTGGGAAATTCCTTCGCGAAAAATTTTGCCAACATCCCGAAGCAGGCGATGACTTCCTCGAGAGGGCCATTCTGCGTCGTAAGAACCGGGAAATCGATCAGGGGATCCAACAAGGACTCGGCCGGCGGCAACTCGGCGGGCGCGGGAATCCCAGCCTCCTTGGGAACATCGGGAATCTCTCCCTTTTCGAGAACGGCCGTTGGAATTCCCATGCGTCGCAACGGCCCATCGGCAGTCGACCACCGCATCCCGCGCGACGCGCCCTCGGCGATCCAAAAAGTGAAACCCTCTCGCGCCTCCGCATGGCCGAACTCCACCACAGCTTCTGGCAGAGCGTCTCGGACAAGGTCGGGAACCTTGGAAAGATCCAATGCACAACGCGCGAAATCCATCGAGAGAAGATAAAAAAGCTCCACCGCCGTTGGCGTTTTTTCGAGGCTTTGCTTTAGCTCTGGCTGAGCATCGAGAAGCTCTCGAAACTTTGCCGTCTCGACCATTAGGAAAACGCTGTCCACCGCCGCCGTGGCGGCCTCGACAGGAAAATCCGTGACAAAGGACGCCAGGCCCGCGACGCCGCCGGGGCCGAGCGTTTGGAGCAATTCAGGGTGGGGATCACCGGAACGAATCCCGAGGGAACGCACTCGGCCTTCGACCACAATGAAAACATGGCCGCTCGATTTCGCGGGCGTGATGAGAACCTGGCCTATCGTGGCGCGAACAAGGCGGCCTGACGCTGCGAGGCGCGACAGCCATTCGCGGGGAGCCTTGGAAAGAGGGCCTTCTCCGGCGGCGATTCTCGCGGCAATGGCGCCGGTGGTGGTTTCAAGCGGTTGGTCGGCCATGGGTCCTTTCATCAAGCCAGTGGGTAGCGAGTTCCTCGATCATTTGGTGTTTCATGGCCTCGTCGAATTCCGCGGGCAAATGGTGATCCACTCTGGCCACCAAAAACCACTCCGCAACAGCAAAGGGTTTCAAAAGCTCACCCGCGCGCGCCGGTTTCAGCACACCCGCCAAGGAGGGATGCATCGCGCCAAAGGCCACGGGACCGACGATGCCAGCGGTATAAACCTCGTTGCCGCTCGCATATTTCGGCGCCAGATCGGCGAAGGAGGCCTCGCCCTCCTTGATGCGGAACCACAACTCCCTCGCGAGCCCCGCCTCTTTCACCCTCAGCAGCGAGTATACCACGCGGTCCAGCGCGGGCTTGCGGCGCTCGAAATGCTGGGCAGCCTCAGGCTCGAAAAGGGCTTTCTTCCATTTCGAAATGCGAACCTCGCGCTCGACCACCGCCTTCAACTCGGTTGGAGGGCAACCTGTAAACTCAGGCGGAACTTTTGCCGGATTTTCCGGATCGAGTTGATGCCTTTTACAAAAGGCCATCCAGGCATTCACCACCTCCTCGGGATCAGGTTCGAACCCCGCGCTCGCCTCGTCCATCAACCGCGCGCGCAAAAGCTGAACCCACAGTCGGCGCGAGCCGAGCTCGGCAGTTTGTGTTTCGGAAAAAGTTTCGGACATGGAGTCAGGAGGTTTTCAGGGCCACGCCCAGATAGCGATTGTGAAGGTGCCGAATTTCGAGGAAGCCAGCGTTGCCGTAGGCGGGTTTGTAGATTCGGAAATTTTTCATGACGCCAAGAGAAGCCGCGCTCTCGAGCGGACCCGCGAACGAGCAGTCGCCGTCGAGGAAGCCGGGTGACGACGCCCATCTTTCCATCTGCGCGGCGTTGAGAAAAAAACAACCCGAGTGGGGATTCGTCCACCGCTCGAAAGCCACCGGCGCGCCGAGGTATTCAGATTCAAGCGTGCGGCGGTCCTCCACATTCTGCCACTGCACCGTGAAATCCGGGCGCACCGGTCCATCGATGTAGAGCTTGTGGAGCGGCTCTGCAGTTCCCAACTCGTAACGGTGAGGCAGGAGCACCGCCTCGTCGCCGAAAGTTCGCGAGAACCACGAAACCTTCGCGAGAAAGTAAGGATCCCCGATCCACAGATCGTCCTCCATGTAACAGTAGAAATCGTATTTCCCCAGATGCGCCTGGAAAATCCGCTGGCACGCGAAACCAATCATCATCGGATCAGCCGTCACCGTCTGGTGGTGGAACATCGACTTGGGAACACTCAACTGCTCGATCAAATGCTTGTCGCCAACCGTGCACACAGCGATGTCGATGGAGGCACCCGCCTGCTCGTTGACCTTGACCAAACGGCCATTCCCGCGCCCCGGCACATGGTTGTGCAGGCAGTAGAGAAACGCCTGGCGAGGCCCGAGGTTTTGGTGGATCCCCGCGATCGTGTGTGACAGCGCCTCCGCCCGCCGCGCGCTCTCCGGCCCGGTGGAGCCATAGGCCCCATTGCCCGAGGCATTGTGAAAATGCGGAATGGTGACGAGGATTTTCATTTTGTTTTCACCACGGAGAACACGGAGGACTCGGAGTTAGAAAGCGGCGGCTTTTAAGAACAATCTTTGACCACACTCTGTGCTCTCTGTGTCCTCTGTGGTCAATCCTACCTCCGGGCATTCATTAGGCTCGAAAGCCAGGCGAGCTTGTGCTTCAAACACGCGCTGAGATCGTATTTCGCCACAACGGTCGCTCGGGCTTTTTCTTTGATGTGTTCGAACTGTTTCGGCTGCGCCAAAACGCGATCCAGCGTGGCCGCTATCTGGTCCGGCTTGAAAAACTCCACCAGCAATCCGTTGATCCCGTCCGTGATCACCTCCTGCACCGGAGCGGTGTTCGAAGCCACCACCAGCGCGCCGCAAGCCATCGCCTCGAGCATCGACCAGCTCAGCACAAACGGCCGCGTGAGGTAGATGTGCGCCTTCGTGCATTGGAGCAGCTTGATGTATTCGCCGTAGGGCAACGACCCCACAAAGTGCGTTCTCGCTGGATCAAGCGGGTATTTTTCCATGTAGAGATCCTTCCAGGTTTTCCCTCCAGGAGCCTGCTTGCCATAGGCCACCCGGTTGTCGCCGGCGATCACCACATGCGTGTTTGGCCGGGCTTTTTGAAGCAAGTGCGCGGCCTCGATGAATTGCGGGAAGCCGCGATACGGCTCCATGCCACGCGTGGCATAGGTCACGATTTCATCGACACCCGAGAGGTCGAGCTTGCCATTCGAGAGCACCAACTTTCCAGCCGGGTCGGGCTTGAAGAAATTCGTATCGATCCCCTCGTGGCAGACCACAAGATTCGAGCGAAGGTGCTTGGGAAATTGCTCGTATTGAAAACGCGTGGCGCACACCCCTCCATCACACGCCGCCAAATCCGCCAGCAGCGTGGCATTTTTCGTCCGAATCCTCGCCTCGTCGTCGGCATTGATCGGATCCGCCGGATCAAAATCGCAATCCGTCCCATGCGCATGGTAGAACCACTCGAAATTCAGCCCCATTGGGGTATTTGGAAACGCATCCTTCAAGAACAACGTAGGTCCCCACCCCGCATGGCCGAATATCAAATCCGGCACGAACCCGTCCTTTTTCGCGTCCATGCAGGCCATGTAAGCCGCCTGCCCATGCAAAATCGCCTGTTCGTAACCGCGCAAATAATGATGCGTCTGCGGCGCGGGCTGGCGCTTGGGTTGGTAGATAATTTTCTTCACCCCCGCGATCTCACCGTTGTCGGTATTGGTCAAAAAACGAACATCGTTATTAGGATTCGCGGCCAGCACTTGGGCCACAGACCTAAGCTGCGATGGAAAGTTGGGATGGGTCAGAAGAAAACGCATGGTAAATGGACTTATTTAGTAGAAGCTGATTTCACAAGCAACTGGCGAGTTGGAAAAGCGATGAGCCGAAAAAACATTATAGCTTCTTTACTGGCGTCGTTGGCTTGTCTTACATCAACAGGAATAGACCACTGATATAGTTTTCACGAAAAAGCCAGGGTTCATTTCTGAACCCTGGCTTTTAGCGTAATTCAACAATTAATTAACCCAAAATTTGGAAATTACTTGTCGACAGGTTTTGACCTCCTGATGTGAAGTTATTGAACTCAGCGACAACATTCGTTGAATCACCAACATATAGTGCCGCCGTTTGCCCAGCATTATCGTAGTTGAAACGATAAACTAGCAGACCACCCATCTTGATATCCATCCGGTTCGCTATCGTGGTGCTTGCTTCAACAGTCAGAGCTCCCGATTGTCCAAGTGCATTGAGCACTAAGACATCATCAGTAGCACCCGTATCAAATCCACTAATCAAGGCTCTGTAGTTTGTTGCAGGATTCGAATCGAAGCCATAGGCGTTGCTGACAGCATTACCTAAGACAAAGGAATCAGCTCCAGAGCCTCCAGTGAGGGTATCCCTGTAAGTGTTAGCTGAGGCTGTTCCACTCCAACCTTGTTGTCTGCTGCCGCCGCTGCCACCGGTGAGGGTATCCTCTCCGAGACCACCCATGAGGGTGACTGCGGAGGTCATGGCCACTGCATTCAGGATATCGTTGCCGGTTCCTCCGGTTACGGTTGCGATGCCGGCTTCTGTGGCTTGTGCACCAAGTGTGATGTCGTTGGCGCCATTGGCTGTTTGGAAGCTGGCAACAGAGAGGACATTCGTGAAGAAGCTATCTGTAACCGTTGCTGCGTTATTCGACAGAACAAGCACATCCGTTCCATCAGCGCCTTCGAATGTTGGACCGGTGTAGATTGTCTCATCCACAGTCAGAGTGTCATTGCCTGATCCGCCATAAACCGAGGCGATGCCAGCTGTGTTAGCCAGACCAGCAAGAACCGCCGAACTGCCAGTGCCGTCAGCGAAGGTGAGGGCCTGCACAGCTAGGACATCCGTGAAGTCGGCATCCACAACTGCTTGATTGTGCGTGGTGAGCGAGATCGTGTCGTTACCGCTTCCGCCTGCAACTGTCGCCGCCAAATTCAAGGCAGCCGATGTTGCAAAGACGAACTTATCTGTGCTACCGCCACCAATCAACGAGTCGGCTCCACCATTGCCTTGGAAATAAACTCCCGTGGTATTGTAGGCCGCGTTGGAGGCGTCGAAGGTGTCAGCCCCCGTGCCACCGAACAAGCTCACAATGCCTCCGGCCTGTGCCTCGGTGCCAATCGTCACATTGGCGCCAGCTCCGTCGGCAACAACAAGGGCTGCCACCGAATCCACATCCGTGAAGTCAGCGTCTGCCACTGTCTCACCAGCAGTTGTAATCGAGATCGTATCGGCTCCGGTTCCTCCGGCCACTGTCGCGGCAAGGTTCAACAACGCAGCTGTCGAGAATACGAAGGTGTCGTTATCAGCTCCGCCGTCGAGGTTGTCGGCTCCACCGCGTCCGTTGATCACATCGTTTCCGGCTTCGCCAACAATCGAGTCAGCTTGGTCGCGGCCCAGCAGGCTGTCCGCTCCGGCTCCACCGATCAAGGTCACTGCCTGCGTGCCGTCATAGGCCGCCCCGGCGTTGAAGGTGTCGTCTCCGGTGCCGCCGAACAGGCTCACAATGCCTCCGGCAAGCGCTTCGGTGTCAATCGTCACAGTCGCGCTAGCTCCGTCGGCAACAGCAAGGGCTGCCACCGAATCCACATCCGTGAAGTCAGCGTCTGCCACTGTCTCACCAGCGGTTGTAATCGAGATCGTATCGACTCCGGTTCCTCCGGCCA
>JAPLTG010000042.1 GCA_026398255.1 Verrucomicrobiota bacterium
GATCATGGCCCACAGGCGGGCAAAGGAAAAACGGTCGGAGAAGCTCATTTGGCCTGCATGAGGTGGATGAAGGCGTCCTCGAGACACGCTGGGATTTTGGTCCACTCATGCACCGTCGTGCGATGGCGCGTGATGGCTTGGTCGAGAAGTTCGGCGTCGCCCCCGCTGACATGGAGGGATTTTCCAAACGCCACGGCTTGCTCGACTCCCGGTTCGGCGCGGAGTTTTTGGGCGAGGTCAATCAATGCTGGACCCGTAACGGACCAGGTGGAGAGGCGGGCTTTTTGAATGACCTCGGCGGGCGTGCCATCGACAAGGAGGTTGCCAAGGGAGATGTAGGCGAGGCGGTCGCAGAGTTCGGCCTCGTCCATGTAATGGGTCGTCACAAGAAAGGTCAGGCCCTGCGCAGCGAGGCCGTGGATTTCATCCCAGAAATCGCGGCGGGCCTTGGGATCCACGCCAGCGGTGGGCTCGTCGAGCAGAAGGAGGCGGGGCTTGTGGAGAAGGCAGGCAGCCAGGGCCATGCGCTGCTTCCAACCGCCGGAGAGTTGGCCGGCGAGCTGGTTTTTGCGGTGGGCGAGGCCGAGGTGCTCGAGTCCCTCGGCGACGGCTTTTTTGGGATTGGGAACTCCATAAACGCGGGCGACAAAGGCGAGGTTTTCCTCGATCGTGAGGTCCTCGTAAAAACTGAAGCGCTGAGTCATGTAGCCGACCTGGCGTTTGATGGCGGCGCTCTCGCGGATGACATCAAACCCGAGGCAAGTCCCCTCCCCGCCATCGGCACGGAGAAGACCGCAGAGCATCCGAATGAAGGTCGTCTTGCCGCTGCCGTTCGGCCCGAGGAAGCCGTAAATCTGACCTTCGCGAACCCGTAGGTCGATTTGGTTCACGACGGTGCGGGTGTCGAAGCGCTTGGTCATGCCGCGCACATCGATCGCCCACCCGGCAGCGGAATCAGAGCGTGAGTCGGACATCAACCGGTTGGCCGGGGTGGAGCTTTCGGGCCGTTTCGGGATCGACGGACAACTCGACGAGAAAGGCGAACTTCTCGCGCATCGACTGGCTGTAAATGACGGGGGGAGTGAACTCGGCACGGGGCGAGATAAAGGTCACCTTCGCGGGAAACGGCTTCTCCACGCCATCGACCAAAACATCGGCGGTGCTGCCGACTTGAACACGGCCAACGAGTTCTTGGGAAACGAAGATGCGGACTTTCACATTCCCCGGCGGGAGGAGGACGACGACCGGCTTGGCGGATTCGACCCAATCGCCGGGCCGGTAAAGCGTGTCGCTGACGAGGGCGGCTTGCTGGGCGAATTGTTTTTTCTGGGAGAAATTCCACTCGGCCGCTTGCAGAGCGGCTTGCTGGGCGAGGAGGTTTTGCTCGGCGGCGCGAATTTGCTCTTCGCGGGAGCCGAGTTTTGCCGTGACGAGCGTCGCTTCGAGCTGGGCTACGCGCTGGGTGTTTTCGTCGTGCTGCGCGCGGGCGATGTCCAAATCCCGCTTCGAGGCGACATTGGTGGCGAGGAGCTTTTGCTGGCGCCCGAGTTCGATCTCGGCGAGGACGAGCGCGGCGCGCATTTCGCCGAGTTGGGCTTCGAGAGTTTGAATTTCGCTCGGGCGCTGGCCGGTCTTGGCATCCTCCAATTCAGCGCGGGCCTGATCCACCCGACGCAACGCCTCGTCGCGCGCGGCGCGTTCCGAGGTTTCCTCTAACTCAAAAAGGAGGGCGCCATTTTCGATTTCCTGACCGCGCTCGACAGCGAGGTTTTCCAGGCGACCGCCGAAGGGTGAGGCGACATGAACGAACTCGCCCTCGATGTAGCCCTGCACGAGGGAGGGGTCGGATTTTTCACAGGATGCGCCAAGAAGGGCGACGAGCGAAAAAAGAACGGCGCGGAAAAATTTCACGCCGCGATCTTGTCCGGTCTCTCAACGGGACGGAAGCGGAAGCTGGCGTGGTATTTTCCCCCATGATGTTTTCGGCAACACTTGATGCAAGCAGCCGTGTGGCGGAGCGGCTTCACTCGGGCCAGAATC
>JAPLTG010000021.1 GCA_026398255.1 Verrucomicrobiota bacterium
GGCAATCTGACACTGGCTAAAAACAATGGCTCGGTCGGGACATTGAACATCGGAAATGGAACCACGGCGGGAAATCTACAAGCCGCGAGAGTGACCGCCGGCACTGGCACGGCGGTGGTGAATTTCAACCACAGCGGAAATCTGTCATTCAGTCCGATCCTGCAAGGGGGACTGTCTGTCAACAAGAACGGCACTGGCAACCTTACCCTCTCGGCGGCGGGCAACTACACCGGCACAACGACCATCAATGCCGGTTCGATCACTCTTGGAGCCAACCAAACCCTCGGAGGCATTGCAGGAGCTGGAAATCTCAAACTCGCCAACTACTCCCTCACGACAAGCGCGGCGGCAAATCTGACTTTTTCTGGCGTAATTAGCGGCACTGGCAGTCTAACAAAAAATGGCACCGGCACCCTGACCCTCACGGGAGTGAATACCTACAACGGCACGACGACGATCAACGCAGGCACCATCCAAATCGGCTCTGGAGGCACGACCGGCAGCCTCTCCACGAGCAGCGCGATCATCAACAACGGCACACTGGTTTTCAACCGCTCCAACACCGTCACGCAAGGCACGGACTTCGCTGATGGAATTAGCGGCACCGGCAATGTGGTGCAATCGGGCAGTGGCTTATTGATCCTCTCGGGCAACAACACCTACACCGGCACGACAACTCTCACCTCCGGCACCCTGCAAGTTGGTTCCGGCGGCAGCCTCGGCGGCGGCAATTACTCGGAAAACATCACAAACACCGGCACCATCATCCTCGGCTCGAACAGCAACCAAACCCTCTCCGGGGTAATTAGCGGCAGCGGAGCCATCACCAAAAACGGCACCGGCACGCTGACCCTCACCGGCTCCAACACCCACTCCGGCAACATGACCATTAACACCGGCACGGTCGTGATCGGCCACGCCAACGCCGCCGGCACCGGCAAGATCTTTCAGACAAGCGGCACCTCGCTCCTAAAAATCGATACCACCGGCACGATCTCAAACAACATAAGCGTCTATAAAGTCCAGGCGGCCCAAAGCGCCACCCTCAGCGGCGATATCACGGTGAACAACGCGGAATGGGATGTAAACACCAGCACCACGCTTACGATTTCAGGTGATATTGACGGCACTGGCGGCGTCACCAAAAACGGCAACGGCACCTTGGTTTTGAGCGGCAACAACACCTGCACCGCCCCCACAGTGGTCAATGCCGGCACACTCGAAGCCGCCAGCGCCAACGCCCTGGGTGCCAACAACACCGTCCAAATCAACGGCGGCACGCTCCTGGTGGTGGCGGACGATGCTCTGGAAGACAAAAACATCACGCTGAGCACGAACACGATCGGTCTGAAATTCAGCGGCACTTACAACGGGTCCATCGGCAACCTGACCTTGAGTGCCAACTCCGTGCTCGACCTGGGAGGCGGAAGCGTGATCGCGAGGTTTGCGAGCATCGCATTGGGAGGCCACACCCTGAGGATCTACAACTGGACTGGCGAGGCCTATCTCTGGGGCACGAATCGCAATAACACCGACCAAGTTTACATCATGGCCCCCGTCACTCCGGATGTTTTGGAGAACATCTCCTTCTACAGCGGCGCAGTCGGCAGCGATAGCTTCATGGGCACGGGATTCGAGTTGGGCTTCAGCAGTGGCTTCGAAAACCAAATCATCCCCGCGCCCGAGCCCGAAACTTGGGCCACCGGCATCTTGCTGTTGCTGGGCGGCGCCGTGTGGCTGTGGAGGAAAAGAAGCGTTTTCACCACGGAGAACACGGAGGAAGGGTAGGGAGTCCTCGCCGTCGGGCGCCTCAAGGAGCGTGGGCGTCCCGCCCACAGGTTTGGAACAATGTGGGCGAGACGCGCCACATTCCTTGGGACGGTGCATCCGCGCCTGAAACTTGGGCCGACACGGCGGTCAGCCCTCCATGCATTCGCATTGATTCGCTCCATTCGCGGGCAAATTAAGGTTTCTGCTCCCTCTGCGTCCCAGCGCCACTGCGGGAGGTTTCTCCGTGTGCATCGGGGCTTCGTGTGGGAATCCCTTCTTCAGCATGGGGGTTATTTTACAAGCGATGTCTTTCCCGCCTTGGAGAGTGATGCCAGTTTCGTTCCAACATGATTGCTGGGAACATCGAGAGGGCGGAGGGGCGGCCTGCCGGGTGGCGGATCGTGCTGGCTTTTGGAATCGTCTATCTCGGCTACGGGCTGAATTTTTTGGCGATCAAGGCGGGGGTGGAATCGATGCCGGCGTTTCTTTTTGCGGCGTCCCACATTCTTGGTGCGGGGGTGATTCTGATGGCCTGGACGGCATGGCGCGGAGGTCGGATTTTGATGCCAAGGGCAAACACCGGGCGAGCGGCATTCGCGGCATTGTTCCTGTTTGTGGGCGGAGTCGGGTTGGTTACGCAGGGTGAAAAGCTCGGAGTCCCCTCCGGCGTCGCGGCTATCATCAAAGCCTCGGTGCCGCTGTGGGTGGTCTTCCTGGAATTTCTGCGGCCGAAGGGCGAAAAGCCCGGAGGGATCGTGCTGGTGGGATTGCTCGTCGGCGCAGCGGGTGTGGTGATGCTTGTGCTTCCGAGGCTTTCCGGCGCGGTGAATTCCGGTGGAACCCTTGGCACCTCCCTTTTGCTGATCTCCGCGTTGCTGTTCGCGATCGGTTCGATTTTTGTAAGGCTCCACCCCCCCGATGTGGATGCGGTGCGCAGCTCGATGTGGATGATGCTGTTCGGCGGCGGGTATTTGATTGTCCTCGGTGCGGTCTTTGGGGAATTCGGCGAGATTGCCAAAGCGGATTTCGGGTGGAAAACGATCTCGGCGTTTTTGTTTTTGCTCTTTGTGCATTCGCTCGGGGCGTTCACGGCAATGAACTGGCTGCTCCGGCACCTCCCGGCGTCGATTGTCACAACGAAATTCTTCGTCTCACCCGCCGTGGCCGTGCTGGCGGGATGGTTGGTGATGGGCGAAGCCGTGGGATGGGAAACGCTGGAGAGCCTCTTTTTCATTCTCGCCGGGGTGGGGGTGGTCTTCGTGGGGAGGTGTCGCGCGGCGAAGGGTTGATTTTTCGCGCTCGGGGTTGGTGTTTGCGCTGGGGTTTTCAGCGTATTCCGAGATTTTGGTTTGAACACACGGGGCTTCCGTGTCTTTCTATCGCGTCTCAATTCCTATGAAAAAATCTTCCCTGATCGTTCTTGGTTCTGCAGCGGCCCTGTTGTTGCTCGCGGCTTGCGAAACCAGCGACAAAAATTCCTCCCGTTTCAACCGTGGCACGAACCGTTTCGGATACGGAGCTGCTGGCACCCAATACGCCACGCCGACTCCGACGCCGGAAGGCTATGTTGAGCAACCCGTCGTCGATCCCTTTGCTCCGCCGGCGCCGACCCCAACGCCTCTTGCTACGCCGCCGCCAGCGCCAGCGGCTCCGCGTGATATTTCTTATGGCACACCGGTGCCCGGCAAGGCGGGTTTTGTCACCAGTCCCCACTCGCCCTACGCGGGGTATGTGGATGTGCGTGGCTTTCCCCCCGGCACCGAGGTGAAGTGCCCTTACTCGGGCAAGATCTTTTTGGTGCCCTGAGACGGCGCGTCGCCATTCTCGGTCCGGGTCTGATTGGAGGATCCTTGGCTATGGCCTTAGGTCGCCATTCCACGGCATGGGATATCTCGCTCTGGGCTCGCCGGGCCGATGCTGCTGAAGAGGCCGCACGAGTCCTGCCGCACTGTGCGGTTTCCACCAATCTCTCGGAGGTGGTGGAGTCCTGCGATCTGGCCGTGCTTTGCACTTCGCCTCACGCCATTGCCACTGCTGGGCCGGAGTTGAAAAAACTCCTCCCGGCCTCGGCGATCGTTACCGATGCCGGAAGCGTGAAGGCCAAAATTGTTGCCGCGCTGGAGCCTGTGCTTGGCGGGCGATTCGTGGGTGCTCATCCCATGGCAGGCTCGGAGCAAAGCGGTATCCAAGCCGCGCGGGAGGATTTGTTTGATGGCGCGGTGTGTCTTTTGACTCCGACCGCATCGACCGATCCCTCGGCTCTGGAGGCGGTTCGAGCCTTGTGGAGTGCCGCCGGATGTGTTTTGCGCGAGATGGGGGCCTCCGAGCACGACCGTGCCATTGCGCGGATCAGCCACTTGCCACACGCGACCGCCGCATCGCTCGTTCATGCCGCCGTGGGGGCGAACCCCTCCTTGGCGGAACTTGGCGGCGGTGGCTACCGCGATTCCACCCGGATCGCGGGCGGGCCGGAGTCCATGTGGACGGAAATTTTTTTAGACAACCGCGACGAACTTCTCGCGGGAATCACCGACTTGCAAACCGCTCTGGAGACACTCAAACTTGCTCTCCAGAACGGTCATCGAAACGCGCTCGAGGCATTTCTTTATGATGCCCGACGACTCCGCTCTCAAAAGCCGTCCACCGAATAAATGGGCACCAAGGAACAACACATTTTCAAATCCCGCCGCGCCGCCGCCATTGACGCCGAAATCAGCGTGCCGCCGGATAAAAGCATCTCGCACCGCGCGGTCCTGCTCGCTTCGCTTTCCAACGGGCGCTGCGAGATCAGCAATTTCCTCGAGGGCGAGGACTGCCGCAGCACCGCCGCCGCGATGCGCCAACTCGGCGTGATGATCGAATCCCCCGAGCCCGGCAAGCTGATCGTGGAGGGAATGGCGGGCCGGTTCACGAAGCCCTTCGGCGATCTCGATTGTGGAAATTCCGGCACGACGATGCGTTTGATGTCTGGCATTCTCGCTTCGCAGCCTTTCCAAACGCGTTTGATCGGCGACGCCTCGCTCTCGAAGCGCCCGATGCAGCGCGTGATCGATCCCCTTCGATTGATGGGTGCCAAGCTTCACGCCGAAGGCGAAAAATCCTGCCCGCCGCTTGTGGTCGAGGAGAGCTCCGGTTTGCAGGGCATTACTTACCGGTTGCCGGTGGCGAGTGCGCAGGTGAAGAGCGCTGTTCTCCTCGCAGGGCTTTTCGCCAAAGGCACAACGACCGTGATCGAAAATGTCCGTTCGCGCGATCACACCGAGCGGATGCTCCAGTATTTTCTCGTGAAAGCGAAACGCGAGGAGGTGTGGGAAAATAAAAACTCACCAAAACACCGCCGCCTCGTGGAAATCCGAACCACGCTCGAAGGCGGGCAGATTCCCGAGTCCATGGACTTCACGGTGCCGGGGGATATTTCCAGCGCGGCCTTTTGGATGGTGGCCGCTGCCGCCGCGCCCGGTTCCCGGCTTTTGATCAAGGATGTCGGACTCAATCCCACCCGCACCGGCATCATTGATGTCCTCGTTCGAATGGGTGCGCGCATCCGGGAAGTCATTGAGAGTTCCTTTCACGGGGAGCCGATCGGAAACCTCGACATCAAGGGCGGCAAACTCCGCGCCACCGAAATCCGAGGCGCCGAAATCCCGAATGTCATCGATGAAATTCCCATCCTTGCTGTCGCCGCCGCATTGGCTGAAGGAACGACGGTAATTCGCGACGCCGCCGAGCTTCGCGTCAAGGAGACCGACCGCATTGCCGTGGTCGCCTCGCACCTCCGGGCGATGGGCGCCAAGGTCGAGGAATTTCCCGACGGCATGGCGATCACGGGTGGCGCTCCGCTCAAAGGCGCGCGACTCCAGAGTCACCACGACCACCGAATCGCAATGGCCTTCTCCATCGCTGGACTTTTCGCCAGTGGGGAAACTGTGATGGAAGGCACGGACTGCGTGAATACCTCGTATCCCGGCTTCGAACAGACCCTTCGCGTGATGCAGAAGGGCGGAAAAATGAAACGCAAAACCCGTGAACTCACCGGCCTCAAGGGGACCGGAAAACCTGCCATGCGTCCAGCGGCCACCGCCTAATGGTTGTCGCGATCGATGGTCCCGCCGCCTCTGGCAAAAGCAGCGTCGCCCGCAAACTCGCGCGCAGCCTCGGTTTTTCCTATGTGAATTCCGGCGCGATGTATCGTGCAGTGACCTGGGAGTTGCTTCGCGAGCAGATCGATCCCGCCCGTCCCGATCGCGTAGAGGCGGCTCTGGGAAGGATGAAGCTTGATAGTGGTTTTTCGGAAAATGGTGATTCCTACATTCGCATCAATGCCGAAATCCCCGATCTCGAACTCCGTCAAATCGAGGTAAACCAAGCCGTGTCCGCCTACTCAGCGATTCCGGCCGTGCGCAATCTCATCGGCCAGCGGCTTCGCTCCATGTGCCAAGGGCTGGATGTTGTGATGGAAGGGCGGGACATCGGCACGGCGGTCTTTCCCGACTCGCCGCACAAATTCTACCTCGACGCCTCCCCTGAAATCCGCCGCCGCCGCCGAGCCGCTCAAGGCCAGGACGACAGCATCGAGCACCGCGACAAGCTCGACTCCACGCGCCGCGTCGCTCCGCTCTCCGTGGCCTCCGACGCCCATGTCATCGATACCTCGCACCTCGATATCGAGGGCGTCGTGGGTCACATCGCCGGCATCTTGAAAGGCTCTGGCATTCCTGCGGAATGACGATTGTTTACAATATTTTCTACAATCTCGCGAAGCTCCTCGCGCGGATGTTTTTTTCCATGCGGGTCATCCACCCCGAGCGCATGGTCGAGTCCGGTCCGCTCATCATCGCGGTGAACCACTCGAGTTTTTTCGATCCACCGCTCGCGGGCATTTGCAGCCGACGCGGGGTTTACTATTTGGCCCGAAAGACGCTTTTGAAATGGCCATTTTTTGGGCCGCTTTTTCCGGCGATGAATGTGATCCCAGTCGAGCGCGATGGAAATGACATGTCCGCCCTCCGCGAGGTCATCAAAAAAACCAAGGAGGGCAACGCGGTGGTTTTGTTTCCAGAAGGCACGAGATCGCTCGATGGGGGCTTGCAACCCGCTCGGGCGGGGATCGGCCTGGTCATTGCCAAAACGGGCGCGCCAGTCCTGCCGATGCGAATTTTCGGGGCCTACGAGGCGTTTCCGAAAAACGCCAAGGGCCTGCGCTCCACGCAAATCACCGTGGTGCTCGGCGAACCGATTTATTTCACTCCTGCGGAGGTTGAAAATCCCTCCCGCGAGAATTATCAAATCCTCAGCAACCGGGTGATGGATGCCATCGCCGCCCTGAAAATCGAATGATCTCCGAGGAAAAACTCTCTGCGCCGCTTCCCTGGCTCGCCGCCCTGTCCGTGTTGGTCTGGCTTGCGGTGGTGGCCTTGCAAATTTTCATGCCCTCAAGCTCCGTGGTGGTCGAAACTCTCCCTGCTCCGGCGCCGGCGGTTTCCCAGTAATCCCGATGTTCAAAGACCACGACTTTCATTACGCGATGGAGAACACCCGAGTGGTCGTGGCCCCTCACAGCGCTATCGAGACCTTTGGCACGACGCGGTTCCATTTCAACCTGGTGAGCGAATTGCTCGACGAGGTGGATACCGTTCGCGTTCGCACCGGCACCATCGAGGCGGAGCGGCCGCGCATTCTCACCGCCCAGCATTTCAGCAAGGTGCTCCTCGAGGGCTTCGGCGACGAGGCGCGCGAATTCGCCGAGTGGATGGAGTCGAATGCCTCGATGGCCAAAATCCTTCGATACGGATTTCAATTTCGAAAAACGAATTTCGCCGAAAAGATCGTGAAGGAACCGATGGATGCGGCACTGGGGCGACTCGAGGAGGAGTTGAAACGCGGCGATGATCCTTTTGCCGCGCTGATCGCCGGGGTGGACGATGTCTGGGAGGTCTGCCTGTTGAAGTTCACCACAGAGATGATCCAGCGCTCCGCCGGCGAAAACATCGCCGAGTGGAAACGCCGCGGTCTCGCCTGATTTCGGGGTTTCCATTTTCGGAAGCCTGCGGGTAGCTTTTGCCCTTCGCCTATGTTTTTAAAATCACTCACGATTTTGTTGCTCGTCGGGGGCATTCTTGGAGGCAGCGCCTATTTTCTCCACGAGCTTTATTACAAGGACAAGAAGCTCGATGTGATCGAGGAGACGGCCACGCCGACCCCCACGCCGGAGCCGACCCCTGATCCCTCCATCGCGGCCTTCGAGGCGATGAAGCCGGCCTTGGCGCAAAATACGATTCAGGCGCGCGATGCAGTCCTCCAATTCCTCGCCGCGCATCCGAACTCTCCGAAATCCGCCGAGGCTCGAGCGGTGCTTGGCCGAATCAATCTCGCCCTTTACCGCGATCCCGCCGCCACGCCGACGAACATTGTTTACACTGTGAAAAAAGGCGACTCGCTCGTGCGCATCGCTGCTCAGAATAAAAGCAACGCGGAGTTGATCTACTGGGCGAATGGCCTCAGCTCGATCAATCTCCAGATCGGCCAGCAATTACTCGTGCCGCAATTCGAGGCCGCTCTCGTGGTGGACCGAGCGAATTCGACAGTCACGATTTTCAACAACGGCGAGTTCTTTAAGGATTACCCCGCCGTTTCGCTCCAGATCGCCGGCACGAGCGCGATCGAAACCAAAGTCGTGGATCGCATGGCGCGCAAGGGCGAGGCTCGCGTGCCGTTTGGTCACAAAGATTATGGCGACAGCGAACGATTCGTCCTCCTCGGCGCTGGCGGTGCCACGATCAAGCCGACCCCTGCAGCGCCAGCCGACGGATCGGCGCCAGTCATGCCATCTGGAATTGTGCTCAAGCCCGAGGATTTCAGTGAAATCTATGTGCTCGTGAAAACCGGAACCCCCGTCACCATCAACTGACAAGCCATGAACAAGCAGACCCTGGATTTTGAAAAACCAATCGTCGAACTCGAGCAAAAGCTCGGGGAGTTGCTCCGCCAATCCGAGGAGCGCAAAATCGATCTCCGAAGCGAGATCGAGAGTATGCAGCGCAAAATCGAGGCCACCCGCGAGAGGGTTTACGGGAGCCTGACCGCTTGGCAGCGGGTGCAAATCTCGCGCCACATCGCGCGCCCGTTCTTCCTCGATTATGTCCGGATGGCCTGCACCGATTTTGTGGAACTCAAGGGCGACCGGCTTTTCGGGGATGATGCCTCCATGCCTGGCGGCCTGGCGACGATTGGTGGCATTCGTTGCGTGGTCATCGGCCAGCAAAAGGGACGCGACATGAAGGAAAACCTCCTTCGCAATTTTGGGAGCCCACACCCGGAGGGTTACCGCAAGGCCCTTCGCCTCATGCGCATGGCGGAGAAGTTTGGATTCCCATTTGTGGCCTTCATTGACACGCCGGGCGCGTATCCCGGAATCGGCGCCGAGGAGCGTCACATCGCCGAGGCGATCGCTGTCAATATCCGCGACATGATGGCCCTGCGGACTCCGATTGTTTCCATCGTGATTGGCGAAGGCGGGTCCGGCGGTGCGTTGGGGATCGGCGTGGCCGACCGCGTGCTCATGCTGGAGAATGCCTACTACTCGGTGATCAGCCCCGAGGGATGCGCTGCGATTCTTTGGAAGCATCGTAAACACGCTCCCGAAGCCGCCGAGGCGCTGAAACTCTGCGCTCCTGATCTTGTGAAAATGGGCCTCGTGGACGGCGTGATTCCCGAACCGGCCGGCGGCGCCCATTGCGATCCCGAACAGGCCGCTGACAACATCCGGGCGACGATCGAAAAAGAACTCCAAATCCTCTCCAAGACACCGATCGAAAAACTCCTCACGAGCCGCTACGAAAAATTCCGCCGAATGGGAGTCTTCGAGGAGTAACCCGCGATTCCGCCCCGGATGAGGATTTTTGACCGTTATGTAGCTTCCAGTGTGCTGGTGACAGCATTCATGGGCGTTTTGATCCTCAGCCTCGTCTTGGTTCTCGGGAATATTTTCAAGGAGCTCCTGAATGTCCTCGTCAACAATCCGGATGTCCCAATTTTAACCGTTCTGGCTTTCATGGCGCTCGTGTTGCCATTTTCGCTGACCTTCACGATTCCGTGGGGTTTTCTTACTGCGATCCTGCTGGTGTTCGGTCGCATGTCGGCGGATAGCGAGTTGATCGCGCTCAAGTCCAGCGGCATCAGTGTGCCGCGCATTTGCGTTCCGGTTTTTATTCTGTCGGTCCTTCTCACGGGCATTTGTTTTTGGATCAATATCGATGTCGCCCCCCGCGCTGAGCAGGCGATGACCCGCGCGATCGTGGATATCGCCACAAGCAATCCCACTGCGCTTTTCCGGGCCGATGAGATCGTGGATGCCTTTCCGGACCGGCGCGTCTATGTCGGCGGCAAGGATGGCGAACGCCTGCAAAATATCATCGTCATCGAGATGGATGAAAGTTCCCGACCCACCAAAATGATTCACGCGATGGAGGGCGAGTTGAAGCCGGACATCGAAAATTCGCGGCTGCTGCTAAGGTTGTTCGATGCGAGATTTGAGCAGCGCGACTCCAAGAACCCCGCCGACCTCACGAAAATCCAACAGGGGATTGTCATGAAAGAAGGAGTATTTCCCATGGCGCTCGACCAGTTTTTCAAGGAATTCCAAACCAACCGCCGACTGAGCTCCTACACGCTTCCGGAGTTGTTGGAGTTGCTCAAAACGATCGAGGGCAAGAAGCATCTGGAGGCGCTTGTGGAGCTGAATAAACGCTTCTCGACATCGCTCTCCTGCATCGCCTTCGCCCTGATCGCGATTCCTCTCGGCATCACCACCCACCGGAAAGAAACCTCTGTGGGATTTGCGCTCAGTCTCATCGTGGCTTTCAGTTATTTCTTTTTTATTCTGATGGCCGACACCTTTCGCGGAAAAGCCGAAGCCTTTCCCCAGTTGCTGATCTGGATTCCGAATCTCGTATTTTTCGGGCTCGGCAGCGTTCTGTTCTTCCGCTTGTCGAAACGCTGAACCATGACACCACGCCGCCTCCTGCTGAGGGTTTTGTTTCTGGTCGCCGTGATGGCGCTCTTGCTCCTTGGTGGATACTTGGCGTGGTTCCAATCCTGGCGCGCCGGTCAAATGCTCGACCTCGCCGCTCGTTCGGAGGTGGTGAAACTTCCCGCTGGGGAAATGGAATTTGCCGTGCGCGGATCCGGCGAGCCGGCGCTGATTTTTCACTCGGCTCCCGGCGGCTACGATCAAGCCCTCGCCCTCGGTGGTTTTTTAGAGGACGAGGGTTTCCAAATCATCGCGCCTTCCCGCCCGGGCTATCTCCGAACCCCTCTATCCACAGGCCCTGCCCCGGAAAACCAAGCCGAAGCGGTTGCCCAACTTCTCGACTATCTGGAAATTACCCAAGCCTCCGTTATCGGGCTCGGTTGGGGAGCCTCGGCCGCGATCGAGTTTGCAAAAAATTTCCCGGATCGAGCCTCCGCGTTGGTGCTGGTTTCCGCCGCCACTTCGGAAACTCCGCCCGCCGCTGGCATTCCATTTCCCCAGGTGCTGGCTGATCAAGTCGGAGGCGATGCGGCTTCGGATTGGTTTTTTAAAAATGCGGCTCGCGATCCTGAGAAAGTTCTTGGAACGGCGTTTGATCTCACCTCCTTAGGTGGTCCCGTCGAGCGCCTGGCTTGGATCGACAGCGTTCTTCAAGAGCCCTCCGAGCTCGAGCGATTCCAAGACCTCCTCTCCTCGCTCGCTCCGCCATCGCCGCGAGAAATCGGAATGGAAAATGACCTCGCTCAACCCTTGGCCTCGATCCGTTCATTGAAGACGCCCACACTTCTCGTTCAAGGAGCGAGCGACAAGGTGGTGCCGGCTGGATCGGGCGATCGCTCCCGTTTTGCTCCCGCTGAGATTATAACGCTCCCAAGCCAAGGCCACCTCGTTCTGCTCGGGCGCGGTGCGGCCGAAGCTTCCCGGCGCGTTGTCGATTTTTTGCGCCTTCACCCTTCCGCTGGAACTCCCGATGATTCGACCGATGGCAAATAAAACCCGGCTCACCAAACTCTCCGGCGGCCTTCGCGTCGCCACCTGCGAAATGCCCCACGCCGAAACGGCTTCGATGGGCATTTGGGCTTCGGTGGGAGGTCGCCACGAACCGGCAAAGCTCAACGGCATCTCGCACTTCATCGAGCACATGCTTTTTAAAGGAACCGCCCGCCGCTCCGCCCGACGAATCATGGAAGATATCGAGGGGGTGGGGGGCGACATGAATGCTTTCACCGCGGAGGAACGGACATGCTACTACGCCACGGCGGCGGCCGAGCATTTCCCGCGCGTGTGTGATGTGCTTTGCGATCTCTACATGAATCCTCGCCTGGCACCGCGAGACATTGACCGCGAACGGGGAGTTATCGCCGAAGAAATTTTGATGTATCAAGACGAGCCGTCCTCGCTGGTGGAGGAATTGCTCGAGGGAAAATTCTGGGAGGGCCATCCGCTCGGAAGGCCGATCACCGGCACGCTGCAAACTATCGAAGCGATGGATGCCGAGGCATTCCGCGCCTATCGGGCATCGCACTACAATGCCGCCAGCACGGTGGTGACTGCCGCCGGAAAAGTGGATCACGACAAAGTGGTGGATTCCGTCGCGCGGCTTTTGGAGGGGCTTTCCAAAACCAAGCCGCCCGCGGCAAAACGCTGCCCCGCCCCGACCGAGTCACCGCGAATCGCCACGATCGACCGCGACATCCAACAGACTCAGCTCTCCATGGCGTTTCCAGGATTCAGTCATTGCGACGAGCGCCGATACGCCGCGCTTCTCCTTCATGTTGTTCTCGGGGCGAACGCCACTTCGCGGCTGTTCCAAGAACTCCGCGAGAAACGCGGCCTCTGCTACTCGGTGAGTTCGCATATTCTCACTCTCAACGATGGCGGTTACCTCGGCGTCTCCGCCGGACTCGATCGTCGCAATATCGAGAAATCCCTTTCGATCGTGCTTGCCCAGTGCGAGTCGCTTTCCAAAAAAAATCTCCCGGCTGCGGAACTCCGCCGCGCCAAGGAATACTCGATCGGGTCTGCGCGAATGTCGTTGGAACGCGCCTCCAGCCAGAACATGCGGCTCGGCGGCTCGATCCTTGCCCACGGCGAAATCATCGAGCCCGAGATTGTGAACGAACGAATCCGCCGGGTGACTGCCGATGAAGTCCGCGAGGCCGCCCGTCAAATCCTCGATCCATCCCGCATCACGGTGGCCATCGTCGGTCCCAACCCGGATGTGAAGATGCTTCGCCGTCTTCTTTCTGCATGAAGGGTGTGATTTTTGATTGGGACGGAGTGGTCATCGATTCCTCCGCCGAGCACGAACGCTCTTGGGAAATCCTCTCCGAAGAAATTTCCAGGCCGCTACCCGAAGGTCATTTCAAGCGGGGATTCGGAAAAAAGAACGAAGTCATCATTCCGGAAATCCTCGGTTGGGCAAAGGATCCCGCGGAGATTTCCAAACTCGCGGAACGCAAGGAGACGATCTACCGCGAACTCGTTCGAGATCGCGGTGTCCAAATCCTCCCCGGCGCCCGCGAGTTGCTCGCGGCCCTTCTCTCCGAAAAAATCCCCCGCGCCATCGGATCCTCCACACCCCGCCAAAATCTCGAAGCGATTTTTTCCGCCACGGGTCTCGGGGAATTTTTCGATGCCGTGGCCTGTGGAGATGATGTCGCAAACGGCAAGCCCGCGCCGGATGTATTCCTTCTTGCCGCCCAAATGCTCGCCCTGGCTCCTGCGGATTGCCTCGTGATCGAAGACGCCCACGCCGGCATCGAGGCCGCCCACCGTGCGGGAATCCCCGTTCTCGCCGTGGCCACCACAAATTCCCTCTCGGAATTGGGTGCCGCCACCGGCGCCCTCGAGTCACTCGCTGGGGTGACCCCCACCATGCTCCGCGAAATTCATTCGCGCGCCTCATGGGGTTGACTCTCTCTCGGCGCTCGATTTCGCCCCTTGCGCACATCGTCAATTTGTTTTTGACACGAAAATTCGAACGGCTAGGTTCTGCCTTCCCGTTGGATGGGGGAGATGACACCAACCGCTTGCAGATTGTGCAGGCGGTCAGCGTCCTCGCCTCCAACCACGGGAGACATAACCACGCGGATCGAAGCGCGAACGATGCGGCCCTAGCCGCCAGATGCCCATGTAGCTCAGTTGGTAGAGCACGTCCTTGGTAAGGACGAGGTCACCGGTTCAAACCCGGTCATGGGCTCCACCTTCCCTCGATCCTCAATAACCAAAAAATAACAACCCAAGATGGCTAAAGAACAGTTCCAGCGCACGAAACCACACGTCAACATCGGCACGATTGGCCATGTCGACCACGGCAAAACCACACTCACCGCAGCAATTACCACCGTTTTGGCAAAAAGCGGCGGCGCCACGGCCAAGAAATACGACGAAATCGACGCAGCTCCTGAAGAAAAAGAGCGCGGCATTACGATCAACACGGCCCACGTCGAATACGAGACCGCAAATCGCCACTACGCCCATGTCGATTGCCCCGGCCACGCCGACTATGTCAAAAATATGATCACCGGCGCAGCCCAGATGGACGGCGCGATCCTCGTTTGCAGCGCTGCTGACGGCCCAATGCCTCAGACCCGTGAGCACATCCTTCTCGCCCGCCAAGTCGGCGTGCCTTCGATCGTTGTTTTCATGAACAAGGTCGACATGGTTGACGACAAAGATCTCCTTGAGCTCGTCGAGATGGAAATTCGCGAGCTTTTGAGCAAATACGAATTCCCAGGCGATGCCATTCCGATCGTCAAAGGATCCGCGCTCAAGGCCCTCGAAGGCGACGCCACCTACGAAAAAGAAATCCTCAACCTTATGGCTGCCGTGGATGAATACATCCCCACGCCTGAGCGTCCAAAGGATCTGCCATTCCTCATGCCCGTGGAAGATGTGTTCAACATCGAAGGTCGCGGCACTGTCGCCACCGGTCGTGTCGAGCGCGGTATCCTCAAGAAAATGGAAGAAGTCGAAATCGTCGGTCTCAAGCCAACAGCCAAGACGACCGTTACGGACATCGAAATGTTCCGCAAGCTCCTCGACAGCGCCGAAGCCGGTGACAATGTCGGCGTGCTTCTCCGCGGCACCAAGAAAGAAGACATCGAGCGCGGTCAGGTCATCGCCAAGCCCGGCTCGATCAAGCCCCACACAAAGTTCAAGGCCGAGGTCTATGTCCTCTCCAAAGACGAGGGTGGCCGTCACACTCCATTCTTCTCGAACTACCGCCCGCAATTTTACTTCCGCACCACCGATGTGACTGGAACCGTGAAATTGCCAGAAGGTGTCGAAATGGTCATGCCTGGTGACAATGTGTCTGTGGAAGTCGAGCTCATCACTCCGATCGCCATGGAGAAGACCATCCGCTTCGCGATCCGCGAAGGTGGCCGCACCGTGGGTGCCGGTCGCGTCGCCGACATTATCGCCTAAGCGCCAATCCATAGGCAGGATTTTTTAATCCAAAGGTCAGTAGCTCAATTGGTAGAGCAGCGGTCTCCAAAACCGCTTGTTGGGGGTTCGAGTCCCTCCTGACCTGTGGCGCCTTATTTAAAAAAAGATGTTTTCCAAAGTCCGCAAATTCACTTCCGAGGTTCGTGTGGAACTCGGCAAGGCCACATGGCCTTGGGATCCGAATGAAAAGGGGTTCAAGCGTTTCAAGGAACTCACCGACTCGACCGTTGTGGTTCTTGTCGCGATGCTGATCCTTGGCGGCTACATCGCTTTTTTCGATTTTATCCTAATCAATGTCGTCGGATTTCTGACGAAGCCCTGAATCCCCCTCCGAATTACTTTTTTCCAATGCCCATCGCCCCGAAAGACCAGTGGTATGTTGTTCATGTGCTCTCCGGACAGGAGACCAAAGTTAAGGAAAACATCGACCGCCGCATCGCGACTGAGGAAATGGGCGACCATGTTTACGAGGTCCTGATCCCCACCGAACGCGTTCAGGAAATCAAGCGTGGTAAAAAAACCGAGACGACCCGCAAATTTTTCCCAGGTTACATCATCGTCAACATGCACCTGCTCGATGAGAACAACCAACTCATCGACAAGACTTGGTATTTCATTAAGGAAACCAATGGCGTCCTCGGCTTCGCCGGCACCAAAGACCGTCCGGTTCCCATGCGCCCCAAAGAGGTTGACGGTCTGCTCGCGCAGATTCGCGACCGCGAGGATTCCGTCAAACCCAAGATTCAATTCGAAGTGGGCGACAAAGTGAAAGTCGCCGATGGCCCGTTCCAAAACCAGAACGGTCTTGTCGAAGAAATCGATCCCGAGCGCGGCAAGCTCCGCGTCTCTGTCAGCATCTTTGGCCGCGATACGCTCGTGGATCTCGAATACTGGCAGGTCGAGAAAGCCTGATCCAAACTGGAGGGACGACCTCCGTGTCGTCCCAAGCTTCAGGCGAGCCAGCGCCGTCCATGTAGTTCAGGCGTCCCGCCTGAAATCGTTTAAATCCGCTTTCGCAGGCGATCCGCTTCCCCTCACGCTGGGAGGGGGTATGGATCAGTCGATCCGAGAATCATCCTTCAGAAAATACAAACACATCGTTCTGATTTTCGTAATTCCCAAATCATCCCTCCTTTGCCATTTTCTTCACCATGCTAATTCCACTGCTTCTCTTCATCGGCACCCTGGGTTTGTCATTCTGGGCCTCTGCCAGGGTAAAAAGCGTTTACCGCAAATACAACGCCGAGCCTTCGCTCACCGGAATGACTGGAGCGCAAGCTGCGGCCCGTGTCCTTCAGGATGAGGGGGTGGAGGGTGTGACCATCGAGTCCTGCCCTGGCGAACTCACCGACCACTACGATCCCTCCCACAGACGCTTGGTTCTTAGCGAGGGCAACTACCATGGCACCTCCGTGGCGGCGCTCGCTGTGGCGGCCCACGAAGCCGGCCACGCCATCCAGCACGCCCGGGCCTATGCCCCCTTGCATCTCCGCATGGCGGCTGTCGGGGCCACCCAGATCGCCAGCCAGATTGTCATGTGGCTGCCACTGATCGGCATGTTTACGGGTTTTGTGAATACCCACACAGGGATCGTTCTCATGGCCGTAGGCTGGGGAGTGATCATGATCTTCAACCTCGTGACGCTGCCGGTCGAATTCGACGCCTCGGCCCGCGCCAAAGTCGCTCTCAGGAACTCCGGAATCCTCGCGGCGATGCACGAGGAGGATGGCGTCAACCGCGTCCTCAACGCCGCCGCTTGGACCTATGTCGCCGCCTTCATCACCTCGCTCGCCTACTTCCTGTGGCATCTGCTGCCCCTCATCATGGGGCGCCGCGAGGAATGAAGCCTCTCATTCACCGGTCTCCGATCATCATGTCACCGTTAAATCCCGGGAAGGCCATTTCGATCGATGATTTCATCGAGTCCGAAGTCGAAAACTATAACGCTTCCGATTTCCTGTCGCTTCGAGATCATGTGGATGCCCTGCGTTCCAAAATGCAAACCGAGCATGCCCGGATCCACTACGACCTTCAGGAGGGCGTTGAACTGCTGATCCACTGGATCGAATGCGAAGAGGCAGCCAGGCTCGAGAATCCCCTGCCATCCCATCTGGCCGAGGCCGGGGTGGCCGCCGCGTATATTTTGAAGGGCGTGGATTTGATTCCCGACACGATTCCAGAAATCGGCCTGACAGATGATGCTCGTATTCTTGCCCGGGTGCTGGAAAGAAATCCCATGCTTCGACGCAATGCCTGAAAACACCGGCCAGATTTGCAGCTTCGACGACGCCTTGACCCATTGCGCCGATCACGCGGCAGGCGAGGGGATTTTACTCTCCGACGCCTTGGAGAAGATCGGGCCGAATGCCTTTTGCTTCGCGTCGATTCTTCTTGCGGTTCCATTCATCCAGCCTGTCCCTCTTGGTCCGCTGTCAATGATTTGCGGGGCTTCCTTCATTGCGCTCGGTTGGCAAATGGCTCGCGGCCACCACAAGCCCGTCCTGCCGAAATCCGCCGATGGCCTCCGCATTCATGGAAAATTCTGGCTCGGCGTGATCGCCTTCACTCGCCGCATCCTCTCCTTCACGCGCAAGTTTTCCCGCGAGCGTTGCGGGCAGTGGGTGGAGGGCGAGCGCGGTCGCCGAACCGTGGGATGGCTCATCCTTGCTGGCGGCGCGTTGTTGGCGATGCCGATGGCCAATCTTCCGCTCAATAATTTCTTTCCCGCGCTGATGATTTTTTCCGCCGCCCTCGCTTGGATAGAGCGCGACGGCTTGATGGTTATCCTCTCCCTCGCCTGGGGCGGAGTGACTGTTTTATATTTCGCCGCTGTGGGGGCTGCCCTTTGGTTTTTTGGCGCCAAAGCCATCGATTGGTTTATGCCCAATGCTGTCGCCGCCTTCTCAAAACCATGACAATCGATGACGCCCTGACTGCTGATACAACCGACGCGCTTTTGGCCATATGCCTGATGGCTGCGATGTGCGATGGCGAGAAATCCGAGGTCGAAAGATCGGAGATTCGTCGGATCGCCGAGGAGCTTGGTTCCGGCGACCCCTCGGCGCTATCCCGCAAAATTCTCATGGGCCGCCTGTCTCTCGACGAGGTTGCCTCCCGACTATCTTCGCCATCCCAGCGCCTGCTGGCCTACGAAATGGCGCTTGGAGTTTGTGAATCCGATGGCGCCTTTTCGCCCGCTGAAAAGCAGTTCCTCGCCGAGATTTCTTCCGCCCTCGGCCTAGGCGCGGCCGAATCCGCGAAAGTCGCCAAGGAGGTCGAATCGGTGGTTCTCGCGCCGGTCCAGAGCCAACCCGTTCCCGGTTCCTCGACGCCCGCGACGGCCGACAACAGCGGGATGATTTTGAACTATGCGATTCTCAACGGCGCGCTCGAATTGCTCCCCGAGACGCTGGCCTCGATGGCGATCCTGCCAATGCAAATGAAGATGGTCTATCGCATCGGCAAGTCCCATGGAGTCGAAATGGATCGCTCCCGAATTAAAGAATTCCTGGCCGTCGCCGGGGTCGGACTCGGTTCCCAAATGCTCGAGGGATTTGCTCGAAAATTTCTCGGTGGACTCGGGAAAAAACTAGGCGGGAAAATGGTTGGCAAAGCCGCCAATCAAGTCGCCGGATCCGCTTTTTCTTTTGGCACCACCTACGCGCTGGGTCATTTGGCGGAGCAATATCACCAAGGTGGCCAGAAGTTGGACGCCACTTCGGCCCGGAATCTTTTTGAAACGCTCAAGAGCAAAGCCTCCGATCTACATTCCCGCCACCTCCCCGAAATCCAAGCCAAGGCCCGCTCAATCACCCCTTCTTCGATCCTCCAAATGGTCTCCGGTCAGGGACCGGTTTGAAAAATCGGGACATGGCGGCGTGTCCCGTCTATCAAAGCGCGACAACGATTCGTTCTCGCACGACATGGATAAAATATTGGTTCACGGCGGGCGCCGCTTAAGGGGCTCCGTAAAAATTAGCGGTTCAAAAAACTCGGCTCTCCCGATTCTCGCAGCGACTCTTTTGACCAAGGAGCCTTGCACGATTTCCCGCGTCCCCGATCTGAGCGACATCCACTACATGCTCACCATTCTGAGTGAGCTGGGCTGCGAGGTGGAGCGTGCAAGTGGAACGGTTCAGATCCGCGCCGAGAAAATTCTGACCCATGCGCCGTATGACATCGTTCGCAAAATGCGGGCCTCGGTTTGCATTTTGGGGCCGCTTCTCGGGCGAGAGCATGAGGCGACCGTCTCGCTGCCTGGCGGATGCGTGATTGGTGATCGGCCGATCGATCTGCACCTGCGCGGGTTCGAGGCCCTTGGCGCGGCGGTGAAAGTTTCCGGCGGCAATGTGAAGGTTCTCGCTCCGCATTTGAAGGGCGCGAGGATTTCGCTTCGCAGCAATTTCGGCTCCACCGTTCTGGGAACTGGAAATGTGATGATGGCGGCGGTTTTGGCCGAGGGAGTCACAGTGATCGATGGCGCGGCCGAAGAGCCCGAGGTCGTGGACTTGGCAAATTTTCTGATCGCGATGGGTGCGAAAATCGAGGGCGCCGGCACGCGGAGTATCACCATCGAAGGAGTGAAGGAACTGCATGGCGCTGAGCACGAGGTCATCCCCGACCGTATCGAGGCGGGAACCTTTCTCGCCGCTGGCGCGATTTCGGGTGACGAGGTGACCGTCTCACGGGTGATCCCCGCGCACTTGGAGTCGGTCACAGGTTTGTTGTCGAAGGCCGGTTTCGAAATCCTATCCAATGGCAGCCAAGTGACGATTCGGCCAGGCTCCAAGCGGGTCGCTTTGAAAATCGATGCTGTTCCCTATCCGGGTTTTCCGACCGACATGCAGGCGCAGATGTGCGCGTTGATGGCCACGACCGAGGGGATCAGCGTGGTGAGCGACCATGTTTTTCCGCACCGCTTCATGCATGTGGCGGAGATGAAACGCATGGGGGCCGACATCGAACTTCAAGGCGGCACGGCGGTGATCAAAGGGGTGTCTCAACTCGGTGGCGCGCCGGTCATGGCGAGTGACCTCCGCGCCTCCGCTGCCCTTGTTCTGGCTGGTCTCCAAGCCGATGGCATCACGGAAGTGAACCGCGTTTACCACATCGACCGGGGCTACGAATCGATCGATGAAAAACTGAACGAACTCGGTGCCGAGATCGAACGGGTCAAGGCTTAGTCGAAAACCATCACGCCCCATTCGGCGGGGCGGTGGAACTTCGGCACAGGGTGGGGTGAGGTGGAGGAAAGGATCGGCTGGCGGCCGTCTCGAAACGCATCGTATCGGCAAAAGGAAAAACACCACTTCTCACCCGGCGAAATCTCCGCTCGGGTTGTGACGACTGTCGTAGGAACCGCAGCCAGCACATGCCAGTGGCCGGATTCGATCCAGACATGGCTCGCAAAAATCCCATCGGGCAAAAACTCCCCCGTGGCACCCTCGGCCGCGATTGCAAGCTGGGTGCGGGTGTTCGCAGGGGTGATGTGGAGTTCTCTGTAGAAATCCTCGCCCTCGGGTTTCAAAAACATTTCGAACACATCGCCGAGTTCCCAAGTCCTCTGATTCGCATCGGTCGTCTTGGTGAAAATATCCAGATCAGGCATCGTGGCCGAAACGATCAGCGAGTTTCCCCGGCGTCCCACGCACACCTTGGCAGCGAGGAAATCCGGTTCGGGTGCCGCCAACCACGCCTGCCCCATTTCAATCGGCGAAATTCCCGCGAATGCCGCGAGAAGGGAATCGCGATTTTCGGGATCGAAAGAAGGGAGGATTTGGCAGCGAAGAGGAGGCATGGGCTAGTTCGGCGTGCTTTGAAGAACGACAGATTCCTCGCGATACAAGTCGCGGTTCGAGGCTTGGAACTCGGCTTTCAAGCGGACTTTGATTTTGGAGACATCCACCAACTCCCAGCCCTCGAACCGGAGTTGGCCGCCTTGGCCTTGGTTGTGGCTCACGCCGACGAGGAGGTGCCGGGCGTCGTCGTGGACCTTTCCGGTGGTGGTTTTCGGTTCGTAGTAAAAAGTCCTCAGGCTGCTTCCGCGTGAGTCAGCGGCGTGGAGCTTGGGATCGAGATAAACGATCGATCCATCCTCGAGAACGAGCCTTAGGTCGGGATAACCACTGCGCTGCTCCTCGCCGGTGGAGGTTTTCGGAATGCCACAAGCCCAGCCTTTCTCGGCGGCACATTGCGCCATGAGCTCGTCTTCGATGAAGCGGCTGGCCTCGTTGATGCGTCCCGCTGCGTGGATCGGGTGGGCGGGGTCGTTGAGTTTGGCGAGCGTGCGGTCCAGAATCGCGGAGAGTTTATCGAGCCACGGCTTATCGCTCGTCGGATGGATTGGGATGATTTTTTTGCCACTGGTAGCGGCGAGCACTTCGCTGAAATCGATGCCTTGGAGGTCGCGTTTGCTTTCCAGAAGCCAACCGAGAAACTCGGCGGCATCGGATTTTTCTTCTACCGCATGGAGCGAGAGGGCCAGCAGGAGAACGCCCGCCGCGGTCGCAAGCCGCATCAGAAACTGACGCTCATCTGAGCGCCGAGCACGACGGCGTTTGGGATATTTCCCGTGCCGCCGGGATTGATGATCCATTGGAGATTGGGCTGCACATACGCGAATTTCGTGATCTGGAAACGGTAGCCGGCTTCGAGGGCGAGTTCGTAGCTGGGCGAGCCGGCGCCGCTCTGGGAGACCGTGTCCGCATAGTCGTCGCTGAAATTTCCATAGGCCATGCCGAGCATGGTGATGTCTTGATTGCGGGTGGGAACCAGGCCGCGATAGACGATGCCGGCGTTCGCTTGGAAGGGGAGCTTCGAAATGTTCTGCTGGGGCGAGAGCACGAACGCACTCCAGAGCGTGAGCCCTTGATCGCTGCCAGGCGTCTCCTGCCAGATCATTTGGTCCGCGTGCCAGTAGAAGCCGTAGGAGTTGATCGCCGTTTCGTTCGAGCCGAACTGCGCGTAATCCCAAGGCGAAAAATACATGCCGAACCAGTAGTGGCCAGGCAGACCGCGCATCTCGGAGTCCACGGGCTCCTTGAAGGTTTTTCCCTCGGAGAGCGACTTGCGGGAGAGCGCCGATTTGCCATCCGACGGAGCCTTCGAGGTGGCGACGGGTTTTTTGAAAAACTCGGGAGTCCACCCGACCTGACCCACCATCGTGACGCCATCGGAGTTGTTCATGCTCCAATTGAGCCCGTGGCCCTCGTAGAGATCGATCCGCGTGGCCTGGTAAATGCCGGCCATGGCGAACCATTCCGGCGTGGGATCCACGCGAAGGCGAGCGCCCCAGACGGCATTCGGGTAGGTCGAGAACGCGGTGTTCACGGGGAGGGACTGTGGGTTCCCGTCGATGCCGTTGTTCATGTAGAGCCAGTAGAGTGGCGAGGAGGCGAAGTCATCGCCGGCGCTGAATCGGCCGATCTTGATGCCGAGTTTGTCCTCGAGGAGTTTTTGCTCCAGCACGAGCGCGTAAAAAGCGATCGTCTGCCCGCCGTAAACCTGCTGAACGGTGAATTGATTCCCGATGTTTTGGGCCGAGAGATTCGAGCCATTGCGGTCGAGGGCACTGATCGTGAGCGTGGCGCCATGCCAGCCGAGGAGTTTTTCAAAGTCCAGCTGAACGCCAAAACTGGTGTTGTCCGTGTAGGTGAAGCCTTGGCTCATGCCGCCGACCGGATTTCCAGCGATGTTGTTGGTGTAGGTGGCGGAAATCTCAAACCCCGAATCATCGAGGTAGTTCCTGACGCCCCACCAATCGCCAGTCAGGGAATTGCCAGCCCACCAATCCTGCGAGCCAATGTAATTGGATGGGTAAGGATTGTAGTAGGACCAAAATCGCGAATAGCCAAACATCTCGTCTTGATCGGCCTGGTAGCCAAGCGGCGTGCCAGGGATGTCGCCCGAGTCTTGGGCCAAAACAACGATGGATGTGGAAACAAGGACAGCGAGAGGGAGGAGGATATTTTTCATGAGGGCGGAAAATACCTGCCAGAAATTCCAAGTCCTGCCAATGCGATTTTTGCATCAAGTTCCGAAAAGAAAAATGGTCTGGCCACGGTCGCTTTGCTGCCGTGAGGGGGAAGCCAAGGCCTCACACGAAGCCGCGAAGGCACGAAGAAAAGAAGCAAAATCATGGACGGCAAAATCATTGGGAGGAGAGCCAGGTTGGGGCAGTAATCATTCCCCCTGTGTGCCTCCGCGCCTCCGTGAGAGATTTCCCGCCTGCCCGTATTGAGTTGTAGCCACGGCAGGCCTCTGCTGTGTGAATATGTGGGACTGACCCCAAACCGATAGGAGAAAAATAGGAGAAAACCGGGAATTTTAGTCCGGGAACGGTTAGATTTTGCCCCCGAATGACGGGCATGTAGTCATGCAAGGAAAAAAGCGGGATCGGAGTGATTTTCTTTTATGATCCTGCCGCAGGCAGGGCTTTTTGCCCCCCCCGAACGCCTGCCGCGGCGAGCGGTGCGGGGTTTGGGGGCGCATAGCCC
>JAPLTG010000017.1 GCA_026398255.1 Verrucomicrobiota bacterium
AAAACTTCGCGGAGTCCGGAAGGAAAAATTCCTCATTCACCTCAAAGAATCGGAGTGGCGTTTCAATCATCGAAGTGTTAACATCTACTCAATATTGCTAACGCAAACTCGCTATTTTCCCCTCTAAACTGGACAAGACCCATACTTTTTTGCCCGCGAATGAAGCGAATCCCCGCGAATCCTTGGAGGGCGATGCTCCGTCAGCGCCAAATCCTCAGGCGCAACCGCGCCGTTAATTTCCCATACACAAATTTGCCGCGTTCGCTCCCGCTCATCTTGCCCTCTAGGCTGCCTGCGGCAGGCTACCCAGACGGTTCCCCACCGTCATGTGTTCCGGTTTGAGGTCTCAACTCTCCGGTTTTCCAGACCTTCCCCTCCGTGCCTTGGTGCCTCCGTGAGAGCCTTCCCTGATTCTCTCAGAAAAAAACTGCTCCCCCCGTATTTGTCCTACCAGCCGTTTTAGGATGCACCCCGCAATGATCACCAAAATCCTACAAAACATCGCCACCGCCATCCGCCAAATCCTCGCGCACAGCCGCGCTCCACGCGTGTTCTGTCACCAAACTGAGTTCCCGTTTTAAGCCATGCAAATCGACGCCTACGGTTATCCCACCGATGAATCCGAGTTGCTTTGGCGCATTGCTAAGGCGCAGACCACTCAGCGCCGCTTCGATCGATATGCAGATCTCTACGACCCGATCGAGGACAACCCGCGCGTCCGCCCCATCATCCGCGAGGTTGAGCGCCGGGCTAAAAAGGAATCCCTGGTCCGTGGCCCCGGCCGCCGCCACGATGTCTGGGCTCGGATGGAACAAATCCTCAAAAACGAGAATGGCATCACTTGGTTTCCGCCCAGCCTTATGAACACGGGTTTGATCTACGGTTGAGCATGAGATTCCTCGTTCCACGCGTAGCGCTCATCCGTCTGCTCCGGGTGGTGTGCCATGCCGGCCATCCGCTCCTGCGCATCGAGGCTTTGGCGGGTGTGCTTACTCTCACCTGTGGCGACACCGAGGCCGGTTGCGAGGCGGCTATCTCGCAGCCGGGCGTGTGCTTTCTTCGCCATTCGAAACTCAAAAAGCTCCTTCAATCCTACCACTCCGATGCCGGGCAATCCGCCGCCATCGAGATCGAGGTCACGCCCGAGGGCATTCGAGTGGGCCGCACCACCGTCTCCCGCGATGGCTGGGAAATCTCTCTCTTTGCGAATCCCGCGACCGCCCCGAGGACGCTTCGCTTTCGTTTGCCAAGGGAGGACGAGCCAGAAACAGATAGCCAAATGCTCCTGCCTTTTGTTCTGGACCGCACTGCTTCTCCCGCTCCGGCAAGCTTTTCATGTCGCTCCATCCAACCATGAAACACCTCGCCATCGTCTTTTCCATGCTGCTTCTGGCCGCTTGCGCTGTCGTGCCGAAGCCCGAACCAGAAACCAAACGAGCCCAGCCCCCGCCGCAGGAAATTCACATCCACACCGCGCCGCCCGGCGCGATTGTTGATTGGAACGGCAATGTTCTCGGCACCACGCCCATCGTTATCAGCCTCACGCCGGATTTCTCCCCGTATGCCTCGCATTACAGTTGGCCCAGCAACGGGGCCCGCACCCAACGCTTCCGCGCTCGTTGGCCCGATGGGGCTTTTAACACCGAGTTTTTCGACACCAACACTCCGCCGCCCCAGCAAATCGCCATCATCTCCCCGAGCATCGGTAACTACCGCCACCTCTGGCCTGTGGCTGGCAAAAGAGAGCTTCAAATCAAAAAAAGGCCCATGATCCAATTCCTCCCGCAGAGATGCAGGGACGCAGAGGAAGCAGAATCCGGAAATAAATTTTGCCCGCGAATAAACCGAATCCCCGCGTATCCTTGGAGGGCTGTCCTCCGTGACGGCCCAAATTTCAGGCGCGAATGCGTCGTTCTGGAGAGCCTCCACCTCTTCCCAGCAATTCCTCCCTCAGTTCAACTGGGGCTCATAGAAATGCTGATCGCGAATCTGCCCTTTGTCTTCCTCGCCACCGCCCCATGGCTTGGTTGTGACAGGCCAAATTTCATGCGCAGAGATTCGCTTCCGCTCACCCTATGGGCTGCTTTCAGCAGTCTTTCTCCGCTCCGATCCTGTCAAAAAATGCTTTCTGAATCGAAAATCCTATGCACAATCATACGCGATTTTTATACTGAAAGAGATTCGCAGATTATTAAATATCAATAATTAAAGCTGACTCCTACCGCTCCTTTGCTTTTTGAGTATTCCTTAAATTTACGCTGAAGCCCTTTCTTCATGTCCACGCAACGCTATTCCGTCACACCTCACCCCATCGAAACCCTACTTACATGGGTGAAGTCTGGGGAGATCGCCATCCCCGAGATTCAGCGACCTTTTGTTTGGGAGCCAACGAAGGTGCGCAACCTGCTCGACTCGCTCTATCAGGGCTACCCCGTCGGCTATCTCATTGCTTGGCGCAATCCCACCGTGAAGCTCAAGGACGGCACGCCCTCCGCAGGCAAGCGCATCCTCATCGACGGCCAGCAACGCGTCACCGCTCTCATGGCTGGGCTGCTTGGGTTGGAAGTTCTCAACAAAGACTACGAGACCATTCGGATTCGCATCGCCTTTCATCCCGTGCTGGAGAAATTCGAAGTCGCAAACCCAGCCATCCGGAAAGATGTGGCATGGATAGAAGATGTCGCCGCTGTCTTTGCCCCGGATGCTGACATGATCGAGCTGACCGAGGAGTATTCAGCTAAAAACCCATCTGCCGACCGCAAGCAAGTCGGGAAGGTGCTCCAGCGACTCGTCAAGATCATCAATAACCATGTCGGCTTGATCGAGCTTGCCGAAGACCTCGATATCGAAACCGTCACCGAGATTTTTATCCGGGTCAATTCCGCCGGAGCGGAGCTCTCACAAGCGGATTTCGCCATGTCAAAAATCGCTGCCAACGAGACTTTCGGCGGCAATATGCTACGCAAGGCCATCGATTATTTTTGCCACCTTACCGTCGCGCCGGACTTTATGGGGCGAATCGAAAAAGGCGACAAAGCCTTTGCTGCATCCGAGTTCTTTCCTCAGATGCGTTGGCTTAAAGATGTCAATGACGACATCTACGATCCCACCTATACCGACATGCTCCGCGTCGCCTTCACCGCTGAGTTTGGTCGCGGCAAATTGGCTGATCTCGTCGCCCTTCTCTCTGGTCGTAATTTTGAAACCCGTCAGTTTGAAGACACCATCGCCGAAGCCTCATTCGCCAAGTTGAAACAAGGGATTCTTCGTTTTATCAACAAGACCCACTTTGAGCGTTTTACCATGATCATCCGCTCGGCGGGCTTCGTGACCAGCGATCTCATCGGTGGACAGAATGCGCTGAATTTCGCCTACATCCTTTACCTGCGTGGCCGCTCGGAAAATGTGCCTGCTGCCGACCTCGAGCGCCTCGTTCGCCGCTGGTATGTCATGTCTATTTTGCGCGGTCGTTACAGCGGAAGTCCCGAGACAGCATTTGATGTCGATATTCGACAGATTGATGCGCGAGGCTTGGGCGACTATGCCGATTCCGTGATCGAGAACGAACTGCCCGCCACCTTTTGGACCGGTATGCTCCCCCAGCTCATGGATACTTCCTCGGCCCAAAGCCCCTACTTCCTTGCTTACAAGGCAGCCCAAGTGAAACTCGGCGACAAAGGCTTCCTCTCGCGCGATATCACCGTATCCGATCTCATGCTCAACCGCAGCGACGTGCATCATGTTTACCCGCGCAATCATCTCAAGAAACAGGGACTCACCAAAGGCCGTTACAACCAAATCGCCAACTTCGTGCTGGCACAAAGCGAGATCAATATCGCTATTGGCGACAAAGCCCCTGAAACCTATTTCGCTGACTTGGCCAAGCAGTGCACTGGTGGAGCGAAAAAATATGGCGGCATCACGGAGCACACGGAACTCCGTGCAAACCTTCAGATGAGTTGCTTGCCTGAGTCGATTATTGATGGCGTGATCCCCCACTACGACGATTTTCTCGAAGAGCGCCGCAAGCTTATGTCGCTGAAAATTAAAAATTGGTTTGAAGCACTCTAATGGCACGATGCCCATCCAGATGCCGAAGGCCATATCCGAGATAGTTTCTTGCAAACCCTTCACGCCATGAAAACCAACACGATCTGCCCCGTCGGCCCCATCCGCGCGCAGACCTCGGGGCTTTCCGCAGCATGAAAAAGACATCCTCGATCACCAAAAAGGCATCAGCCTCTCACCAGAGAGCTTTCGAAGAAATCGTTGACCTTATCGAGCAAGCTCGTTTGCAGTCAGTTAAAGCGGTTAATACCACCCTGATTGATCTTTACTGGAATGTTGGCAAATACATCTCGTCTAAAATTCAAAGCGAAGGCTGGGGCAAAGGCACCGTGTTATCGCTCGCCGCTTTTGTTCAGAAAAGACAACCCGGTATCAGGGGTTTTTCCCCTCAGAACATCTGGAGGATGCGCCAATTTTTTGAGACCTACCGTGACCAGCCAATTCTCTCACCGCTGTTGAGAGAATTACCCTGGTCCTCCAATCTTCACATCCTCAGCCGCTCAAAGCGGCCAGAGGAGCGCGAGTTTTATCTTAAGATGGCCAGTCGCAATCACTGGCAAGTCCGCGAAGTCGCCCGCCAGATGGACGCCGCACTTTTCGAGCGCAGCCTTCTCCACCCGCCAAAACTCTCAACCGTGTTGAGAGAATTGCACCCGCAGGCAGCAGATTTTTTCAAAGACATCTACTCGCTTGAATTTCTCGGTCTTCCTGCCGAACACGACGAAGCCGACCTCCACCGCAGCCTGCTGCGGAATCTGGGCCGCTTCATCACCGAGTTGGGCCGCGATTTCTGCTTCATCGGTTCCGAGCATCCGCTCCAAGTCGGCGGACAAGATTTTGCCCTCGATCTGCTCTTTTTTCATCGCGGCCTGAATTGCCTCATCGCCATCGAACTCAAAGTCCGCGCATTCCGACCAGAAGACCTCGGCAAGCTCAACTTCTACCTCGAAGCCCTCGACCGGGATCACCGCAAATCCCATGAAAACCCTTCCATCGGTTTACTCCTCTGCGCCACCAAGGATGAAGAAGTCGTCGAGTATGCGCTCAGTCGGACCCTCTCCCCGACCTTGATCGCAGAGTATCAGACCATGCTCCCAGATAAGGTCCTCCTTCGCGCCAAACTCCACGAGTTTTACCAACTCTGCACCCCGCCAGCAGACATCGATACACTCCCCTTACCGTTAAAATCGAAGCGGAAAACACCAAGGAAAAAAACATGATAAATGCATTCAACACCACCTTGTCACGCCGTAGTCGTGAAGCGCGGAGGCGGATACATCACCCTAAAAATCCTGTAATTGACTCGCTTCCGCTCACCCTACGGGCTGCTTTCAGCAGTCTTGCTTCGTTACGCTCCGATTCTATCAAAAAATGCTTTCTGAATCGAAAAATCTCTTGTTTCCAAAAGGTGACCCGATATTGTCTGACTTATTGAAAAACCTGCTTCAATCAATTCGCAGCAGCCTAAATATCAATAATTAATGACGGCTATCATTTAATTTATTCTCCGTAATCTGCCCTCTGTGTGATCATCAAATCTCATGAACTTCGACCAACTCGTTGACCTTTGCCGGAAGACCCACGAGCAACTCCTGCTTGCGGCCAACCGCAGCATAGACACCCATCTCGTGGCTCGAAACTTCCTTTTTGGCCTCTATATCGTCCAGTTCGAACAGGAGGGTGCGGATCGGGCTCGATATGGAAGACAAACACTCAAAGAGCTTTCCAACGCCTTGAAGTCCTCCGCCAGTCGAGGTTTCTCCGTCGACAACCTCGAACTGATGCGGCGCTTTTATCTCGAATATCGCTCCGCCATCCTTCCGCCACCAATTTCCGAGACACCATCCCGGAAATCCCTTTCCGACACTCCCGGGAAATCCGAGACGCTGTCTCGGATTTCCGCCGAAGCGATCACGGCCAACTTCGCAGGCAACGAATTGATCAGCCACCTTCCCTGCCGCTTCACGCTCGGATGGTCCCACTATGTCGAGTTACTCACGATCGATGGTGCCGAAGAGCGCCGATTCTACGAGATCGAAGCTGCCGCCAACCAATGGAGCGTGCGCGAGCTCCAACGACAGATTGCCAGCTCCCTTTACCAGCGCCTGGCCCTCAGCCGAGACAAGGATGAGATTCGCCGCCTGGCCAGCGAAGGGCAGGTTGTCGAAAAAGCCGCCGACCTTGTTAAAAATCCGCTTGTGCTCGAATTCCTGGGCCTCGCCGACCATCCCAGCTACTCTGAAGATGACCTCTAATCCGCCATCATCAGCCAACTAGAATCCTTCCTGCTCGAACTCGGGAAAGGCTTTCTCTTCGAAGCCCGCCAAAAACGCTTCACCTTCGACAACGACCACTTTCGCGTCGACCTCGTTTTCTACAACCGCCTCCTGCGTTGCTATGTGCTCATCGACCTCAAGCGAGACAAGCTCACCCACCAAGACCTCGGGCAGATGCAAATGTATGTGAACTACTTCGATCGGCATGTGAAGTTGCCCGACGAGTCGCCCACCGTTGGCATCCTCCTCTGCCACCGTAAAAACGATGCCCTGGTTGAGCTCACTCTCCCGCCCGATACCAACATCTTCGCCTCGAAATACCAACTCTACCTGCCGACCAAAGAAGAGTTGAAAGCCCGGTTGGAAAGCATCACCACCAGCTTGGACGATTCCCTCCATGCCGACAGATAAACCCAACAGCCGTTTGCAAAAATACCGCCTCACCGGAAAAGGCCTTGAACTCGCCGAGGCGAAATCTCAGCCCTCCGATCAAACCAACCCGCCGAAAAACTAACGCCCCCGAACTCGCGTAAGGAAAAATTCTGAATGATTCCAAGATCCATCACCTTCAAAAAATCTGGAGGGCGATGCGCCGTCAGCGCCGTGGTATCCGCGCCGAGCTTTCGTTTACATGGTAGGGGCAGATCGCCAAGCGACCCCAAGGTTCAGGCGCAACGCGCCGCTAGCTCCAATCCAAAATCAGTTCCGCTCTTTACCCGCCACCAGGCACTCGCCACTGCATCACGCCGTAGTCGCTAAGCGCCAAGGAGGACCACCAATCCACAATCCAACATTCAAAATCCCCCGTCCTGTTAATCCTGTTAATCCTGTCAAAAATGCTTTCTGAATTGAAAATCCAATGCACAATAAATGTGATTTTTATACAAAATGCGGCTCTCAGAATTCAAATATATGTCAATATGTGGGACTGACCCTTTTTTACCGTAGAAGCGAATCGATCAAATTAGAGTCAACATTCAAATTTATGGCACTCTTAAGATGAAGCTCCGCCGCCCTCGCCATTTTGGTTTAATTTTTTGATAAACATATCACTTATGCAAAAATCTGATAAAAGCCGAAAAGGTGGCAGCGGCAGAATTAGAAAAAGATAATGATATTCGTGTTGACGATTCCCGGGAATTCTGAGGTGGCCCCGATTTTTAGACCACTGGTTGGTTAAAATAAGCGATGGTTGGCAAGGGTTGGTTGTTTGTTACAGGGGGCAGAGTTTCCCGTTCAATCTCCTTTTTGGACTGGTCTCCGATTTTTGTCTCCGGAGCGC
>JAPLTG010000010.1 GCA_026398255.1 Verrucomicrobiota bacterium
CTGCACCTACTGCTACTACCTTGAAAAGGAAAAGCTCTACCCGCGCGGTGAAACCTTTCGAATGTCTCCCGAGGTCCTTGAAACCTACATTCGCGACTACTGCGCCGCGCAGCATACCCCGGAAATCTCGATGGCCTGGCAAGGCGGCGAGCCCACTCTACTCGGAGTGGATTACTTCCGACGCGTGGTGGAACTCCAAAAAAAACATGCTGGCGGACGCCCGGTTTCCAATGCGATCCAGACCAACGGCACGCGACTGGACGCGGAGTGGTGCCGGTTTTTCCGTGAGAACCAATTTCTTGTCGGCCTGAGCCTCGACGGCCCTCGCAAGCTCCACGACACCTACCGCATGGACAAGGGCGGCAAGTCCACATTCGACCGAGTGACAGTCGGCCTCAAGCTCCTCAAGCGCCACGGCGTGGAGTTCAACACTCTCACCGTCGTCTCCGCGAGCAATGTGAAACACCCCTTGGAGGTTTACGATTTCCTCAAGGAGCAGGGCTCGGGGTTCATCCAGTTCATTCCGCTGGTCGAGCGCGCGGGCGATGGCGCTCCGCTGGACTTCGCTCCGCCGCCCGAGCCCGGAGAACTGCTGCGGGAAGTCACCCGCTGGAGTGTGCCTGCCGAAAGCTACGGAGATTTCCTGTGCACGATTTTCGACCGCTGGGTGCGCGAAGATGTGGGAAAAGTCTTTGTCCAAATCTTCGATGTGGCCCTCGGCATCTGGAGCGGCCGGGGCGCAAGTCTGTGCGTGTTTCAAAAGGATTGCGGCCGCGCGCTCGCGATGGAGCACAACGGCGATGTCTTCTCCTGCGACCACTTCGTCTATCCCCGATACAAACTAGGCAACATCCTCAACCGCTCGCTTGGCGACATGGTGGAATCAATGGAACAGCAGGCCTTCGGCCACGCGAAATCCGAAACGCTTCCGGCCTACTGCCACCGCTGCGAGGTGCGCTTCGCCTGCAACGGCGAGTGTCCGAAGCACCGCTTCATCAAAACCCCCGATGGCGAGGACGGTCTCAACTACCTCTGCCCAGCCTACAAGAAATTCTTCACGCACATCGACGCCCCGATGCGAATGATGGCCGATCTGCTACGCGCCGGGCGCGCACCAGCGGAAATCATGGGGATACACCGCTAAGCCGGAGCAATGCGAGGCATTGGCATCGGCTCGTCGCGCAGGTTGGCCTGAAGAAAAGCCAACAGCAAATCCCGCTTCAACTCCGCCGCTGAGGGATCGTGCCAAAGGTTCCGCACCTCGCCAGGATCGTTGGCGAGGTCGAACAACTCGCCATCCGCGCCATCGCGGTAAACGGTGATCTTGTGGGTGGCTGTGACAAAGGTCCGCATGTGGAAACGCTCCGCACCATGGTGGTTCTCAATCACCACATCGGTCCGCACAGACTCTCCGAGAAGCCAATCGGGCAATTGGTTTTTTCCAGTCATGCGACCCGGAACAGGCAGGCCGCAGGCGGACAAGACCGTCGGCGCGAAATCGACTAGGCTTTGCAAGGAGTCCCGCGAACCCTGTGAAATCCTGCCCGGCCAGCGCGCGATGAAGGGCACCCGAACGAGATCCTCATACGAGTGGATCGCTTTCGCCGTGAGGCCGTGATGACCGAGAAAGTGCCCGTGGTCCGAGGTGAAAACGACCAGCGTGTTTTCAGCACGCCCCGAGGCCTCGAGCGCATCGAGTATCCGGCCGATCTCGCGGTCCATGAAGCTCGTCATGCCATAGTAACAGGCCATATCGCGTCGTAGTCGGTCTTCATCATGGGCTTGAAACCAGCCGCCATGAATCGGCTCCCCGCCGGTGGCGCGCTCCCACCACCCTGGATCGTTCACCTCGGCGGCATGGCGAAAATGCGGGGCGTTGCGCGAATGCTCTCCAGGCACCATGTAGCCTGGCTCCATGTCAGCGGGATCATACATCGAGGCCCAAGGCTCCGGCACGAGGTAGGGCGGATGCGGATCGTGGAAACTCGACCAAATGAAAAACGGCGAATCTCCAGCGGCCTCCATTGCGGCGATTGTTCGCTCCGAGGTCCAGCGGTTGTAGTGGAATTCCTCTGGGAGATCCCATGTGCGCGAGGAGTAGATCTTTTCAGTTTTGCCGGAATCAGGCGGCCACGACTCAAAAAAATCCCGCCATTTCGTAAGTCCCTTTTCCTCCATCCAGAGCGCGTAATGGCCACCCACATGGGCTTCCGCCGTGTGCATTCGTGCCGTCTCGATGTGCCGGAATCCATACCACGGGCCATGGAAACCCCGCCAAAAATCCAAGTCCCGCAGGATCGGTTGGCATTCAATGGATTCCAGACCGGGTCGCGTTGCCAATGGCTGAAAATGAGCCTTGCCGATCAGCGCGGTATGGAAGCCTGCGGAATCCAACATCCCGGACAAAGTCGGCACATCCTCGAAGAGTTTTGTTCCGAGTGACCACGCCCCGTGCTGCGAGGGCATCATGCCCGTCAGCAAACTGGCACGCGAGGGCGTGCAGGTAGGATTTGCGCAATAGGCCCGGTCGAACCTTGCGCCTTCCTGCGCCAAACGATCCAAGGCCGGCGTCCGAATTTTCCGGTTCACCGAACCCAAGGCAGACCAGTGCTGCTGGTCCGAGGTGATTAGTAGTATATTGGGTGGCACGTAGAGTGAGTTTTTCCTTACACCCTGTCCGCCGTATGTGACAGGCTAGTTTTTTGGTGGAATGCGGATAAAGCCAAGGCCGAAGACCCCCGAAGCGCCCAAGTCGAAAGCTCGGGAACCGGGGTCACCATGGTCCCTGAATCGCCGATCCGCACTTCATCGAAAAATGTGGTTCCGGCTGTGAATCTTGAAAAATGAACCGTATCCATTTTGTCAGCGAGTGTGATTGCCGACACGGAAAAACCCGCTCCAGAATGCGACTCCGTGGGTAAGGCCGACGTGTTTCTCCACATAGCAACAGAATCGTTCAAGGCCGCGTGGCCCAAAGTGAAATTGATCACAAAGAATAGAGAAAAGGCGAAAAAAAGAGCCAAGCAGCATAGAGGCAACAAATTTACCCGAAAGCCGACAGGTTGGAACGCGAAGCGGGCATAGCCATTCGAGCCAAAAGCGTGTGGGTTAGGTTTTTTAGTAGGGGACAATATTTTCAACGTCTGAAATATCTCGTTTGAACCGGCAAGCATCAATATGCAGGAAAAGCGAAAATAATCACCTGTGAACCAAATTTCGAGTAGCTTCTCACAATACAACACGATGCTTAATCGCACATTTTATTATTTTCTGCATATTAAAGAGCCGCAGGCTTTTTTATCCTAGTTAGGCAAGTCGGGTTAGCAGATTGATGACTGCTGTCCTCTCGGAGGCGACTCGTGTTATCAAATCGATGACTGCTGTTCCCTCGGAGACAACTCGTGTTATCAAATCGACGACTGCTTCAAAGGCTCCATCGACAACTTGACCGTAAAAGAAACCAAATAAAAGAACGCCCGCAGGCTATGCGGGCAAGCACTCCAATTTAAGCGCCGATGGGGTGCCAAGTGGTTTTGGGTTCGAGGAAATGTCGGATCTCGTAGAGGCCTTGCGAGGTTTCGGCAAACCAGTCGCGGAGAGTCTCGGAGTTGACGCCGAGATGCCCGAAGTTTCAGGCGTGGGGCGCCGTCGGAAAGGGGTGCACACGACCCAGGCGGCTTGGGAAGCCGCTCGGGAGACTCACGCAGTGAGCCCGTCAGGGCAAGATGAGCGGGAGCGAACGGGTCAACGCGCGAAAACACGAAGGGTAAGAAAATGGGGGCTCACACGAAGGAGGGGATGAAAAACCGGAATTTTTAACCACGGAAAATGAAGGACACGGAGACAGATGAGGGTGCGGAAAGCGGAATCGAGATCTCGCGCAGAGGCGCTGGGGCGCGGAGGGTTGCTCGAGTAACGAAATATGTGAGTCGACTCACCAGCTACATCAGCGGACCAAGCCGCACGGCCAGTGATTTATGCAAAAACGATAGTGAATTAATGAAATCCGTAAGTGGACTGACGCCAGGCATGAGTGGACTGACCAAATTCGTCAGTCAACTGACCAAATTCGTAAGTCGACTGATGAAAATGCTCAGTGGACTCACGAAAACCATTAGTCGAGTGACGGTCGGCGTGAGTGAACTGACGAAAAAGGTTAGTGGACTGACGGGATTCGTGAGTCGATTAACGATCAAAGACAGTGGACTCACAAAAAAGGTTAGTCCAGTGATCTGCCGCGTCGCTTGGGCGAGGTTTTGCAGGCGGTTGAAGAATTTCGCTTGTGTCCGGAAGCGGGTAGTTCTTTGTTAAGCTCCGAACAGGGCAATCGCATGCTGGCCAAAAAAAATTGGGGCCTATCGGGCTGCTACCCGATAGACCCCGTGGTGTGGCGGGCCTGAGGCCTGCTGTGCTACGCTGCCTTCTCCTGGGTGGTCTGGTTTTTGGCTTTGCGGTTGCCCTGTCCTGCAAAGCGCTGGCCGATGTTATCGCTGACATCGATCAACCCCTCTGGCTTCACCTTGGTCTTGGTGAGCATGTAGATGAGGCGGGCGTCATCGAACAACTCGGCTCCGGCCACCATCGTCGTGTCGTAGAGCCGCTCGTTGAGCTGGCTCACGGTGCGATGGATGTCGCGGAGTTGACCCGAGAGCGCCAGCTTGCCGCCGAGCCGCACGGGATCGAGCGAGCGGGGTAGCATGCCGGGGTTTTCGATGCCGACCTTGATGGCGTCCTCCACAAAGGAGCGGCTTTTGTTTCCCATCTTCATGAACCGCTGGGACTCCTCGGGGGTGAGCCCGACGAGGAAATCCAGTGTCGTGTTCAGGGTGTTGAGGCTATCCGTAATCGAGGTGAGCTGCGCCTCTGTCAGCGCCTCGTGTTTTGCTATGATTGATTTCATAGTTTTTCTTCTAATTTCCCGCCACCGGGTTTGTTAATCGGCCAGCCGCATCGTGCGGATGGTCGTATGGTGGCGGGAAAGTGGCTATGCGGAGAACTCCGCTAAAAGAGGGGTGTGTTGATCGACCGCGAGAAAAAGGTGCAGGTTTCCCAGCATGCGATCTGCATGGTGGGCACATGAATGTCGAGTAGATGGTTTGCATGGGAGCCATTATGCCATAGTTGCAAGGGCAATCAAAAAAATCCCACCTATTGGCATAAGATAATTTACGACCACTATATGTTGTGGTTTTCAAGAAAAGCAGGGTTATGCGTAAAAAACGCTCCCGGGTCGGCGCGTTCGCGCCTGAAGTTTGGGGCCGCTCGGCGAGCCGCCCCTACCCTTTTATTCTCGTTGGCTCCCTGAACGGCAGAGGACTGCCGTTGCTACAACGCCCCCTCCCCTGTGTTCCTGTGCCTCCGTGAGAGCCCTGTTTTTTACACGGCCGGGGCGCCTTTGCACCCCTCTTCGCAGCTTCGGGTCTTGGCGTGAGGATTTGCTAGGGGATTTTACCAACGGGCTTGGAGGTGGGGATAATCCAAAAGTTTGCGATCGGTAGTCAGGAGAACCAAATCTTCACAGCGTGCTGTGGCGGTCAAAATACGGTCGGCGGGATCGGAATGGAAACTGCCGGGAAGGGAGTAGGACTCTTCCATGATTTCGAGGGTGATGGGTTTGACATCCCAACCATTCGCTTCGATCGCGTTGCGGAACCAAGGCTTCCAATGAACTGGCAATTCGATGCGGCCACGGTCTTGAAGGCAGGCCAATTCGGCCGTGGAAATCGGAGACACATAAATTTGCTCCGCCTCGCGGATCAATCGGCGCGTGGTGATCGAGATGCACGGGTCATCGATTCCCAAAAAAATGATCGCGCAGGTGTCCAGCAGGAGGTTCATCGAAGCATGTCCCACTCGGATGGCGGAATGGCGGATTCCGTAAGATCGCCATGGATGATGACGCCGCTTCCCTTGGCCCAGCCGATCTTGGTCCGGTGGCGCTTGCCAGGGCCCTTCGAGGAATGAGGCAAGATTTTCGCCACGGGAATGTTCCTGCGGCAAATCACGATGGTTTCCCCTTCCTCGACCTCTTCGACGATGCTGGAAAAATGGGTTTTAGCTTCAGCCACATTCCATGTCTTCATGGTTGCAATGTTAGTCATGAAGTTGGTCATGTCAATTTCGTGAAAGGCACGATTTTTTGTGCACGAGCAACTTTCAAAAGCTAAAAAAACGGAAGTTTGCTTTTATTGGCTCGCGGTTTCCTCCCAAAACGGCAGAGGACTGCCGTTGCTACAATGCTCCCATCTCCGTGTCCCCGCGCCTCCGTGAGAGCCCCTGTTTTTACATAGCCGGGACGGCTTTTGCTCCCCTCTTTGCGGCTTTGGGTCTTAGCGTGAGGATTTGCTGATAAGACGGCGCATTCGCGCCTGAGTCTTGGGTCCGCTCGGCGAGCCGCCCCTACCATTTTTTTCGATTCGCGGTTCGCTCCCAAACGGCAGAGGACTGCCGTTGCTACAATGCTCCCTTCTCTGTGTCTCCGTGCCTCGGTGAGAGGCCATCCCGGGATTTCCTAGTTCGCGACTCTACGCGGCCGCCAAAACCTCGGCGGCGGTTTTGAAGTGGGTCTTCGCGAGGCCTTCGAGCACCTCCGGCCCGTGGGATCGGATCAACTCGATCGCCGAGTTTTTCACATTCGCCGAAACACCGCGCGGCAGGATGGTGCCGATCTCGGAGCCCTTCGCATCCAGCCAGTCGATGAATTTTTCCCGGGCCAGAATCGAGGCGGCGGCGACGGCGTAGTCGGACTCGGCCTTCGTGCGTTGTTCGAGCACGAGCTTGCGTCCATTTACCATCAAGGCCCGCTCGAGGAGTCGGACATGAGCAAACTTATCGGATAGCGCCCTCGGGCAATCGGGGCAGAGTTTGCAAAGGTCCTCGATGGCGCGCGCATGACCCCAGGCGAGCAGGCGGTTGAGGTCGCCGATTTTTCGGTAAAGGTCGTTGTAACGCGGCGGGGCGATGACCACGGTGCTCGTGGGAACCCTTGCCCGGCGGATCGCCGCTGCCAGTTCGCGGATTTTCTTGTCGCTCGTGACGGCCTTGCTGTCGCGCACGCCGGCGTCTTTGAGAGTGCGGGCGATGTCGGGATTCACATACGCGCCGCAAATCACTAGGGGTCCGAAAAAATCCCCCTTCCCGCTTTCATCGATGCCGAAATGCGGCTCGAAAAGCTCGGGCGAGTGGACCTCCTCATAGCCAAATTTCGCCTCCCCTAGCACACGCGATTCGAGGACGAGCGTGATGAAATCCTCGATCCCCCGGCCTTGGATCAATGCCTTCGGCCCCTTTGCGTAAACCGCCACGGTCAGCTTCGCCTTTTTGGCGAAGTAGAGCATGTAGGGCCGCTCCTCGAACTCGAAGCCCTCCGAGGCCAGCACTCCGCGCAACACCCCGGCCTGCAACTCGGTAAGCGGAGCGGTGTGGCTGTGGAGAGGTTTTGGTGCGGACATCCGGGAGTTTTGCGCGTAATCCCTCGGGCGTGTCGAGATGATAGACGAGAAAATCCGATCCGGTTTCCACAAGGCGCTCGGAGCTTGGTTCCAAGCGGCCGGCCGCTCATTGCCATGGCGCGACGACCCCTCGCCCTACCGCGTGCTCGTCTCGGAATTCATGCTCCAGCAAACCACCGTCGCCGCCGTCCTACCCTATTTCGCGCGGTGGATGCGGAGCTTTCCCGATGTGGCAACCCTTGCCGCCGCCTCCGAGGAATCGGTGCTGAAGCACTGGGAGGGGCTCGGCTACTACTCCCGCGCCCGCAACCTCCACAAGGCAGCCAAGGCGATCGCAGCGAATTTCCAAAATAAGATTCCAGCCGAACTCAGCCAACTCCGCTCGCTCCCCGGCATCGGCCCCTACACTGCCGCTGCCATCACGGCCTTTGCCTTTGATCAACCCGTTTCAGTTCTTGATGCAAATATCGCCCGCGTGATCGCCCGGCTTTTCGATTGTCGGCATGACATCACCACCGCCGCCGGACGCCGTTTTTTGGAACAAGCCGCCACCGCGCTTTTGCCAGCCAGCGGAGGCCGCCAGCACACCTCCGCGCTCATGGACCTCGGCGCCACGATCTGCCGGTCCGGCCCGCCCGAATGCTCCCTCTGCCCCGTTCAGAAATTCTGTCGAGCTGCCGACCCCGCCTCGCTACCCATCAAGCCCGCAAAAAAACCGATCACCCACCTCGTCGAGTGGTGTGCCCTGGCGACCAAACGGCGCCATGTTTTTCTCATCCCATCCCCCGGCCCGCGCTGGAAAGGCCTCTGGCTCCTCCCCCCCGCCGAACCAAGCGACACCGAGCCAACCGCCACCCTCACTTACGCGATCACCCGCTACCGCGTGACCCTCCACCTTCGCCCAACCACTCCGGTCGGTGATTGGAGCCCCTTTCCCCTCGACAACCTCCCACCCATGCCCACCCCTCACCGGAACGCCCTGGCCCTGGCCCTCGCCCTCACAAAGCCTCGAGCCCTTATCGAATAAATCCATCGCCCGGCACTTCAGGCGTGGGTGCCGTAGAGGCGGTCGCCAAAATCGCCTAGGCCGGGGACGATGTATTTGTTCGCATTCAGCGATTCGTCGAGAACTCCGAGGATGATTGGAACTTCGGGATGGGCGCGGGAAACGGTTTCGACGCCCTCGGGGGAGCCGAGGATGCAGACGAGGCTGACATCACTCGCGCCATTGTCTTTCACGAGTGACAAGGCTTTCGCGGCTGAGCCTCCGGTGGCCAGCATGGGGTCCACGACGATGGTTCGGGTGTCGGCGACGGGCGGGAGTTTGCAATAGTAGCTCCGGGCCTCGGCGGTTTCGTGATCTCGTTCCAGGCCGATGTAGCCAACGGAAATATCGGGGAAGATATCCTGAAACGGCTGAACCATGCCCAACCCGGCGCGAAGAATGGGAACCACGACCAGCGAGCGGGCCAGAACGCGTCCCGTGTGCGGTGCGAGGGGAGTCTCGATTTGTTTTTCCACCGTCTCGAGGTCGCGCGTGGCTTCGAGCGCGAGAATCAGCGAGAGCTGGTAGCTGAGATTTCGAAACAACGCCGGCTTGGTGGTTCGGTCGCGCAGGTGGGTGAGGATGTGGGCGGCTAAGGGGTGCTGGAGCAGGCGAACGGGCATAGGGAAGTCCTTCGAAGAAAATTTTTACCCAATCAAGGCCGAAAGCTCCTTCACGCGGCGGGCGAAGAGGTCGAGCGTGGCTTGGACGGGTTCGGGGCTGGCCATGTCCACGCCGGCTTCGCGGAGGGTTTCGACCGGGAATTTGCTGCCGCCACTCTTGAGGAAGCCGAGGTAGCGACTGGCGTCGCCGGTCTCGAGGACCTGTCGAGCAAGTGCGGCGGCGGCGGAAATGCCGGTTGCGTATTTGTAAACATAGAACGCACTGTAGAAATGCGGGATCCGCAGGCACTCGAGATCGAGCTCCTCATCGATCGAGAATTTCGGACCGAAGTAGTCGGTGAGCAGGCTGCGGTAGATTTTTTTGAAACCCTCGAGTGTGACGGCGTCGCCGCGCTCCTCAGCGGCGTGGGTCTCGCGCTCGAACTCGGCAAACATCGTCTGGCGGTAGAGCGTGCCGCGCAGGTCATCGATCTGGCGATTCAGGATGAACGCCTTCATCGCGGGATCGCTCGTGGTTTTTAGCAAATGCTCGGTGAGGAGCATCTCGTTGAAGGTCGAGGCGACCTCGGCGAGGAAGATCGGGTAGCCGTGGTTCTGGTAAAGCTGGGCGCGGCTCGAGTGCCAAGTGTGCATCGAGTGGCCGGCCTCGTGCGCGAGCGTGTAGACATCCGAGAACACATCGGCCTTGTAGTTCATCATGATGTAGGGCGGGCTCGAGTAGGTGCCGTAGGAAAAGGCCCCGCTGCGCTTGCCTTTATTCTCGTAGCGGTCGCACCAGCGGCCATCGCGCAGGCCGTGCGCCATGGCGGCGGTGTATTCGGACCCGAGCGGCTCCAGAGCAGCGACGACTTTGCCCACCGCTTCATCCCAAGGAACATTCGTTTTCACGCTCTCCACCATCGTGACATAGGTGTCGTAGTGGTGGATTTCCTCGAGCTTCAGCACGCGGCGGCGGAGTTCGAAATACTCGAAAAGAGGAGCGAGGTTGGCGCGGACGGTCGAGATGAGGTTGTCGTAGATCGCCACCGGCACATCGTCCGAGAAAAGCGCGGCCTCACGGGCGGAGGCATGGTTGCGGGCGCGGGCATAGAAAACATCGGCGCGAATGGAATTCGCCAGGCCGGCGGCGAGGGAGAATTGGTGGTCCGAAAACTCGCGGTAGAACTGGTGGAATGCCGCCTTGCGCACGGCGGGATCGCGCTGCTGGAGGAAGGACGAGAACGAACTCTGCGTCAACTCGCGCTCATTGCCCTCGGTGTCCTTCAGCACGCCGAACTTCATGTCCACATTCGTGAGCTGCGAGAAGGTCTCCGAGTGACCGCGCATCGCGGAGGAGCCGAGCGCGAGAAGGCGTTCCTCGCCGGCAGTGAGCGTGTGCGGCTTGTTGCGGCGGAGTTTTTGGAGCGGGGTCGTCCAATCGGCCAGCGCGGAGTCGGCGAGGAATTCGGCAAAGCGATCGTCGGGGATTTGCTGGATTTCGGGCGAGATGAAGGAAAAGGCCTCACCGACTTTGACGAGCAGGCCGTCGAGTTTCGCCTCGCGGGAAAGTGCGGTGGCGTCCGCACTATCCCCCGCCGTGGAGAGGGCGGCGTATTGGTTGAGTTGATCGACAAGCTGATCGATGGATTTCTCGAATTCGAGGCACTCGGCCAGCGCGGCTGGTGATTCGGCGAGGTGGCTACGGAATTTCGCAACGCCCGCGAAGGAGGACTGGAGCTTGGCGAATTCAGCCTCCCATTCCGCGTCGGTTGGGAAGAGTGGCGAGAGGTCCCATTTGTCGGACTCGGGAATTTCAGTGCGGAGCGGAGTGCGGGTCGTGGACATGATGCGTGAGACTACAACGCTGGAGCGTCCCCCGCCAACCCCACAAGACTTGACGCCGCTCTGCGAGCAAAGGACAAAGGCTCCACTCACCTCCTAAAAAACATCTCATGACAATCCTTGGTATCGACATCGGCGGAACGGGCATCAAAGGCGCTCCTGTGAATGTGAAAACCGGCAAACTCGTAGCTGAGCGTTTCCGCATCCCCACACCGCAACCTTCCCACCCGGACGCTCTGGCAGACGCTGTGGAGCAAATCGCCGCCCACTTCAAATACCGAGGACCTGCGGGAATCACCTTTCCCGGGATCGTCAAAAACGGCGTTGTGAGTTTCGCCACCAACATGGCGCCCGAGTGGTTTGGAACGGAGCGAAACGCCTCGGTCAGCCTGTGACGGTGATGAACGACGCCGATGCGGCTGGCTATGCCGAGATGCGCTTCGGCGCGGGGCGCGATAAGAAAGGGGTCGTGCTGATGCTGACCTTCGGCACCGGCATTGGCTCCGCGCTGTTCTGCGACGGGGTTTTGATTCCAAACACCGAGTTCGGACATTTGAAAATCAGGGGAAAAATCGCCGAGCGCCGCGCTTCCGAGCGTGTCCGCGAAGAGGAGGATTTAAGTTTTAAAAAATGGTCCAAGCGCGTGAGCGAATACCTCGCGGACTTGGAACCGCTCCTCTCGCCCGAGTTATTCATTGTCGGCGGAGGCATCAGCAAAAAGGCCGACAAATTTCTTCCCCGGCTCGCGGCCATGACCAAAGTGCCGATCGAGGCGGCCATCCTGCAAAACAACGCTGGCATCATCGGCGCGGCTTGCCTGGCCAAGAAACCTTCTTGATCTCTCCGCGCGTTTGCGCCAGTTTTCCGCTCCCTTTTGCGGGGTCTTAGCTCAGTTGGTAGAGCGCCTCAATGGCATTGAGGAGGTCAGGGGTTCGAATCCCCTAGGCTCCACCACCACCGCGTTTCAGGCAGAAACGGGTTCCGCCACCAAGTCGTAGGTTTGTGCGCCGAGGACCTTCACATCGACGAAGGTGCCGGGCTCGGCGGGGTGGGTCAAAATCACACGGCAATCGACCTCCGGCGCGTCGTGTTCGGTGCGGGCGGCGTTAGGCGTTTCCACCAAAACCCGGAGCGTGCGACCGGTCTGCGACTCGGCCATTTCGCGGGCGATTTTTTGTTGGAGAGCCATGGCTTGGCGATGGCGGCGGTTTTTCACGCGAGTGGGCACTTGATTTTCCATCTTCGCGGCGCGGGAGCCCTCCTCCTGCGAGTAATTGAAAACGCCGAGGCGCTCGAAGCGGGTCGTCTCGATGAACTCCAGGAGGCTCTCGAAATGCTCTTCCGTCTCGCCCGGGAAGCCGACGATGAAGGTGGTGCGCAGGCCGATGCCGGGAATACCGGCGCGGATGCGGTGGATGAGATTTTCGATGTGCTCCCGGGAGGTCTCGCGGCGCATGAGTTGCAGCATCTCGCCGTGGATGTGCTGGAGCGGCATATCGACATACTTTGCGACATGGGGATTGCGGGCGATGGCGGCGATGAGTTCGTCGCTCCAATGCGCGGGGTGCGTGTAGAGAAGGCGAACCCAGAAATCGCCGCCGATGTCGGCGATTTCGTCGAGAAGATGGACGAGCGAAGTTCCGCGACCGGAGTCCACAGGCTGGCGGGGACCGGCTTTTTCGCTCCAGAGGTCCATGCCGTAGTAAGTGGTGTCCTGGCTGATGAGGTTGATCTCTTTCACACCCTCGGCGACGAGGCTGCGGATTTCGCGGACAACGGAATCGATCGCCCGGCTGCGGTGGCGGCCGCGCATTTGGGGGATGACGCAAAAGCTGCACGGGTGGTTGCAGCCCTCAGCGATTTTCACATACGCGCTGTGGGCGGGAGTGAGACGGAATCGCGGGGTGGAAAAATCGGGGATGTAGCGGGACTTCGGAGTCACGAGGTTCATCACGCCGGGGGATTTTTCCTCGAGGACTTTTCTAAAAATCCGGCCCGCCTCGGCGACTTGATCGAGTCCGATGAAGGCATCCACCTCGGGAAGTTCATTCACGAGATCGCCCGAGTAGCGTTGGGAAAGACAGCCACTCACAACAATTCGGGCATCGGGGCGGAGTTCGTCGCGCTGGCGGTTTGCCTCGAGAATGGCATCGATCGATTCCTGTTTTGCGGTGTCGATGAATCCGCAGGTATTGACGACCAGGATGTCCGCTTCGGCTGGGTTGTTTGTGATTTCGAAGCCCTCGGCTTTTGCGGATCCGAGCATCAGCTCGGCATCGACGAGATTTTTGGCGCAGCCGAGGCTGATCATTCCGACACGAGGTGCTTGAGTCGTTGGGAGCACGGCCCGGACTGCCTTACTCATTCGTTGTGCTTCGGCGGGAGGAAGGTTGAAACGGCGGAAGCGAGGTTAGCGGGGTCGGAGAAGCCACCGGAGTGGCCTTGCTTTTCGCAATTGGAGTGATCGAGGTTTTAGCCAGCGGCGTGGCGGCCGGAGTGAGCGGAGGTTGGATGCGAATGGCATCGGAGGTCTGGATCTTTGCGGGAGTTGCTTCGGGCGTTGGCTCAGGTGTCGGCTCGGGCTCGGGAGTCGGAGTGGATTCGACAAAAGGAGTTGGAGTGGGAGTGGCGCTGGGCGTTGGCAGGGCCTCGACGGTCGAGGCGACTGGCTGAACGCGCTCGATTTTTTTCCAAGCCCTCCAAGCATAGATTCCGGCGCCGACGAGGAGCAGGAGGACGATGAGAGTGCCCACTGCGAAGAGCAAACGGCGCATGGATTTGAATTGCTCGCCTTGCATGAAGCCGGGTTTGGAGAGGAGGACATTCAGGTAGGCGTTATCAGCGGAACCGAGTCCCTTGATGCCGGGGAGGTATTCCCGGATATCCTCGATCGGAACGCCGAGGTAGTTCGCATAATCCGTCAGAAACAGCCGGGCGTAGGTGGGGTGGGAGAAACTCGAAAAGTCATCGGACTCGATCATGCGGAGTCGAGCAACGGGAATGCGCGTGTCCTTGGCGGCTTTCTCGATGGGAATGCCCAGCTTCTGGCGACGAGCCGAGAGGCGCGCGCCAATAAAAAAATCACTGCCGTCGTGTTGCTGTTTTTCTCTCAAAATGCACCTTCCTCATTCAGGTCCACCAGAATTTCGCGGTCTCTGGCACCATCTTTTGGACCCACGATTCCGCGGGTTTCCAAAATATCCATCACCCGGGCGGCCCGTGTATAGCCCAATTTCAAGCGACGCTGGAGCATGGAGGTCGAAGCGCGATTTTCCTGACGGATGATTTCGAGGCACTTCACGACCAATTCCTCGTCCTCATCGCTGACATCCTCCTCGGGCGGCGTGGTGCTATTAAGCTTCTCGTGGATGCCGGAATCGAACTTCGGCTCGGCTTGGTTGGAAACAAATTCGACGATGCGGTGGATTTCCTCCTCGGTCACCAAAACGCCTTGGGCGCGGGTGTATTTCGAGGTTCCTGGCGGGAGGTAAAGCATGTCGCCCTGGCCGAGAAGTTTCTCCGCGCCGTTCTCATCCAGGATGACTCGGCTATCGATTTTCGAGGCGACTTGGAAGGCGATGCGGCTTGGGATGTTTGCCTTGATGATGCCGGTGACGACATCCGCGCGGGGCGTCTGGGTAGCGACGATCATGTGGATGCCAGCAGCGCGGGCCATTTGGGTGATGCGGGCGATGGCGCTCTCCACATCCGCTGGCGCGGTCTGCATCAGGTCCGCCAACTCATCAACGATGACCACGATAAACGGCATCCGGTCGGGAATGATGAGATCGTTATCTCGCGGCACACGCACCGGCGGAGCCATGGGCTCTTCGTCCAATTCCTCGTCAGGCTCCGCTTCGGCTTCGGGCTCAGCAGGCGTTTCCTCTTCCTCCGGAGTCTCTCCCTCGGCAACAGCGAGGGCAGCGGCGTCAGCCTCGGCATCGAGTTCGGCTTGAGATTTCGGGAGCGGGCGCTCGTTGAAACCGGAGATGTTCTTCACCTTGCACTTCGCGAAAATTTTGTAGCGCCGTTCCATCTCGTCGATCACCCAGCGGAGGGCGAGGAGCACTTTTTTGGGATCGGTCACGACGGGGGTCACAAGGTGAGGGAGGGAGTTGTAAATCTGCATCTCGACGACTTTGGGGTCGATCATGATGAAGCGGAGCTGCTCCGGCGAGTAGCGGAAGAGAAGGCTGGCGATGATGGAATTGATGCAAACGCTCTTACCGCTGCCGGTGGTGCCCGCAACGAGCAGGTGGGGCATTTTGGCGAGGTCTCCGATGATCGTGTGGCCGTAAACATCCATGCCGAGTGCGAGAGGGAGCTTCGCGGTGGACTCGCGCCACGCATCCTTTTCGAACAACTCGCGCAGGGTGACTTTTACTTTCTTCGAGTTGGCGATTTCGATGCCGACCGTGTCCTTGCCGGGAATCGGCGCAAGAATATTGATCCGCTCGGCGCGTGTGGCGCGGGCGATGTCGCGCTCGAGGGCTACGATCTTATCCACCCGGACGCCCACATCGGGATAAACTTCGTAGCGGGTAATCGTGGGGCCCTTGGTGATCGTGCCAGGTGCGGCCTTGATGCCGAACTGAGCCAGCGTGTCGATGATGAGCATCTGGATATTTTTCAACTCCTCGCGATCGAGGGGTTCGCGGTCGCTCTCATCCTGGGCATCCAGCAACTCCGGCCCGGGCATCACATAATTCTCAAGGTGGACATCCAGAAGCCCGGGCGGGAAGGAATCCTTTGCGGGCTTGGAATTTTGGAGTTCCGAGAGTTTGGGTTTCTTGGCCGAGGGCGCGGTGGCATCGATGATTTCGGGTTCCGGAAGATCCAGCTCCTCTTGCACCGGGGCAGTCTCATCGGGCTCGGGAATTTCGACACCTTGCTTCTTGAGCTTGCGGGTGAGTTTTTCGGCTTTTTTCTCGAGGGCCTTGCGCTCCTCGTCGATGCGGCGCTCCTCGTCGAGTGCGGCCAAGCGGGCGGCGCGGCGGGCCTCCCTCCAGGCGAGGAAGGATTTCCAAGCTCGGACCGAATCTCTCAAGGGGTGCGAGGAAATCGCAAACGACAGACTCCCGATATAAAGACCGAGCATGAGAAACACGGAGGCGGTTCCGAGAACGCTGTGAACCGCCTTCTGGCCGATCCAGAGTCCCAAAAAGCCGCCTGGTCCCTCGATGCGGAGTTCGGTTTTCCAATCTCCCAGGAACCATGGTTGGATTTGAATCAAGCAGGCCCCGAGGAGAACCATCAAGAGTCCCCACCCTGCCTTGTCGCGGAGTCGGTAGCCGGGCACGAACCACTTCGCGATTCCGTAGCCGACACTGGTCATCGCCAGCAGGTAGGCTGAGGCCCCGAGAAAAAAGAGGGAGTAACCGGCCAGAAGAGTGCCGAGGGGACCACCGAGATTGATCGGCGCCGAGGCGTAGTGGCTGAAGGTGCTGATGATCGGAGCCCAGGACGGCACGCTCTTCGGGCTGTAGCTGGCGAGGGAGAGAAAGAGGTAGAGACCAAGGAAAACCAACCCCAGGCCGGCGAGAAACGATGGGGAGTTCGGGCTGGTCCGAGCGCGTTTTGGCATGAAGGTGTGGATGATTGCCGAAGCGGCGCGGTAGGATCAAGTGCGCGGTTGCGCCTTAGATTCCCCGCAGGCCGGTGAGCAGAAGTTCGGCGTTGGATTTTGTGTGTTGAAGATTTGAAACCAGGAGCTCCATGGCCTCGGCGGCGGGCAATTCCGAAAGTTGACGGCGAAGCGTGACGATCCGCTCGTATTCGTCGGGATGCAGGAGGAGTTCCTCGCGGCGCGTTCCGGTTTTTACAATCTGGATGGCTGGGAAAACCCGCATCTCCGCGATGGAGCGGTCGAGGTGGATTTCCATATTGCCCGTGCCTTTGAACTCCTCGAAAATCAAATCGTCCATCCGGCTGTGGGTCTCGATAAGCGCGGTGCCGAGAATCGTGAGGCTGCCGCCCTCCTCGGTATTACGGGCGGAGCCAAAGAACTTGCGGGGCCTCGCGAGCGCCTTGGCATCGACGCCGCCACTCATGGTGCGTCCGCCCTTGCTGGGTTGGAGATTGTTATAGGCCCGGGCCATGCGGGTGATGGAATCCAGAAGGATAATCACATCGCGGCCGAGCTCCACCAATCGCTGGGCACGCAAGGCGACCGTTTCACAAATCTGGATGTGGCGCTGGACGGGCTCGTCGAAAGTGGATGCGTAGATTTCGCAATCCAGCGCGCGGCGCATGTCGGTGACTTCCTCAGGCCGCTCGTCCACCAGCAGGAGCATGAGGGCGGCCTTGGGGTGGTTGATGCGAATGTTGCGAGCAAGGGTTTGGAGAAGGATGGTCTTGCCGGCACGAGGCGGGGCGGCGATCAGACCGCGCTGGCCCATGCCGATCGGAGAGAGCAAATCGACAGCCCGGGCGCCGACCTCGGGATCGATGGGAGTTTCTAAAAAGACGCGACGATTTGGAAAGAGCGGCGTGAGTTTTTCAAACTCCACGGGAGCCTTCCAGTCAGCAACCGGGATGCCTTCGACCGCGTGGATTTCCTCAACGACAAGCCCCTGCTCGCGATCGCGGGGGAGGCGCACCTTGACTTCGAGCATCACTCCCGGCTGGAGGGCGAGTTTTTTGACCAACGCGGAGGGAACCAAAATATCGTCGGGGCCGGGACGCAGGTCGTAGGCGGGCCAGCGGAGATTCCAGGTATCCTGAGCGCGCTCGAGCAATCCGGCGCCGGTGACAAGGCTTCCGGCTTGAAGCGTATGCCGGGCCAGATCGAGGACCAAATGACGGCGGGTGCAATCCGTGCGAATGCGAAGACCAGCCTCTTCGTTGAGACGAATCAACTCGCGCAGGGGGAGTTTTTGAATCTCTTGGAAAACGAGCGGCGCCACCTGCGGCTTGGCGGGCGCGGCTTCGGGGGGCATTTCAGGATCAACCACGGTGGTCATCAGACTTGTCGGTGGGCGCCAAGACTAGGCGGGGCGCCGGGGTTTGCTTCCAAAAAAAGTAAGCAGACCCGAGGGAGAGCAAAGCCGAATCAAGGAGCTTTTGGCGGAAAATAAGAAGGGGCGTTCGGATCAGCGGCTTCGCTGTGCTGGGCTTCTTCTTGGGCCTGAGCTTTCTTCTCTTTCATCTTCTCGGCGTAGCCGGGAATCGTTTCAGAAGCGGGGTGCATTTCACATCCGGTGTGGAGGACCGCAAAGGCGGCGAGGAGGGTGAGGGCTTGGAGTTTCATGGTTCGATGAGTTCGAGAGAGACGGACAAATTTCGTTTGCGGGCTGAGGCGCCAAGGAGGGTGCGGAGGGCTCGGATGGTGTGACCTCCCTTGCCGACGATTCTCGGGATATCCGAGGGCCGCGCCGCGACATAAAAAACCGTGCGGCCGGAAGTTTCGGTCTTTTTAATGACGACCGATTCCGGAAATTCCACCAGCGTTCCGATGACAAAGCGCAGGAATTCCTCCATGGCGCGCGGCAAAAGAAATTAGGCAGCCAGCTTCTTGCGGGCTTTGTTGATGATGCTGCCCACAGTCTGGCTGGGACGGGCACCATTTTGCACCCAATGATCGGCGCGCTCGAGTTCGATCGAGAAATTCTCGCCCTCTTTTTTGGGGTCGTATTTGCCGATGATCTCGATGAATTTTCCGTCACGCGGACAGCGCTGATCGGCTACCACGATGCTGTAGTAGGGGTTGTTTTTGGCGCCTTCGCGGCGGAGTCGGATTGCTACTGCCATAGTCTTTTTTTGGTTTTGGAAACCCTTTGTCGGTCTGGTTTTGTCTGTTTTTTTCGGGACGGCGGGACTTACATTCGAAAGCCCGCACCGGCTTTGGCCATGAGTTTTTTCATGGACCCCATGTTTTTCATCATCTTGCGCATCTGGGTGAAGCGCAAAATCAAGTTGTTCACCTCGCTGACATGAACGCCACTGCCACGGGCGATCCGCTGGCGGCGGCGGGCGTTCAGAATATCTGGACGCGCACGCTCCTGCAGAGTCATGGAGAGAATAATCGCCTCCACCCGTTTCAGTTGCTTTTCGTCAACCGAGGAATCTTTGATCTTATCCATTCCGGGGATCATGCCAAGGATATTTTCGAGAGGGCCCATCTTCTTGAGCATCTTGAACTGCTGCAAGAAGTCGTTCAGGTCGAAACTCGCCGTCCGGAGCTTCTCTTCCATCCGCCGCGCTTCATCCTCGGAGATCGCCTCGGCAGCTTTTTCGACCAGGCTGATGACATCGCCCATGCCGAGAATCCGCCCAGCCAATCGGTCGGGGTGGAAGGCCTCGAACTGGTCGATTTTTTCGCCGACACCGATGAACTTGATCGGGCGACCGGTCACCGAGCGCAGGGAAAGGGCCGCGCCGCCTCGAGCATCGCCGTCGAGCTTGGTCAGAACCAGCCCTGTCAACCCCAGCGCGCCGTGGAATTTCTCCGCGACATTCACGGCCTGCTGACCTGTGGCGGCGTCGGCCACGAGGAGAATTTCGCGGGGCTGGAGAAAATCCCGGAGTTGCTTGAGTTCCTCGATCAACGGCTCGTCGATCTCCTGCCGGCCTGCGGTGTCGTAGATTTGAACATCGCCGCCGGTCGTCGCGCACCACTCCGCCGCGCGCTTCGCCACCGCGAGCACATCGGTTTCGCCGGCCTCGGGTCGGAAAACCGGCACGCCGATCTGCCCGGCGAGCACGGCGAGTTGGTCGATCGCGGCAGGCCGCATGAGATCGCAGGCCACCAGCATGGGCGAGCGGCCTTGGGATTTCAGTAGCCGCGCCAGCTTAGCCGACGAGGTGGTTTTTCCCGCACCATTCAAGCCCACGATCAGAATGCGACCGGGCTTTTCGAGATCGAGCGGGGCGGAGTCGCCGCCGAGCAACGCGCACAGCTCCTCGTGAAAAATTTTTACGATCTGCTGGCCTGGAGTCACGCTGCGAAGCACCTCTTCGCCGAGTGCTTTTTCTTTCACCCGGGCGATAAAATCCTTCGCGACTTGGAAATTCACATCCGCATCGAGCAAGGCCAGCCGCACCTCGCGGAGGGCATCGGCGATATTCGATTCCGTGATCCTCCCCTGCCCTCGCAGGTTTTTGAAAACATCCTGAAGCTTGTCGGAAAGTCTGCCAAACATGGGGCGGGAATTTACGCGCGGCGCGACGGAAGGAAATCTCTGATTTGCGCGATCGTGAGAACTACTCCGCAGCGGGGAATTTTTTTAGAAATTTTTGGGGATCGTTTTTGAAATCGCGCTTGCACTCCCGGCAACAGACTTGGACCTCCTGTCCCTGATAGTTGATCGAAATCGGGTGCCGCGAGGCATCGAGCGGTTCGTCCGACACGATGCAGGTCTGGAGCGGATAGGGCTTCATTTCCCCGGCGATGGCGGAGGCGAGGAATAGCAGAAGACAAGCGGCGGCAATTTTTTTCATGAATCAAAAATGGGGGGGTATTTCTACCGGCTCGACCTCCCCTGGCAAAGCGGGATTTCGCTCAGACCACCGCGCCGGAAGATCGGATTCCTTCCATGCCATCTCGCAAGATATTTGCAATTCGACCTTGACTGTCGCAATCGATTTGCATTTAAGAACACCTTCTCAAGATGAAAAAAATCCAACTCACAATATTGGCGATAGTTAGCAGCGCGATGTTTTGCGGAGCCCATGGGCCAGGGCATTTCCACCGGAATGCGGAGCAAGAAGTAAACCAGGCACTCAGCGAGCAAGGCCCATCCGTCGACACCCAAACCACCAACCGCGCGGCCACGACCGAGCGGTCTGGAAAAAATTTCAAAGAAATCGTTCCAGAGGCCCCCGAAAAAATCTGGGATGCCTCGCTGACGACAGGCTGGGAGAGTCGCCACATTCATTACGGCGTAAATGAAACCGGCAATGGGGGAGCTTGGACGACCGAGGTCGAAGGCTCCATCGGAGGCCTGGGAATTTCCGTCTGGAATGGATTCGGACTCGGAAACGCATTTGAAGAATGGGATTTCACGATCGCCTATACGATCGAGGCCGGGCCGGTGTTTTTCATTCCGGGCTACAATTTCCGCTATGCGCCGGGAATCGTGGAGGAAGGCCATGCTCACGAACACGAGCACGGTGAGGAGGAGCATGAGGAAGAAGAAGGGCACGAGGAGGAAGAAGGCTCCCACGCCCACGGCCTCTATAATAACGAGCTCTTCGCGATCCTCGGCACGAAGGCCATCCCGTATGTCACCCCGAGCGTGCTGTTCCTTTGGAATCTTAACGAGGCTCCGGGCGGCTTTCTGGCCTTCCGACTCGATGGCGAGCTGCCGGTTATCAAAGACACCTTCACATTGAACCCCTACGCGCTTCTCGGCTTAAACCTCGGCTACAACACGACCGATTCCTACGGCTGGAACAACTTCGAGTTCGGCGTGCAGGGCAACTGGCAAATCAACCAATACCTCACCGCGTTTGCCGGGGTGAATTACAGCGTGGCGATGACCGCGCTGAACGATATCGGCCAAGGAAACGAGTTCTGGGTGAATGCCGGCGTGCGAGTGGGATTTTAAAAAAATCTCCCCTCCGTGCGGGCGGGATTATTTTTTAAGGTAACTTCGAGCCAGGGCCGTTTCCTGAGGGCTGAGGAAATCTCCGGAGAGATTCTCAAAATGCATCCGCGCTCGCTCGCGGTCACCACTCGCGGCAAGGGCCATCGCTTGGACGGCCTTGTGGCGGGCGAGCAGGAAGGGATCGTCCGGCGGGGCTTGGGTGATCACCAACTCATCCACAGCCAGATCGCTTTGTCCGGCGCGCAGCAGGGCGAGAGCTTGTGTGATTTGAAAACGCATATCGCCGGGGCGCTTCGCAGCCAAGGACTCGATGGTAGCCGGGGCAACTTTTCGCCCCAAAACCAGATCGCAATAAACGATCTCATTTTGAAGCTGGACCCGCTGGTCCTCACTCAAGCCAGGCGCGGCGGCCAGGAGATCGGAAAACTTCCGGAGACCCGCCGTGTCTCGCCATCCCCTCACTGCTGGCATCAAGGTCTGGAGAGCCCTCGGCGCTTGGGCCGGATCCAAAAGAAGTCGGGAGAGCGCGCTCTCGAAAAGATCGCGTTCGCCGGCCTTGCCCAAAAACGCAACCGCCTCCAAGGCCGACTCGGGATCCGCTTGAGCCAGCGATACGGCTTGGCTGTAGGCGGCATCGGCTGCGGCGGATTGCCCCAATAGCCGTTTCGCCCGACCGGTCTGCAGGGCCTTGCGCCAATCTTTCAGAGGATTTGGAGCGTCGAGGGCCGCTAGCACGGCGTCGGGCCGCTTCGATAATGCCAACGCGTCGAGCCAGGCATTAAACAATCCCGCCTCCTCCATCGCCTCGCGGGCTTGGAGCAAGTCCGCCGCGCGGACCGGTTCGCCATTCGCTAAAAGCCAAGTCATTCCCGCCTTGCGATCACTCAAGGGCGCGCTCCCTAAACGGGAAAACAGCCCTTCCGCCACTAGGGATCTCGCCGCCTGATCGCGCCGGACCTCGGCGGTGTCGGCGGCCAGGAGCATCGCAACCGTGCGGGTCGGATGGGCGCGGAGTTCTTGAATCCAACGAGGCGCCTCCGCCGGCGGCGCGAGATTTTTTTCCAAAGCCGTGGCGAGCATTTGGGCGCCAGCGGGCGATTGGAGCCGGTTGGTCTCAACCAAAAGCTCGTAAACCTCGGGCGTCGTCTGCAGATCCAGCCGGTTGGAAATCAAAAAGTCCGTGAGCAGGATCCGGCTCTGCGGCGTGGAGTCAATTCCCACCGCTTCGCGCAGGCAGGCTTCCGCACGAGGAAAGTCTCCCCGCATCGCGGCGAGTTCGGATTCCAGAATGGGAGCCTGCACGGATTTCGGTCCGGCGCGCAGAGCCTTCACCAGCCGATCCGCCACCTCCCACTCTTTCAATCGACCAGCCAAGCGTGCGTAATCTTCGACATCCGCCGCGGTGAAGGCCCGGGTGGCAGAAAGTTTTTTATAAGTTCCCAGCGCCGCCAAATCCTCGCCGGACGCGATCTGGATTTTTGCAAGGAGGCGGAGCGCGTCCGGATTTGCGGGATTGCACTCGAGGGATTTCGCAGCGACCGCCCGCGACTCAGCTGACTTTCCCGCCCCAAACAAATCCAAAGCCTCGATGGCCAAGCGGTCGCTCCGCCATTTTAAAACCAGATCATACACCGTCACACTCCCGCGCCAGGCGGCGAATCCCACGATCGGAAGAAGGACCACGGCGACCCAAAAGCGCCAGTTTCGAAAGAGCGAGGACTTGGTTTTATCGGACATGAAAATCGGGGAGCATCAAAATCTCTCTAATCGGCACCACGCCCTGAGCATTTGCGCAAGCAGGAATTGCGGGGATTTTTGTGCGAGGGATCTCGGGGAAATTCGAAATAGGGATTGTCGGCAAAACTCGGGAAGGGTAAATACACCGCTCCTTTTTCAAAGCTCACTCAACGCACATGAATCAATCAGGCAAAATCGTCCAAGTCATCGGCCCCGTCGTCGATGTCGAGTTCAACCCGGCAGACGGCGCGCTTCCGAAAATCTACGACGCGCTCGAAATCGCCTTCGAAGTCGGAGGGGTCAACCAAAACCTCACCCTTGAAGTCCAACAGCACCTCGGCGAAAACTGGGTTCGTGCCATCGCGATGAGCTCCACCGAGGGCCTCTCCCGCGGCATGGGCGTGAAGTCCACAGGCGCTCCGATCTCCGTGCCAGTGGGCGAAGGCGTCTTGGGCCGCATTTTCAATGTCACCGGCGATCCAACCGATGGACGCGGCCCCGTGCCCCACGAGAAAAAATATCCCATCCACCGCAAGGCCCCTCCTCTTTTGGAGCAGGACACCAAAGCCCAAATCCTCGAGACCGGCATTAAGGTCATCGATCTCATCTGCCCCTTCACCAAGGGCGGCAAAGTGGGCGCATTCGGTGGTGCAGGCGTCGGCAAGACCGTCGTCATCATGGAACTCATCAATAACATCGCCAAAGGCCACGGCGGTTATTCCGTTTTCGCCGGCGTCGGCGAGCGCACCCGTGAGGGCAATGACCTCTACGCGGAAATGAGCGAGTCCGGAGTTATCAACCAAGACGACCTCTCGAAGTCGAAAGTTGCCCTGGTCTATGGCCAGATGAATGAACCTCCAGGCGCCCGTCTCCGCGTGGCCCTCTCGGCCCTCGCGATGGCGGAGTATTTCCGCGACGAGAAAAACCAGGACGTGCTCCTCTTCATCGACAACATTTTCCGTTTCTCGCAGGCCGGTGCGGAGGTTTCCGCACTTCTCGGCCGCACGCCGAGCGCCGTGGGTTACCAACCCACCCTCGCCGCCGAAATGGGCGATCTCCAAGAACGCATCACCTCGACCACCAAAGGCTCGATCACCTCGTTCCAAGCGGTCTATGTGCCGGCGGACGACTTGACCGACCCCGCGCCCGCAAACACCTTCGCGCACTTGGACTCCACCATCGTGTTGGAGCGCTCGATCGCCGAGTTGGGCATCTACCCAGCCGTCGATCCCCTGGGCTCCACCTCCAAGGCACTCGCGCCCGACATCGTCGGCGAAGAGCATTACAATGTCGCCCGAGGCGTTCAGCGCGTGCTCCAACGCTACAAGGATTTGCAAGACATCATCGCGATTCTTGGCATGGACGAGCTTTCGCCCGAGGACAAACTCACCGTCTATCGCGCCCGCAAAATCCAGCGCTTCCTGTCGCAGCCCTTCCATGTCGCCGAAATCTTCACCGGCACAAAGGGCCAGTATGTTTCCACCGCCGAGACCATCCGTGGCTTCAAGGAAATCCTCGAAGGCAAACACGACGATGTTCCCGAAGCCAACTTCTATATGAAGGGTGGCATCGACATGGTGAAGGAAGGCTGATCGCCATGGTGCGTCTCGAAATCGTCACTCCGGAGGCCAAAACCTTTTCGGACAATGTGGACTCCGTTGTGATTCCCGGCGTCGAGGGGGAACTTGGCGTGTTGCCCATGCACGCGCCGATGATGACCCTCCTCGAGCCCGGCGAGCTCCGGGTGATGAAAAACGGCGAGGAAACCCGCCTCGCTGTCGGCGAGGGATTCGTCGAAATCACTCAGGAAAAAATCGCCGTGCTCACCGATATGGCGGTCAAGGAAAGCGACATCGACGAAGCCGCCGCCGACGAAGCCATCCGGCGCGCCGAAGAGGCCATGCGCGGAGAGAGAATGAGCGACGAAGAACAGGCTACAACCAAGGCCGCCCTCATGCGCTCCCTCGCCCTCATCAAGGTCAAGCGCCGCCGCCACGTCTGATTTCCGCCCGACCCCGCATGGATTCCCTGCATGCGGCGGCCCATGAATCGCTCACCGACTTTCTCTTCGGAGTTGTCGAGTTGGGGGTTTTCCAGATCGGCCAAGTCGTGATCGAAAAAAATCCGCCGGGATTTTCTCTCCGACACGAGGCCGACACGGGTCGCGAGGACTTGGAGATTTTTCACTCTCCCGAGGATGCCCTCGGGATCGCCCGCTGCGATGACTCGGGAGACTACCGACCTCTCAAAACCGCGCCGAATCTTCGCCGCAGGTGGGAATTGCGCCTCGACTCCCTAGCCGCTCTCCGCTTGGCCCTCGACGGGATTTATCCTGCGGCTTTGGGGAATTGGCGCGCGGTCTTGCGGGGCGAAAAGATTGCCCCTCCCCTGCATGAGACGCTAGACCGCCAGACCGGAATGTATCGCATCACAGGACTCCTCACCCAACATGAAGCCGCCCGAATCATCGATTCGCTTTGTCGGCCGGGCTGCCTACGCCAAATTCTCTGGCCCATTGAGTCGGCTGACCCAGGCCCAGCGCCAGCGGCTCCCGAAGGTCGCATCCCACTTTTTTGCACGAATCCCTGCAGCCACTTTCTCGGCAAGGCCCGCGAAGCGGTGAAATCCCGCCCCGTCGAATCATGAGCACCCCAACCCGCGTCAACATCCGCACGCCGGAGGTCATGGCCCAGGTCCAGGCCCAGGTGGAAACCCACTACCGCAGCGAACTCGTCGATAAACTCCGCGCACAAGGCGGCGTCCTCCAAGCGGGAAATACAACCATCCGCCTCGCGAAGGAATTTGGCTTTTGCTACGGCGTCGAACGCGCCATCGACCTCGCCTACGCGGCGGGCAAGGTTTTCAAGGACCGCCGGATTTTTCTCCTCGGCGAAATCATCCACAATCCCGATGTGAACGCCCAAATCGAGGCGCTGGGCATCCACTCACTGGCCGCCCATCCCTCCGATGCCGACCTCGACAACCTCCAAGCCGAAGATGTCGTGATCGTGCCGGCGTTCGGCGCCGAGGTCGCCGTGATCAACGCGGTGAAAGCCCACGGCTGCCAGATTATCGACACCACCTGCGGCGATGTGATGAGCGTCTGGAAGCGCGTCCGCCAATATGCCACCGAGCGCGTGACCTCGATCATCCACGGCAAGGCTTCGCATGAGGAAACCCGCGCCACCGCCTCCCGCGCGCTGGGCCAGGACGGGCAGGGTCACTACTTGATTGTGTTCAATCTCGAGGACGCCCAAGCCGTTTCCGATTTCATGGTTCATGGCGGCGATCCCAGCGAATTCCTCGCCCGCTTCCACGGCACCACCAGCCCGGGATTTGATCCCCTCCTCCACTTGCAACGCATCGGCGTGGCGAATCAAACAACGATGCTCCGCAGCGAGACCGAGGCGATCCAAAACCTCCTCCGCGAGGGCGTGGCCAAGCGCGACGCCGGAAGCACCGCAAACTTCCGGTATTTCGACACCATCTGCGGCGCCACGCAGGACCGGCAGGACGCCTTGTTCCAACTCCTCAATGAATCCCTCGACCTCCTTCTGGTAGTGGGCGGCTACAACAGCTCGAACACCACGCACCTCGTCGAAATCGGGGAGCAAAAACTCCCTACCTACTTCATCCGCAATGCGGACTGCATCGACTCAGCGGACTCGATCCGGCACTTCGACATCCACGCCAAAAAAGAAATCACATCCCGTGAATGGCTCCCCGCCCGTGCCCACCTCACCGTCGGCATCACCGCCGGAGCCAGTTGCCCGAATAACCTCATCGAGGAAACCATCCAAAAAATCCTCCTCCTGCGCGATGCGCGGATGGAGGATTGACCCGGAACCTGCGAGCGGGCGTGGCACCTGAAGCCTCGGACGAGACAGAGCTCGTCCCTCCAGAGTCAACGCTTCATCGCCTAACCAAATTCTGGAGGGATGTCCTCCGTGTCATCCACGACCATCGCGCAGCCGTGCCGACCGCCGGACGGGACAGAGCCCGTCCCTCCAGGTCGACGAAGTTGTCTTACCCCGTTCTTTTTCAATCCCGGCGCTTCATCGCGGCGGCGAGCGGAGCGAACCCGAAGCCTGGTCGATCGCAAACGGCGACGCCTCCGTAGCGGAACCCGGAACGGGTTTCGACCGCAGACCGCGCGGCCAGGCCTAACCAAAATCTGGAGGGATGACCTCCGTGTCATCCCACTTTTGGGGCGAAGCCACCCCTATCCAGTTCGCTTCGACCCAGCTCAGGCTTTTTCCATGGCGGCCATCACATCCGCCTCGATCTCTCCGTAGATTTTTGGATCGGTCTTCAGGATTTCCTTGGCGGCATCGCGGCCTTGCGCGAGTTGACTGCCTTTGTAGCTGAGCCAAGAGCCACGCTTTTCGACGATGCCTTTTTCGAGGGCTAGATCGAGGAGAGATCCCGTGTTCGAAATGCCTTCGTTATACATGATATCGAACTCGGCTTCGGTGAAGGGCGGGGCAACCTTGTTTTTCACGACCTTGATCTTTGTGCGGTTGCCAGAAACTGTGCCGTCCCCGTTCTTGATCGCACCGATGCGGCGGATATCGATGCGGATGCTGGCGTAAAATTTGAGGGCTTTGCCGCCTGGTGTGGTCTCGGGATTGCCAAACATCACGCCGATTTTTTCACGAATTTGGTTTGTGAAGAGGCAGATCGTATTCGCTTTAGAAATGAATGAGGTGAGCTTGCGGAGCGCATTGCTCATGAGGCGCGCTTGGGCACCGACCACGGCGTCGCCGATCTCGCCTTCGAGCTCCGATTTTGTCACCAAGGCGGCGACAGAATCGAGGACGATGATGTCCATCGCGTTCGAGCGAACGAGTGTTTCGCAAATGCGGAGCGCCTCCTCGCCCGAGCTGGGCTGGGAGACGAGAAGTTCGTCGAGGTTTACTCCCAGCTTCCGAGCGTAGTTAGGATCGAGAGCGTGCTCGACATCGATGAATGCCACGAGGCCGCCGAGTTTTTGCGCTTGGGCGATCGCCGTCAAAGTGAGCGTGGTTTTTCCCGAGCTTTCCGGGCCGTAGATTTCGACGATGCGGCCACGGGGGAATCCTCCGACTCCCAGCGCGCGGTCGATCATGATGTTGCCAGTGGGAATCGCCTCGACCTGCGAAACGGTGGAGTCGCCGAGGCGGCGGATGGCCTCGCTGCCATAGTCTTTTTCGATCTGTTGGAGGGCGAGGTCGAGGTTCTTGAGGCGGGCTGCGGCCGCCTTGTCGTTGGATGAGGAATCGTCGGATTTGGCCATAAAGAAGGGAGGAATATGGCCCTCCCGGATGGGGCGTGAAACAAAAATCCGTCGCCCTCGATCAAATTCTCGCCGACCCCAGTCGCGACCGGTAAAACCACACCCCATGAGCGAACTTTTCCAGCAGGCCGTGGCCAATACACTTCCTCTCCTGCAGTCCATCGAGGGCGGCGTGAAATCCTCACCCAAAGCCTCGCTGGCCGCTCTCAAGAAACTCCAAGCCGCCGCCAAGGCCGCAGCCCCTGCCCCACTGATGACTCGCGAAGAAAATAATACCACCCCGTGGACATGGTCCGCCTTGGAAAAAGCCATCCTCTCCTGCCAAAAATGCCAAAACCTCGTCGCCTCACGCACGCAGGTCGTTTTCGGCGTCGGCAACCGCGACGCGGAGTTGATGTTCATCGGCGAAGCACCAGGGGCCGACGAAGACAAGCTCGGCGAGCCTTTTGTGGGCCGCGCCGGCCAACTCCTCACCAAAATCATCGAGGCCATGGGCTTCACCCGCGACGATATTTTCATCGCCAATGTCCTCAAATGCCGCCCCGACATGCCCGCCGGCGAGTCGGGCAACCGCAAGCCCCGTATGGAAGAAATGAAGACCTGCCTCCCCTGGCTCCGCGAGCAAATCCAACTCGTCAAACCCCGCGTGATGGTCGCCCTCGGCGCCACTGCTGCCGAAGGCCTGCTGGGCGAAACCCGCCCGATGCGCGAACTCCGCGGTCAATGGTTGGACTTCCACTCGACCCCCGTGATGGTCACCTACCATCCCGCCTATCTCTTGAGAAACCAGACCATCACCGAGAAACGCAAAGTCTGGGAGGATATGCTCCTCGTTCTGGAAAAATTGGGGCACCCGATTAGTGAAAAACAGCGCCGGTTTTTCACCTCAGCCGCCTAGCCGATGACGCCCCGCGACGCATTCCACCTCGCGTTCTACCATTTCGTTGTCGGGTCGCTGAAAAACCTCCTCCGCCTCGGCGCGCGAGTTCGGGTCGTCTCTTTTGCCAAAATCCCCACCGGCGCATGCGTGATGGTCTCCAACCACATCAGCCACTTCGACCCCCCGCTTTTGAGCGGTTATCTACCGCGAAAGATCGACTGGATCGCCATGGCCGAGCTTTTCGGCACGAAATGGTCGAAGGCTGGTTTCACCTGGCTCGATGTAATTCCGGTGGACCGCCACGGCGATGACCGCCAAGCCCTCCGCACAGCAATCAAGCGCCTCGAAGCCGGGCGAATGATTGGAATTTTTCCCGAGGGAGGAATTCGCGACGGCGAGCGCTCGATCCTCTCCGGCGCGGAAATGCGCGAAGGGGCCTTTCTCCTCGCTGCGAAGGCCGACTGCCCCGTCGTGCCGGTCGTCATTCTCGGCAGCGAACGCCTCTACAACCGCCGCAACTGGCTCTCGTGGCGACGGGCGAAGGTTTACATCGCTATCGGCGATCCCATTTTCCCGACTGAGGGTGGACGCAAGCAACTCCGCGACGACACCGCCGCCGCGTTGATTCGTTGGAAAGACAAGCTCGTTGAGACCTGCCAACTCACCGAAGACGACCTGCCACACTCGCCTCAGGAGCGGATGCGCGAGCCATGAGCGCGCTTTTCCAAAAATCCCTCGCCTGGCTCGTGGACGGCGCGATGTGCAATATGATGCACGCCCTCCAATGGCGCCGCCGCGCCGACACTTGCACGCGCGAGGAATTGGCGAGCTACATCACCCGGCACTCGCCGATGACCCGCGAGGAATTCTACCGCATGCCCTCCCCCGCCCGGCCCAGCTTGAAAAACAGCTGGATCGAATGGGACACCCCCCACCCCACCGGCTATCCCGAGAACGACCGCGCCCGCGTTCGTTTTTTCCCCGCTCGCGACCAAAATGCCCCGACCGTTCTCATCCTCCACGCCCTCATGAGCACGAGTGACATCGGCTACCGCCGGCTCGCGGCGTGGTTCAACGACAACGGCTGGAGCGCCGCATTTCCACACCTGCCCTACCACTACTCCCGCACACCAAAAAAGACGCTCAACGGCGAACTCGCCATCACCGCGAATCTCGTCCGCAACGCTGAGGGAATCCGCCAAGCGGTCGTCGAGCAACGCCAACTCATGGCGCTCCTCCGCACCCGAGGAACCCGCGAATTTGCCGTCCTCGGCACCAGCTACGGCGGTTGGACCGGCGGACTCCTTTCCCTGCTCGAAAGCGATTTTCGGTTCGTCGCCCTCGTCCAACCCATCATCAACACCGAGAAAGCCGTCTGGGAAAACCCCGGGGCCGCCGTGATGCGCCGCGAACTCCGCGCTCGGGGCCACGCCCCTGGCAACACGCTCCCGTTCGAACACCTCGCCTCACCTCGCTGCGGCAAGCCACTCTGCGACCCAACGAACATTCTCGTGACCGGCGGCCTCCACGACCGCATCTCCCCCATCACCGACCTCGAAAAACTCACCGAAAGCTGGCCCGGCTCCAAACTCCTCCGCGTCCCCCAAGGCCACTTCGGCTACCGCGCCCTCCGCGAGACCATGACGCAGATCGAGCCGATGATTGTTGGATAAAATTCCCGCCACAACCGCAACATGGATCGCGAGGCGGCTACAAGGCTCGTTTAAGCCAATCGCAAAAGTTCGCGCAGCGATTCACTCCGGCGTTGGTTTTCCTCCTCGGAGAGAACCGGCTCCATGGAAACCTCCGGCGCGGCGGGTAACTCGACCCAGGACCGGCAACCGCCGAAGCGCTTTTCCATCGGAAGAATCCATGGGGAGGACATTCGATAAATCCGCGCGAAGCCGACATGGATGCCGGAAGGTTCCCCAAAACGAAAGCGCTCCTCGACGACCTCCCTGCGCAGGATGTGGAAGTCGCTCAAGCCGCCGAGCTGCTCGGAATCGGAAAGGAAGACGGCCCACTCGATCTTGGCGGTGAAACGGATTTCGACTTCGCCCTCGCGCTCGGCTGGGAGCGCGAATCCAGGCGGCAGGGTGGTTTTTTCCAAAGTCTCGTGAAAGCGCGTGGGAAACAAAAAAAACTCCCGGTGCAGAAAGGCAAAACCAGCACGCCCCTCGGCGATCCCGCCTTTGCGAAGGATTACGCTCTGGCGCCCGCTGCCCAATGCCTCGCACACCACCGCCCATTCCTTGAATGCCATGTCCACCGGAGAGATTTTAAACACCCCCTTGATGTGTTGAAAGATCAGGCTCCGGATTTTCGGTTGCCGACCGGAAGGATGGCGTTCATTTTCACCGCATGGCCTGCCATTCTCTCCTAGACCAAAGAGCTCTGGAAATGGACCGCCTGATCGCTAACCGCATTATGGAGGACTCCTCGGTTTTGGATAAGGCACGGTCAACCTTGGCACGCTGGCTGGATATCACGGACCACTCGTCCCGCCCCGCATTGCTCGAATGGAAGGAGATTTTGGCGGGTTCTCCCTCTAGGATTCGCGAGGTTCTTTTGGGGGAGGATGAAAATTGCAAGCGGTTGCGGCAATCCAGTCCCTTCTGCGGAATCCTGACGAACCGTGAGCGCACGCAAATTCTTCTTCAATACCGGTGAATCGCGAGCAGCTTGAACATGTGATCCGGGCTGCAGCGGCAAACGCAGACACCGACCAGATCGTGATCGTGGGCAGCCAATCGATCCTCGGAGCCTACCCGGAAGTCTCCCATCCGGTGCTTTGCCGCTCCATGGAGGCGGATGTGTTTCCCCTCGAGTCTCCACAAAATTCCATCCTGATCGATGGTGCGATTGGTGAGCGTTCGATTTTCCATGAGACTTTCGGCTACTACGCGCACGGAGTGGCCCCCGAAACGGCGGTCCTTCCCGAAGGATGGCAAGGCCGCTTGGTTCCGATTCGCAATGATAACACGCGACACTGCACCGGATGGTGTCTCGAGCCCCATGACCTTGCCGTCAGCAAACTCGTGGCTGGCCGACCGAAAGATATAGAATTCCTCGGCGCGATGAAGGAACTCGGAATGATTGATCGGCAAATCCTCGCCGGGCGTTTGACTTTCACGAAAGTGGATCCAAATCTCCGCTCTGTCTGCGAAGCCCGGATCGCTTCTCTTTAGTGAAACAGAGCCGAGTTCCGTCTTTACACCCTAGGAGCGGGTGAAAGAAATACCCGTATCCATGTTGCGACGGTTCGATCTGCACACGCATTCGTTTTTTTCCAAGGACGCCTGCAATTCTCCTGAGGAATTGATCGCGGCGGCTGTGAAGCGGGGTCTCGATGGCATTGCCATCACCGATCACGACTCGTGCGAAGCCCATGAATATCTTCGCGGGCGTGAGTTGCCGCCGGGTTTTTTGGTGGTGCTGGGGGTTGAAGTGAGCACGGCGGAGGGGCATTTGCTCTGTATCGGCGCGACTCTTCCAAGGATGAAGGGGCGTCCATCAAGGGAGGTTTTGCAGGCGATCAAGGACGCGGGAGGCGTGGCGATCCCCGCTCATCCCTTCGACAAATGGCGCGCGGGGATTCGGCCGAAGGTTTTGGACACGCTCGACATCGAGGTGCTGGAGGTCTTCAATGCGGCAGCGACCTCGCGTCACTTCAACGACCAGGCGCTCGAATATGCCCGTCGGCGCGGCCTCAAAACGACCGGCGCGAGCGATGCCCACCATGACTCGGCGGTGGGAGTTTCAACGACGGTTTTCGAGATGGAGGAACTAACGATTCCAGCGCTGCTGGAAGCCTTGAGAAAAGGCGGACGGCCCGAGGGGCGCTACCTCACTTTCCGAGAGGGGCTGAAAAAACACTTCGGAAATTGGTTCCGGATTTTCAACCGCCGTCCGGACCGTAATCCGAAATGACGCTCAGGCGCAGATCGGCGTGAAGTTTTTCGTCTCTGTCAGAAATTCCTCATCGGCGCCGGAGTAGAGTCCGCCAAAAGTGGGCGTCGGAATCTCAGGGCTCGTGAAGATTTTGTTCGAGATCGTGAAGCTGCGACGCTCGCGGATGGCGGTGCAGGCGCTTTTCCAAAGAAGGGAATCCATGCACTGGCCGGGGAGTCGATGAATCAACTCCGAGGCTTCGTCCCAACGCTCCTCGCCGCTGAGGAGCATCGTGGCATTCATCACCGGAGCATCGTCGAGCGGCCACAAATCGGCGCAGGCGGCCCATTGATCGATGGCGGAGTGGATATTCCCAAGGCGGTAGTGGGTGCAGCCGAGGGCGAGCTTGGCATAGCCGGAATTGCGGTTCAGCGCGGGCATCTCGGGCAGGATATCGAATAGGAAAGCCTCCGGTTCGTTTTTGCATTTCCACGAGATGAGATACTCGAACGCCTCTGGGGATTCTGCATGCTGGGCACGGAATTCCTCGACGAGCGAAGCTAAGGCGGGAATCGCGGGCAGGTCAGCCAGGTTGGCTTGGGGAGAATTTTGTAAATGGCAGACGATATGGTTTCGGGCGCAAGCGATCCGGCCGCGTTCGGCTTGGAACTTCGCGAATTCGAGTTGTTTTTCAATCACCGCAGCGCGGATGCGTTGGGAAAGGTCCCGGAAAATCTCGAGGCGCGGAGTGACGAGAGATTGCTGCCACTCGATGTAGTCGGCGTAGAGTTCGGGCTGGTTGGCTTGCTGGAGCGGTGAGACCTCGAAACAGGTCTGATGCATCGGCTGGAGAAGCGCGCGAAACTTTTCCGGGGTCGCTCGAAGGTCGTAAAAATCCAAACAACGGAGCGGATGAAGATTTTCGTTGGCGGCGAGGATTTCGTCGAATGGCAGATTGCAAAACCGCATCGACTCGCGAAGGGAGAGTGTCATCTCGGGAATGCGCCCCCAGAGGTCTACCATTTCGCTATCAAGAAAGATTTTTCTGTGAGCATCCAGACTCTCGACATTGTGAAACCGGAAGGAGCTGAGGAAGTGGTGCAGGGCCTCGCGGTAATGCCCGAGGCGGGAGGCTTTGCAGGCGAGACCGTAGAGGCGAACGAGCGAGATGTCGTTGCTCATTGGCTGGATTGAGCGTTCCAGTTCGTAGGAATCGCGCAAACGCCCGGAGAAATTGTAGGCGAGCGAGATTTGGAACAAATCCTCGGGCTCGCAGTGGTCGCGGAATTTGAGGGCTTCGTCGCCACACTTCGCGGCGCGGTCAAAATGCTCGAGTCGATTGAAGATCGTCACCGCGACTAGAAAAGTCTTCTGGCAGGGCTCCGTGTGAAGAAGGCTATCGATCAGCGCCAAGGCCTCATCATTCAGGCCGAGGTTGAGGAGGGCGATGGCTTCTTCGAGTTTGGGCTTCGGTTCGCTAAGGATCATTTTAGGAAAATCGTTGGTGCGGACCGGTGATTTGGCCGGTCTGCTTAAAGTTGATTTCCATGAAAGCAATTTGCGGGCCAACAATGCGCACCCCCGTATCTTGTGGGGGGTCGGGAGGAAAAACCCCATAGACGGGGTAAATTTTACCGAAATCCAGGGGGCAGGCGGCAGTTTTTGATCGATTTGGGGGTAAAAAAAAACGCGGGCGGCCAAAGACCGCCCGCGCATTATTGAAGGGAAATTCCCTAAGATTAGAGTCCGACTTGGACTGTGAGAGATTTCTTCTCAGCGTCCTTCTTGTCGTCTTTATCTTTGTCACCGCATTTGCTGCCAGGGCAGGAGTCGGCGAAGACGGAGGTCACGGAGAATGCAGCGATGAAGGCTGCAAGAAGGAGTAGTTGTTTCATAGGGTTCCTAAGATTGTCGAAGATTCTGCCAAGTCAATTGGATTTTTAACTCAAGCGCGGCCCATGTAGGTGCCGTCGGTAGTGCTGACCTTGATAATTTCGCCTTCTTTGATGAAGAGCGGGACATTGATAATCTTGCCAGTCTCAAGCGTGGCGGGTTTTTGCACATTGTTCGCCGAGTCGCCGCGAATGCCCTCGGCGGATTCCGTGACCTTGAGCGCGACGGACGACGGCAACTCGATCTGCGCCGGACGCCCTTCGATGCTGAGAACCTCGACCTTGAGATTCTCGACGAGATATTGCTTCGCGTCGCCGATCAATTCCTCGTTGAGTGTGATCGTTTCATAGGTCTCTGGATCCATGAAATGGTAGCCTTGGTGGTCGGCGTAGCTGAACTCGAGCGGCTGACGGTTCGTTTCGACCACATCGACTTTTTCGGTCGAGGAAAAGCGGATGTCGGCAGATTTGCCGGTGCCGATGTAGCGGATGATGCATTGCACGAACGCGCGGAGGTTGCCCGGCGTGCGGTGGTTGATTTCAAGAACGATGGCGGGATTTCCGTTGTAGCGGATGGCCATTCCTTTGCGGAGGTCGTTGGCGGCTGGCATAAATAGAGCGGATACCAATACCCTCAACCCGGCTTTTGACAAGGAGTGAAATGGGGCACTAAGCCGAGCTGGGGAATCAGGTTTTCTGGTTCACTCGAAGCCTCGAAGCGCGGAGAGACCTCCCGCAGAGGGGCCGAGAAAGACTGGACCGCGAATGAACCGAATCCCCGCGGTTCTTTGTCTTTCACAATTCATACCCAGTTATCATTATTCTGACAAATCCATGAATCCCAAACCGAAAATGAATTTCCGCACCTTTTCCACCTCAGACCGGCAAGTATCCGAAATTGGCTTGGGCTGCTGGCAGTTGGGCGGTGCGGACTGGGGCGCTATCGATGACGGAAAGGCATTTGAAATTCTTGCGACTGCGATGGATTCTGGAATCACTTTTTTCGACACGGCTGATGTCTATGGTGCCGGGCGCAGTGAGGAGTTGATCGGACGCTTTCTGAAGCAGAATCCGAGCGAGGTCTTTGTGGCAACCAAACTTGGTCGCACGGCCGAACTTTTCCCAAATGGATACACCGAGGCCGCCATGCGAAATGCTACGGAAAACTCTCTGCGGCGTCTGGGCGTGGAGGCGCTTGATTTAACCCAGCTGCATTGCATTCCAACCGCCGTGATTCGTCGCGGCGAGGTGTTTGACTGGCTGCGGCGCTTGCAGAAGGAGGGGAAAATCCAGCGCTTTGGTGCCAGCGTGGAATCTGATGAGGAGGCTTTGATCTGCCTACAACATGAGGGGCTCGCTTCTTTGCAATTCATCTTCAATGTATTGCGACAGAAGCCTGCATTCCATGTGCTGGAGGAGGCGAGAAAGCGCGGCGTGGCAATAATTGTTCGCTTGCCCTTGGCCAGTGGCGTTCTCTCCGGAAAAATGACACTGACGACCCAATTTCCTGAAAAGGATCACCGCAACTACAACCGGGATGGTGCAGCATTTAATGTGGGCGAAACCTTTGCCGGAATTCCTTATGACAAAGCGGTGAAGCTGTGTGACGAACTCAAGGCCTATCTTCCGCCGGGGTTGACATTGGCTCAAATGGCCCAGCGGTGGATTTTGGATCACCCAGCGGTGACGACCGTGATCACCGGCGCGAGCAAGCAGACTCAAGTCCTAGAGAATGCCGATGTATCCGCTCTGACTCCGCTCTCGCCTCAATTGCATCAACGGCTGCGGCATTTTTATGACGAATCTGTCGCCCATCATATCCGAGGTGCTTATTGAACAAGCGGAAATGGGTCAGTCACGCGTATCATCGCTTTTTCGAAATCGCGTGGAGTGTCTTTCACGGTGGAGGTGTCCGACCTTCTACTTCGCCCAGCGCCTCAGCGGGAGATTTTTTCAGATGTGCGAAATCAACGGCCCTTCTCTCCGACCCGGAGGTCTACAAGCCGGTGGGGCGCCTGAAGTTTGGGCCGACACAACCGAGCCACTGGGTCGTGGCGAGAAAGCACATCGCAGATGGCCCGAGGGCACAGCGAGCAGGGCGAGAGCAAGGCAAAGGTCAGCCCGCCATGATTTTCGCTTTTGGGTTTTGTCCTTCGTGCCTTTGCGGCTTCGTGTGAGAATTGCTTTCCTGAGACGGCGCATTCGCGCCTGAGTCTTGGGCGCTGACGGAGCATTGCCCTCCAGGGATTCGCGGGGCTCAGGCGCGGAAAATGGCGCCGAGTTTTTTGCCGAGGATGAGGCTGGCACCGAGGATGGTGATGGCCAGAAAGGCCATCGCCCACACACCCAGTGCGCTGGCGACGAAGCGGCCTTCGCCGAGGAGTTGGTAGAGTTCGTAAATGGCCTTTGTGATCGGGAAGTCCTGCTGTTTCTGGGCCAAGATCAACGAGTCGCTCACCTCCAGCATGGCGAAGGAAAACGCCAGCAGTCCGCCCGCGAGGAGGTTAGCCGCGATGAGCGGGATGGTGATCTTGCGGAGCGTGCGCAGCGGCGGGCAGCCGAGGTTTTGGGCAGCCTCCTCGAGCGTGACGCTGGTTTGCTGGAAACCCGCTGCGGCGGAGCGGACGACATACGGCAGGCGCCGCACCGAATAGGCGATCACCAGAATGACTAAGGGATCGACCGCCGGGTTCAGGAATTCAAAAAACTTCCCCTCCTGGGTCATCGCGAGATAACCGAAGGCCAGCACTAAGCCCGGAACGGCGAGCGGCATCATGGCCAGCGCGTCGAGGATTTGGCGGCCGGCAAGGCCGGTGCGGACCACCACATAGGCGATTGCCACGCCGAGGACGACATCCAGCAAAGTCGCGAGGCCCGCGTATTTGAGGCTGTTTTGGATCGAGGGAAGTGTGAGGTTGTGGCCGAGCGCGGCTTCGAAATGCGAGAGCGTCCAACCGCTCGGGAGGATGGTCTGATACCACTCACTGGAAAACGCCACGAGCACCACGCCGAGGTGGGGTAGGACCGCAAGCAGGGTCACCGCGCTGAAGGTCAGCGAGCAAAACCAGCGAACCGCCAAGCCCGGATCGCGCGGTCCGCCCTGGCTGGTCGCCTTCGCCATCATCGCGTGGGAGGACCGGCCGAGCGTGAGCTTGCTGACGGCATAGAGCAGAACCGTCGCGGCGAGCATTACGACCACGAGCGCGAAGGGAAACGGATTCCCGCCGATGTCCTTAATTCCATGAAAAATCTGGACGGAGGCCACGCGCGTGAAATCGAACATCAGCGGCACGCCGAGTTCCGTGAACGACCAGATGAAAACAATCGTCCCGCCCGCAAAAACGCCGGGCATGATGAGCGGGAGCGTGATTTTGCGGAACTTCCGGAAGCCCGTGCATCCGAGGTTTTCGGCCGCTTCCTCCATCGCGGGGTCCACATTCGCCAGCGCGGCGAGGACATTCAGGTAGAGGATCGGGTAGAGATTCAGCGCGATGAGCGCCACCACACCCCAAATCCTGCCCTCGCCCAGCCAATCGATCGGCGCTTGGGGATTCAACAATCCCAAGTCAGCCAACAAGGCATTCAACGCGCCTTGCTGCCCGAGGATTTGCTTTACCCCGATCGCGCCCACAAACGGCGGCATGATCATCGGAACCAAGACCAGAGCGCCCAGGAGCGTCTTGCCGGGAAAAACAAAGCGGTCACTCATCCAAGCGAGCGGCATCGCGATCAGGCAGGCGAGCAGAGTGCTGAAAACCCCGATGCGGAATGAATTCCAGAGTCCCTCGAGATACAGTGGATTCCGGAAAACCTCGGCGATGTAGTCGAGCGTGAACCGCCCATCGGCTCCCACAAAGGCTCCCCGCACGGTCTCCGCGATCGGCCACAGGAAGAACAGGGTGAAAAAAACAGCGGTCAGGGCGAAGACGACTTTAGCAAATTGGTTGGACATTATTTCCCCTCCTTGGCGAGTTGCGCGGCTTCTTTGTATTGGGCGCGGAACTTGTCCGAGAGCTCCTTCGCAAGCCGGACCTCCTCGATACGGTTTTTCGAGTCCAACGCCTTTTTCAAGGTAGTCCTCGCCGTTTCATAATTCACGGCGTCGAGGTTCGTGAAGGCGCGGTAGGCCTCGCGTGGAAACTCGGCCGCGACCAGCGCCTGCCACGCCTCGGTTTGCTCCTTGTGGAGATCGAGGCACGCCACGCGGATGATGAACGACATCACACGAAACAACGGGGCGGTCCACTTCGGGTGATAGGTAAAAAGTTTCGCTTCCTCGTAGGGCTGGACCTCGGGATCGGATCGGTAGGCGGCAAATTCCGGCGCGTAGAGTTCCTTGCGGATTGGAAGTCGGCGGAGGGCGTATTTCTCAGGGCCGCCGGGGGTTCCGACCTTGAAGTTCCAGAGTTTTTGACCCTCCAACGACAGGACAAACGCCAGAAATTCCTCGGCCGCCGCGCGGTTCGGCGCGCCGCGCAGGATGCCGATGGGATCGACGCCGACCGATGAACCGCCGGCGGGAGTGAAGTATTGGAGGCGCGAGGGCTTGTCGCCCACCTGAACGGCCTCGCTCTGGAAGCGACCGTAGAAATCGATGCACATCCCGATTGCGGCGTCGCCAAGCGAGACATCGAGCGGGATTTTCGAGGCGGCGTCGGTGAAATACCGCGCATTCGCCGAGGCGGCTTGGATGATTTGCAAGCCACGCGTCCAGCCTCTCGCCAAAACCTCGTCGCCCTCACTCCCTGCCCCCTGAACGAGTTCCTGCATCTGCTGCTGGATGACCATTTCAAAGGCCTTCGCGGCCGAACCGCTCTTGGTGGGATCGGCCAGCGCGACCTGCCGGAAGAAAACCGGATTGGTCAAATCCTCCCAACTCGCCGGCAACTCCTCGAAGCCCAGGCGGCGGAGCGAGTCGGAGTTATAGCAAATCCCGAACGACGAGAGGCAGGCCCCGATCCAGCGTGCTTGGGCATCGTAGAAAACTTCGCCTGACACGGTTTGCGGGATCGAATCCTCCATGAACCAAGCAGGGTGATTGCGAATGACATCGGAGGGAACAAGACGCCCGGCCACGCTTTGGATTTCGAAATCATAGGCGCCGCCGCCGAAAAACACATCGATCCCAATTCCCGTCTCCGACTCGAGGAAAAACCGGCGCGCGGCCTGCTCCGGGGAGTCTTTGGTGGGGTCCTCGTTTAAGACCACCTTCGAGCTGTCGAAGGCCGCCGCCACTTGCGAGTCCCAGCGGCGTCCGCTCTTTTTCCAGACATTCTCGAAAGAGGCCAAATACTCGCCGGCGAGATACCGCGCGATCTCGCTGGTGCCACCCGGCGTGCGCCAGTCGAGCCGGATCGAGCGACCGGTCTTCTCTTTATAATGCCGCATGAAGGCGACCGTGAACTCATGCCGCACGGCTTCGTTGTGAGGCGAGACGAGGACGAGAGTTTCGTCAGCACGCGCCAGCAAATCCTCCTTCGGCTTCAGCAAGAACGGCACGGCAACGATTAAAAACATCGCCGCCACCACGGCGAAAATCCGGAGGCTGATGGGGCCGTCCTTGGGTGTCATCGCGGGGTTAGGGTTTCAACACCACGACATCGTCCCGGTTCGCCGAAGCGAAGAGGCGATGTCCCCTCGCCCGTGCGGAGAGGTGGGGGTTCATTTCGACGATCTTGAGCTCGATCGCCCCGGCGCGGAATCTGTATTGGGCGAGCTCGCCGAGGTAGATGGAATCCAAAATCTCCCCATCGATGGAATTCGACGCCGCCCGCGAGCCAGCGAGAATCCAACTCTCCGGGCGAACAGACAGCACAGCCGCCTCGCCGGGTTCGGGTTTCCAATTCGGGTCCGCGAAAACCCCCTCAAAAACGCCCGACTCGGTTTCCACAAAACCCGCCGCGCCCTCGCGCGAGCGGACTTTGCCTTGGATGAAATTCGTCTCGCCGATGAAATCCGCCACCACGGGCGAGAGCGGACGCCGATAGACCTGCTCGGGCGTTCCGACCTGCGCGATGCGGCCGCCATCGAGGATCGCCATGCGGTCGGAGATCGAGAGCGCCTCCTTTTGGTCATGCGTCACATAAATCGCCGTGAGGCCGGAGTCTTTGCAGACGCGGCGGATTTCGTTGCGCATCTCGAGGCGGAGCTTGGCGTCGAGATTCGAGAGCGGCTCATCGAGCAGGAGGCATCGGGGTCTGATCACCAGAGCGCGCGCCAGGGCCACACGCTGTTGCTGGCCGCCGGAGAGTTGGGCGATCTTGCGGTCGGCGTAGCTCTCCATCTGCACCGACTCCAACGCGGCCGCGACTTGTTTTTTCACCTCCGCCGCAGGCATGCGCCGCTCCTCGAGGCCGAACGCCACATTTTTCGCGACAGTCATGTGCGGCCACAGCGCGTAGCTCTGAAACATCATTCCCGTGTTGCGCTTGTGCGGCGGGACAAGCGTCACATCATCGTCGCCGAAGAGAATTTTTCCCGAGTCCGGCATGTAAAAACCGGCGATGTGGCGGAGCAGGGTCGTCTTGCCGCAACCACTCGGCCCCAGCAGGAAAAACAATTCGCCCTTTTCGATGCGGAGCGTGATGCCGGCGAGCGCGGTGACTTCGCCGAATTTTTTGTGCAGACCCTCGATGGTAATGGGAATCATGGGTGCGAAAGGTTGTCCGCTCCCTACCCTTCGGCGCGGCATTCGGCAATCCCCATCGTGTCACTTTTTCCAATACTCTGCCGCGCCCCGGGATTTCGCCTTTCCGCCGGTGGGAGGTTTCGGGCAATTTCCGCACATGCTGAATTACATCTGGCTCGGTCTGGTCGTCCTTGCGGTGCTCCTCGGCGGCTTCAATGGACAACTCCAAGCCGTCACCAACGCCGCCTTCGAAGCCTGCAAAACGGCCGTAATGACCATCGCCCTCCCGCTCGCCGGTGTGATGGCGCTCTGGCTTGGCCTGATGAAACTCGCCGAGGCCTCCGGGTTGGTGAACATCCTCGCCCGCGCCTTGCGTCCTGTGCTGCGCTGGCTTTTTCCGGATGTGCCTCCGAACCACCCCGCGATGGGATCGATGGTCATGAACATGGCCGCAAATATGCTCGGCCTCAGCAACGCCGCCACGCCGCTCGGCCTCCGCGCCATGCAGGATCTGGAAAAACTCAACCCCCGCCCGGGCACGGCCTCGAACGCGATGTGCACCTTTCTCGCGATCAACACCTCCTCGATCCAACTCATCCCCGCGACCACCGTGGCCATCCTTGCCGCCGCCGGATCGAAAAATCCGACCGTCATCATCGGCACGGCGTTTTTCGCGACTTGCTGCTCGACCATCGCCGGCCTCATCGCTGTGAAAACGCTCGAGCGCCTGCCCTTTTATGCCCTGCCCCCAGCTGAAAAATCCCCCGAGTCCCTCGCCGCCGACTCCGAGGATTTGCCTGCCCAAAACCTCGCGAAGCCTGCGTGGTGGGGATCGCTCCTTTTGCTCGCTTTCTCCGCGTGTTTCCTTTGGTTCGGCTGGCAATTCCTCCAAACTTCCGAAGCCCCCGCCAACCCGCTCGCTGCCGTGGTCGAGGCGGTTTCGTATCTGGCGATTCCCTTTCTCGTCGCCTTCTTCCCGCTCTACGCCGCGCTGTGCCGGGTGAAGGTCTACGAGGAATTCGTCGAGGGTGCGAAGGAGGGCTTCCAGGTTTCCATCCGGATCATCCCCTACCTCGTCGCCATCATCGCCGCGGTGGCGATGTTCCGCGCGGCCGGGGGCATCGACATGGTCTCACGCGCCATCGGGCCATTCCTCGCGGCGATCCATTTTCCCACCGAACTCCTCCCGCTCGTCCTAATGCGTCCTCTCAGCGGCAGCGGGGCGAACGGCATCTTCGCCGAACTCGTGCAAAGCCAAGGTCCCGACAGCCTGCTCGCACGCATGGGCGCCTCGATCATGGGCAGCACGGAGACGACATTCTATGTCATTGCCGTCTATTTCGGCTCGGTCGCCATCCGCCGCACCCGCCACGCCGTGCCCGCTGGTCTGGTCGCCGACCTCGCCGGCGTCACCGCTTCGGTGATCATCTGCAATCTTGTTTTTGGAAAATAAATCTTTCATCAAATCGAACTCCAACCCATGAAAACCACCCTCCGTCTCCTCCTGCCGATCCTGGCACTTGCGCCAACCATCCACGCCTCCGACACCGCGCCCACATTCGGTGACGATTTGGCATTCCTCAAAAAAAACACCGGCATCCTCGTGCTGGAAGTCCCTGGCACCGGCGCGCGCGTGGCCGTGGCTCCCGCCTGGCAGGGGCGTGTGATGACCTCCACCAGCGGCGGAGATTCCGGCGCGAGCTTGGGGTGGATCCACCGCAAGAATATCGCGAAAGGCATCAAGCCCGAGGCCGAGCGTAAGGGCGATGCGAAGCACATCCACATTTTCGGTGGTGAGGAGAGGTTTTGGCTTGGACCCGAGGGCGGCCAGTATGCCCTGTTCTTCCCGCCCGCTCCGGCCACCTATGAATTCAAAAACTGGAAAACTCCGGCGCTCCTCGACACCGAACCCTTCGATGTCGTGTCGGCCGATTCCCGCAAGATCAAGTTTTCGAAGGACGCCGAAATTCCGAACCGCGCCGGGACGAAATTGAAAATGCACATCGACCGCACGGTCGAAATCCTCCCTGCGAAGTCCGTCGAAAAAATCCTCGGCACAAAAATCCCCGAGGGCGTTTCCCTCGTCGCCTACCGCACAAAAAATTCCGTCACCAATAAATCCGCCGAGGCTTGGACGAAAGACAAGGGCCTTATCTCCATTTGGCTCCTGGGAATGTTCAAACACGGCCCAAATGTCACCGTCGTCGCCCCGCTCAAGCCCGGCGCGGGACCGGCTGTGAACACCGACTATTTTGGCGCTGTCGGGAAGGACCGGCTCGTCACCACCGACAAGGCTGTCTTTTTCAAAGCCGATGGAGACTACCGCTCGAAAATTGGTATTCCTCCGGGACGCACCACCGGCATTGCCGCCGGCTACGATCCCGATCGCGGCATCCTCACCGTCGTGCGCACTGTCCCGCCCGCCAAGGCCTCCTCGATGCCCTATGTGCGTTCCCAGTGGATGGACCACAAGGACCCCTACGCCGGCGACTTGATCAATGTCTACAACGACGGCCCCTCCGCTCCCGGCAAAGCGGCCCTCGGGCCATTCTACGAACTCGAAACCTCCTCGCCCGCCAAGCCCCTCGCCCCCGGAAAAAAGCTTAACCACACACAGGAGACAATGCACTTCCGTGGCACGCCGGCACAACTCGATCCCCTCGCACAAAAGTTGCTCGGCGTTTCGCTCAAGGAAATCCAATCCGTCTTTGCCAAACCCTGAACCCAAATCCTCCCCCGCAGGATTGCAGTCGGGAAAGGTGAATGGATAGTGTGCCGTTCATGTCCGAGTCCGTAGTGAAATCCACTGAAGCCGAACCGATCGATGCGGCATTCGAAATCTCGCTGCGCCCGCCGCTTTTCGAGGAATTCGCCGGACAGGATAAAACCGTCGAGCGCCTGCGCGTCATGGTCGATGCCGCCAAGGCCCGCAACGACACACTCCAGCACATCCTCCTCAGCGGCCCGCCGGGACTCGGCAAAACCACGCTCGCCTACATCATTGGCAACGCCATGGGCGCCGAGGTCCGCACGACCAGCGGCCCCATGATTGAAAAGGCCGGCGACCTCGCGGGCCTCCTCACGAATATCGAACGCGGCGGCGTGCTTTTCATCGACGAAATCCACCGCCTCGCCCCCGCCATCGAGGAATACCTCTACCCGGCGATGGAGGACTTCAAACTCGACATCGTCATCGACCAAGGCCCCAGCGCCCGCACCGTGCGTCTCAATCTCGCGCCATTCACCCTCATCGGCGCCACGACCCGCTCCGGCATGATCAGCGACCCTCTTCGCTCGCGCTTCGGCATGAACTGCCGCCTCGACTACTACACGCCCGAGGTTTTGGCCTCGATCGTCTCCCGCAGCGCCGGACTGCTTGGCAGCGCGCTCGGGCCCGGCGCCGACCTCGAAGTCGCCCGCCGCGCGCGAGGAACTCCCCGCATCGCCAACAACCTCCTGCGCTGGGTGCGCGACTATGCCCTCGTCCGAGCCGGCGGAAAAATCACCGCCCAAACCGCCGCCGATGCTCTCACCATGCTCGACATTGATGCCGATGGTTTCGACGAAATGGACAAGCGAATCCTCGAAGCGATCATCGGACTTTTCGATGGAGGCCCCGTCGGCGTGAACAGCCTCGCCGTCGCCATCGGCGAGGAATCCGGCACGATCGAAGAAGTCCACGAGCCGTATTTGATCATGCAAGGCTACATCAAACGCACCGCCCAAGGCCGCGTCGCCATGCCGAAGGCCTACCGAAAAATCGGCCTCGAAGCCCCGAAAAAAGCAACCCCCGGCCAGCCCGAGCTTTTCGGGGAATAGGAAATACACCTGCACATTTCCGGGAAAGTTTAACCCCAGAGAATCGGGAGGGAATAAACTGGCAGCGCCTACGGGATTCGAACCCGTGCACCAGCCTTGAGAGGGCTGTGTCCTAACCCCTAGACGAAGGCGCCGTATGCGGGGGAAGCTAGTGGCGGAGCTTGATTTTGCAAGAGAAAGTCTGGAACAGAGAAAGTGTGGCGCGGGAGTGTTTTTCTTCCAACCCGGAGGACACGGGCGTTAAGGTTGGCGGCTTCATGGTCAAAGTCGAACAACTCACGAAACGCTTCGGTGCCATCACCGCAGTAGACGGTATCGACTTCACCGTTGAGAAGGGCGAGATCGTGGGATTCCTGGGCCCGAATGGCGCCGGAAAATCCACCACGATGCGGATGCTCGCAGGCTACCTGCCCCCCACCTCCGGCCGGGCCAGCGTCGCGGGGTTCGATATTTTTTCCGAATCCCTCAAAGCGCGCGAGCACATCGGCTACCTGCCGGAAAATGTCCCGCTCTACCTCGACATGCGCGTCGCAGAATTTCTCCGCTATCGCGCGGGACTGAAAGGTGTCCCCCAACGCCGCCTCACCGAGCGCGTGGGCGATGTCCTCGAAATGTGCGGGCTCGACGAAGTCGGCAAAAAAATCATCGGGCGACTCTCGAAAGGCTTCCGCCAGCGCGTGGGCTTGGCCGATGCGATGATCCACGAACCCGACCTCCTCATCCTCGACGAGCCGACGATCGGACTCGATCCAAACCAAATCCGCCTCGTCCGAGATCTCATCCGCAACCTCCGCCGCCACCACACGATTCTGCTCTCCAGCCACATCCTCCCCGAGGTGGAGATGCTTTGCTCGCGGGTGATCATCATCAACAAGGGCCGGATCGAGGCGATGGATACTCCGCAAAACCTCCGCGCCCGCCTTGGTCAGGCGGGACACATTCTTTTCGATGCCATCGTGGCCGACCCGCGTGCCGCCGCCACGGACCTCCGCCAACTCGAGGGTGTGCAGGGCGTGTCTCACCGGCGGGATGGGGACTGGACGGTTTTTACGATCGAGGCGGCACCAGACCGCGACCCGCGCGAGGCGCTTTTCCACCACGCGACGGAAAACAAATGGCGCGTCCGCGAAATCAGCCGCCCACCCGTCACACTCGAGCGGGTTTTTGCGGAAGTCACCGGCGGGGAGGAGAACTTCTAGTCCATGCGACGCTTTTTCATCCTGTTCGGTCGCGAGGTTTCGTCGGCTTTCCACCAACCGCTGGCCTATGTGGTGATGTGCTTTTTCCTCGTCGTCACGGGCTTCAACTTCCACGCGGGCGTCTCGCTGCTGAATCACAGCTCCGGAACCACCACGATGGTCGAGGCGTTTTTCAACACCGTGTATTTCTGGATTCCGCTCGTGCTGGTTTTTCCGCTGATCACGATGCGCGTCTTCGCCGAGGAGTCGAAAATGGGAACGCTCGAGACGCTGATGACCGCGCCGGTGCAGGACTTCCAAGTCGTGTTCGCCAAATTCGCGGGCTGCCTGTTTTTCTATGTCATTCTGTGGGCACCGAGCCTGCTGTATTTCACGGCGTTTGAGGCGGTGACCGGCATCGATGCCGCCGGTGCGGCGGGGAGCTATGTCGGCGCGTATGCGATGTTGCTTCTGATGGGCTGCCTTTTCACAGCGATCGGCTGCCTCGCCTCCGCGCTCACCGACAACCAAATCGTGGCGGCGGTGGTTTGTTTCAGCGCGATCCTCTGCCTGTTTTTCATCGGCCTGCTGGCATTTTTCATTCCTGCAACTGGCAACGCCCTCCGCGAGATGACCTATTATTTCTCGCCGATCGAGCACATGATGGATTTCTCGCGGGGCATCTTCGACACGCGTCCAGTGGTGTTTTATCTCTCCTCCACCCTCGTGGTGCTGTTCGCGACCTTCCACATTTTCCAATACCGGAGGTGGAAGGCATGAAGCCGCCGCGGACCGGCATCAAAATCGGCATCAGCCTGCAAATCCTCGCCGTGCTGGTAATCTATGGGCTCGTGAACTACCTCGGCTCGGTTCACTACGAACGGCGGGATTTTTCGAGGTCGCAAAAATTTTCCCTGGCCGGTCAGACGCGTGCGGTTTTGAAAGAGTTTAAGAAACCCCTGCACATCGTCATCATCGCCTCGCCGACCCTCTACTCACCCGTCGCTCCGCTCCTTACCGACCTACGCGGCCTCATGAACGAGGTGCTTTTCAACAAACGCTCCGACCTGCTCGTGGAATACATCGACCCCACTCGGAACATCCAACGCATCCAAGAACTCAAGACGGACTACAACCTCGCGGGCTTGGACAATGTCATGATCCTTGAATACGACGACCGGAGCCGCGTGGTGAACATCGCGGAGATGGGGGAGTTCGACCTCTCACCCATGGCGCAAGGCGGTGCACCGGTGTTGCTGGCATTTCGGGGCGAGCAGGTTTTTACCAGCGCTCTGATGTCGATTTTGAAGCCAGAGACCGAGACGATTTACTTCCTGCAAGGCCACGGCGAAGCCTCTCCGACTCGCGACGCCAACAAATTCGCCGAGGCCGTCTCGATCCAGAATGCCGCCGTGAAAACCCTCTCGCTGGCTGGACTCGATGTCATCCCGACGGACGCCTCGGCCGTCGTGGTCGCCGGCGCGCAGTCCGATCTCGACGAGCGCGAAGCCGCCGTTCTCGGCTCATGGCTCCGAGGCGGCGGGAAGTTGCTTGTATTGCTCGACCCGAATGCCGCCACACCCCGCCTGCATGGCTTGCTGGCAAATTCCGGCATCGTCCCGCGCAACGACCGTGTTCTGCGTTTAATCCAACTCCCCTTCGCCACCGGAATTCTGCGTGAAGTGACCGCCCAGGTTTTACCAAACGCCGAAGCCACCCGCCGACTCGAGGGCACAAACCTCTTTTTTCCCGGAGCCACCCAATCACTCGGCTTCGACCTTTCGCATGCCGAAGCTGAAAAAATCCGCATCCGCCCGCTCGTCCAGGCCGCCGAGGAGTTTTGGGGCGAGACGGATTACGCACCGAACCAACCCCAAGGCGTCGCCTACCAGGACGGCATCGACAACGGCCAACCGCTCGTCCTCGCCGCCTCGGCGGACCGCGATGGTGTCGAGGATGACCGCGTGGATGTCCAAACCTCGCGCCTCATCGTCGTGGGTTCGTTCCAATTCGCCCTCGACCCGTTCCTCACTCCGCCGGGACTCGATTTCCTCGTCGGCTCGGTGAATTCCCTCATCGACCGCGGAAACCTCACTGGCATCACTCCAAAAAACATCACCCGCTTCAACCTCCGCCTCACCGATGCCCAACTCTCCCGCCTCGCGCTTGCCGTGATGCTCGGCGTTCCCGGCCTGGCGGCGTTCGCGGGGTTCGTCATGTGGGTCAAACGACGCTCATGAGCCGCGTCGCCACGATTTTCCTGGTTCTGCTAGCCATCGGCCTCGCGGTGTTTGTCGGAACCACCGAGCGCTGGCGGTCATCGCCCGAACGAACCATCCAACCCGGCTCGCCACTTTTCGACTTCGATCCCGAGGACATCGCCCACATCCGAATCACCAACGGCGACCAATCCTTCCGCATCAAGCGCGAGGAGGGTGGCTGGATTTTGGAAACCACAAACCCCGACGTGGCCAATCCCGAGGCCGTAGCCGCCATTTTAAAAACCGCGCTGTCCACTCCCGTCCTCGATCGGATCGATCCCTCCGAGATTCAGGACAAGCAAAACCTCGCCACCTACGGCGTTCTCAAAAGCACGCTGCAACTCGACTTCAAGGGCGATCGGCCACTCTCGCTGCTCTTTGGAAAAGTCGGCGGCGATGGCAACCGAACCTATGTGGCCTTCGAAAAATCCAACGCGGTCTACCTGATCCCCAATGACCTCACGAAGTTAATCGCCATGCCGTCCGACAACTTCCGCGACCGTCGCCTTGTGACGATCGATCCCGATCGCGTCCGCCGCATCGAAATTCTTCGAGGCTCAACCACTCTCGAACTCGAAAACAAAGGTCGCGGCTGGCAAATCACCAAGCCCCTCGCCGCCCCGGCCGACAACGAAGTCGTCACCGCCCTGCTCCAAAAATGGAGCGCCCTTCGACTCGCCTCGATCGACCAATCCAACAAAAAAACCGAAGCCTCCACCTCCCCCGTCGATCAACTTTCAGAGATTCGGTTTTTCAGCGAGAACTTGCCGGAACCCTCGATCATTTCCATCGGCAAACCCTCGCCGGACGGCTTTGTCCCAGTCCGCCTCCAGCCCCGCAACATCAGCGGCTCCGCTCCCCCGGCCCTCGCGGAGTTAAGCAAGATTGATCTCGACCAACTCCGCGACCGCGCGCTCGCCCGCCTCAATCCCGACCTTGTCGATCTGATCCGTTGGCAGGATGGCGGATCCAAAAACGAAATCCGCCGTGCCGAGGGCGGCTGGAGCGGCGCGGTGGAAGGGTTTTTCAAAACCCTCTCAGAGACCAAAACTTCGCGCTACGCACCCGCCACCCCTGCCGGGCTTGCCGCCGCATCGCTCAACCCGCCGGTATCCCGTTTGGAATTCCTTGCGGAGCTTTCCGAAAACACCCCCGAAGCCCTCGCTGGCGAGCACGCCGTTCTTTCCCTGGCTATCGGCGCGCCGCAACCCGATGGCACCCTGCCAGTCCACATCGAAGGAACACCCGAGATCGCCTTCGTCCCCGCCGCGTTTTTAAACAACCTTCCCGCCGAGTGATCGCCATTGCCAAGCCGCGCACACTCGTTTTTCCTTCCGCGACATTTTTCCAGCCATGACATCAGCCCAAATCCGCCAGTCGTTCCTCAATTTTTTCAACGAAAAACAGCACACCATCGTGCCCTCCTCGAGTCTCATGCCGGACTCGCCGAACCTCCTGTTCACGAACGCCGGCATGAACCAGTTCGTCCCCATTTTCCTCGGTCAAAAATCCCCCGATGTCTCGAAGTGGGCTGGCTGCGTTCCAAGCTCCGACCAACGCGCGGCGGACACCCAGAAATGCATCCGCGCCGGCGGCAAACACAACGACCTGGATGATGTTGGCCTCGACACCTACCACCACACCTTTTTCGAAATGCTCGGGAACTGGTCGTTCGGTGACTATTTCAAAAAAGAAGCGATCGACTGGGCGTGGGAACTCATCATCGACCGCTGGAAATTCCCCGCTGACCGCCTCTACGCGACGATCTACAACCCCGAACCCGGCGATCCTGCCTCGCGCGACGAGGAGGCATGGAATTTCTGGGCCGAAAAATTCCGCGCCGCCGGCCTCGATCCCGCCGTCCACATCGTCAACGGAAACAAAAAAGACAACTTCTGGATGATGGGCGAAACCGGCCCTTGCGGCCCTTGCTCCGAACTCCATGTCGACCTTACCCCCGCCGGCGACACCCGCGGCGCGCTGGTCAACAAAGGCTCCGCCGACTGCATCGAGATTTGGAACCTCGTCTTCATCCAGTTCAACGCGAATCCCGACGGCTCGTTCAGCCCGCTCCCCGCGCGCCATGTCGATACCGGCATGGGCTTCGAGCGCGTCACCTCGATCATCCAAGGCACAAAAAACCTCAGCGATTTCGCCAACGCCCGGATCTCGAACTACGAGACCGACATCTTCCGTCCGATCTTCGACGAACTCGAAAAACTCAGCGGCCGCACCTACGGCTCCACCCTCCCTGTCAGCGGCTCTACCGGCGACACCGAGCAGGAAAAAACCGATGTCGCCTTCCGCGTCATCGCCGACCACATCCGCACCCTCTCGTTCGCCATCGCCGACGGCATTCAGCCCGGCAATACCGACCGCAACTATGTCCTGCGCCGCATCCTCCGCCGCGCCGTCCGCTACGGTCGCTCACTCGGCTTGCACGAACCGTTCTTCCACAAGCTGGTCGATGTCCTCGCCCGCACCATGGGCGAGGTCTTCCCCGAACTCCGCGCGAAGCAAAAACACATCGAGCAGGTCTTGAAGCTCGAAGAGGAGACCTTCAATCGCACCCTCGACAAAGGTATCACCCTCTTCAACGAAGAGGCCGCCAAGGGCGACATTACCGCCGCCTTCGCCTTCAAGCTCTACGACGAACAGGGCTTCCCACTCGACCTCACCGAACTCATGGCCCGCGAGCGCGGACTCAAGGTGGATACCGCCGGGTTCGAGACACTCATGGAAGCCCAGCGCGCCCGTGCCCGCGCCGCGCAGAAGAAGGAAGTCATCGCCCTCTCCGAAATCGAAACCCCCACCCCCACCCCCTTCACCGGCTACGATTCCCTCACCGAAAAAGCCCGCGTCCTCGAGGTCGTTTCGATCAAAAACAAAACCGCCGTCATCCTCGACACCACGCCCTGCTACGCCGAGATGGGCGGCCAGATCGGAGACACCGCCGAGATCACAGGCTCCGGCCAGCTGTGGCTTGTGACGAATACCCAGAAAACCGGTCACACCTATCTCCACCTCCTCGACTCCGCTGACGCCCCCGCCGTGGGTTCCGAAGTCGAAATCTCAGTCACTGGCCCGCGCCGCGCCGCGATCCAGCGCCACCACACCGTCACCCACCTCCTCCACTGGGCCCTCCACGAAGTCGTTTCGAAAGACGCCACGCAGAAAGGCTCCTCCGTCTCTCCCGAAAAACTCTCGTTCGACTTCAACAGCGCCCCGCTCACGCCCGAGCAGGTCCGCGACATCGAAACCCTCGTCAACGAACGCATCCTCGCCAACGCCTCCGTGAGCTGGACCGAAGTTCCCTACGCCGAGGTCCGTGGCCGCGCCGACATCATGCAATTCTTCGGCGACAAATACGGCGACACCGTTCGCGTTGTCCAAATCGGAGGCTCGCCCGCGAAGCTCGACGGCTACTCGATGGAACTCTGCGCCGGCACGCACACCCGCGCCACCGGCGAGATCGGTCTCTTCCGCATCCTCTCCGAAGCCGCCATCGCCGCAGGAGTCCGCCGCATCGAAGCCGTCGCCGGCCTCGAAGCCTGCACCCTCGCCAACAGCGAAACCCAGCGCCTCCAAGAAATCGCACGCCTCCTCAATTCCCCAGCCGCCGAGATCGAAAAGAAACTCGAAGCCCTGCTCGCACACCAAAAGGAACTCGAGAAAACCCTCAAAGCCGCCCGCGCCCGCGAAGCCGCCGCAAGCGCCAAAGACCTCGTCGCTAAAGCTGAAACCCTCAATGGCATCCCCTTCCTAGCCGTCCACCTCGGCGCCGTCGATGGCGACTATCTCCAAGCCGTCCTCGACGCGCTCAAGCCCACCTTCGATGGCGCCGCCCTCCTCGCCGGTTCCGCCAACAACGCCGTTGCCTTGGCCGCCAGCGTGAGCCCCGCCCATGTCTCGAAAATCCAAGCCGGTAAACTGATCCAAACCGCCGCCCCGATTGTCGGCGGCAAAGGAGGCGGCAAGCCCGACTCCGCTCGAGGCGGCGGCAAAGACACCACCAAAATCCCCGAAGCCCTCGCCGCCGCGCAAGCTCTTCTAAGATCCGTCTGATCTGTCGGATCAGACCGATCCGTCCGATCTCTTCTTCCTAAAAATGCACAAATAGCTCCGCCCCAGCGGAGGCTACCGCAAAACCGCGAGCTTCCAGACCGCCACGCTGATCTACGACGCCACCTACTGGTTCTGCGAAAAGTTCCTCGACCCCCGCTCGCGAACTATCGACCAGATGGTGCAAGCGGCCCGCTCCGGACGACAAAACATCGCCGAAGGTAGCCGAGCATCGGCGACCTCGTCGCAAGCCGAACTCCGCCTTGTGAATGTGGCCCGCGCCAGCCTCGAGGAACTGCTCCTCGACTACGAAGACTGAGGTGGACCCGAACACATGCTCCACCAGAGCGCGGTTTTTCGACTTTTGGCGATTGTGTCGGCGCTGGTCTTCTGTAAGCGGAGCGCCTCGGTAACCTTTTTCGCACACCTTGTTTTCGATCTTCAAGTCCTTTAAAACCTGCTCGATCTCCTCTCCCGTATAGGCGCTGTCTGCGTGAAGGGTTTTTCCAGTATCAGCCTCGTTAACAAGTTCCTTCAAGGCAACACTGTCATGCGTGCTGGCTGCTGTGACTCGATAGTCGGTGATCAAGGAAGTGCCCGCATCCGTTTTGACGTGGTCTTTGTATCCGTAATAACTCACTCCATTCTTCTTTACCCACCGAGCGTCGGTATCCTTGTGGCAGCTTTTGTTTTCATCCCAATCTACAGGAACATGTCCGGCTTTGATCTCGGCATTTTCCTCCCGGCTATTGCGTTGCTTGGGAACTTCAACGATCGTGGCATCGATGATCGAACCGCTTTTGGCAAAAACGCCCTCGGCTTCCAGTTTGGCTGAAAACCGGTTGAAGAGTTGGCGTTCCAAACCTTTTTCCGCCAGGGCCTCTCGAAAACCCCAGAAACTTGTATAATCAGGAATGGTCTCTCCGATATGCAACCCTAGAAACCGGGTAAAGGAAAGCCGATCTGTGATCTGATACTCCAACTGCTCATCGCTGAGGTTGAAGAGACGCTGGATGATCAAAGCCTTGAACATCAAAATCACATCCAAAGGTTTGCGTCCGGCGGGGCTTTTGCGCTCGGCCTTGCGCAGAGCATCGGTCAAAATAGGGCGAAACATCTCGAAGTCAATGTGCTTGGCCAACTCTTCCAATGGGTCTCGCAGACGGCTCAACGCGGCAAGTCGCTTGCTTTCATCGAAAAAAGAAATTTGTAATGTTTTTATGCAGTGAATACACAGAATTAAGCGTGCCAATTACATAATATAGAATGTATTACTATTTTTAAAGCCGCCCCTTAGTTCTTTTTGTTCATCGCGGCGGTGAACCAATCGACTTGCGGGGCTTGTTTTTGCTGGGGCCGGGGTTGGAAATTTCTCGATCCGGCGCTGCTATCGCGCGGGCCGCGGGACGGGGCGCCGAGTTCAGGGTTGGTTTTCAAGGAAAGGCTGATGCGTTTGCGCTCGAAATCCACCTCCATCACGGTGGCGTTCACTTTTTGGCCGACCTTCACGACATCCGAGGGGTTTTTCACGAATTGGTCGCTGAGCTGGCTTATGTGCGCGAGGCCGTCCTGGTGCACACCGACATCAATGAACGCGCCGAAGGCTGCGACATTCGTGACGATGCCGGGGAGTTTCATGCCAGGCTTGAGGTCTTCGATTTTCATCGCCTCGTCAGAGAACGAAAAGGCCTCGAATTGCTTGCGCGGGTCGCGGCCGGGCTTGGCGAGCTCTTTCAGGATGTCCTGTAAGGTGGGCAGGCCGACTTCAGGCGTGGTGTATTTTTCGGCTTTGATAGCCGTGCGGCGGGCGGGATTCTGGAGGAGTTCGCCGACCGAGCAACCGAGGTCGGCGGCCATTTTGTCCACGAGATCGTAGCGCTCGGGATGGACGGCACTGGCATCGAGTGGATGCGCGCCGTTGCGGATGCGGAGGAATCCGGCGGCTTGCTCAAAGGCCTTGGGACCGAGGCCGGGGACTTTCAGAAGTTCGTTGCGGGATTTGAAGGGGCCGTTTTGGTTGCGGAATTCCACGATGCCTAGTGCGGTGCGGGAGTTGAGGCCGGAGACATAGCCGAGGAGATGGGCGCTGGCGGTGTTGAGTTCCACGCCGACATGGTTCACGCACGAGACGACGGCGTCATCGAGCGAGCGCTTGAGGGCGGATTGATCGACATCGTGCTGGTATTGGCCGACCCCGATGGATTTGGGGTCGATTTTGACGAGTTCGGCGAGCGGGTCCATGAGGCGGCGTCCAATGGAAATGGCACCGCGCACCGTGAGGTCGAGATTCGGGAATTCCTCGCGGGCGACTTCCGAGGCGGAGTAGATCGACGCGCCGGATTCGCTCACGACGACAATCGTGATGGCAGGCGGCAGGCCGAGGGCGCGAACGAAGGTTTCGGTTTCGCGCGAGGCGGTGCCGTTACCGATGGCGATGGCTTCGATTTTGAAACGGGAGACGACCGACTTGATGACTTCGGCAGCTTCGGCTCGGTCGCGGGCTCCTTTTTCAGGATAGACGACTTCGTTCATCAGGAGTTTTCCCTGGGGATCGAGCACGACAAGTTTGCAGCCGGTGCGGAAGCCGGGGTCGAGCGCGAGGGTTGTTTTTTGGCCGAGCGGTGAGGCAAGGAGGAGTTCGCGGATATTTTCGGCAAAGACGCGGATGGCTTCCTCGTCAGCTTTCTTTTTATAGAAAACGCGAGCCTCGCCTTCCATCGCGAAACCGAGGAGGCGCTTGTAACAATCATGCGCGGCGAGGCGGACCTGTTGCGCGGAGGCGTGGGAGCCTTTGACGAAAAGATGGTCGAGGGCAGCGAGGGCTTCCTCTTCTTGCGGCGTGATGCGGGAGAAAAGCAGCCCTTCGGTCTCGCCGCGGCGGATGGCGAGGAAGCGGTGCGACGGGCATTGGGCGACCGGCTCGCTCCAATCGAAGTAGTCTTTGAATTTCGCGGCGTCCTTTTCTTTTTCAAAGACGACTTTGGATTTGAGGGTGGCTTTGTTGAGGTAGAGATCGCGCAGCGCGGCGCGGGCCTCGGCGGAGTCGTTGATGCGCTCGGCGAGGATGTCGCGCGCTCCGGCGAGGGCGGCGGCGGTGTCAGGCACTTCCTTTTCGGCGCTGACGAACGGGGCGGCATCGGCTTCGGGATCGGTATTCGGATTTTGCTCCCAGAGCAAGTCGGCGAGCGGCTCGAGGCCTTTTTCCTTGGCCATCGTCGCGCGGGTGCGCTTTTTCGGGCGGAACGGGAGGTAGAGGTCCTCGAGGGTGGAGAGGTTTTTGGCCGCGTCGATTTTGACCTTCAATTCCTCGGTGAGGAGTTTGCGTTCCTCGAGCGAGGAGAGGATCGATTCGCGGCGTTTGTCGAGTTCCTCAAGTTCCTGCAGGCGGTCGCGGATGTTGGCGATCTGGACTTCATCGAGCTCGCCGGTGCGTTCCTTGCGGTAGCGGGCGATGAACGGCACGGTCGCGCCTTCCTCGAGAAGGACAGCAGTGGCGGCGACTTGGCGGGGTTGCAGGGAGAGTTCCTGGACGATTTGGAGGAGGTGTTTTTCGAGCATGAGTTAGATTTCGATAGGATTGACCACAGAGGACACAGAGAGCACAGAGGGGGTTTTTATGAGAAAGCAACTGGGCTGTCAGCGAGAGAAACAGCGCGGAGTTTTTCGATGACGGCGGGGAGGATTTCGGCGGTGCGGGTGATTTCCTCGGGGGTCGTGAGGCGGCTGAGGGAGAGGCGGAGGGAGGATTTGGCGCGGGCGTCGGTGAGGCCCATCGCTTTCAGGACATGGGAGGGTTTTCCCGAGCCGGTGGCGCAGGAGGAACCGGCGGAGCAACAGACGCCGCGCTCGTCGAGGAGGATGAGGGCGGCTTCGCTCTCGACGCCTTCGAAGGAGAGATTGATGGTGTTTGGAAGGCGGTTGGCGCGGTCGCCGTTGACGGAGCAACCAGGGATGGAGGCGAGGAGGGAAGTTTCGAGGCGGTCGCGGAGCGTGGGTTCGAGCGGATGGGCGGCGGCGATTTCGGCGGCTTTTCCGAAGGCGACGATCGAGGCGACATTCTGGGTGCCTCCGCGGCGGCCGTTTTCCTGAGTGCCACGCAGGAACGGGGTGAAGGGAACGCGGCGGTTGATGTAGAGGGCACCGACACCTTTCGGCGCATGGAGCTTGTGTCCCGAGAAACTCATGAAATGGACTCCGAGGCCTTCGAGACGAAGCGGGATTTTCCCGAAAGCCTGCACGGCATCGATGTGGAGGATGGCTTTGGTTTTTTGAACAATGTCGGCGATTTTTTCGAGAGGCCAGAGGACGCCGGTTTCATTGTTGGCCCAAAGCAGGGAAACCAAGGCGGTCTCGGGTCGAATGGCCGCATTCAACTCGTCCAAGTCCAGGTGGCCCGAGGCATCCACTGGCAGGCGGGTGATTTCAAACCCCATCGCCCCCAAATCCTCACAAAGTCGAAGTGTGGCGCTGTGCTCGACCGCGCTGGTGACGATGTGGCGTTTTTGGGAAGCAACGGCCGACTGGATCGCCGTGGTGATCGACTCGGTCCCGCAGCTGGTGAAAACCAATTCCTCGGATTGGCATCCCGCCAGCGCGGCCACTTGACTGCGCGCCGTGTCGATCGCCGCTGCCGCCGCACGGCCGAGTCGGTAGCCACTCGAGGGATTGCCGAAGCCTCCCCGGAGCCAGGGCTCCATCGCCCCCAAAACCTCCGGCACGACGGGAGTCGTCGCGTTGTTGTCCAAATAAATCAAGGGGCCCATTTCAGAAAGGGCTCCCCATTATCTCTTCGCCCCACTCAATGCAACCCGCGCCTTTCCCAAAGATGGCGCGAATCATGCTTGCAAGAGCAGATTTCATGCCTAGTCTCGCGACTGAAGTATGGCAGGAATGCAACAAGTGGGCGGCATGGCGATGCAACAATCGCTATCGCCGCAGATGCAACAAAGCCTGCATGTTCTGCAAGCTCCCCTGAACGAATTGCTCGAGTTGGTGGATACCGAACTGCGCTCGAATCCCGCCTTGGAGGAAATGCCCTCAGATAAGCCCACCTCTTCCGAAACCGAAAAAACTTCCCGCATCGAGGATGAGTGGAACGAATACTACTGCCAGCGTTCCTCTGGCGAAACTTGGTCCAAGGAAGCCCTCGAAAAGCGACAGCATTTCCTGGACTCCCAAATCCGCCCCCAAAACCTCACTGAGCATCTTTTGGAGCAAGTCCAAACAGCCAACTGGACGAGGGAAGACGCCGAGATCGCCGTCGAAATCATCGGAAACCTCGATGAGGGCGGTTACCTCCGCGCGACTTGCGAGGAAATTGCTGCTTCGATGGATGTCATGTCGCTCGATGTCGAACGGGTTTTAGAAAAAATCCAGCAGTTCGACCCCCCTGGCATTGCCGCCCGCACTCTCTCGGAATGCCTCCTGCGCCAACTCAAAGCCCAAGGCCGCCAGCATTCCGTCGAATCCCGCATTGTCCGCCACCACTTGGATGAGTTGGGGCGAAAAAAACTCAACGACATCGCCAAGGCACTGCACCTGGAAATTCCCGAAATCCAGCGCGCAGCCGAGGTGATCGCCCGCCTCGATCCCGCTCCCGGCCGAGCTTTTGCCGAGGACACAAATCAAGTCGTCACTCCCGAAGTCATCGTGGAGCGCGAGGGGGACGACTATGTGGTTTCCCTGAACAGCGACGAGATTCCCCGCCTGAGAATTTCGGATTCCTACAAAGACATGCTCGCCACCGACTCGAAGGAGGTCCGCGACTACCTGCGTGACAAAATCCGAGGCGGGAATTTTTTCATCCGAAGCATCCAGCAACGCCAGCAGACGATCTTCAACATCGCCCGCGAGATTGTCGCCCAACAGCGGGATTTCATGGACCTCGGCCCCGCCCACCTCAAGCCCATGCGAATGGTGCAGGTCGCCGAGGCCGTCGGCGTTCACGAGACGACCGTGAGCCGCGCCTCGGCCGGCAAATACATCGCCACGCCGCATGGGGTTTTTGAGATGAAGTATTTCTTCACCCACGGCTACACGAATTCCGACGGGGAGACGGTGAGCAACGAAAGTGTCCGCCAAGCCATCGCGCAAATCGTGAAGGAGGAAAGTCAAACCCGACCCTACAGCGACCAGGATCTCGTGAAGCTTCTCGCCGACCGCGGTCTACCGGTCGCTCGCCGCACGGTCGCGAAATACCGCGAGCAACTCGGCATCCTACCGAGCCATCTGCGGAAGGCTTTTTAACCCGATCCCGACTTACTGCCGCGCGCGCGAATCGTTTTGGGAAATCGCCCGGGCCTGTCGCACCTTCGCCTCCAGCGCGATGGAAATGATCCGCGCCGCGTCGCTGTCACTCAAATCGTCCGTATTTAAAACGAGGTCGTAGTTGGTGACATCGTTAATGTCCTGGCGGAAATTTTCGAGAATGTAGTTTTTTCGCGCCCGATCACGACGGGCGACTTCCTTCACCGCCTCGTCTTGGGAAACTTTGTAGATGCTCGCGAAACTCCGGATGCGAATTTCCAGCGTCCCGACCAATCGCACATGCAAGGCCATCGGGATGTTTTTGGTAATGAAATTCCCGCCGCGTCCGACGATCACCGCATTGCCGGACTGGCCAAGCCGCAGGACGGTCTCTGCCGTTTTGGCAACTGCCGTAAAAACCCCCGGATGCAGGCCCAGCGCCTCGCCGAGCATATCCATCAAATGTCCCGTCCGGTCCTCGGGAAAAAATCCCACCGTGCTATTCGGCAGGCCGTGCTCCTCGACGACTTGATGGACGAGTCGTTGGTTGAAGACCGTCCAAGGGCGATGTTGCGGGATGGCAGAATTTTCGAGCAACCGACTGACGAGTTCGGCCGCGATCGGATTTCCCCTCGCTCCAGCAGCTTGGGAAATCGTGATTACGGGACCGTCTGTTTTTTGTTCTGGGATATCCTCGCTCCAAAAGGAGGATGATTGCACGAAGGCACGACAAAGGTCGATTTGATGATCGGTTTTCATAGGGGGTTGAACTGGACAAAAGAATTCTTCCTGCGGCGCCTATCGTTCAAGAAAAAAATGCAAGGTCCCGGGTTCATTCCGACGAAGCCTCTCCGTCGATGATATCGCCGAGCGGTGGCGTTGACCCTGCCACGCGCCGCTGATTATGCTCCCCGACTTTCATGAGCGGCTACAAAGACACCATCAACCTTCCGAAAACCGATTTCCCGATGAAGGCGGGCCTTGCCCAGCGCGAACCCGAAATCCTCGCCAAATGGGAATCCAGCGGCCTCTACGCCAAAATCCAGGAGCGCCGGAAGGACGCCCCGCTCTACCTGCTCCACGATGGCCCGCCCTTCGCGAACGGCGATGTCCACATGGGCACCGCCCTCAACAAAATTCTCAAGGATTTCGTGGTGAAATCCAAAACCATGGCCGGCTTCCGCGCACCGTTCGTGCCCGGCTGGGACTGCCACGGCCTCCCGATCGAGTTCCGCGTGGTCAAATCCTCCGCTGGCCTGGCGCCCGCCGAAGTCCGCCGCCGCTCGGAGGAATACGCGCGCAAATTCATCGACATCCAGCGCCGCCAATTCAAACGCCTCGGCGTTCTCGGCGATTGGGAAAATCCCTACCTCACGCTCGATCCCGGCTACGAGGCCGGGATGATCCGCGCCTTTGCGAAGTTCGTCGAAAAAGGCCTCGTCTATCGCAAGAAAAAACCCGTCCTCTGGAGCACTGGTGCACACACCGCCCTCGCCGAGGCCGAGGTCGAATACGCCGAGCGCACCGACCCGGCAATCCATGTCGCCTTCGCCGCCGCGAGCGGTCCGATCGGTGACGCCTCGTTCGTCATTTGGACGACCACGCCGTGGACGCTCCCCGCGAACCTCGCCATCGCCGTCCACCCACAGGAAAAATACACCCTGCGCGAAGTCACCCTTTCCGATGGTTCGACCAAGTCGCTCGTCATCGCCAACGCGCTCTGGGAGGCCTTCCTCGCCGAAACCAAATCCTCGGCTGCTCCCGCCGAGCGCGAGTTCACCGGCGCCGAACTCGCCGGCTCGAAAGCCCGCCATCCTTTCCTCAACCGCGAGGTTCCCGTCATCACCGCCGATTTCGTCACCATGGAAAAAGGCACGGGCCAGGTGCACATCGCGCCGGGCCATGGCGCGGACGACTACCTCGCTGGCCAAGCGAACGGACTCGATGTCCTCTCGCCCGTCGATGCCTACGGCAAATTCACCGACGAATGTGGCATTCCCGAGCTCGTCGGCCTCCATGTCCTCGATCAGGGCAATAAGGACATCCTCCAAATCCTCGCCGCGCGCAGCGCACTCCTCGGCCAGTCCGATTACCTTCACGACTACCCCCACTGCTGGCGTTCCAAAACGCCGATCCTCTTCCGCGCGGTTGAGCAATTTTTCATCCGTATCGACGGGATACGCGAGGCCGCGCTCCGCGAGGTGGACAGCACACAATGGATTCCGCATTGGGGCCGCAACCGCATTCGCGGAACGGTGGAATCCCGTCCCGACTGGTGTATTTCGCGCCAGCGCACTTGGGGCGTGCCGCTTCCGGTTTTCTACGACGACAAAAACGAGCCAATCCTCGACCCCGCCGTCATCAACAAAGTCGCCGAAGTCTTCTCCGAAAAGGGAACGAACTCTTGGTTCGAACTCGACGATGCCGCCTGGGCCGCACTCGTCGGCCTCCCCGCCGGCACCACGCGCCGCAACGACACTCTAGATGTCTGGATCGATTCCGGCCTCAGCCACGAGACCGTCCTGCGTCAGCGTCCCGAACTCGCCTTCCCCGCCGACCTCTACCTCGAGGCGACCGACCAGCACCGCGGCTGGTTCCAGAGTTCGCTCATGACCTCCGTCGCGCTCAACGAAAAAGCCCCCTACCGCACCGTGCTCACCCACGGATTCGTGATGGATGTCGACACGCGCAAGAAAATCTCGAAGTCCGCCGCGGGTGGCTACCAGAAGCCCACGGATGCCGACCACTATGTGAACAAATACGGCGCCGACTTGCTCCGACTGTGGGTCAGCAGCGTGAACTTCACCGACGATGTGCCCTTCTCCGAGGAAATCTTCACGCGCCTTTCGGATGCCTACCGCCGCGTCCGCAATACGCTCCGCATCCTGCTCGCGAACCTCCACGACTACGACGCCGCAAATCCTCCTGCGCCGGAATCGCTCACCTTCGTCGACCGCTGGATCCTCGCGCGCCTTCAGGAAGTCGTCGCCACCTGCCTCGACGCCTACGAAAAGCTCGAGTTCCACCGCGTCCACCACACGATCAACCAATTCTGCGCGGTCGATCTCAGCAGTCTGTATGTGGACATCACGAAGGACCGTCTCTACTGCGACGCCAAAACCTCCCCCCGCCGCCGCGCCACGCAATTCGCGATGCACCGGGTGTTCGACACCCTCGTCCGCCTGCTCGCACCGATCCTCGCCTACACGGCCGAGGAGGCCTGGGGCCACTTCCAGAGCGGCAGCTCGGTCCACGCGCAGGATTTTCCAAAACCCGATCCGGCCTGGCAAAACGCCGAAACCATCGCGCAGATGGATGCGCTCCTACAAATCCGTAGCCGCATTTCGCAGGCTGTGGAAAAGCCCCAAAAAGCCGGAGAGATCGGCAGCGCGCTCGAGGCCAAAATCCAACTCGGTGCCACGCCCGAGGAATTGAAATCCCTCGCTCCCGTCCAGTCCGAAGCCGAGGAAATCTTCATCCTGAGCGATCTCGAAATCTCCGAATCGGCAACCCCGACCTGCGAGGTGGCGAAAACCTCGAACGCCCGCTGCGAGCGTTGCTGGCGCCACCGTCCCGAAGTCGGCCAAAGCGCCGCTCACCCGACGCTCTGCGGCCGCTGTGAAACCGCTCTCGGATGAATAAAACCGCCCAGGAGGGTGCTGCTTGTCAGGACCGATGCGGCTCTCGCAAACACGCCAATGCGGCTCTGACAAGCAGAGCCCTCCTCACGCATAGTCCCTCTTCGCCTCTCGAAATGGCCAAACCCTCACACGCCTCAGCCACATGAGACTCCTCCTGCTCCTGACGCTCCCGCTCTACATCCTCGACCAGATCTCCAAGTTTCTGGTCCTCGCCAACATTCCGACCCATGTGACCATCGAGGTCATTCCTGGATTTTTCAATCTGGTGCAGGTTCACAACACCGGCGCGGCGTTTGGGATGATGAAGGACAACAACGCCTTTTTCATCGGGCTCGCTTCGGTCGCGCTCGTGGCGGTCGCCGTGATGGCGCGGCGCGGATGCTTTTTGGACGCCCCGAGCCGTATTGGCGCGGCGCTGCTCGCGAGTGGAATTGTCGGCAACCTCACCGACCGCCTCCTCAACGGCTATGTCGTCGATTTCCTCGATGTGATCCTGCCGTGGTATGGCCACTGGCCGGCCTTCAATGTCGCCGACTCCTGCATCTGCGTGGCGGCCTTTTTGTTTTTGATCTCAGGCTTCGTCGCACCGAAGCCGGCGGAAAAATAAATCACCCCAGACTGAGGGCGCTGATCCTCTCCAAGGCGGTGACGATTCCCTCGTGCACGAAGTCGGCGCCTGTGTTTTCCAGATTCGCGCCGTAGCCGGTGCGAACGAGAATCGTTTGGCAACCGGCGCGGCGGCCGCATTCCACATCGATCACCTTGTCGCCGATCATCCAACTCCGCGAGAGGTCGATCCCAAATTCCCGCGCGGCCTCCTCGAGCATCCCGGTGCCGGGCTTGCGGCGGGGGGTGGGGTTTTCGGGATGGTCGGGCGCGAAATACACCGCATCGATGGCGCCGGGTAGTTGACGGAGGAATTCGGCATTCACCGCCTCGTATTGCTCGGGCGTGATTTTGCCTTTCGAGAGGCCGCTTTGGTTCGTTACGACAATCGTGATCCAGCCCGCTTGGCGCAGACGCTGGAGCGCCTCGAGGGTTCCCGGGAAAACCCGCACAGTCTTGGGGTCGTTGCAGTAGTTCACCTCCTCCATCAGCGTGCCATCGCGATCGAGGAATACCGCGCGGCGGTCACCCATGGCGTTGAAACGCTTCGGTCAACTCCTGCGCGGTGAGCGTGGCGGTGCCGAGTTTGGCGACGACGACGCCGCTGGCGTAGTTCGAAATCTCCGCCGCCTCGGCGGGCGTGGCCCCGGCGCAAATCGCCAGAGTGTAGAGCGCGATGGCCGTGTCGCCCGCGCCCGAGACATCGAAAACCTCCCTCGCCCTCGTGGGTGTGTGATACGGCTCCGCGTCGCGACGAAAAAGGATCATGCCGTGCTCGCCAAGCGTGACCAGCAACGAGACGAGGTCCCATTTTTTCAAAAGAATCGAGCCGGTTTCGAGGAGAGGCAGGTCGTTGAGGGGATTCTCGGCGGCGCCGGGATCCTGCAGGCCGGCCATGGCGAAAGCCTCGGAGCGGTTGGGTTTCAACAGATCGACCCCGCGCCAGTCGAGCGGGTTCGTGGGGTTCGGGTCTGCCGAGAGATACTTTCCGGCGTGGCGGGCCATTTGGGTCGCGCGGTCTTTGAGTTCCTGGCCGAGAAAACCCTTCCCGTAATCCTCGAAAATTACGGCGTCCACCTGCGGCAAAAGCTCCTCGATCGCCGCGCAGGCCCGCTCCAAAACCTCGACGCCTACTGGGCTGCGGCGTTCGCGGTCCACGCGCACGACCTGTTGCTGGCGGGCGACGATGCGGGTTTTTACAATCGTCGAGCGCGTGGGATCGGCGACGAGGGCGCTGGTGGAAATCCTCTCGGCGGCGAGCAGGCTGCGGAGTTTTTCGGCGTGTGAGTCGCTGCCGACGAGGCCGCACAGATGCACCTCCGCGCAGAAAGGGCTGAGATTGCGGGCGACATTCGCCGCGCCGCCGGGGTAGCAAGTTTCCTCGTGGACCTCGACGACTGGCACCGGGGCCTCGGGCGAGATGCGGGAGACTTTGCCCCACACGAATTCATCGAGCATCACATCCCCGATAACGAGGAGGCGGCGGCCTTTTGCGGCCTGAAGAAGATGTTGTAATCTTTCGGGATTCATTCCAGATTCTGCGACCGAGTTCTAACCCGAGCCCGGTGGCACAACAACGCTCAATTTTGAAAATGCCGACCCTACCGAAAACAGTGACCGCCCTCTTCTGCGCGGCGGCCCTGACCGGCGTTTGCGTGGCGCAGAAGCCCGCCGACTCCATCGACCTCTCCGAGTTTCCCGCTCAATCCATCGACGATGTCGTCGTTCCCGTGCCCAGCGAGGTTTTCGGTGTGCTCGACAAACTCGGCAACCCGAACTGGCGCGGCGAGCAGCGCGAGAATTTGGGAAAACAAACCGGCAACCGCGCTCAAGTCGCCCTGCTTCTCGGCACCGTCATCGCCGAGGGTTTCGTGGCCGTGGAGGCCGAGGATCCCGAGCGCGTGAAGGAAATCGGCCGCCGCGTCCTCTCGCTCTCCAAGGCGATCAATGTCGAAAAAGCCGTGCTCGAACGCGCCAAGAGCATCACCGACAAAGCCGATGTGAAAGATTGGCAGGCGGTGCGCAAGGAATTCGACGGCGCCCTGCAGGATGTGAAAGGTGCGATGGTGGAACTCGGCGACAACGAACTCGCCCAACTCGTGAGCATGGGCGGCTGGATTCGCGGCACCGAGGTTCTGACCTCGATCGTTCGCAAGACCTACTCGCCCGACAGCGCGGAACTCCTCCACCAACCCGCCCTGCTGGATTATTTTTCCAAACAACTCGGCACCCTCTCCAGCAAGCGCCTCTCGAACGACCGCTTCGTCGTTCGCATTCGCAAAATGCTCGAGGACATCCGACCGCTCATCGGCGCGAAGGACGGAAGCACCATTTCATTGGACAATGTTCAGAAAATCAATGAAATGACACGCGATACCGTCATTTCGATCACCGGCAAGGGAGCCTGATTCGCGTGAGAAAATCCCTTTTCCTTTTCCTCCCCCTTCTCGCCCTCGCCCCGGTTTTTGCCTATGTGGACGACGCGCTGTCGTTCGCCTACGAAGCCGCCACGCCGTTCGTGAAGCAGGGCTTCAATGTCCGGGAGGACGCTTGGGGCGGCGACCTTGGAGTGAAGGACAAGCAGGCGATCCAAGCCCAACTTTTCAAAGGCAACAACTACATCTTCTGCCTAGGCACGGATGTGAAAAAAGCCGTTCTCTCTCTCGCAATTTACGATTCCGACGGGCAACTCGTCAGTGAAGAGACCTCCCGCCCGGGATTCCTCGTCACCACGAAAATCGCCCCCAAAAAGACCGGCACCTACTACGCCATCGTCACCGTGCACAAATCCCCCGTGGAGCGCACCGGCTGGGCCTTGGTTTATGCTTACAAGTAGTTTGCCGAGATTTTGATGGAAACCCTGACCCTCGAATTCGAAAACGCTCGGATCGCCCAATCCCTCTACGCCGGCGATCCCAAGCTCCTCAAGGATCTCGAGGCCCGGCTCGGAGTTCGCACCACCGCCCGCGATGGCTGGATTCGGTTTGAAGGGGAAAAACCCGCCATCGACCGAGTGCGCAGCGTTTTCGATCAACTCCAGACCGCCGCCAAGCAGGGCGTATCGATCCAACGCCAGGAATTCCTTCAGGCCCTCGACTCCGTTTCTCCCAACGCCTCCGCCGAACCGCTCTCGAGCCTGATCGAGACAAAAATCCACTGCTCGCCGCGCAAGCCGCCGGTCGTTCCGCGCACCGCCGGTCAGAAAGCCTACCTCCAATCGATCCAAAGCCACGACATCACCTTCGGAGTCGGCCCCGCTGGAACCGGAAAAACCTACCTCGCCGTGGCCTGCGCGGTCGCGGCGCTTAAGCAGGAAAAAATCAAACGCATCGTGCTCACCCGTCCCGCCGTTGAAGCCGGCGAGGCTTTGGGTTTCCTGCCCGGTGCACTCGAGGAAAAAATCCTCCCCTACCTGCGCCCGCTTTATGACGCCCTCCACGACCTACTCGAGGCCGAGGAACTCCAAAAACTCATGGACCGCAATGTCATCGAGATCGCTCCCCTCGCCTACATGCGCGGCCGCACGCTCGGGAATTCGTTTGTGATTTTGGACGAAGCGCAAAACACCACCGCCGAGCAAATGCTCATGTTCCTCACCCGCCTCGGCATCGGGTCGAAATGCGTCGTCACCGGCGATGTCACCCAGATCGACCTCCCTCGCAACAAGCTCAGCGGATTGGTCGAAGCCGTCTCCGCCCTGCGCGATGTGCAGGGAATCGGCATGCATTTCTTCTCGGAAAAGGATGTCGTCAGGCATCCATTGGTCCAGTCTATCGTATTGGCCTACAAGGATCACCGTGGATCCCGCGAGAGCCGGATTTAAAATCCTTCTTGAACCTCCCGCCTTTGGCCATTTGAATAATTCTTAACATGTTCGGATTTTTTAAGCGCTGGCGCCTGATCGATCAGGGCCGCGATTGTGGCAAGCGTCGCCGCACGATTGAGGAAAGCGAATTTTTCGAAGCGCTGGAAACGGGCTGGACGATGCGCGCGATCATCCTCGCCGCGTTTGTCATGGGCTTGGCCGCCTTGATTTTCACCGGCATCCAAGAGGAACCCGCGAAGAAATTCCTCCTCTGCCTTCTGATTTTTGTCACCGCCGTGGCGCAGTTGTGGATCAACCACCCGCAAACAATGCTCACGAACTCGCGGCTCGGCGTGGTTTTTGGCATTCTCCTGACGCAACTCGCTGTCATCAAAATCATTTTGTCCCAAGCCGCGAGCGGAGCGCTCGACCTCCAACTCGCCCCGCTGCTCATCCCCTACGCCTTCGCACCGTTGGTTCTTTCGGTGCTTCTCGGCCGCAACCATGGCCTCTACGCGGCGGTTTTTTCGAGCCTCTGGGGATCGCTTTTGATCGGGCGAATCGATCCCGTTTTTCTCGTCATCTCATTGATCACCGGGTTCATCGCCGTGTTTGTGACCCTGCAAGTCCGCCGCCGCAGCCGCCTCGTCCGCGCCGGCGTCTATGTCGGCCTCGCCACATGGGTGCTCGCCGCCACTTTCGGCCAGATCGGCCCGATCATTTGGGAACTCCCCGCGCAAACCGACTGGGCCATGGTCGGCTGGCAAAGTCTCGCGGCCTTCGCCACCGGCATCGCCACGGCCATCGTCGTCAGCGGACTTCTGCCGATCATCGAGCATCTTTTCAAAATCACGACTGACATTTCCTGGCTCGAGATGACCGATCTGAACCACCCCGTGCTCAAGCGCCTGAGCATGGAAGCCCCCGGCACCTACCACCACAGCCTGGCTGTCGCCAACCTCGCCGAAGCCGCCGCCGAAGCCGTCGGCGCGAACCCGACCATCTGCCGCGTCGGTTCTTATTTCCACGACATCGGCAAGCTCGTGAAGCCCCAGTATTTCACCGAGAACACCCACCAAGGTGAAAATCCCCACGACGACCTCACCCCGACCATGAGCGCCCTCATCATCATCGCCCATGTGAAGGAAGGCGTGGACCTTGCCCTTAAGCACAAGCTGAACGACGAAATCATCAACATCATCCGCCAGCACCATGGCACCTCGATCGTTTCCTATTTCTACCAACGCGCGCTCCAGCAACAGGAGGACGCCCGCCTTGGCGGAAAAATCATGAACCTCCGCGAGGACGACATCCCCGAGGTCAGTGAGGACAGCTTCCGCTACCCTGGCCCGCGCCCGCAAACCCGCGAAGCCGCCATCGTCTCGCTCGCCGACTCGATCGAAAGCGCCTCCCGCAGCCTCGACCGACCCACCCCCCAGCGCATCGACGACCTCGTCCGCTCGATCCTTCGCGAACGCCTCGCCTCTGGCCAACTCGACGAAGCCCCGTTGACCATCGCCGAAGTGTGGCGCATCGCCGAGAGCTTCCGTTTCTCGCTAATCAACATGCTCCACGCCCGCGTCGCCTACCCCAAGCGTGACGACCGCGAAGCCCCCACCCCCGAAAAACGCGAACAAAAATCCGCCGCCTGAGCGGGCTCAGCCGACCCAGTCGAACCCCATTTCCTGCTCCACGCCGGGATCGAGGCTCAAGTGGACCGGGCAATTTCTCGCCGCCTCCTCGAGCATCGCCCGCTTTTCGTGCGAAGCCGGTAGCGGGATGGTGAAAACCACCGTCAACTTCGCGATCCGGCGCGGCGGCTTCGGCGTCATTTCTTTGAGCACCTTCACCTGCGTGTCGCCGAGATCGACCCCCTGCTTGCGCGCGGCGATTCCCATGATCGTGAGCATGCAGGCCCCGAGCGAAGTCGCCGCCAGATCGGTCGGCGAGAACGACTCCCCGCGCCCCTCATTGTCCACCGGCGCATCGGTCGTGATCACCGTCCCTGAAGGCTCATGCCGCGCCTCACACCGGAGGTCGCCCAGATATTTGATCGAGATTTCAACCATGGCCGTAGCCTACCCAGATCCTCGCGATCTTGTCGCGGGAAGAATCCTTGTCCTCAAATCAACCTCGAATCGAAGGCAAAAGGAACCGGCTTGCCGATGTGGATTTTGCGGAAATCGGGATGCTTGGGGTTGATGAGATAGTTTGTTTCCGAGGGGATGATAACGCTCGGGATTTCCAGCACGGCAGAGCGAGCTTTCCTCACCCAGAGATCGCCAATGGCTTGAGAGGATGGCGGAGGCGGTTCCTCGCACCAATCGGAAGGCAGTATTGATGGGTTCACCGCTTCAATCAACGCATCATCGAAGGTCACCTCGATGGAAACACACCGGAATCGCAGGGGAGGATTGAGATGGACCAGGGTCTCGAGTGCAGCCAGAGCCATCGAGCCGCTGGCATAAACGACGGGGGTTCCGAGCGAGTTCCATCGACCTCCAAAAAGTCTGGCTCCCTCGCCATTAAAGGCAGAGGTCGCATGCCTGTCCCTCACAATCCGCCAAGCACGCCTCTTCACGAATAGACACCGTATTCGATGCGACCTAGCAAGTTTTCGACCTCGCGGGCTCCGACCTCGCTTCGGGCGTAGTCCAACGGAACGGCACCACCGAGCCCGAACTGGGGAGCACCCAACCATTGTTTGGCGGTGTCCTGATTTCCGAAGACCTGAAGGGCCTGCCCGAGAAGCCTGGCATAACGAACCACGCGATCGGAAACGGCGGGGGGAAGTTTTGCGGCTCCGCCCTTGCGCCGGTGAAATGTGGCCTTCGAAATCCCCAACATGGGAGCCAATTTGTCCGCCGGCACGGCGAGGCGGGTTTGAAGTTCAAGCAACTCCCGAAAAGGAAGCCCGACTTGAAGCGCCTCGACAAGTTTGGCGGGGGTAAACCGGCCAGACTTGGTGGCAGGAGCGGATCCTTGGACACAAAACCTGACGATTCCCTCGCCGGTGGTTGCGGCACGATTTCTGTTCGCGGCTAGTTTCATCATATGAGACTTTTTTTAGTCTCATTTGATCAGAATGTCAACGAACGACCCTAGTGCGTAAATTGGTTCGCGTGGTTAGCTTTTACTAACGCTCAAAAGCCCAAGCACAAATTTCATCCGAGGCGAAAGAAGCAATCGCATCGAATAACGCGATCGAGCCATTCACGATTCTCACATTCCGGGGAGCCGCATCCGTGAGAAGGATCCGGCTGTGTGGGTTGAGAAATGCATCCAAGCTGACCTGCACAAAACCAAAACCATCCAGCGCGCCTTGAATTTCCCGTCTTGAAGGATTCGGAGCATCGATCGTTGGTTGGCTGATACAAATTCGTGGCATTCGAAGGTTCTCTTCAGGCGGCAGGAATCCCTCGAACCGCGTTTGGTATTCGCCGAGATGGTTCAAGAGCATCCACCTTCTCAAGTAAAACGCCGGATCCTCGTTGATTGATCCATGGAAGTTTTTTCCGCCCCCGTCGGGATCGAACCTCGAAAAATACGGGCGGCATCCAAAGCAATCCCCGTGTGTGAGTTTGTAGACGCGACCAGCATCGTCCTCCAAACGCACAACAAGGTGCTCATCACCGCCGATTTCGTATTCCTTATCTTGCAACCGCCGGATCATCGCGGCGTTGTTATCTGGAGAATTCAGTTGGGTCGTGAGAACCTCAACACACCGCCTCCGAGATTCCTTCCAATCGAACGATGAATCTCCGCTGTGAATCCCTTCCAACCGCCGAAGGACTTCACCCAATCGCCGGTTTTCGGGGCTGGCATTTTCGACAAACTCCCAATCGATTTCATCGGCCATGGCTCAACCCCCTCTCTTTCGGTAGCGGAATCTTTTAATGCTGATTGCACAACAAATACTGCTTCCTCCAGGAGGCTCGGAATGTCCAACGGAAAATGACCGCGCCTCTTGCGCGCGCGGCTTATTTTTTACGCGAGGTCGAAGCGGTCGAGATTCATGACTTTCGTCCAGGCGGCGACGAAGTCTTGGTGGAATTTTTTGACCGAATCGGAACTCGCGTAGACCTCGGCGAGGCTGCGGAGGATCGAGTTCGAGCCGAAAACAAGGTCGCAA
>JAPLTG010000043.1 GCA_026398255.1 Verrucomicrobiota bacterium
AGGAAAACCTCGGCGGCAAATTCACCATCCTCAGCACGGAGCTCGTTCGCGACCTCAAGAAGATCGGCAAATGGGATACCCGCATGCTCGAACAACTCAAATACTTCGAGGGCGAACTCACGAACATCGAGGAAATCCCTGACTCGATCCGCGAAAAACACCGCACGGTTTTTACGATCGACCACGAGTTTGTCATCGATGCCGCTGCGCGCCGGCAAAAGTGGATCGATCAGTCGCAATCGGTGAACCTCTTCATCGGCGAGCCCGACATGCGTGTCGTGAGCAAGATGTATCGCCGCGCCTGGCACACCGGTCTCAAGACGACCTACTACCTCCGCACACTCGGGGCCTCGAGCATCGAAGGCCCGACCACGAATGTGAAAAAAGAACTCCGTGGCGTCGTCGCCGGACCCAAGCCGGAATTCACTGCCGATCAAAAGATGGCCTGCTCCATCGAAGCCATGCGCAACGGCGGCGAGTGCGAAGCCTGCCAGTAAAACCATCCTGACCCGAAGGGGAGCGTCGATCGCGACGCTCCCCTTCATCCGTATCGAGCAGAATGTCACACGCCTCGTCGATACCGATCACTTCGGAAAATAAAGAAGCCCTCCAGGTCTTTCTCTTTTCCTCCACCAAAAAAACACAGCAGCGCGGCCAGGCGCTCGCCTCCAAACGCCATGTCCTCTCGATCAAGAGGAATGAAAAAATGCTCGAGGCTGTCGTTTTGGGTTCTGACAAACTGAAATCCTACTCAGTCCACCTCGCCTTCCAGTCCGGAGGCGTCATTGGCGATTGCACCTGCCCCTACGGCAGTCATTGCAAACACGCCGTGGCTGTCGCGAAACTTTTGATCAATGAGGCTCCCATTGTTGAAGCTCCTGTGGAATCCCTGTCCGCCGAGCCAACCCTCGCCGATCTGGTTTCGAAAAAGGTCAACCTCCCCTTGGCCGGACCAGCCGCAGCGTTTTTGAAAGCTGCCGAGCGGTGGCGGCAAACCGGAAATCACACGGTCAACCAGAACACCTTCCTGCAGGCCTTTGGAGCCAAGACCAGCTGGAATTTCAACGCGACCTTTGATATCCATCCGAAGGCCCTCCCGCCGCGTGACGCTTGGGATTTCCTCGCCTTTCTCGCCATCCTTGCAAGGGAGAAAAACTGCCCGATTCCTCCGACGGTCGCCTCCGCAATCGATCCGGCCCTCATCGAGGAACTCTCGAAAAAAATCTCCAGTCACCGCGAAATCGCCGCATGGGAAAACGAACTGGCACAGTGGCAAATCAACACCGTCACAGCCCGCCCAAAAAGCGTGGAGTTAAAACTCCATCTTTCCCCGGGCGGCCCCGTAATCCTGGCCCGCAGTGGAAGCGAGACGGAATTCACTCCGGCCAAAATCAAAACCCTTCGCGAATGCGAGTCCGACCTGCGCTACGGAAACTATGGTTCCACGCTCCTCGATGCCGGCAGCGTCAGCATTCTTGCCATCCTCCAAAACGCCTATGGATCGATCAATACCCTGAAAATCGCCCCTTTTTCGAAGGAGTTGACGCATTGCCTCGCAAAGTTGTGCCGCACTCCCGAGCTTCTCCCGAAGTATGTGCTCGGAGAGGATGGCCTGCCCATCGTCGTAGCGAAGTCCCCACTCGTCTGGCATCTGAAAAGCCCTGCGGAGGGACATTCCAACTACAAACTCGACCTCCTCGATGCGGATGGGCGCGGTGTTCCCGCACCGATGGCCATCATCCCCGGCGAACCACTCCATTATGTTTGCGGCTCGGGCATCTACCCGATCGATCGTTGGCCATTCCGCAATCGTTCCAAGCCGATGCCAATGAAAATTCCGGCTGCCGCGCTTGAGTCGAAAACCGGAATCCGCGCGCTCGTTGAAATGGCATTACCCCTGCCGCCGACTCTCCAGTCCCGCATTCGCCGCATTCCTCTCGCCATCCATGTCCGGCTCAAATACTCGGACCTCGGCGCCGCTCACATTCAACTCACTGCCAGGGCTGGGACGGAAAAAAACAAGAAGCACTCCATCTGGAGCGGCTCCAAATGGCTCGATGACGCTGGGGATTCTGACAATGGCGATGACGACGAAATGATCACCCTCCCCGATAAATCCGTCCTCGCCCCCGCCGCCTCATGGCTTGGGGAGATCCCGTTCAAGGAAATCGAGCACTACGGCGATCCCGACACGCTGCATTTCCGTTTGATCAAATCCTGGCCCCAGCAATTTCTCGACTGGCTCGCCGGGCGCCCCGATCACATCGAGGTGTCTCTCGACAAGAGCCTCGCCAGCCTGCGGGACGGAGCCGTCTCTGGGCGTGTTTCGATCGATATCGAGGAATCCTCCGAGATCGACTGGTTCGATCTCTCCGTGGCTCTGAAGGTGGACGACACCACGCTCACGCAGGAGGAAATCGATCTTCTCCTCCAAGCCCGCGGGCAATGGGTCCAACTCGGCAAAAAAGGCTGGCGCAAACTCGACTTTGACATTTCCGAGGAACAACTTCGCGAACTCGCCGACCTCGGCCTGGCCGCCCACGATTTTTCCGCCGAGAAACAACGCCTTCATGCCCTCCAACTCGGCTCGCTCGCCAAGAAAAACTCGCCGCTGCTCGATTCGGAACGCTGCAAGCAGGTCCGCCGCCGCATCGAGGATATCCAGACCCGCATCACTCCCCCGGCACCCTCCGCCATCGGCTACATCACTCCCAAAAACAAACTTCTCGGCAAAGACAAGGCCATCTTCGCCGCCCGCGACCAAAAACTCGCCTCGGCCAAGCTACAACGCAAAATCAACCGTCAAAACCAACCTGCCCATTCTGTAACTCACATCACGGTTTTTTCCAATTGACGCTGAACCAATACATTGCAGCCCATTCAGAAATGCCCGAGCCCCAATTTGGGAAGGCCCTCCTTCTGCAGAAACAAGGCCGACTTTTAGAATCCGCCGAGGTCTTGGAAGGCTTGCTAAAAATCACCTCGGCTTCCGGCATGGCAAACCACCCCGCTGCCGTTCAGGCAAAAACTCTCCTTCAGTCAGTAAGAGACCAGATTCGCGAACAAGGCGGCCCCACAAATCCCGAACTCCTCCAAGAAAAACACCCCGCTGCTGTCTGGTATCTCCTCGATGCCCTGAAGCGCTTTGACTCGCTCGATTCCCGGCAAGTCATGGAGATCACCTTCGAGATCGCCAAGCTGGGAGAATCTGGTCTCGACTACGCCAGCCCCGAGAAAAAATACCACCTCACCTCCTGCCCCGGCGAATCGTTCTCAGGCCACCAGCTCATGTGCCTCATGTTCGCCGGATTCAAACGCATCGCCCCGGATCAAGACACCGGCATGGACCTCAACGAGCCTTGGATCACGGCACTGGAGTTGTTCAACGCTGGCAAATAAAAGCATCCCAACCCTTTAAGTATCCACCAAGTTAGGCAAACCCGCCGGCGAGGTTGCCTACGCCATCCGGCACTTTAAGTGACGCACCGCTGCCCCCGTTCGGTCGATGCCAGCGCTGCAATGGATGAGCACCGGTTTGGGGAGTTCGTTGAAATGCTTCTCCACGGCCTTCAGTTCAGTGTCTGAGAGCGGCGGTCTCTGATGATCCACCACAGGCACATGCCCTACTTCGAAACCTGCTTCGCGGTAAGCCTGCAATAATCCGCTCGGGAGTCCCCCATACAGCTTCAAATGCTGCTTATTCAAAAGACAGATGATCGATTTCGCTCCGCTGGATTTCGCCTCTGCGATCCAGTGGGAAACCACATCCGGTGACACTGGTGCGTTTGCGCCGTAGTCATAGCCAGGTCGCGATGTTGCAAACAGTAGATCAGGTATTTCTTTTCGAACCATGTGTAGGACTTGGAGAAACTTCCATAAAGCTGTTTAATTCTTAAAATATAATAATTTGTATCTGAAATGCGTAATGGCTGTTTTCACGAAAAAACCTCGGAAAGTTTTGAGGCTTTCTTGAATTGAGCCGCTGGAGAGTTGTGGGTTGCGAGTTCGGCGAAGTGGGCTTCGCCGCATTTGATCTTGGCACTTTCTTTGTCGCGGAGGTCGTCGGTGAAGAGACTGCTTTTGGTTTCGACGACGAAGTAGAGGCGTTCCTCTCCATTGATCTCCGCCAAGATTGCCCAATCCGGATTGTAGAAGCCCAAAGGAGTGGGAATCTGGAACCATGCGGGCAATTTGGCATAGACCTTGATGTCTGTGTTTTTCTCCAACTCTTCGGCAAATTGGCGCTCTGTGTCGGATTGGTAGATCACCTGCTCGTGCACGGATTTTTCTACGGGAATCATACTTTTCAGGTAGCCGGTGAGTTCTTTTTCCTCAAAAAGTTCTTGGCTGTAAAATTCGCTGAGACCGATGCGTTGGTATTTGATGCCATCCACAAGCGCGAGACGCTTGGCGCGGTTGATGATCTCAGCAGCGAGTTCGATGAACTGCTGTGGGTTGCGTTTGAAATCACCGAGGCGTCCGCTCTCCACGAGGATACGGTGGAGGCTGCGGCGGGTGAGCGAGGTTTTGTCCTGAAGGTCGGTAAGGAGGTCGGGGAGTTCGATATCGCCTTCGTCGAGGGTTACGGGTGCCGAGGTTGCCGTTTCCGTGGCTTCTACGCCAGCACGGCCTATGGCGAGGTCGGCTTTGCGCCATTGCAGACGGGTTTTAGCGATGGGCGGCGCGTCCTTGAGCGACTTAATGCAAGCCGCCAACAGCGCGTCGTTGTCGAACTGCACGCGATAGGTGGTCTTGTGTTTGATGCGGTCCCAGAGTGCTTTGAAGTCCGCGCCTTGAAGCACTGCTTGCCGGCTTTTCACCTGTTTGCGCTCATCAGCGTTCTTGATTTCCAAACGCCCTGCCAGCTTGCGGAGAATCTCTTTCACTTGCGGCAGTTGGGCGGCGAAAGCCTCGGGAAGGGTGAGCGTGCCATTCTTAAGGGCGGTGCGGAGGGCGTCCTGCACCTTGCCTTGCGCGTTCACGAGGCCAAGGGTTTTCAAATGCTCCCAGAGGACTTTCGATTGCTCGAAGCCCAGCGGTGCGGGGTGGCCATCAGCCCCGGTGACGTTTATGCCAGCAAACTGGTGCGTTTCCACGATGCCGAAACGGATGCCGGTCTCCTGCTCGATTTCTTTCTGGAGACTCTCGGCGAATTGCTCGTAGCTCTCGGTGGCGATGACCGTTAGCGTGTTCACCTCGAAGCCGCGCAGACGCTCGCCTTGCTGGTTCACGCAGAGACGCAGGCCGCGCCCGATGGTCTGGCGGCGTTGTTGCTCGGACGACATTTCGCGCAATGCGCAAATTTGAAAGACGTTCGGGTTGTCCCAGCCTTCGCGCAGTGCGGAGTGGGAAAAGATGAACTTCAGCGGCGTGTCGAAACTCAGCAGCTTTTCCTTGTCTCGCATGATGAGGCTGTAGGTGTCGTCATCCGCCGCCGTGGTGCCTTTGGTGTCTTTGAAAACCTCCACCGTTTTCGTTCCAACCTTCTTTTTGTCGATGGAGAAGTAGCCGTTGTGAACGCCTTCGGCGGCGGTGGTCACGTCCACTTCCTTGAAGAGAACTTGGTAATCGGGGTGCTTGGCGAGGCGGCGATATTCCTCCTCGAAGATGCGGGCGTAGTCGCCTTTCACTGGATTGCCGTCAGCGTCGTAGTGGCGGTATTTTTCCACAGCATCGATGAAGAACAGGCTCAATACCTTGATGCCTTGCGGGGCGAGGCGCGTCTCTTTGTCGAGGTGCTCCTTGATGGTGCGGTGGATCATTTGGCGTTGAACGGCCAGTGGCTCCACATCGCCGTAGGCTTGGCCAAGGCGGAGGTATTGCTCGCCGCCGGGGTAACGGAGTTCGAGAAACTCATCGCCCTTGGCCACGCGGATTTCACCCACTCGGCAATCGTGATAAACCGCCCGCCCGGTCGTCATTTCCAGATTGTCGCCGTCTTGCACGGTGATTTCTTTACGGGCCACACCGGTCGCCGCCTGCGTGTCGAGTTCCACCTTGGCGGTGATGATGCCCTTTTTGTTACTGACGGAAAGCAACCGCACATACGGCTTGTTGTGCCCGCCTTCCACGGAGGCGGCGGCCACTTCGATCTGCTTCACCAGCTTGCGCTCGTAGGCGTCCACGGCATCGAGCTTGAAAACCATGTGGTGCGCTTCTTTCGGCGTGGCGGAGTAGCGTAGGTTGCAGAGCGGGTTCATGCGTTCCATGGCCTTCTTGCCTTTGCCGTCGAGACCGCCCTCTACGCTTTGTGGCTCGTCCACGATGAGGATAGGGCGTGTCGCCCGGATGAGATCAATGGGCTTCTCGCCGCCGGTCTTCTCGCTGGGGCGATACATCACGTTTTTCGACTTCTCGCGGCGTGCGGCTTCATCCGCCTCCTCGGTTTGCGCCGCTTGTTCGTCGCCGAATTTATTGATGGCACCGACCGTCATTACCATGATCTGAATCTGTGGACTGCTGGCGAAGTTGCGCACCTGGCCCAGCTTGGCCGAATCGTAGAGGAAAAAATCGAACGGTGCACCCGCGTAAAGCGCCTTGAGGTGCTCCGCCGCAGTCTCGATGGTGTGATAGACGCCTTCTTTGATCGCCACCGATGGCACCACGATAACGAACTTGGTGAAACCGTAGCGTTTGTTCAGCTCAAAGACGGTGCGCAGATAGACGTAGGTCTTCCCTGTGCCGGTTTCCATCTCCACGGTGAAATCTCCCGAGTCGAGTGAGGCCGAGGGGGCGAGGCCGTGGCGGAGCTGGATGGCGTGCAGGTTGGCCAGCAACTCATCGTCGAGCAGGGTGAGGCGGTTGCCGATGCCGAGATCGTTTTCGGCAAAGGCCAAGCGTGCTTGGGTATCGGCGCCATCCTGCGTGACGGTGAACTCCGTGCGGCAAATCTCCTGACCTCGAAAGAGGTCGCAGACGGACTCTATGGCCTGGAGCTGGTAATCAAGATTGGGCTCGAAGTGGAGTTTCATGAATTGGGGTTCCAGAGCGGATGGGTCCGCCAGCCCGCCGGCAGGCCCATTTCATCAAGAGGAATTTCGGGATACTCATCAAAGAGAGTGAACAGCCTGTCTCTCCACCGGGTTGTTGAGCTGAGCTTCCCGAGCCAATGATAGCACACCGTGAGTTGAAGGCCGATTCGCTCTGGCGCGAAGCCGGGACGGATATGCCAGTTAGGATTTTTGTTTTTCCCGGGGATCGAGGGCTTCACGCCAAATGCCCGATTCCAGACCCGGGCATGGTGGGCACACGAATTTCTCAGTGTGAAGATGGCCTTGGTCCAGGAGAGAAGTTGTTCGTCGGGAAATCCGAAATCCGCCGCCGCTTTTTTGAGGACATCCCGATCCACTCCATAGGCCAGTTGGAGCGCTGTTTCGCAGGTCATCAATTCACAGGCCATCCAGAGCGGCAAATGCTCGTGGTGATCCCCGTAGGTTTTTGTGAAGTGCTTCACAAAGGTGTCACTGGCCCTTTTCTTTTCGTTCTGCAGCTTGCCGATCCACTGTTGATAATCAGGCCGCTCAAGCCCTCTCAGCTTGGCGAGGGCTTTGAGATTCCTCCAGCATCGCTTCCAAAGCGGGCGCTTCTTGAAGCCGGGAAGATTCTTTTCGTTCAAGTATCCAAATGGGCCGTGAGCCTGAACAAAGTGAAAAACGAAACGCGTGCGCACGGCCACCTCGATCCGTTCTATCGCATCCAGCAGGATGATCCGTAGTCGCCGGTCGAAGTTATATCGCCGCCATACCGTTTCCAGATTGGTGCCGGGCTCAAAAGTATCGCCCGCTTTTCCCGCCGCATCCTGAATTCGGAAGGGATAGAGGTATCCGCTCAGGCGGTAGTAGTTCACCACCTTCAGCCGCCCGATCAATTCATCCCGATCCGCGATCAATCCACGGCCGATGAGTCGATCTGCCTGCTCCTCTAAACTCAGTGCCTCCTTCGAATAAATCATGCAGATTTTTCTTTCACCAGGACTACGGCGGGGTGCAAAAAAAAGACCCGCCGAATTACGCATGCAAGCAGAGGCGCGGCGGGTTTGATGAGGTAAATATCGAAGGGTATTGAGGGGATTACAATTCTTTTTTCCCATCTGCTCGAAAAAATAGTCTGTCTTGGAGTCATCGATGAATGGCTTGCTTTCATTTTCCTTGCTAAAGGCCGACTGAATGAAGTCCTCATCGCGCTGGTTGATGCATTTGGTGCCGTCTGGCTCAGAAGCCTTGCATGGCGAGATTGAGAAAGGCTCGAAAATCAAATGCGCCCAGCCGTGCGGTTTTCGAGATGATCGCGAAATCTGTTTCGCGATGATCCAGGCCCTGAATTGATAACTTCAATGTTTTCAATCGATTGCCTGTAACCACCTCATACCCGTTTCGCGCCAGTTCCTCGGCATTGTGCTCCAAATAATTCTCAACTGTGCGCAGCGTCACCTCAAAAAAGGAGGCCACTTGTTCTTTGAGCACCACGGTTTATCCTTCAAACGGTATGCCCCGTATGCCTGCGGCTTTCTCTATTTCGGCAAGGGCATAGGGGTTGTTCAGAATGTTTTGCCGATCCACTGCCGAGTTTGTTAAGTCTTTGCTCATAGCGATTACAGGCTCCGCACGGTTTCGAGGCCGTGCTGGTGGAGGATGGCGGTGAGGTTGGTCTTGGCTACATCGTCGGCGAAGGCGCTGTCGCGGAAGACGACGGTGGTTTCTCCAGCGGGCTTCAGTTCCTTGTGCCAGGCCACGAGGCCGAGGGCCAGCGGCTCCACGTCGGCCTGCGGGATGGAAGGGGAGAGGCAGACGAGCAGGGAGCCGCCGCCGATACTGTGGACAGTATGGGAACCTTCCGGCGATTCAGCAGCAGAACCACGAAATACACGAAATGCACGAAAATCTTGGGGATGCAAACTCATCATAGCCTCTACTTTTTGATCGCCTCCCTTTTCGTGTGCTTCGTGCTTTTCGTGGTAAAAAATGCGCGTCTCGATGGGCACGCAGAGGTCGAGGCCGAGCTTGAGGAGCAGCTCGAAGAGGATGTCCTGCTCGGTGCGGTCGGTCTTGAGGTGCTCGATCGAAGCTTCGAGGGTTTCGGCGAGCTTGTCGCGGTCAGGCTCCCACGCCCGGATGTTGCTGCTGGCGAGCTTGAAGACGCGGAAGCCGAGGTCGCCCGCGAACAGCGGGTTCTCCTCCCGAATCTTCTTCCCGGCTCGGCGCAGGCGTTCTTTGGTCAGTTCGGCGATGGTGCGAGGCTTCTTTAGTTTGTCGCAGTAATCAGCCGCCACCTTTTGGTCTTTGTTATCCGGACTGAGAGACTCAGGTAGTTGAACAAGGATATAACGGCGGGTGCCATCATCGGCGGCATTCTGATTCAAGACGGAATGTCCTGTCGTCCCCGATCCTGCAAAAAAATCGAGCACAATTGCGTCAGGATTAGTGTTATGAAACGAAAACGAGGAAATTAACTTAGTCGGCTTTGGGTTTTGGAAAACATCTTTTAGACCGAAGAGTTCCGTTAGTTCATTCGTGCCCACGGCTGTCCCTCCAGTTTCGTATAGGATGCTGCGAAGTTTCACGGATTTCACCGCGGCAGGGTCAAAGTATATTTTTTCATACGGCACCCACTTGCCATCTCGCTTCTGAAATTCTACAAGAGAGCCATTCAATAACTCGTCGAACCTTGTCCTGCCCACACGCCAACGGCCTTCAGACCCATCTGGGGCAACGGGGTAATTAGGGTTACCATCTGGGTCAACGATTCCGAAATACATTGATGGGCGGTCTTCTCGACGCGCCGTGTTTCCCCATTTTGCGAGTTTTACTAATTTATACTGCCCCTTCTCGTCGGAGCGGGCGAAGTCTGACTCATCCTGCTCAATAGATTCATCTCCCCAGACAAAAGCTTCACCCTTACGGTATGCCACCACATATTCGTGCTCGGTTGCAAAATTGGCGTCAGCCATGCCGCCGCCCTCTTTTTTGCGCCATATCAAGCAGCCCAGTGTGTTTTCTTCGCCGAAAACATCATCGAACGCTTTTAGCAAGTTGGCCAACTCCGTTTGCTCGATGCTCGCGAAAATCACTCCATCCTCGCGCAGAAGATTCCGCGCAAGTTTGAGTCTGGGATACATCATGTTGAGCCAGTCGGTGTGGAAGCGGCCGGAGGCTTCGGTGTTGGAGGACAGTTTCTTGCCGCCCTCGCCGGTCTGGCCGGTGAGTTCGAGATAGTTTTTGATGTTGTCCTGGAAATTGTCGGGATAGACAAAGTCCTTGCCGGTGTTATAGGGCGGGTCGATGTAGATGAGTTTTACTTTTCCGGCGTAGGATTTCTGGAGGAGCTTGAGGACTTCGAGGTTGTCGCCTTCGATCATTAGGTTCTGGGTGGTATCCCAGTCCACGCTGTCTTCCGGGCAGGGACGCAGAGTGCCGGTGGAGGGGGTGAGGGCGAGTTGGCGGGCGCGGCGTTTGCCATGCCAGTTCAGACCGTATTTCTCCTCCGCATCGGTCACGGTCTTGTCACCCACGAGTTGCTTGAGCACATCGAGATTCACGGCCACACCGTCCTGCCCCTCGGTGAGGAGTTCCGGGAAGAGCGCTCGGAGCGCGGCAATGTTCGCGGCGGCGAAGTCGGGGGATTTGGTTTCGGGATCGTGAGCGGTGAGTTTTTGCATGGGAATAGGGAGTTTTTTAACCACGAAAGGCACGAAATACACGAAAGGGATTGGGGGTAGGGGAGATCATGGATTCTATCTCTATCTGACTTTCGTGTGTTTCGTGGTTCACGAGTTTATCGGGCGAGGCGTTGGATTTCCACTTTGGGGTGGTGGCCGAAGTTGACGATGAGGCCGAGGCGGAGACCTGTTGCTTTGAGATAGTTTAGAATCTGGGCTTGATGCTCGGGGGCGATTGTTTTCACGGCCTTGAGTTCGAGAATAATTTGGCCGAAGCAGATCATGTCGGGTTTATAAGTTTGCTGAAGTGTTTCGCCTTTATAAGAGAGTTTGAGTTCCTGCTGGGCCACAAATGGGAGACCGCGCGACCGGAGTTCCTTCTCCAAACACTCTTGATACACAGGCTCCAGAAAGCCAGAGCCCATTTCCCTATAAACCTCAAAGACAGCGCCCTGAATGGCATAGACCTCATCCTTGAAAAGCAATTTTTCGTGTGGTTCGTGTATTTCGTGGTTCATAAGGCTTCAGCGGCCTCGACGAGCCGGGATTCGAGTTGTTTCAACTGGAGGTTCAGCTCCACACGGCGGTTGAGCTGGGTTTCCTTGCCCGCACGGGTGCGGAGGCTGGTCATCTCGCGGGTGAGGCGTTCGTGCTCCGCCAGAGCGGTGCGGCGGCGCTCGGCTGCGGCGGCATCTAGGGCAGGCGTGAAGCTGCCGGTCAAACGAGCGGCGGCGTGGGCCTCGAAACGTTCCATCCAGCCCTGATAAAGTGCGTGGAGGTGCTGGCGTGGCTGGCTGGTGACATTGAGCGAGGCGAGGAAGGCGTCCATCGCGGGAGTCTCGGCATTCACTGTGGCGGTGATGAGCGGGCCATCGAGAACGGTCTGCCCGGATTGCCCCTGCGACCATCGCAGGTGGGCAAGCGAGAGGGTGAGGCCCCCGGGCTGGGACTGGATAAGGAAGACGGGATACGGAATAGCGCGGTGAATCAGCTCAGTAAGGCGCGGGGCCTTGGCTCCTGCGCGGAGAATGAGCGAGAGCACGGTGATTTCCAGATACTCGCGGGTGTCGTCGCGGAATATGGGCACGCCGATGGTGGCGGGCTTGAGCGCAGCGAGCCAGTGAATCTCCTCGATGCCGTCGTTGATCTGGCGCTTGTCGGCGGCGGTGGGTGCGCCGTTTTCCACAAGCAGCTTCTTCGGCACGCGCTGGTCCACCCGCGCATCGGCGGGGAGGCAGAGAGCAGCGATGACGGAGGTGGCGGTCATGATTCAATTATTCAAGCGGTCCACTGAATGCTTTTGCGGTCTCTTCACTGTCACGCCCCGACACAGCTTTACCGGTAGCTTCCTCAATCAATGTCAAAAGGGCCGAGGCACGCCGCCGGATAAAGCCATCGAAGTCGTCTGCGCGAAGTTCGGGCACGGGAATGACGTGCGTGATCAAAAACTGGTCAAGGTTTGCTGAGCTCACTTGCTTGTTCCTCTCGATACGCGACAAGTAGAGGCTCGGAGCGTCTCCGCTGATGAAACGATTGGTTCCAGCGGCCAATGGAGCTTTGTTGACAACACTGTTCCAAGTTTCCCTGGGAAGATTATTGGCCTCGCACCATGCGCGAGGGAAGACATGGTGTATATCAATCGAGTTGTTGAAATATGTAGTGAGGTCAATGGGGGTGCCACTGACGAAATCCTTACTCCCATGCTTCATCAGCAAAGCAGCAAGCCCCTTGTAGGCGGCGGCCAATCGTGACTGTAGCGAAAGCAAGCGGGTCGGCGCGAAACTGGCATCCCTCACCGTGCGAGGCTCAGTTCCTCCCTCGACCCACTGGACAACATCTGGCAGATCCATGCCGAATCGCGTTTCGTTGGCTCCTCCATATAACTCACCAAAGACCCCACACCAATACCAGCGCAGCAACTTCTGCTTCACGCCGTGCTGAGTGATTTTGTTGCCCAAATACGCACAGATACTCGCGAGCGGAATGAGTTGGGTCGCGTAAGGAAGACTTCGAGCATCGAAAATTTTCTCCTCTGCTAATAACTCTGCGGCCCTTTTGAAGCCTGCTTCAATTCGCTCTTGGCGTAGATTGAAATCAGCCAATTCGAGCCGCAGGACATCCGCCCTTTTGCACGATACCGCAGTATTGTTAAGGAGATGCCGCTCGTAACTGGCGAGCAGCGTGACAGCCGTGAGAAAGCTTGTTCCATCGACTGCATTTAGCACGTCATGCTTGGCTGTGAGGCGCTCCTCGCGCGCGTCCCAATCTTCCCGCAGGTTGAACTCGCTTGCGGCGAAGGTTGCCGTCATCAACTCGAAAACTGTCAATGTGACTCCCCCCGTATTCACCTTTTCAAATACTTGGCAGACCGCTTCGCGAGGAGTGTCCTGGGTGAGTTCAATGGCTGGGACCTTGAACTGCTGAAATTTCAGCCATACTTCGTGCTCAAAGCGCATGAGGAACATCGAGTCCTCAGCAGCGTTTGTTTGCTGAGCCGCAAAGCCCATCTTCCACTGCATGAAGCCTTGGGTGTTAAACATCAGTGCAACGGGAAAAAAGCGCTGCGCGTATTGGAGAGCTGGTGTGGTGAGATCGAGTTCCACCCTACGGCCAAAATCTGCGGTGACCTGAAGATTGGCTGGAACCGAAACAACAGCCTCTTCGCGGTCCGCCTCAGGGTCGAGACACTTGGCCATATCCAAGAAATATACCCGATGAATTTCCGCTCCTTTTTCTGTCCTTGTTTTTACTGGCTGTCCGCTCCTAAGCGCGAGATACATAGAGGTGAGTCGTTGTTGCCCATCCAGGACCAAAGTCTTTGGATTGGGCGCAGGTTGTAGTGACACACCCTCAAATAAGCGGGGCTTGAAGGGGACGCCGCCCGCCTCAAGGAACATCACGGCACCAATTGGATAGGATAGCGACAGGCTAGCAATCAGGGATTTGATGTGCATGTCATCCCAAACCCAGCCACGCTGAAAATCCGGCAACTGCGTATCGCCTCTTGCGATAGCATCCAACACATCTTTAAGGGCGGGCTCTGCGGTTCTAAAACTCATATTTTATTCGGCTAAATTGCTTCAGGGAGAATCACGAGATAAGCGACGACCTCAAAGTCATTGATGCCAGCGAACTCGCCTTTCATGGCGTGGGTGCCGCCGGGAGTGAAGAGGCTGGCGACGGCGCGTTCTTCTTTTTTGCCAATGACCGAGGCGACGGCGGCAGAAAGGAGCCTGCGGGCCTGGGCCATGTCTTCGCCCTGCTTGGTGGTCTTATCGAAGCGGTCGCAGGCTTCGGCATCCGGCAGGTCGCGCCCGACGCAGACGCGCTTGAGGCGGTCTAGCACTGTCTTGGCCTGCGTGAAGGGCAGCAGCGTGGCGGCGTCGTCGCCGATGTGGACGAGGTAATGCGGCGCGAGCGGGTAGCCGGGTTCAAAAGACCGGGCGGCGGCTTCACCCTCGGCGCGTAGGCAGAAGACGATGCCGGGGGGAATGCCGGCCTCCGGCGTGGTGGTGACGGCGAAGGTGCCAAGCGGGAGGCCTTCGAGTTTGCCGGGGTGCGCCTTGAGGTATTGGGCGAGGTCTATGCGGAAATCGGTGAGCGTGAGGTCAGCAATGGAGACTCCGCTGGAGAGGTCTTCAAGGTCGATGACGGCGTCTTGGAGCTTGAGGAGCTGGGTGCGGCGATATTCCAGATCGTTCATCTGGTTGCCGGACTCTTGCTCAATGATGTTCTCTTCGCCGGTCGCGGAAATATCGAGGAGAACCATGCGTCCGGAGACGCGCTGTTCGAGGTTGATGTATTCCTCCAGCTCGATGTTCGGCCAGAAATTGACGAGCTGGATGCGGGTGTTTGGCGAGCCGATACGATCAATGCGCCCGAAGCGCTGGATGATGCGGACGGGATTCCAATGGATGTCGTAATTGACGAGGAAATCGCAGTCTTGGAGGTTTTGGCCCTCGCTGATGCAGTCGGTGGCGATGAGCAGGTCGATGTCGCCCTCGACGGCGAGGTCGGCGGGTCGCTCCTTCGAGCGCGGGGAGAAGGTGGTGAGGATGCTGGTGAGGTCTTTGCGCAGGTGCGGTAGCGTAGTCTGATTGTGCCCTCCACCTGTGACGAGGGCGGAATGTAGGCCCAGCTCGGAATGCGCCCACGGGGCGAGTTCGGCGTAGAGATACTTGGCGGTGTCGGCAAAGGCGGTAAAGACGATCACCTTGCGGTTGCCAGGATTCAGCGGGTTGCGAACCTTTTGCGCGATGATGTCGCGAAGCTTTTCGAGCTTAGCGTCGCGGGATGCTCCGACTTGGTGCGCGGCGGAGTAGAGTGTGGCGAGGCGGTTGCGGTCTTCCGTGAGGTCTTGCTTCCAGCGGACAAGATCCACGTCCTTGACGAGCACTTTCACTTTTCGCCCCACGAGCAGGCTTTCGTAGGCGGAGTCGTCGATATCCACGTCCTCGATCTCGATTTCATCCACGGATTCCTCATGGGCTTCGATCTTGGCGAGGGTGGCCTCCACATCGGAGAGCTGGCGTTTGACGGTGAGGGCGAAGGAGGGCACCGCACTCTCCATGCGCTTAAGCACGTTGATGCGGATGAGGTGGATGAGGCTTTCTTCTCGATCCACCTGGCGGAAGAAACTTTCACCACCGCGAATCTGCGTGCTGTATTTCTCGTCGTAGGCGGCCTGCTTGCCGGGAAGGACGTAGCGAAGCGGGGCGTAGGCGGCGAGGGTAAGGCGGCGAATCTCGTTGTTTATTTCGCGGATGGAACGGAACTCTCCAGCGCGGTCCACGTCGGGCTTGTAGTTGATGGGCTTGAGGCGCTCCGGGAATTTGCCGGTCTCGGCGGTGCCGTAGTATTTCTCAATGTGCCGCCGGGATCGGGCGATGGTGAGCAAGTCGAGCAGCTTGAAGTAATCAAAGCCGAGCATCTCAATGAGACGGGGAGACGTGCGGTCGGTTGGCTCCGAAGCGAGCCAGCGGTTGAACTGAAGCTGGGCCTTGCGGACTGTGGACTCAATGCTCGGGATACCGTGATCAAACAACGCGGTGTCGTCGCCCTCGGTGACGAAGGCAATCTGGTTCTTGAGATCGGCGAGGCGGTTGTTGACCGGCGTGGCAGAGAGCATGAGCACGCGGGTCTTGACACCCTCCTTGATGATGCGGCGCATGAGGCGGTCGTAGCGCGTCTCGCGATCCTTGAGCGATGCCTTGTTACGGAAGTTGTGCGACTCGTCGATGACCACGAGGTCGTAGTTGCCCCAGTTGACGTGGGAGAGCTCGATGTCACCGGATTTGCCACCGTCCCGGGAGAGGTCGGTATGATTCAGGACATCGTAGTTGAGGCGGTCGGGTGCGAGGGTATTGCGGCGGTCGTTGGTTTTATAGAGCGTCCAGTTGTCGCGCAGGCGCTTCGGCACGAGCACGAGAACGCGATCATTGCGCAGCTCGTAGTATTTGATGATGGCGAGCGCCTCGAAGGTTTTCCCGAGGCCCACGCTGTCGGCGATGATGCATCCGCCGAGTCGCTCCAGTTTATCAATGGCGCCGATAACACCGTCGCGCTGGAATTTGAAGAGCTTTTTCCAGACGACAGTTTCGCGAATGCCGGTGGCAGATTTGACGATCTTATCCTCGTCGAGTTCGTCGCCGCGATCTTTGAAGAGGTGGTAGATCGTGAGAAGGTAAATCAGGGACGGCTCACGCTTGGCGGTGAGGTCGTCGAGTTGCGCCAGCAGCGCGGCTTTGCCATCGGCGGAAGTCGGCAAGGCATTCCAGATTTGCGTGAACCAACCGGCGAGAAGCTGCGATTCCTCCGGCGTCTCGGTAGCCTGCACGAGGCTAAACTGATTGGCGGGCGTAATGCCGAGACCATCGGTGGTGAGCGGGCAATTCCCACTTATGACTTTAGAAGGTGTGCCATCGGCATTTTTTGCAACCAAGGTCGCCTGCGGGAGCGGCCCCGGCGCGGCTTTTACTTCAACTGATTTGCGAAGCCATTCGGCGAGATCGTGGGCGAGTTTGTGGGCAGAAAGTTGATTGCGAGAGCCCCGGTCGGCATCGGAGCCGAGCAGAGAATGTTCGACTGATTGCTGAATAGGAAGGATGAGGCGTGAACCGGCGAGGCCGCTCAAAACTTCACGCAATTCACCATAGCCGAAGAGCGACAGGTCGTGGGATGCAGCATCTAAGCTGCCGCCCTTAGCCAGGCTGGCGCAAAGTTCATCAATGACGCGGTCGGAGGCTTGGTTTTTTAGGAGCTTCATGATTTTTTCTCCGCCTCATAGTTTCCAAGCACAGGCTCGCTGGGGCGAGTGATGATGGATTTTGGACTCATTCAGCATTTTTCTGCGCTTCGAAATTTCCGAGAACTTCTCCAATGACAACGGTGTAATTGAGGTTTCCATGGTCGAGGTCCACATCGGGCAGGAAATCCTCATCCAGCGAGCCGAGCAGGGCTGGCACATCAGATTCTTTCCATCCCGCGTCTTTCAGCAAAATCACCGTCCCGGCCACAGTGCCATTAGCCAAATAGTGGAGATCAACAGCTGCAACATCCCGACCCTCACGCTGTGCCAGAAAGCGCTCGGATGAGGTCGTGCGGAGAGTTCGTTTCCAAGAAAGCATAAAAGTTTTCAGTTTTCAGGTGTGAGTCGAGTTTTCCAAATCTCAACCAGCGGAGACCAGTTGGCGTGGTCGGCTGCTTCCAGGGCAGAGAAATATTTTTGCCTCGCAGTTTCAGATTCGGGAGCAAGCTCCAACTCGGGGAGGTCAAGACGTCGGAGAAGTTCAAGAAGGAATAGGCGAATCGTCCGGCCATTGAAGTCAGCGAATGGATGAATGGTCAAAAACCGCCCTTCAGCAAACGCTAGGAACTCCAAGGTGAGATCACCTATCCGAGAACTGGCCTCCTGCCACCGAGCGGCAAGATCAGCTCCATAGTCGCGCATGAGCACAGGCACCTGTGGTGGTTTGGGCGGCTCAAGGTTACCGACACGCACATCAATCGTTCGCCATTTTCCTGCCCAGTCGGGAACGATATCCACAGAAATGAGGCGATGAATCTCGGTGCAAAGATTTTCATCAAGGGGGTGGTTCGAGAAATCCCCACGATAGATGCGGGATTCAACGACGAGAACTTGCTCGGCCAGGAGTGGCGCTACCTCGGAGTAGGAAAGGATGCCCCGCGTTGTTTCAATAAAACGGGTGGCTCGATCCGGTCGAGTATCCCTTGAAGGAGGCTGATCTCCACTGGCTCTCTCTCGAAGGCCATGCTCTGGGCCACATCGCGAGGAATCGCCTTCCAGCGACGGAGAAGTTTCTCTTCGGCTGGAAGCTGCCTCCATCTCTCGATGTTTTCGATCCAAGTCATCGGTCATAGGTTAGAGCGCGGAGAGCAAAGGTTCAAGCGGGGAAGAGCCATCGACTGACGGCGAGTGTGGCAGGGATGGCAACTAGGAGAACAAGGCAACCAGCACCGGATTTGCGATAGCCGATACCAGTGCCGGGAATGCTGAAGCTGGTGTATTTGCGGCCTCGGGAGGTGGTGCCAACACGGAATCCACGGCCACCCACGGAATAGCCAACGCCAGACTTACTCAGATTCACTCGGAACGGTCCGAGGTTCACGGATTTTCGATAGTAGAAGCCCATCAGATCTGAGGGAAAGTGGTGTGGAGGGAAGCATCGGGCATGGCGGCTAGTTCAGCTTTTTCGATGGCTGTGGGCAATTGGAAACCCAAAGAATTTCACTCGTCATCTGCGCACAAAATCGGAGGCTTTGTCGCATAGGGGTTGTTTGGACTGATCGGGCTATAGGGGCTGCCGTATTGGCTGTAGGGATTGTTGATACTTGTCGGCGAATACGGACTGCCATACCTGCCGTAGGGGTTTGAGACGGAATCGGGATCGTAGGGATTCGCGCTGAGTCTTCCAAGATACTCGCCATCGTCATCGCAAGACTGCGCGAAGGCGCTTGGGCATTGAATCGGCAAGGCAATGGCTGCCGCGAGAAGGATGAGTTTTGATTTCATGGTTGGTTATAGGTTTTAGATTTCGAGTTTTTGAGAGGGTATTTTTTTATCTGTCCGAGGAGGCGCTCATTTCGGACCTTTCCATGAGCCACGCTTGCCAGGATCGATCGGGAGCATCATCTGAATCGGCGGAGGTCTGTCGTCGGCATCCTCTTCAAGGAATACCAAGCGCTCAGGGGCTGACTCTGGATTGAGAAAGAGCGAAATCTCCCAACCCTCGCGTGGCAGAAGCGTTTCGCCGAAACGGATGCTGTGTGGGGTCACCTCGATTTCGATTTCATCGTGGTGCCGCTTGTCCTTGCTGTAGGCGAGCAAGAGTTGGCGCAGTTTAAAATGCCGTAAAAAGGACACGCCGGGTCTCTGGACTGCTGCCTCGCACTGCGCCACCTCGCCATTACAGCTGACTGACAGCAAGCTGCCCTCGGCATGGAGTCGCACAAGACCTTCGCGTTTTTTCTTAGGTGCGGAGCTATCCGTTGTAACGATGGCAAGAAGGCGGACCAGACGGGCGCGGTGGACTAGAAATTTCATAAGCTCAATCGTAGATAAGATCAGTGTTCATCTGGTTTGGCGGATACCAGACGATGCCGTGTTCGGATTTGAGAATATGTTCCATCCGGGACCAGACATCGTGGCATCGACCCATTCCGGCGACCATCGACTCCCTTTCGGCACGACGCTCGACCTCGCGCACGATCGGGCGAATCCGGGGAATGTCTTCGATGGGATCGTGGAGTTCGGCATGTGGGTTGCGAGCTCGCTGGGTGAGCTTGGCTTTTTCAATGCGACGCAGAAGTTCCTGATCGCGGATCGGATTCCCGAAGACATCGGTTTTCATGGGATCAGAACCGAAATTCGAGTTGCGATTGGGAAGACCATTGGGAGCGCTTCTGCGGGTTGATTCGATGGGCCAATGACGACAGATAACGAAGGATTTGAGTGATCATTTCACCCGGCATCCTAAAACAGCTGGTAGGACATTTACGGGGGGACCAGTTTTTTTCCTGAAAATAATCCCAATGGCATTTTCACGGAGAAAATCCTGCGTTATTTTACCTTCAAATTGCACCATGACCGTTAGAACTCCTATTCCCTTTGAATCCAGAACCAGCCTGCGAATCCCACTGGTTTCGGTCCGCATCCGACCGGGTCATCGAAAAGGGCAGACCCCTTGCCGTAAAATTGCCAAGCAACTGCCAAACACGAAAAAACGGGCATTTTTTATTTCCCCCCGCAACTTGCTGTTGCAGAGTAACTGCGCCCCCCGGGACTCGAACCCGGAACCAATTGATTAAGAGTTAAGCAATTGCGTGCTTCCTGATATGTGCTAATGTGACCAAAAATGAACACAAAAAACAGAGGTAAAACCAAATTAACCAATGAAAAACATTCGCTTAATGCTGGGGCTGTATCCGGTCATAGCGAATCGAAGGGGCGCGGAAAAAGTGCAACGCAAGTGCAACTCAAGAAAGCCAGAGGCATTGGCAAGAACTCCGCGAACTATTGGATTACGCGCTTGGTAAAGAAGAAAAATTCCTTGGGAATTGAATCTCCCCATTGGTCAATCCAACTACAGAGCGGCGGCATGAGGCGTGGTTTTTCGACAGGAACGGGCAACAAGGAAGCCGCTGCGAAGGTTGCTGCCGGAATATACAATGACATTCTTGTGATGGGGTGGGATGCCGCCATTGCCAAGCACCGCCCTACGAATGAACTCGAACAAGATCTTCCTGCACCCGTGGCTTCTGTGGGCGATTGGATCACTGCCGCACGGAGAGTTTCTGAGGCGAACGAATCCACCTTCACCTCCTACGCCCGCGCTCTACGAAAAATTGTTGCAGACATATTCGCCATGGATCGTTCTACAAAACGCTTTGGGCCGCGCAAGGGAGGGGCGGCGGATTACCGATCCAAGATCGACGCTACGAGTCTTGCTGTTCTGACCCTGCCTGCCGTGCAGAAGTGGCGCTTGGAATATGTGAAGCGGGCTAAGAACCCTGCAGAGGAACGCTCGCGCATGACCTCCTGCAACTCCACGATCCGGCAGGCGCGGAGCTTGTTTGCCGGGAAAATTCTCAAATTCTTGCCCGAACTTCGACTCCCCGATCCGATTCCTTTCCATGCGGTCGAGTTTTTTCCGCGCCAGTCCGCAAAATACTTCTCGCGGATCGACGCGAAGACCTTGTTGCAGGAGGCGCACCGGGAGCTTGCGAAGCGCGACTCTCCGGCATTCCTTGCCATGCTTCTCGCCTTGTCGGCGGGTCTGAGGAAGGGCGAGATTGACTCCCTGCAATGGCATCAGGTGGACTTCAGTCGCCAACTGATCCGTGTAGAATCGACCGATGCAGCGAGCCTCAAGACTGCGGACTCCCGCGATGAGGTGGCGATTGATGCGAATACGATTTCGCTTCTTCGGAGCTTTCACGCAAAAAAGACTGGGCCGTTCGTGATTGATGGAGAGGGCGCGGAAGGCGGGCCGAAGAAGTGGGGACAGAACTACCGGGCCGGGGCGGTCTTTGATCGTCTCACCGCTTGGCTCCGCAAGCACGGCGTGACCGCGAGGAAGCCTCTTCACGAGCTTCGCAAGGAACTTGGCGCGCTAGTTACAGCGGAGCACGGTATCTATGCTGCATCTCGGGTATTGAGGCATAGCAATGTTGCTACCACCGCCGCCCACTATTCGGATTTAAAAACACGGCCGGTAGTAAATGTGGGGGGATGGATTTTGGATTAAAGAAAGATTTAAAATGATGAATATTAGAAAAATAACTAATAAATCATCGGGCCTGCAGTAGCCAGAATGTCGAGGGGGTCAGAGATAAATCCAAAAAAAAATGAAATTTTTTTGAACGGTGTAATAACCGTGCAGTCTAAAGCTCCGACCCCGGTGTAATAACCGCGCCGCCTTAAGTGCGGCGCAGAACAAAACCAAAACCAAAAATGACAGTAACAACATTATGAACCATACAAAACAACAATCAGCACAGTTGCTTTCCAGGCGGCATCTCGCCTCTCGGTGGGCAGTATCCAAAGAAACACTCAAACGCCGCGAGAGGGCTGGCAAATTACCATTCCTCAAGATCGGGAGAGACATCAGATATCGGCTTGCCGTTATTGAACAGATCGAAGCTCAAGCAGAGGTAGCGCTATGATTAACGATAAAAATATCTCATCGGAGCAAATTGCCAGCGCTTTGAAGCAAGCGAAGAACCAAATCAAAGTGGAGCAAAAGGCATGGGTAAAGAGCCAAGCTGCGGAAAGAGAAATTCAATCCGCACTTCAAACGCCACCACCTGAGGCCAGAAGCGTTCTGTCGTATAAGGCTGAGTTTCCTGATCCTGAGAAAACATTACTTGGTGATCGATGGCTATGCGTTGGCCAAGGAGCTCTCGCGGTCGGCCCTACCGGAATTGGCAAGTCAACCTCTTCAATGCAGCAGGATATCTGTTGGTCAATAGGCAGAGAGGCCTTTGGGATCAAACCGAGAAAGCCACTGCGTATTCTTGTCATTCAAGCTGAGAATGACAGTGGTGACCTCCACGAGATGGTCAAAGGAATCATGCTAGGCATGGGGCTATCAGAGGAGGAAGAAAGGCTATGCGGTCAAAATCTGTTCATAGCTTGTGAGCAGGAAAGAACGGGGCTGGGTTTCATTCATGGGGTGCTTCGCCCACTGATTGAAAAACATCTTCCAGAAATTGTTCGTATCGATCCGCTTATGGCTTTTGCTGGTTGTGATCTGACGCAATCTGCTGAAGCGGCCAAGTTCCTACGGCATGGAATCAACCCAATTCTCAAAAAGTTCAATTGTGCTGGAATCCTCGTTCACCATACGCCGAAGAACAATAACCGCGACACTTCCCAATACAGAGCCTCCGACTGGGCTTATGCAGGCGCTGGTAGCGCGGATATAATAAATTGGGCGAGGGCGATGCTTGTCATCGACCCCTGCAAGGATGATGGAAAATTCTGCTTCATTGCCGCCAAACGAGGGAGCCGTGTTGGATGGAAAAATGATTCGGGCGATGTTTTAATCAAGCGGTGGTTTAAGCACTCCTCAGGAAGCATCTGCTGGGTTGAAGCTGATTCAGAGAGTCCTCGCGCTGTTCACACCGAGGATAATCTCTACGACTTGATGCCTTTTGGGGTATGTATGCCCAAAGATGCATTTATAGAGACAGCTAAAGCGGTAGCCGGAATTCCCAAGTCTCGGGCAAATAGTCTATTATCAAAACTATTATTCAATGGAAGGCTTGTGGAAGATAAACTTCCAAGAAGCGGGACTAATCCTCAGAAGGTTATTAGACGTCCTGAAACGGCTCCGCTTCCAAACGCAATTGTGGATAAAACTCCCAAGAAGCAAACCAAGCTGGTTCGACGCAAAGCCATCGTTGTTGATGTTACTGCCAGAGATAGCGAAGAAGCATCTTCCTATATCGAGCTTATTGAAGATAAAGCCGTTTAAAATGCCATGAGCAGAGACACCTGCGCGGAGACTTTTTCTCCCATTTTTCGAGACGGTCTTACGACCGGGCAATAGAGAAGAGACACAGACACTCCTCCCCCTTTAGGGGGAGTGGGTGGATGTCTGTCTCGCTCAGATCGGAAGTCTGTGGAAAAGCCCATGCGGGTGTCTCTCTCAAGCATCCCCAAATTATGAATCCTGAAGACCTGTCACCTGAATCCTTGGAATTACCACCTTGTCCACCACCCGGCGGAGGCTGCCATCGCTGGATGTATCGACCCATACATCTCTTTGTAAGGGCCGGATTAGAAGACTCATTCATAGACGAATGGGTATCATATTGGCTTTCTCGCGCCCCTCAGCCGAGAGAGATTGAAAATACCATTCGCACCGTGAGATTGGAAGTCGATGGCTTAATGTTTCAAAGGCAAAGCTTTAATCGTAACATGCCACACGATGAGGCCCATATCACCTATTATACAAGAAACGGGCCGACGCAACTCGAAGATTTCATTTCTCGAAGCCCAATCAACCCGAGCGGTGTAAGTCCAGGAACGGCCCTACGCGCCCTTTTCCAGCAAAATGAGAGGACAGTCATCTTCACGCAGGAAAAAAGCCAAGGACAGCTTGTTTGGAGCCATAGCACGCCTGATGAGAAGTTAGACTCAATCGTCCGCACCAATACGGGCGGCGCTTGGTTTCTTTTGAATCCGGTGAGCGGTGAAATGCTGTGGGTCGATCGCTTGCAAAAACGAACACGACGCAGCGAGGAGAATACCACTTCTTTCCGTCACATCCTCATCGAGTCGGACTCGATGGAGATTGGCTTGTGGCTTACCATTCTTAAGCAGCTGCCGCTTCCCATCGTTTCAGTGACGCTCTCGGGAAACAAATCAGCCCATGCCATAATTCGCCTTGAGGCTACTTCAATGGATCAGTGGTTCACTGAAGCCAGAGCCGTAGCAGAAATGGTAATACCGCTTGGTGCTTGCCCTGGTGCGCTAACGGCAGTTCGCTTAACTCGACTTCCCGGCGTCATCCGCAGAGACAATGGAAATAAGCAGAGACTGATCTGGCTAAACCCACATCCAACCCCAACATCTATAGCGCAGTTTCCAAAGAAACGATAGGGCGGACCGTTTTGCAGAAAATTCTAACCCAACCTTATTTTCTATTTTAACTAATAAAAACACGCTAACGCTTGTCCCATAATCCATGCCCAACAAACTCAAAGCTGGAACTCTTCGCGTCTCCTATGTGGAGAGCAACGCCATCAGCAGAGCCATCTCGATTCTTGCAACAGTCAAAGGAGTTTCGATCAGTTCCCTGATCCGTGAGGCTACCGAGCAATACTTGATGCGCGAAGACCCCAAGGGAGAGATTCTCAAGGCTGCCAAGGATCTTGTGGAAGCTCAGTCTGAATCAGCGGATGAAAGAGCCAAAGAGCCTTTGAATCCTGGATCAATAGCCCAAATCGGAGCGCTGATAAAAAAAGTTGGCAAACCTGATACACTGCATGACGGCCTTAACGCTTCACAGGTGACATCCGAGCCTCCGGTTGATACCCCTCCTAACTAGGGAAGGCCATTCTTTCTCGCCAAGGGCCAGAGCGCCTCGCCGCTCGATCGTGCCAAGCACACGATCCTCAAACACCGCCGCGTGGATGGCGCGGCTCCGTTCCTGTATCATCCGCACGATATTTTTGTGCGCTCGGGCAAGCGGTTCCTGAACACCTCCTCGATCCGGCTCATGCCCGCCGCACGGGCCGCTGGTAAATGGGGTGAATACTTTCCGCTCATCGCGAGCGTATATGACAATGTGTTCGCCTCGAATTTCTACCGCGATGTGTTCTTTGCTTGGTTCAAACGCTTCTACGAGTCTGCCGAGAAGGGTGATCCCACCCCAGGGCAAGCACTGGCCCTTGTCGGTCCGATTCACTGCTACAAGTCTTGGACGATTCACAAGATACTCAAGCCTGCCATGGGCGGTTTCGCTGACTTCTCGGCTATGGCTGCGGGGGAGGCTGGCATCATGAATCAAATAACCAGTGTTTATTTGCATGAGGTCGCCGTGTAGAGGCCCCTCTAAATTTTTTTCAGAAAAAAAACTGATCCCCCCGTAAATGTCCTACCAACTGTTTTAGGATGTCGGGCGAAATGATCACCAAACTTCTATCCCTGCTAACTGAAATCGTCCGTCATCCAATCAACGCCATGCGCCCTCTGGGCCGCTTCCAGAAACGCTTCGAGTGGCAGAGTGAGTTTTTGTTTTTCCCTATGACGCGAGCCTGCGGTGAACCCGATTTGATCGAAAGCAACCGCTCCGCTTCAAACCTAGCTGCGATTCCTTCCGCCAGCACGGGCTCAACGAACTAAACAAAAACATCCGAATGGAAATCCGCTGAAAACCAACCCTCACACCAACCAGTAAAACCAAACCCAACCACACAAAGCCATGTTAAGAGACCAATGGAAATTCCGCTACACGGCCAGGCAACTTGCCGAAGCGGCTCAAACGAAAATCGAATTCCACAAAGGACGCCTCGAATTTTGGGAGGCGCGTCGCAAGGAGGTCATCGGCCAGATCAAAGCCGATGGCATTGAGGTGAACGAGAAATCCGTGCTGTTGCAATATGCCTCTCCGAAGATGCGGGATTTCCAAGAGGGTGGCGACATCATGATCCGCAACGACCTTAGAAAACGCCTTGCGGAATCCTACGAGAAGCTGGCCTACCACACCGGTCGCCGGGACACCTTCGACGGCTGGCAGCAAGTCCTGGGAGCCAATCCGGACGACAAGATCGAGCTGGATATCGATGACTGGCTCTTTTTCTTCGGACGCGACACCAGCAAAGACGGACAATGATTCAGAACCATCCCATCCGCGCTGCCTTCAGTGAGTCCTATTTTTCCAACACCAGCACGCCCTCGATGCGGAAACTTACGCTGGTGGCGCGTCGGGCTGCGGAGGCGGGGTTTGTGGAGCTTGTCGAGCCGCAACCGGTAGGCCGAGCCGAACTGGATCAAATCCACGATCCGGCTTATGTCCACAGCATCCTCAGCGGCGAAGGGCCGTTGAGCAAATGTGCCTTCGGCTATTGGAGCGAGGACTATCGAGATGGCGTCTTGGCGATCAATGGAGGCAATCTTCTTGCCGCCCGCTTGGCGCTAGAGGATGGCATCGCTGCGAATGTGGCCCAGGGCTTTCACCACGCCGCTCCGCCCAATGGCGGAGGCTACTGCACCTTCAACGGACTCGCCCTCGTTGCGTCCTGCCATCCAGATATCGAGGTCTTCGTCCTCGATTGCGATGAACACGGGGGTGACGGAACGGCTGAATTTACGAAAACTCTTCCCAATCTTTTCAACTTCTCGATCTGCGGCACTGGCATGGCCGCCTTCGAGGGTCCTCAATCCATTGTCCGCCGAGTGCCCCCGAGGGATGAAAAGCAAGCACACCAATACATGCAGGAAGCTCTGGACCTGATTGGCGAAAGACGACCGGGGCTTGTGATCTACCAAGCCGGCATGGACCCGCACCTCGACGACCCGCTCTCCCGCTCTAAAATGTCAGGAGAGTTTCTTGCAGCTCGCGATGAGTTCGTGATGAAAACCCTTTTGATCGAACTCGGCATTCCGTTCTTTTTTGTTCTGGCGGGCGGCTATCAAGAGCCCATGGAGAAAAAACTCGTCCCGCTCCATGTCCAGACCTTCGAGATCGCCTCCCGCATCAATCATCAGCGCCGGAAATAAAATAAATCTGCTCCCCCAGTATTTGTCCCACCAACTCTGAAAGTATTACCACATCATGATCACAAAAAATCCACTCCCAACCCTCATCTCGATTCGTTCAATACTCCGCCGGAACCAAGCTGGAGGCCGATTCGCGCATCAAATGAAGCTGTCGTTTCTTCGGATAAAACCATCGGATTTCCCGTGCAAGGTTTCCCGCCCGCTGATTCTCGGCTGCGTGCTGTCTCTTTCTGCGTGCACCTCGGTGAAATTCGATGTCGCGGAGGGCGACTCCGCGAAGGTCGCCTATGTGCAGGGCAATCCCGTTGTGCCTTCCAAAAACAAGACCACGGTGTTCGTTTCATTCAGTCCAGAGGCATTCCCAGCTAACCAACGCGGCTGTCTGAATGTCACACTCGCGAACTCCTCCAAGTCGCTGCTGAATTTCGGCCCCGAAAACATCACGGTTTCATGTGACGGCAAGGCTCTGAAGACTTTCACCTACGAGACGCTCAAACGCGAAATCCAGCAGAGGGCTGCTGCCGCCGCGATTGCGATGGGAATGGCTGGGGCCATGCAGGCCGCTGCCGCTTCGATGCCAGCCACCACGACCACTTACGGGACTTCCTACGGGTATGGCAATTTCTCCGGCACGGCGAATCCCGCCTACGGCTACAACCCCTGGCGATATTCCGGGAATTTCAATTCATTCGGCACCTATTCCGCGACCAGCACGACTTACAATCCAGCGGCCACGGTTTCCGCACAGGCGGCGGTCAACGCCAACACGCTTCAGCAAATGAATATGATCACCGCCAATCGCAACGCTTCACTCGCCGACCTCGAATCCATGCTTCGGACGACGACGATCCCGCCCGGCGCGGCATACGGTGGCAACATTGTTTTCAAGCTCCCACCCACACCGGGAAAAATACCAAAGGAAATTCTGGTTACGGTGCGGACACCCGTGGACGAGCATCAAATCCGGGTCGCTTATCTCAAACGCTGATATCCCATGGGAAACGCTCTCTCCGCTCCCAAAAGCGCACATCTCCTTTTCCAACCTCGAAAAGCCAACCAACCACACCAAATCATGAAATCAAAACTCATCCTTCTCGCGGCAGCCATTACCTTGCCGATTCAATGCCCAAGCGCGTTCGCGCAGTCATGCGACGATGATGGCGAGTATTTGGGAAGACTCAGCGCGAATCCGTTTCTCACCGATTCCACGGCCAACAAATTCGGTCCATTCGGTAATCCCTATGCGAGCGACAGCATCGAGAATCCTTACGGGCCATACGGGAATCCTTACTCGGCAACCAGCGTGTCGAACCCATACAGCACGGACGCGCCAAAAATCATCGCCGCCGATGGCCAGTATCTCGGTCGCCTGAGCGCGAATCCCTACGATCCCGATTCCGTCTCAAACCCCTATGGCAGGTATGGAAGTCCGTATTCGCCGACAAGCATCAACAATCCCTACAGCCAATACGGAAGCCCCTACAGCCCGATCAGTCCAAAGAATCCCTATGCGACAAAGCCTCCGATTTTGTGCGCAGATGACGAGTAAAATTGTTTGGGTTTCAAATTGCCCACAGCCATCGAAAAAGCTGAACTAACCGTTGTGCCTGCTGTTTCCTTCCACGCCACTTTTCCTCAGATCTGATGGGCTTCTACTACCGAAAATCTGTGAACCTCGGCCCGTTCCGAGTGAATCTGAGTAAGTCTGGCGTTGGCTATTCAGTAGGTGGTCGTGGATTTCGTGTTGGCACCACCTCGCGAGGTCGCAAATACACCAGTTTCAGCATCCCCGGCACAGGTATCGGCTATCGCAAATCCGGTGCTGGTTGCCTTGTGCTCCTGGCAGGCATCCCCGCTGCTTTGGCCCTTTCACGCCTTCTTACATCATGAATCTTTCTTGGAAACGCACACTCCGCACGGCCTCATCCGAGCGCTTTCTCGCAGAGCGCGAGGGCAAGGATGTTGCCGCAGTCGATCTCCACTACCTCGCCAGTGGCACCGTTGCTGGAACCGTGATTTTGCTTAAGGATGCGGGATGGAAGGAATCCGATGTGCCTGCACTTCTCGGTTCGTTGGACGAGGATTTCCTGCCTGATGTGGACCTCGATCACGGGAATCTCAACTACACCGTGGTAATCGGAGAGGTGCTTGGGAACTACGAGGCGGAGAAATCAAAATGAAACTTTCATTCATCCAAGCGGGCATGAGTCTTGTTGGCGTTGAGCCGACGCAGATTGTTTCGGTGATTGCTGCTGTGAAGATTTCTGACGCGGCACTCCAGATTGTTTACCGTTTGCCTGATGGATCAATAAAAGAGCGCCTTCTTGCGGATGCCGATTGCGAATCGATTTCGGAGGCTGTTGCTGCGCATCCGTGGCGCTTTGATGGGGACGGGGAAGCCTTCAAGTTGGCTGTGGAGGCAAAGCGTATTGATCTCGCGTTCCTTTTCGATCCGATGATGGCCGTTCACACATCGAATGTTGACCCACTGCCTCACCAGATTACGGCGGTTTATGAATCGATGCTGCCTCGCCAGCCCCTGCGCTTCGTCCTTGCCGACGATCCCGGCGCAGGCAAGACGATCATGGCGGGCCTTTACATTCGCGAGCTCATCATGAGGGCCGACGCCAGACGGATTCTTGTGGTAGCGCCTGGTAGCCTTGTCGAGCAATGGCGCGACGAGCTGTATGAAAAGTTCGGTCTGCAGTTCCATGTCTTTTCCAACGCACTGGAAGCTGCTTCCCCGAGTGGAAATGCTTTCGATGACCATGATCACCTGATTGTTCGCCTTGATCAGATGGCTCGTAACGAGGAGTTGCAGGAAAAACTCCTCTCCACCAGTTGGGATCTTGTTGTCTTTGACGAGGCACACAAACTCGCCGCGCATTTCTACGGATCGAAGGTTGAGAAAACCGGCCGTTTTCAATTTGCGGAAAAAATGGGAGCCCGCACTCGCCACCTCCTCCTCATGTCTGCCACGCCACACAATGGCAAGGAGGAGGATTTCCAGTTGTTCCTCTCGCTTCTCGACTCAGACCGCTTTTACGGAAAATTCCGCGATGGCGTTCACAAAGTCGATGCCTCCGACCTCATGCGCCGCATGGTTAAGGAAGAGCTTCTCAAGTTCGACGGCACTCCGCTTTTTCCCGAGCGCCGCGCCTATACTCTCAACTATACGCTTTCGGATATTGAAGCCGCGCTCTATGAGGCTGTGACCTCTTATGTGAAGGAGGAAATGGGCAAAGCTGAGGCACTGGAAGGTTCCCGCAAAGGTTCGGTAGGGTTTGCTCTCACTGCTCTTCAGCGCCGCTTGGCATCAAGCCCGGAGGCGATTTTTCAATCTCTTCGCCGCCGTAAAGAACGCTTGGAGCGCAAGCTTCGTGAAGAAAACATCATGGCCCGTGGCCGCGAGGCTGCAAAATCGGCTATTCCAGATGACGACGACGATCTCACTGCCGAGGAGCAGGAGGAACTCGAAGAGGAACTCATCGACGACGCCACGACTGCGCAGACCAAGGCTGAGCTGGAAGCCGAGATTCTCATTCTCAAAAAACTGGAGCAACAAGCAGGTGGCGTTGTCGCATCCGGCTTGGATCGAAAGTGGGATGAACTCTCCAAGATTCTCCAAAACGACTCCCGCATGCGGGACGCAGGCGGCAGGCTCCGCAAGCTCATCATCTTCACTGAGCACCGGGATACTCTGAACTATCTGGAACAAAAGATGGGCGGTGTGCTTGGCACCCCAGGCGCGATCACCACCATCCATGGCGGCACCCAGCGCGACGAGCGCCGCAAGCGGCAGGCTCTCTTCCGTTCCGATCCCGAGGTTCGCATCCTTATTGCCACGGATGCCGCTGGCGAAGGTGTGAACCTTCAAAACGCGAACCTCATGGTGAACTACGACCTCCCATGGAATCCGAATCGCTTGGAGCAGCGCTTCGGCCGCATTCATCGCATCGGCCAGCAGGAGGTTTGCCACTTGTGGAATCTCGTCGCCAAGGAAACCCGAGAGGGCGAGGTCTACCACCGACTCCTAACCAAGTTGGAAACGATCAGCACGGCTTTCAAGGGGCGCGTTTTCGACATCCTTGGCGAGGTCTTTGAGGAGAAAAGCCTCAAGCAACTCCTCCTCGACGCCATCATTTACAACGACCGCCCTGATATCCGCGAGCGGCTGAATCAACGCATCGATGCCGCTTTCGACGCCGATCACCTCAAGTCCCTCTTGAATAGGACGGCCTTGGCCCAAGAGACCATGAATCCTGAACGCCTCTTTGCCGTGAAGGAGCAGATGGAGCAGGTCGAGGCTCGCAGGCTTCAGCCATTTTTCGTTCGTTCTTTTTTCACCAAAGCCTTCGACGACCTTGGGGGCTCTTTGCTCCGTCGTGAAAGCGGGCGCTTCGAGATTACCCATGTGCCCGCCCTCATTCGTGAGCGCGACCGTATCATCTCAGGACGCAACCGTCGGGAACTCGCTCCGGTATTGAAGCGCTACGAGCGCGTCTGCTTCACGAAGGACGCCGTGCGCCCACTGGAACAGGCAGACGCACCATTTGCCCAGCTCCTTCATCCCGGACACCCGCTCATGCTTGCGGTCACCGATATTGTTTTGGAGCGCCATACAAATCTCCTGCGGCAAGGCACGGTGTTGATCGACCCTGCCGATTCTGGAGACGAGCCCTCTCTGCTCTTTCTCATCACGCATGAGATCAAAGGTGGCGATGGCATCGTGCTCTCGAAGCGCCTGCAATTCGTCCGAGTCACTCCCGATGGCCTCGCCCACTTTGCCGGGTGGGCACCCCATCTCGATCTGGAGCCGCTTGATTCAATCGATCTGCATTTCATCCAGCCCATCCTTTCCGAGCCGTGGATATCGTCTGGCCAGGAGCAACGGGCACTGGCCCTCGCCGCATCCACACTTGTTCCCGAGCACTACAAGGAAGTCGCCGAGCGCCGCATCGCCCATGTGGACAAAACCCTCACCGCTGTCCATGAGCGCCTCACCAAAGAGATCGCCTTCTGGTCGGATCGCTGGTTGAAGCTGAAAGATGATTTGGAAGCGGGCAAAGATGTTCGCCTGAATCTCGACAATGCCCAGCGCACCATCAACGACCTCGAAGGCCGTTTGGAGTCCCGCAAAAAAGAACTCCAATCCATGCGCCATGTTTCCAACGGCACTCCGATTGTTCTTGGTGGTGCTCTCATTGTGCCGAGCGGGCTGCTCCGCAAGATGCGCGGTGAGTCGCAAGCCCCCGATGCATTCTGCGCCGATGCGGCAGCCCGCAGTCGCATCGAACAGCTCGCCATGGAGGCCGTGCGCCGATCCGAAGAGGCCCGAGGCTGCAGAGTCGTCGATGTCTCCGCGCAGAAATGCGGCTGGGATATCACCTCCTACCTTCCTGCGCTGGACGGTAAACAACCCCTCGCACGGCACATCGAGGTGAAAGGCCGGGCAAAGGGAGCCGACACCATCACTGTGACCCGCAACGAAATCCTCTACGCCCTCAACCAAGCCGACAAATTCCACCTCGCCATCGTGCTGGTGGATGAAAACGAGCAAATAGACGGCCCCCACTTCGTGGCCAATCCCTTTGATTCCGAGCCGGGCTGGGGCGTTTCTTCGATCAACTACAACCTCGGCGACCTTCTTGCCCGTGCGACCCTATGATTTCCTACAAACCGAAATATAAACAAAAAATCTGTTTATGTTTGATTGACGAGAGGGCTTCTTGACCTGAAAATTCAGAAATAACCTTCCTTTTGATGTTATCTTCTTTCTTCATTCAAAACTTCCGCTCGATTCTGGAACTCCGCTTGGATTTCACCTACGGGGAGGGCAAGGCGCCGAATGGCTATCTGGATCAAGAAACCATGCCGTTTCTGGATGCTCCTCAAAAAAAGCGCCTCGTGCCCTGCACGGCCTTTTTCGGTGCCAATGCATCGGGCAAAACCAATGTCTTCTTGGCTTTCGGTGCCCTGAATCGCCTCGTGCGGGAGGGCGGACCGCTGGCCGACATTTTCGAGCCGAATTTGATCAACCCCAAGTTCTCCTCATCGACATTCGCTGTCGAGTTTCTCGTTGGCGAGGATTGCTACGAATACTCGATCACCCTCGATGCAAACGAGATTCTTGAGGAGTCCCTTCGGAAAAACACGAAGCCGCTTTTTCAAATCCAGTCCCTGAAAGCCGAGTTCTCGCGGCAAATCCTCTCCGCCACCTACTCCCAGGAAAAGCTTTCGGACATCCTGCGCGTCGAGTGCTCCGACGGCGAGGGCCGCCAGACCAAGCCCTTCCTCCACCGGATCGGGCTTGGCTACTCCGGGCTGCACTCCGATACGAAGACCGCCTTTGCCTACCTCGTCAACCAGATCAGGTTTTTTACAAACACCATCTCCTTTCCCCTCCCGTTTTCCGTGAAAGTCCTTGCATCCGCTCTCGGTGGGGATGAGAAAGCTGCCTTAGCGGAAATCACCGATGTCGTTCGGCGGTTGGACATCGACATTTCCTCCATTGATTTCGTGCAAAGGGAACTCGCCCCTCACGAGGACGCTCCGCATGGGATTACCATGCTCGACCATAGCACCGGAACCAAACACGCCGTTCAGATCATCTCCACGCATCAGGATGTCGCTGGCAACCCCACTCTCTTCGACTTCCTTAAGCACGAGTCCGCAGGCACTCAGCGGCTTGCCGGGCTGGTCGGCTTGATTCTCTTCGCGCTCAAGACCGGCTCTGTCCTGCTCGTGGACGAGCTGGAGTGCTCCCTGCACCCCTTGCTCATGCGCGAGATCGTGATGCTCTTCAAAAAACGCTCCCACAATCCCAAGGGAGCCCAGCTCATTTTCACGACCCACAACACAGACATCCTCGACGATTCCATCCTGCGCCTATCCGAGATCGCCCTCGTGCGTAAAACCTCCGCCAATGGCACTCTCGTGCGCCGCTTGGTCGATGCCAAACGCGAGGGCGAGGACATCCGCAATGTCACCAACTTCCGCAAACAATACCTCGCCGGATTTTATGCTGGCATCCCGCACCCCGCTATCTGATGCCCATGCCCTGCACACGCCATTTGATCATTTGCGAAGGAGAGTCCGAGCGGGCCTACCTCCAGCGTTTGCAGGCGTTTTTCGATCAACAGCCCCTGCCCAGCGGCAACTTCGAGCCGCCCCTCCGGATATTCGCCCCGCCAAACGCCGTCGCTCAATCCGGCAAATTTTCTGCTCTCAAAAGGTGCTACAGCGATGTCCGCAGAGAGAACAAAAAAGTCACCATCCGCATCTGGGCCGACTTCGACCTCTACCTCCGCAACGACCACGATTGCTCCACCCACTACCGGAGCAAGCCCGCCACCCTGCCCGACTTCCTTTTTTCCTTTCACAATTTTGAGGACTTCCTCGCCCTACACCTCGCAGACGAACCGTTTGACCGATGGCTTGAGTTTGGCCGGAGGGGACATTTCGAGACCCCATTCCATTCGCCCGATTACATGCGGGAGTTTGAAACCATTCTCCCCGGCTACCGCAAAGCGGGGCTGCCACCAGACTTCATCACTTGGCAATCCCTCGCTAACCTCAAACGCCGCCTGACACACCAACCCATCCCCCGCTTGCACGATCTCGGCAGTATCGACAAGTTCGCGGATTTTCTCATCGCGGAAATCGAGCGAGCCTACCCAGACCGCACCGAATTTCATCCTTCAACCTTATGACTTCATCCTTTCCCATCAAATCCCCCCGCAAACTCATCGAAGTCGCGCTCCCGCTGGATGCGATCAATGTGGCGTGTGCCTACGAGAAGATGCCGGGCATCGGAGCGCATCCTCGCGGCATTCATTTGTGGTGGGCTCGTCGTCCGCTGGCGGCAGCAAGGGCAATTCTATTTGCGCAGCTGGTCAACGATCCCGGCTACCAGCAGGGCGGCGGGTTTAAATACGGGATGAACAAGAAGGATGCGGCAACGGAGCGCGCCAGACTCTTTAAAATCATCGAAGACCTCGTGAAATGGGAGAACAGCACCAACGAGGAAGTGCTGGATCGTGCCCGTGCTGAGATTCGCCGCTCATGGCGAGAAGTGTGCGAACTCAACAAGGATCACCCGCAGGCCGCCGAGTTGTTCAATCCCGACAAGCTACCGGCGTTCCACGACCCCTTCGCAGGTGGCGGGGCCATTCCCCTTGAAGCACAACGCCTCGGTTTGGAATCCTACGCCTCTGACCTCAACCCCGTGGCCGTTCTAATCAACAAGGCCATGATCGAGATTCCGCCAAAGTTCGCCGGACGCGCCCCGGTGGGAGCCGATCCAGAAATAAGAAAGGGGAGTAAACTCGCACTCACGAGGGCTTGGCCGAGCGCAACGGGTCTTGCAGAAGACGTTCGCCGCTACGGAGCGTGGATGCGGGCAGAAGCCCATAGGCGGATTGGGCACCTTTACCCAGATGTGGAAATAACCACTGAGATGGCGAAGGAACGACCGGACCTCAAGCCGCTGGTTGGAAAGAAAGTCGCCGTTATAGCATGGCTGTGGGCACGAACGATCAAGAGTCCAAACCCAGCTTTTTCTCACGTAGAAGTCCCTCTCGCCTCAAACTTTATTCTTGCGAATAAAGAAGGCAAGGAAGCCTTCGTGCAACCCGTTATTGATGGCGATAAATTTCACTTCGCGGTGAAGTTAGGCACGCCAACCCTTGATGCAGCAGCAGGAACAAAGGCAAGCGGCGCAAATTTCAGGTGTCTTATTTCGGGCGCACCAATTGCTGCGGAATACATCAGGAAGGAAGCTCAGAATGGGCGTATGGGGCAGCGCCTCATGGCCATCGTCGCCGAAGGAATACGAGGTCGGATTTACCTTACGCCTGATCAAGAAAGCGAAAACGTCGCCCGTTCAGCAATACCCGATTGGAAACCAGATATTGACTTCTTTCAGCAGGCCCTGGGATTCCGGGTTGGCAATTATGGCATGTCGAAATGGTCTGACCTTTTCACCCCGCGCCAATTGGTGTCATTAACTACGCTTAGTGATATCGTTGGCGAGGCGCGCGAGCGTATTAGGCAAGATGCTGTTTCATACGGACTCCCTGACGACGGCAACGCCCTCGACGCTGGTGGCACTGGGGCAATCGCATACGCAGAAGCCGTAAGCGTATATCTTGCTTTTGCTGTTGATCGCTGCGCGGACTTTTCCAATTCAGTGACGCGGTGGGTGCCAGGGAATCAAAAGGTCATGAATCTATTTGGGAAACAAACGGTATCAATGACTTGGGATTATCCTGAAGCAGCCATACTTGCAAATACAGTAGGCGGGTTCGGTCCCGCATCGGAATACATCGCCGATTGCATTGAGAAACTGTCGCCATCTGCCAGTGGTTTTTCGACACAGGCAGACGCGCAGACTCAAGTGGTGTCGCGGCACAAGATGGTTTCAACCGACCCTCCTTACTATGACAACATCGGCTACGCTGATTTGTCCGACTTCTTCTACATTTGGTTGCGCCGCTCGTTGCGTTCAGTCTTCCCATCCACGCTGGCTACTATGACGGTGCCGAAAAATGAAGAGCTTGTGGCGACGCCGATCCGTCACGGCTCCAAAAATGATGCCGAACTCTTTTTCTTGGACGGGATGACGCAAGTCATTCAAAACCTATCGGATAAGGCCCACCCAGAGGGGCCTATCACAATTTATTACGCCTTCAAGCAGTCGCAAACGAACGATGCGGCGGATACGTCCTCGACAGGATGGGAAACATTTCTGAGCGCAGTGTTAAAAGGCGGTTTCTCTATTGTTGGGACTTGGCCGCTACGTAGTGAACAAGAGTTCCGAATGCGTGGAATGGGCGCAAACGCCCTCGCCTCCAGCATCGTTCTCGTCTGCCGCAAACGCCCCACTGACGCTCCCTCCATTTCCCGCCGCGAGTTCATCCGCGAATTGAACGGCGTGCTGCCCGAGGCGCTCGACGAGATGACCAAAGGTTCCGGCGACGAACGTTCGCCCGTGGCCCCGGTAGACCTTTCGCAGGCCATCATCGGGCCGGGTATGGCGGTCTTTTCCAAATACGCCGCCGTGCTGGAGGCCGACGGCTCGCCCATGAGCGTGCGCACCGCCCTCCAGCTCATCAACCGCTTCCTCGCCGAGGACGACTTCGACGCCGACACCCAGTTCTGCCTGCATTGGTTCGAGCAACACGGCTGGACGGAAGGGGCATTTGGTGAAGCCCTCGTGCTGGCCCAGTCCAAAGGCACCAGCCCGGACGCCATGAAGGAAGCCGGGGTGCTGCAAAGCGGCAGCGGCAAAGTGCGCCTGCTCAAGTGGGCCGAGTATCCCACCGATTGGGACCCCCGCACCGACAAGCGAACACCCGTGTGGGAAGCCCTGCACCACCTCATCCGCGCCCACAAGCAAGGCGGCGATACCAGCGCCGGACCACTCCTCGCAGCCCTCAGCGGCAAAGCAGAAGCCGTGCGCCAACTCGCCTACCGCCTCTACACCCTCTGCGAACGCCAAGGCCGCGCCGAAGACGCCCGCGCCTACAACGAACTCATCACCAGCTGGACGGGGATCGAGGGTGCGGCCTCTTCATCCAATAAAAAAACTGATGCTCAAGGAGAACTCGGTTTTGGGAACTGACTCCACCATGAAGCCTGAGACTTACTTTGACAGCGCATTGGGCGTCGATTTCGCGCCCTCTGGCAAGCCAACCCTTCTTTTCAAAGCCTGGTTGAGCCATGGCCCTGGAAGCGATGAGGATTTGGCATTCTATGTGGGGCCAAACGCCGAGCACTCGCATGATGTTTTATGGCTTGAGAGTGACTATTCTGAAGGTTTTTCAGCCATTGCATGGGCTCCGCAAGGAGTTTTGCCCGGCGAGGAGTTAAGTCGGATTTTGCTAACGACCTATTGGCAGCGCGAAAAAGAGGAAAACGAATCGGAGGAGCCGAACTTCACCGAAGTCCTAAAAGCAGAAGGCGCTGCATTATCGCCCAAACAAGTGAACGAGATGGCCAAGCAAATCTGGCCTGAATTTTAACGTAAAAATTATATGAGTCTGAAACCCTGGAGAGAAGTCATCGTCCCGCATCCGGATGTGCTCAGCGGCACATTCCAACAATCTGAATTTGCTGCCGACCTCACGGCGGTGCGCACGGGCAAGGCAACGAAGGAATACGGAGACGCGAAGGCGTTTTACGAGCGAACCTTCATCACCGAAGGCATGGGGCGCCTGCTCACGCAAGTAGCCCAGCGCCTCAATGGCAAGGGAGGCGAGCCGGTCATCCAACTGCAAACGGCCTTCGGTGGAGGCAAGACACACACGATGCTGGCGGTGTATCATATGGCCTCCCGCGAATGTGCTCTGGGTGAATTGGCTGGGGTTCCAGCTTTGCTGGATCGTGCAGCGCTCCTGGATGTGCCCAAGGCCAAAGTGGCTGTGCTCGATGGCACGGCCCACTCACCTGGCCAGCCATGGAAGGATGGCAAACAGGTGATCAGGACTCTCTGGGGAGAGATGGCCTGGCAACTCGGCAAGGCGGATGGCTACGCCATGGTCAAGGAGGCCGATGAAAATGGCACCTCGCCCGGTAAGGAACTCCTCGCCGAACTGCTCACGCGATTCGCGCCATGCGTTGTGTTGCTCGATGAATTGGTGGTCTACATCCGCCAATTTGCCGCAGGCCAGCAACTGAGCGGCGGCACCTACGACAGCAACCTTTCTTTCATACAATCCCTCACGGAAGCGGCAAAGCTCGTCCCCAATGCCGCCGTGCTGGCTTCACTTCCTGAATCCGACAACCAGGCCGGTGGTCAACAAGGCGTATCCGCCCTCCGCTCACTGGAAGCCATTTTCAACCGTGTGCAAGCGCTCTGGAAAACCGTGGCACCGGAGGAGGCGTTTGAAATCGTGAGACGACGACTTTTTGAAACAACCCGCGATCCCAAAGCACGGGATCAAGTCTGCCGGGCGTTTGCGGATGCCTATGTCTCCGAGGGCACAAAATTGCCACAGGAGACTCAAGAAGCCCGCTACTACGAGCGAATGCTCCAGAGCTATCCCATCCATCCCGAGGTCTTCGCTCAGCTTTACGAGACCTGGACCACCATCGACGGCTTCCAGCGCACGCGCGGAGTGCTCAAGCTCATGGCAAAAACCATTTATCGCCTTTGGCAGGATGACAACCGCGACCTGATGATTCTGCCCGGCAGCCTGCCTCTCCATGATGGAGGTTCCCGCAATGACTTAACTTATTATCTCAGCCCCGGCTGGGATGCAGTAATCGACAGGGATATCGACGGCTCTGGTGCCGAGACGACCCTGTTGGAATCCAAAGAAACCCGCTTTGGTGCTGTGCAGGCTGCGCGCCGGGTGGCACGGGCGGTTTTCCTAAGCACGGCTCCCTCCTCTGTGAGTAGCACTCCAGGCTCTCGGGGGATCGAACGCTCGCGCATCCTCCTTGGGTGCTTGCAGCCAGGACAAACCTCCTCGACTTACTCAGACGCTCTCAATCGCCTCGTTGACCAGTTGCATTATCTCAATTCCTCTGGTGACAAGACGCAGGAGACAACGAGGTATTGGTTCGATATCCGCGCCAATCTGCGTCGCGAAATGGAGGAGCGGAAAAAACGCTTCGACGATAAAAGGGATGTTCGTGCTCGGATGGCAGAGGTCGCCAAGACACTCGCTGCCGGAGCGACTTTCTTCGATGGAGTCCATATTTTCACTCCCCACAGCGATGTGCCGGATGACAGTTCACTCCGCCTCGTGATGATGGCCCCCGAGCATTTCTACTCGAAGGAAGAATCGCGCGTCGCTTTCGATGCTGTGCTCGACTACGTGCGGAACAATGGCACCAAGCCCCGCTATCGCGGAAACCGTCTTCTATTCGTCGCACCCGACCATGCCACCCTCACTCGCTTGCGCGACTGCATCCGCATAGCTCTCGCGTGGGAGTCCATCGTGAAGGATGTGTCCGAAAACCGCCTCGTGCTCGACAATCTCCAAGCAGCCCAGGCCAAAAAAGAAATGAGCAGCGCCGTGGAGGTTCTGCCTCGCGTGGCAAGAGAGTGCTTCAAGTGGCTTCTCTGCCCAACACAGGACACGCCTACGGAGAAACTGAAAGTAGAGGCATTCCCATTAAACACATCTGGCAGTGCCCTTGGGACGGAGATCGAACGCGTCTGCATCGACAACGAACTCGTCATCTCCACCTGGTCGCCAGTCCATCTCCGCAACAAGCTCAAGGAACTTTATTGGAAGCCCGAGAAAGTGGCTGTGAAAGCCATGGATTACTGGGAAGACTCTCTGCGTTATCCCTACCTCTCGCGCCTCAAAGATCGCAGCACCTTGGCACAAGCCATCGTGAAAGGAGCGGCCACCCGCGACTTCTTTGGCACAGCCTACGGACTGACCGGCGACAAATACGAAGGCTTCAAATTCGGCGAAGCCAATGTGCAGCTCGACGACACCCTTCTACTCATCGAGCCCACAGCAGCCGCCGCCTACGAGACGGCAAATGCCAAACCCAAAGAACCTGTTCCTGCTGTATCAGCGCCCAGCATGATTCAGGAAGAGCCGTTAAAAGGCGGCACTCCACCATCAACGGGACCGGTCCATTCAGAACCACCCATTCCGGGGTCATTGAAACCAAAAAGTTTCAACGGTTCAGTCGAGATTGCCCCAAACACAGCCAAAACCCGACTTGTCCAAATCGCTGAAGAAATCATCGCTGTCCTCAACAGCGACCCGAATGCATCACTTAAAGTGACATTGGAAATCGCCGTCGACTTTCCGCAAGGAGCTGCCGACCACATCAAACGAGCCGTTTCGGAAAACGCCAATGCACTTGGGTTCAAGCGCAAGGATTGGGAGTAAAATTTGGGATGAAACAAGTGCCATGCTAAGATTTGATTAAAATATACATTATTATTTTCTAAACTTTTTATGCAAAGTGATGATCTATATAACTCAGATCAGGAAGAGGTAAATGATGATGTTCTTATTCAAAATTTAAATGACTCATCATATTTTGATAAATCTAAGGGGCTGCGGCTAGCAAGTTTTTTTAAAAACTTTGAGTCAAGTAGTATAGATAATCAATTTGAAGATGGGAATCAAGTGATAAAAGTCAACGATGAAGGTGGCAAAAGTTGGGATTATAATCCTAACAATTTATTTAATCACACTATTGATGATTTAAATAAGATTTTAGATGAATTAAAAACACCATTATTAGATATGGTTGAAGGTAAAATAGAGTTAAATCAAGAGGTCTTCAATAAAAATACAATTCAAATAAAGTTTATAAATTGGTTTTTAAGCAATAAATTTTTACATAAAAACCTCAATAAGGAAGTTTATGTAGAAAATATTCTAAGGAATCAAATTATCGATTATCGCAAAAAAACAGATCTGTTTGTTAATAAAATAGTTGATATACAGTATAAAATTAAACTCCTTGAAAGCGAATTATGTAGCCTTGAAAAAGAGAAAGAAAACGAGATGCTTAATAATTGTATTTCTCGAAATAAACTTACGCTGCATGAAAAATTTACAGGCATTGATAGCAATCCTCTCTCTATAATTAACAAAAGTGTATTTTTGACATTTATTGAAAGCTCTATAGATGAAATAAATGAATTTAAATTAAATTCCCCCGTTGAAATTCATGACTTATTAAATGAATTAATCGATGCATCACAAGCACGCCTTGAAGATAATAAAAGCTCATCTAATTAAAGAATTTATATCATCTCTGCGGCAGCTTTGCCGTCTGCCTTAAAATTTGGCGGTTATAACGCTACAACCAAACAAGAAAGAATATCGTTGAATAGGCGGATTTCTTTTAAGGCGTGTAGCTGAATGAAGGGCCGCGAAACGCCAGAATACTCAAGCACCAAAGCCGTTCTTTCGCAAATTTTGCGAAAGCATTAACAAAGCTTCACGACCTCTCACATGCAACTCTATAAATTTTCGAACTTTGAAAATGCCAAATCGATTTTGGAAAACTGTGCTTTGTGGAGTAACAGCCCGTTAAGTTTTAATGACCCTTTTGAAATGCTTCCCTCTTTGGACGAGGAGCGAAAAAATATAGCGCTGAGGTGCAATCTACAGTTAGCCGAAGCGCTGGAGGTTCACGATCTGTATGACCCTGCACTTTATGGCAATGAGGAAAATTTCCCTGTCGAGTCATTTGTTGATTTTTCAGCCATTTTTCATGATTCTTTTCTTAGCGGTGCGTGCAAAGATTATTCTGTAGTTTGCTTTAGCGAGGTGGTTGATCCGATTTTGCTATGGTCCCAATATGCCGATTCACACCAGGGAATTGCGATCGGCTTTGATTTGGAGAGGGGTTCTTTTCCGCAGGGAAGAATAAAAAGTGGCCTAAAGGTGAATTATCTAACTGATCGATCGAGCTTAATGCTCCCGATCGATTTATACCGCCATCAAGAGCTTGATTGGTTCGACAAGTCCACTTGGCCCACTGGATATCGTAAACTTGCAGATGGAACTCTCGTTTCTCATGAAGAAGAAAAGTCAGTAGATCAAGAGGCTTTATTCAAACTCTTGGGCCATAAATACGACGCTTGGAGCTACGAGCAGGAAAGACGATTTATTTATTCTGATTATGAGGATGCCGATGCTTTTCATCTCACCTCAAGCAAGCCGAGTGAAGAACCTCGGCGAGCTATTCTTTTTCGGCCGGAGAATGTCGTCGAAATCATTTTCGGATACCGTTGCACGGCTGTTCAAATTCAATCCCTTGAGCCTGTTTTGAAAAAGTTCCCTCATGCCAAACTGCGTTATGTGGATTTTCATCCCACCCAATACAAACTCCGTTTCCACGATGCCGATGTGGAAAAAATTCAGGCAGCGCATTTGGATAGATTACATTCTTTTCGATCTCCAAGGCAGGAATACCATTGAAAAGCCATTTTTAAGAGAATGCACGCCAAGCCCTCAGCCATATCTGAAGCCCTGCTTATAACGATTCTTTCGCTGGTTCGTGAGAGCGGGCACCCCCGAGCCCATTACATCGGCTATGCAGATAAATCGGTAATTCTGGGGCTTGCTGCTGCGCTTGGTCGCCCGAATGTCTCGATCATGGATATGTATGACCGGTGGGGGCGCGAGGCACTAGCCTTTCGTGGATTACCCACGATGAAGTTTTTGGATAGCTGATACGAGATTCTCCGTGATCGCCGCCATGGCCTGAAAGTCGAGGGTTTCCACGGTGTCGGTGTGCTTGTGGTAGTTCGGATTTCGGAACAGCGCTGTGTCGGTAAGCATGATCGCGGGGTAGCCTTCGTCCCAGTAGCAGAGGTGGTCTGAGAAACGCATCTCGGGCATGACAAGAGGGAGGGTGGGAATCGGGTGTCTGGAGAATGCGTCATCGAATCTGGCGAGGAAGGAGGCCGATTGCTCGTCGCTGACAACGGCGATGTAGTTCCCGATTGTCGGATCGATTCCACGGGATCGGGTGTAGACGAGTGTTTCTTCAGGCATTCCGTAGAGCGTGGGCAATTCCTGCGAACCGGACTTGTCTGTGAAATACCCGAGGCTTTCGAGGCAGATCATGCCCTGGATATTGTCGCCATTCTTCCGGCAGGACTGGGCGTGAACGCGGCTGCCCATGGACTCGTTGGTGAAATGGGGCGGCTCCTCGTTCGTGTAGGCGACGAAGCGAATGTTGCGCGGGGGATTCTCGGACTGCATGAGCAGGCGTGAGGTTTCGAGGAGAATGGCAACGGCGGAAATGTTGTCATCCGCCCCCAGCGTGCCCGGAGCCGAGTCATAGTGCGCACCGAGAATCCAGTGGGGTTCCTGCAATCCGCAAAAGTCACGCGGCACGGCTTCGAGATTGTGGCAATCGAAGTGATCGACCTGGAAAATCTGGCGCGAAACGCCGAATCCAGTCCGGGAAAAATACTCCTCAATGAAGTCCGCCGCACGCGAAAGGCCAGAGGGATTGTTGCGCAGATTTCGTTCTTCGAGCGAGAGCGTTTCAGAGATTTGAAAGAGGCGGCGCTGGAGATCGCCGGGTTGTCCGGGAGGCAGATTTTTCATGGGTAAAAGTTATCCGAAAACAGGTGTGAACAACGAAAAAAACCGAGTGCTTTTCTAAAGGTGAATATGAGGGGTTGACTTAGCTCCTTTAAATCACTGCCGAGCTAGGCGGAAACGGCTTCAAGGGGCTTTCTATTATTGCGCGGAGTGGTAGATTTTCAGTATGTGGATTCTTACTAAAATCGGCTTCTATTCGATCACCAAAAAACCCTCGCATCTCAACCCTGATGGACCAGAGGTTTTCAACATCCGTGGCCGTGACAAGAACGACCTCAAGCGATTCGCTGAACTCGTTTCTCCGGATCTGGCGAAGCGCCCAGTGGTGCATGAATACACTCGAAGCGACTATCCATATCGCGTGTATCTCAACACGCAGGAGGAGATGGATGTAGTGATGGCCAAACTCTCGGCCCTGATCGACTACGATAACTTTAAAGACATGATTGAGGCGACGCCCCATCAAAAGGCCAAGAAAGAGCCTTACGAGGAATTTTGGACGCTGCTCTACAACGCCCATTTTTCCCACCGCCCGCAAAGGGAGGGACTGCAAAATCTATTATCTGTTTCGATGCAGTAAGAGCCACCAGCCTTTCTCATGAACGACAGATGGGATTAGCTCATGATCCAATGAAAAAATCATACATCCTATATCCGAACCTCTCAGACGAAGAAATCACACCCGAGAACGGCAAGTTTACCGAGGCCGAGCTTGCTGCCATCGTCGGCCCCGCCCGCAAGACGCTTCCCTGCGAGTTGGAGTGCCTCACTCCCAGCGGCACGCCAGGCAAGTTCACCATGAGCGATGATGAGGGTGCTGAGGAGTTGAACCAATCCGACTATGTCGTGATCGCCGATGCCAACAACCTCGGCGAGCAGAACGCCTCGGCGGCGGTCCTCGCATCGCACGACCACATCTACGGCACCGCAATCCTCGCGCTCAAAGAACACCTTTGAACCAAAGTTCCGTGAAGCCAAGAATCCAAGAGCCGCAGGACCCTGAGGTCTTGTCGCTCTTGAGCAAGCTCGACACGCAAGTCGCCCGAACCCAAGAGTGGGAAGCGGCGTTCCGGCTTACCTTCGGAGACGAAGCGTTCGAGGAGGATTACCCGTGTATCGACTGGAGTTGCAACCGACACGAATGGGACAGCGACGCGAAGAAATTCGCGGACGCCTTCTCCTCAGTTCCTAGTTCAGTAGATGAAGGCCCGCCGGAAAAGTGCAACGCAAGTGCAACTCACGAAAATCGACTGCTTTTTCATTTTCTCCGCAAAACGCTATCGGAGAGGAGTGCGCCCCCCGGGACTCGAACCCGGAACCAATTGATTAAGAGTCAACTGCTCTACCATTGAGCTAGGGACGCGTGGATTTGGAGGCGGGACAATAGAATGAGCGTGCCTCCTAGTGCCATTCTTTTTTGTGGCGAAGTTTTTCCTCGGAGAGCGTGGGCGGGCTACTTCTCCGGTCGGTCCATGCAGGCGGTGGCGAGGGCGGCCATGCCTTCGCTACGGCCGAGAAAGCCCATGGATTCGTTGGTGGTGGCTTTGATGCCGATGCGGTTGGGATGCAGGCCGAGCGGGTGGGGGATCTCAACGCCGCTCGGTTCAATGGGTGAAGAAGATTTTGGATCAGCAGCAGGTTCTTTTGGCGGCTTAACCAAAGGATTCACAATGATCACAAATCCCACAAAGGTTCCAATCGGGTCAGCTCAAACGACCTTGCTTTCGCTCCCTGATCAAAAACTCCGATGGAAGTAGAATGGGAAGTCCATAGCAGGACGATCCAAGAACCTTGATGAAATCGTCTCGATCCAGCGTCAGGAGAACATCAGCCCAAGCCAAAGCAGTGATCAAAACTGGTCGATCCTTGCTGGCTGGAAAAACCAAGGCTCGATCAATGGAGACAACATCATCGACAAGAGAAATGCGGGGACGCAAACCAACCCATGTCGCCGTGGATTCAAAAGGAAACTTGGAAAGATTTCTTTCAACCTCATTACGGACCCATGGACTGGCGATCACCCTCCAGCCTTGTTTTGCGGCTATATCAATAATGGCTCTGGATGCTCCAGACTTGGAACGGCAAGCAGCGAGAAGGACGCTTGTATCCAGAAAGATTCTCACGCTCCCGCGAGAAATTTACTGTATCCTTCTTCGTCATCAGTAACCCATTTGTCGATGGTTGCCTTTGGAATATCGCGCACAGGTGGAAGCTCGTCGTCAGTGCTACGAAGGCGGGTGAGCAAGAAAGCCACAAGTTCCTTCTTCTCCTCAACTGGGAGAACATCGGCGGCTTCTTCTATCTCCAAGAGCGAACTCATGTTGAAACCGTATTTCAGAGTTTTGAAATTGTCGAATCCGATTGGGAGCAGTTTGGGAGGAATGTCTCCGTGACCCAGATAAAATCAAACTCTGCGAGTCGATGCGGTATTTTTCCGTGCGAAGGGGCGTCTATTCCTCCGGGCGGTCCACGCAGGCGGTGGCGAGGGCGGCCATGCCTTCGCTACGGCCGAGAAAACCCATGGATTCGTTGGTGGTGGCTTTGATGCCGATGCGGTTGGGAGGCAGGCCGAGGGCGGAGCCGACGCGTTCTTTCATCAGCGCGAGGTGGGGGGAGATTTTGGGTTCCTCGGCGATGAGGGTGGCGTCGATATTGTGGAGGCGAATGGATTTTTCCTCCAGCAGGGCCCGGACGCGGCGGAGGATTTCGAGGCTACTGATGCCGCGAATGGAGGGGTCGGTATTTGGAAAGAGGTGGCCGATGTCGGGTTCGCCGGCGGCACCCAGGAGGGCGTCGGCGATGGCGTGGCAGAGGACATCGGCGTCCGAGTGGCCGTCGAGACCGAACGGGTGGGGGATCTCCACGCCGCCGAGCACAAGCGGGCGGTCCACGACGAGGCGGTGGACATCGTAGCCTATGCCGGTGGCGATCATTCCAGGCCGAGGTCGATTTTGCCGCTGGAGGCGACGATGGAGTATTTCTCGGGGAGAGAGGCGTGGGGCTGCATGTCCACGCGTCCACCGGCAGTTTCAACGAGGAGAATTCCGGCGGCGACATCCCACAGGCTGATCATGTTTTCGATATAGGCATCGAGGCGACCGCAGGCGACATAGGCGATGTCGAGGGAGGCGCTGCCCATCATGCGGCACTTTTTCGCGTTGCGGACCATTTTTTCGAAAAGGGGCATCCCGCGATTGATGGTATCGATATTTTTGGAAACGCCGACGGAGATCGTGGCCTCGGAGAGGGTCGGGCGGGGGCTGACGGCGATGGGTTGGCCGTTCAGGAGGGCGGGCGAGCCGCGCTGGACGCTCCACAGCTCGTCGCGCATGGGGTCGTAGATGACGCCGACGAGGATTTGGCCGGCCTTGCGGAGCGCGATGCTCACGGCGAAGTGCGGGATGTTGTAGAAAAAATTCACCGTGCCGTCGATGGGGTCGATGATCCATTGGTGCTCGGCGGATTGGTCGCCGCGCAGTCCCTCCTCGCCGTAGATGGCATGGTCGGGGTGGCGGTCGAGGATGATTGATTCGATGAGGGCCTGCGTGCGTTTGTCGAGTTCGAGCTTGATGTCGTGGGCGAGGTTTTCATCGACATGGAGGGGCTTGCCGAAATTGGCGCGGAGAAATCCGCCGGCGGCTTGGGCGGCATCGAGGGCGGTTTGCAGGTAGGCGTCGAGTGTCATTCGCGTTTCATATCGGGCGCAGCGCTCTGGTGGAGCAAGACATTTCCGACGCTTGCGGGGCGGACAGGCGGTTGCTAGGCTTCGCCCATGATGTTCGCCCCGACTTTCGCCAACCTCAGGCTCTCGCCATGCTGCTAAGTCGAGACCAGATCGAACTCCTCCTCGGCGATGTGGACTACATCTTGCCTCGGACGGCATGCGACAAATTCCCGATCACAAAATCCCGCATCCTTCGCGAGATCGAGCGGGATGCCGACATCCTCCTCGATTTGGTCGAGGGAATGAGCGAGGCGGACGCGAAGTTTCTCAGCGTGCCAGCGTCCACGCTGCGATCGCTCATCTCGAGGCGCAGTCGGGGCGTTGCGGCGGAGGCTGCCTCCGAGGCTGATCTCTTCACGGCGTTCGCCTGACGAAGCGCTCCTCAACCCGTCCCGCCGAGTCAAAACAAACGCCCTCTTGCTGGAGTAGAAGCCGTTTTTGAGTCAAAGGCTCGCCCGAGATTTTCCCAAAAAATCCGCCGAGTGAGCCATCCGATCGCACGACCCGGTGGCATGGCACCTCGGGCGCGAAGGGGTTTTTCTGAAGGGCTTGTCCGACCGCACGAGGTGATCCAGAGCCGATTTCCGCCGCGATAGCACCGTATGTCGAGACGCGGCCACGCGGGATTTTTGCGACCGCTTCGTAGATGCGCGACTCGAAGTCCGTGGGGGTTTTTGCAGGTTGCCTCGTCGATGGCATGGGATAATTTGGCAGCGCCATGAAAACCAAAAGCTCCCTTCGCTTGCATTGCAATTCCGTTTTGGCCCTCGCTGCCTTGCTCGTGACTTCCCTGCCGCTGGCCGCCCAGGACGCGCCATCTGGCCCCTACACCCTTCCCCCGCTTCCCTACGCGCCCGAGGCTCTCGAGCCGCACATCGATGCCGAGACGATTCGCATTCACCACGGGAAACACCACAAGGCGTATGTGGACAACGCTAACAAGCTCCTCGCCGACCAACCCGAGCTCGCGAAGCTCAGCCCCGTCGAGCTTTTGAAGAATCTCTCCGAGGTCCCCGAGTCGATCCGTGCGGGCCTGAGAAACAATGTCGGCGGCCATGTGAACCATTCGGCGTTCTGGCTGATGATGTCGCCCAACGGCGGCGGCGAACCGACCGGCGACCTCGCGAACGCGGTTGAATCGACTTTCGGCTCGTTTGCGGACTTCAAAAAACAATTCACCGATGCCGCGATGAAGCGCTTCGGAAGCGACTGGGCATGGCTTGTAGTGAAAGACGGGAAGCTTTCGATCCTTTCCACGCCGAACCAAGACCCGCCGCTACTCGACGGCTATACCTCGATCCTCGGGCTCGATGTCTGGGAGCACGCCTACTATTTGAAATACCAGAACCGCCGGGGTGACTATGCCTCCGCCTGGTGGAATGTTGTGAACTGGCCCTATGTTGCCGAGCTTTACGCCAAGGCGAAGTGAGTCGGGCCGCCAATGACCGCCACAGCTGACGCCCCGCTTCCGGCGAACACCCGGCTTCCCGACAGCCCGCTCCGGCGTGTGGCCTCGCGGTTTTTTTCAAGCCGCCTCGCCGTAGTCTCGCTGGGTTTCATTGCGTTCTTTTTTACCGTCGCCATCACCGCCGGGGTTCTCCAACTCCTCGGCCTACCGATGCCGATGGACCCCAATGCCACCAACCTCGCCGCGAAGCTCCAGCCGCCCTCCGCCGCGCACTGGCTTGGCACCGACAACCTCGGCCGCGATGTGCTTTCGCGCATGGTGGCCGGTTCGACAATCTCGCTCACCGTCGGCTTTGTCGCCATGGCCGTCTCACTTGGAATTGGAATCGTGGTCGGCGCCATCAGTGGCTATTTCGGCGGCTGGATCGACAATGTCCTTATGCGAATCGTCGATGCGCTGCTTTGCTTTCCATCATTTTTTCTCATCCTGAGCGCGATCGCAATTTTGGGCCCGAACATCTGGATCATCATTGCGGTGATCGGACTGGTGAGTTGGACCGGCACCGCCCGCCTAGTCCGCGCCGAATTCCTCACACTTCGCGAAAGCGAGTATGTCCGCGCCGCCCGTGCCATGGGCCAGAGCGGCTGGAAAGTCATTTTCCGCCACATCCTACCGAATGCCGCCGCGCCGATTTTCGTCACAGCCATCGTCAGCATTCCCGATGCGATCCTCGTCGAGTCCGGCCTGAGCTTTCTGAGCTTCGGCGTGCCGCCGCCACAAGCCACATGGGGCAACATCATCGCCGACGGCAAAACCTACATCCTCGACGCATGGTGGCTCATCGTCTTTCCAGGCCTTGCCATTTTCAGCGCCTCGCTCGCCTTCTACATCGCCGGAGATGCCCTCCGCCGCGCCGCCGAAACCCGCCCGCAATGAACGCTCCGCTCCTCGAAGTCGAAAACCTCTCCATCAACTTCCGCACCGAAAACGGCCTCGTCGAAGCCGTGAAGCGCGTCTCCCTCTCGCTCGAGCACGGCGGCTCGCTCGCCATCGTCGGCGAGAGCGGCAGCGGCAAAAGCGTCACCGCCCTCTCGCTCGCCCGCCTGCTTCCCACGCCGCCCGCCGAGTTTTCCAGTGGCTCGATCCGCTTCGAGGGACGCGACATCCTCGCGATGTCCCCGGCCGAACTCCGCGCCGTGCGTGGCGGCGGGATTGCGTATGTTTTCCAAGAGCCCGCCACCTCGCTCAACCCCGTCTTTACCATCCGCAGCCAGATCGCCGAGGGCATCCGCCTCCACCGACCCGAGGTCAAAAATCTCGACGCCGAAGTCGCCAAGTGGCTCGGCGCCGTCGGCATCGTCGATCCCGAGAAACGCATGCGCGATTACCCGCACCAACTCAGCGGCGGCATGCAACAGCGCGCCATGATCGCCATGGCCCTCGCCTGCCGTCCCCGCCTGCTCATCGCCGACGAGCCCACCACCGCGTTGGATGTCACGATCCAAGCCCAAATCCTCGCCGAACTCCGCCGTCTCCGCGCCGAGTTCGACATGGCCCTGATCCTCATCACGCACAATTTCGGAATCATTCGCGGTCTCTGCGACCGGGTGGCCGTCATGTTCCGTGGCGAGATCGTGGAAACCGGTAAAACCGAATCTGTCCTCGAAAATCCTCAGCACCCCTACACGAAAGCCCTTATCGCCTGCGTCCCCCGCCTCGGCACCAAACAGCGCCGCCTCCGCACCATCGACTACAACTGGGAAACCGCTTCCGTAAAATGACCATCGAACGCCTTAAATACATCATCTGGGCCAAGGACCTCGCCCGCGCCGTGACTTTCTACACCACGCTCTTCGGCGCGAAAGTCACCCGCCAAAACGAAAACCTCGCTGAACTCGAAATTGCCGGTTCCACGCTCGGCATCCACAGCGGCGGCGAGGACGAAACCACTTGGACCGGCCTCGCCTTCCAAGTCCCCGATGTCCTCATTGGAGCTGCCGAACTCGTCGCCGCCGGAGGCATCCTCCGCCACGAACCGATGGCCGACCAACCCGGCGAACCGCCCCACCTCGCCCTCTGCGCCGATCCCGAAGGCAACCAAATTATGCTCACGCGCAAGAGGCATTGACTCCAAACTTCGCGCTTGCTCTGCGCTGAAGCCTTACCAAACTATGAAGTCAGATTTTCTGCGGGTGTAGTTCAATGGTAGAACGGCAGCTTCCCAAGCTGCATACGAGGGTTCGATTCCCTTCACCCGCTCCCACCTTTTGCCGACGGTTAAATTTTTACCGAGGCCTTCTGTTTGTAGGATCTCGGATTTGCCTGGTAGGTGACTTTTGCCCGGGGCGTGTCGAGATACTCTGTAACGCCCTCCAGCGAATCCTCTCTCATCATGCCAGCGTAGGTGGGCGAGCTTGTTTTTTCGACTTCCCTTTCCAATAGCCGTTCCACCAATTCCGAGAGACTCCGGCCCTGCGATCGAGCCAGAGCCAAGGCGGATTCTTTTACTGCTGGGTGAAGAGTGAGATTTGTTTTTTCTCTCATTTATACGCCCATAAATAAGCTCTCCCCCCCACTTTCTCAATTTTTTTTCTTGTTGCGTGCGATTATGCGTATAAACATACGACTTCAAGATGCGGTCAAACATTATCACCTCCGAGAAAAAAGAACGCTCGATGACCTCGATTTATCTGCGGTGCGATTTGAAGTCCTTCGCCCGCGAAGCCTCATGCAGAAACGGTCAACCACTCACCCGATACATCGAGTCTCTCCTTGTCGGTGAACTCACCGCAGTTAACGGGGTGGATGCTAAACGCGCAATTAGCGCAACTCCTCGCGACGCCCAGTCTCCAAAAGCCTCCACCCCCGACCATCAGAATCCAGCCCTCTAGCACGGGCCTCAATTTCCCAAGACTCACACCTAAAACCAAACAGCAACCAACTCGAAAAAAATCCAACCAATAAACCAATCCATGGCCACAAAACGCACCACCAAAAAACTCCCTACAGGAAAAAAAATCCGCCAATCCAATCCGAAGGACACGACTCTGAATTTTGCTTCTAGCAAATCTGGATTCAACCTCGTCGGCAACAGTCTTAATGACACCCTTATTGGTGGCAAAGCGGCTAATTCAATTGTTGGCGGAAATGGCAACAACTACCTCGTGGGCGGAGCAGGCAATGACACGATCAATGGTGGATCCGGTAATGATCGAATTGTTACTGGAGCTGGTGCGAACCTCGTAAACGCTGGAAATGGCAACAACACCGTCACTGGGGGGGCTTCGGCGGACACCATTACTGCTGGGAGTGGAAACGACAGCATCTTTGGAAACGGCGGTGCCGATCGAATTAACGCCGGGGCAGGTAACGACACCATCGTTTTTTCAACTGCAGCGAATCTGGCGGCTGCGGCTACCGTGATTGGCGGCACCGGCACAAATACGATTTCGATAACCGGCGATTCACAGTCTATCGCTGACAGCCAGTTCTCCAAGGTCACACAGGTTCAGATTCTTAATTTGGGCAACGGAACTAACAGTGTGACATTGGGAGCTGCAGCCACCGCTGCAGGTATTCAAAGCGTAACTGGAGGAACTGGGGATGACACCTTTACTCAAGCAACTACAACAAGCTTCACAATCGACGGTAAAGGTGGCACCGACTCGCTGACATTGTCGACTGCGGGAACAGTGAGCGACTACAGTAAGCTCACAAACATCGAGAAGCTGAACCTAGCCGATGGAGCCAACACGGTGAATCTTGCCACGGCAGGAGCCGCAGGCATCGCGTCTGTGGACGGCGGAAGCGGAGTGGATGCGTTCACGGCAGCCGCGACAACGAGCTTCACAATCGACGGTAAAGGTGGCGCCGACTCGCTGACATTGTCGACCGCGGGAACAGTGAGCGACTACAGTAAGCTCACAAACATCGAGAAGCTGAACCTAGCCGATGGAGCCAACACGGTGAATCTTGCCACGGCAGGAGCCGCCGGCATCGCGTCTGTGGACGGCGGAAGCGGAGCGGATGCGTTCACAGCAGCCGCGACAACGAGCTTCGCAATCGACGGTAAAGGTGGCAACGATTCGCTGACCTTGTCGACCGCAGGAACGGTGAGCGACTTCAGCAAGCTCTCGAACATCGAGAAGCTGAACCTAGCCGATGGAGCCAACACGGTGAATCTTGCCACGGCAGGAGCCGCTGGCATCGCGTCTGTGGACGG
>JAPLTG010000033.1 GCA_026398255.1 Verrucomicrobiota bacterium
AGGGCCACCCGCGCCTTGAAGGCGCCATCGTGTCTTCTGCGTTTGGCTTTCATTTCAATGGTTGGTTTTAGTTTTTTTGATCTCCTCCAACCACCGCTTTTATCTCTTATCCGCTGGTCCGATTTTCGGGGTCCACCTCATTTCAATCATCGAAGTGATAACATTTACTCTATTCTGCTAACGCAAACTCGCCATTTTCCCCTCTAAACTGGACAAGACCCAAAATACTTTATGAATTTGAAAAAAAGCATTAATTTTTAGTGCAGCTAAATGAAACTATAGGAATATAATTTTGAAACCGGAAATTTCGTTGACGCCGATGGAAAAAACTTGCCACGGGAGGAGTTTGAATCCGCCGTGCGGTTGGGCAATCCCAGAGAATCTGGAGCCGGAGTGGCAACAGTTCAAAGAGTGGTCATCACAAATTCCGCACTTGAAGAATCTGGAAGGCTTGGAAGCTCGGATGGCTTACTGGGCGCTTTGTCAAGACCCGCACGACCTCTAAATAAAGTAGCCTACTCCCTCCCAGGTGCCCCGGTATGAACCGAGGAGATCGGTTACAAAAAGTTATTGATCAAGCGTATCTGGGGGCTTCCCTTTACTTGGAATACGAGGAATTGATCTCTCGAGACAGCGTGTGGGAGGGTGTTCCGGTATCACGCGAGGAGCGGGAGATGTTGTTCGACGATTTTTGTGCCGCAGCCCGATGGCAAAGAGTTTATTTCCTGTGGAGACCGAATCTACCAGATGCCTCGGATGACCATGTGATGGACCTGGCCGTGGCCTGTGGGGTCGAGCATTTGGTGACGCACAATGTGCGAGACTTCCAACACGGCGTGTGAAAGGGGTCAGTCCCACATATTGTCATATTTCGCTTCATTCCTGCTGCGTTTCCACTTTTTCTAAAGAGTGGAACGGCGCTTCTCTTCGACCCGGAGGTCTACGAGCCGGAGGGGCGCTTGAAATTTGGGACCGCTCGGCGAGCCGCCCCTACCGTTTGGTTTTCGATTTGGGTCTTATGCCCTTCGTGACTTTGCGGCTTCGTGTGAGGCTGCCCTTTTGTGGAACGGCGCTTTGCGCCTGAAGTTTGGGCCGACACGGAGGTCAGCCCTCCAATTTTTATTCGCGGGGATTCGCCTCATTCGCGGTTCCTTGTCTTTTACGGCCGCGCAAGATTTTTGCTTTGTTTCTGCCAATCCCATCTTGATGGGATCATCCGTGCCCATCAGAGGTATCCGTGGTTAATTCGTCTCCAACCGCGCCCCGCCCGAGGGTTGCTGAAAAAAACAAGCCTCCTATTTTGATCAAATAATGAACCGCTACCGCATCGGCATCGACCTCGGCACCACGAATTGCGCCTTGGCGTTTGTGCCCGCCGAGTCGTCGGAGGGTCGCAGCACCATTCTAGAAATTCCGCAGGCTGAGACGGATCACTCCAGCGCCTCGCACGAAACGCTCCCTTCTTTTCTCTACCTCCCGCCCGCCAGTCGCGATTGGGAAGTTGGGGGCTTCGCCCGCGCTCGGGCAGCGGAAGTTCCCGGTCGCGTCATCCACTCGGCGAAATCCTGGCTCGTCCATCACGCCGCCGACCGCCGGGCAAAGTTCCTCCCGCTCGGTTCGGGCGAGATTCCCCCAACCGAACAACTCAGCCCCGTTGAAGCCCTCTCGACACTCCTCCAAAAACTTGCCGCCTCGTGGAACTCCCTTCACCCACACGCCCCGATTGCCGAGCAAGACCTCGCGATCACCGTCCCTGCTTCTTTCGACCCCGCCGCCCAGCAACTCACCCTCGAAGCCGCGCGCGGAGCGGGTTTTCCCGAATCCACCATCCTGCTCGAGGAGCCCCAGGCGGCCTTCTACGCCTGGTTGGAACAATCCGACCTTCCCGCAACCGGAACAAAAACCCACATCCTTGTGGTCGATATCGGCGGCGGCACGACCGACCTCAGCCTCTTCTCCGCCGAGCAAAAACCTGACTCCCCGCTACCACGCCTTCACCGCATCGCCGTGAGCGACCACCTGCTCCTCGGCGGCGACAACCTCGACATAGCCCTCGCCCATTTTCTCGAGGAAAAACTCACCCCAGGCTCGCAGTTGCCACCCACCTCATTCGCGCAACTCCTCGCCCTCAGCCGCGACATCAAGGAGAGCGCCCTCGCCTCCGAACACCCTCCCGAAAAATCCTGGCCCGTCGCCGTGGCCAAGCCCGGAGCCTCGCTCCTCGCGGGAACGCTCCGTGCCGAGGTCTCCTCGGCCGAGATCAACCGTCTGCTCCTCGAAGGCTTCTTTCACCCGGTTGGCGCCGGGGAGAGACCACTTCGCAGCACCCCAGGCCTCCGCGAAATGGGGCTGCCCTATGCAAAAGATCCCGCCGTCACCCGCCATCTCGCTGATTTTCTACGCGACCGCCCGCCGATCGATTTCCTCCTCTTCAACGGCGGCCTCACGAAGTCACCAGCGATTCGCCAGCGCATTTTAGAAAACCTCGCCCGCTGGCAACCTGACCACACGCCTGAGGTCCTAGAAAACGCCGACCCCGACCTCGCTGTCGCCCGCGGAGCAGCTCGCTTCCTTCACTTGCGAGCCACTGGCGATTCCTCGCGCATCGAAGCCGGAGCTTCCCACGCCTACTACATTTCCACGGGCGAAAATTCCGCACTCTGCATTCTTCCGCAGGACGCCCCGCCGGAAAAGGAACACGCCGCTGCTCCTCAAAACCTGCGTGCGCTGGTGGGAAAACCCGCCTCGTTCCACATCCTTCGAAACCCCCGCCGATCCGCTGACCAACCCGGCGATATGGTCAGCACGGAGGCCGAGGGCTTCACCGAATTGCCCGCGTTGGAAACGATTCTCACGCCGCCCGCCGGCCAAAACCTCCCGCGCGACCCGAGTCTCCGCGTCTCGCTGCGCACCACCCTCCGATCCACCGGCCTGCTTCGGGTGGAATTGCTCAGCGCCGAGCCGGAGTTGCGCTGGCCGCTGGAATTCTCCCTGCGGGGCAAAAACTCTCCATCCTCAAAAAAATCAGCCGACCGCTCGGATGCCGTCACCCTCGCCGGCCAACAACTCACGGCCCTCCTCGATCCCTCGCGCAAGACCCGCCAAAAGCTCACCGCCAACACGATTTTCACCGCAGGAGAAAAATCCCTCGGCGCACGCAAGTCGGACTGGAGCGGCGGCATCGTGCGTCAGCTTTTCGACCTCTGGCTTGAGGCCGCTGAGCATCGCCACGCCTCAGCGGAGCACGAGGAAACCTGGCTGCACCTCGCCGGTTGGTTCTTGCGTCCCGGTTGTGGAATGACCGGCGACCCCGAGCGCGTCGCCGCCCTTGCCCAAATCCTCGCCACGCCACCGAAATTTCCCAACGGCTCGGTGAAAATCCAGCGCTGGATTTGCTCCCGCCGCATCGCCGCCGGTCTCGATCCCGCTCAATCCCTTGCGATTTGGATACCTGCCGCCGCAGAGTGGAAAGACGGCGCGAATCCCTCCGCCGAAATCGCACTGCTCGCCGGCTCCTTGGAAACCCTCCCCGCCGAATACCGCGCCGCAATCGCCCGACGCCTTGCGCTCGCCATCACCTCGCAACCCGCCAACCCAGCCTACTGGAAAGCCCTCGGCCGCCTGCTCTCGCGTGTTCTTTTCCACGCTGGCGCCGAGCAAATCCTCCCTCCCGACCTCGTGGAAGAACTCTGGCAACAACTCGCCGACACCGACCCCGGCGAGTCCCTCCGCCCCGAGGCCGCCGCCTGCTGGCTCCGCGCCGCCCGCCTCACTGGCCTCCGCCCGGTCGATGTTCCCAAATCCTCCCGCCAGCAAATCGACTCACTTCTGAAATCCTGGGACATCCCCGAGGTTCGGCGCCGCGTTCTCCACGAAGCGATCCCCCTCGCCACCTCCGACCAAACCGGGCTTCTTGGCGAAGCTCCGCCACCAGGCCTCACCCTCGACCAACCATGACCCTCCGAGTCGCGATTCTTTCCACTCTCTTCGTCAGCGTTTGCCATGCTTCGGAACCCGTGTTTATCGATGATGCCAAGATCGAGCAGGATTTCATCGATCAACTCTCCGCCCTAGCCAAGAAAGAGGACATTCTCACGATGCGCCGAGCCGAAGTCGCCCTGAAAAAATCCCATAGTCGCCAAGTTTCGATTCCCGAAATCCCAACCAAAAACTCCGCCGAGAGCCCGTCCTCGCTTTACCGGCAATGCGCTTCCTCGGTGGTTTCCATCGGGTCCATTTTTCAATGTGAAAAATGCGAGGAGTGGCATCACGGGGGCGCGGCGAGCGGTTGGATTGCTTCTCCCGACGGTCTCATCGTCACCAACGCCCATCTTTTCGAAAACGGCAAAGACGACCCGCTGGCTGTGATGACGCTGGATGGCGAGATTTTCCCGGTGAAGGAAATCGTCGCCGCCGATGTGGCGAAAGATATCGCCATCCTCCAAATCGACCCCGGCAGCAAAACCCTCCGCGCCCTGCCGCTCGCGAACTCAGCGGAACCCGGCGAGGAAGTTCATGTCATCAGCCACCCACAGGGCCAGTATTATTGCCTCACCAGTGGCAAGATTTCGCGATTCCACCGCGACCAGTTGAAGGAAGACGAACCACCGACCGATTGGATGAGCATCACAGCGGACTTCGCCGGAGGAAGTTCCGGCGGCCCTGTCCTCAACCAAAATGGCGAGGTCGTCGGCATGGTCGCCAGCACGCTCACGGCCTACTCGGAGTCTTCCGATTGTAAAACCCACCCCGGGCCCGATGTGCAAATGGTCTTCAAGGATTGCATCCCCCTCCCCTCGCTGCGGGCAATGTTCGAGCCGAAAGATTGAACCGCCCTGCCTGCCCCTTGAGGCGCAGAGGATAAAAACCCCTCGAATGAAGCGAATGACCGCAAATGCTTGGAGGGCCGACCTCCGTGTCGACCCCATTTTTGCACCCTAAAATTCGGTGCGGAGGCCCTAACCTTACTCCGTGGGCTCTGTGATATTCGTGGTTAAATCCCTTCTCTTCCGCCTGTGCCACGCGGTGGCGGCCGTTGGCTGGGATCGCCTGGGCGGTCTTGTTTTTTCAGCTCCTCAAGTTTCTTCTGCTGCTCTGGCGTGAGAATCGCCCTCAATCGCACCAGAAGGCCGAAGCGAACGCGCTTCAGCTCGGATTCCACGAGCATCAACTTGTCGAACTGGGCAAGAATTTGTTTTTCGTCAGGAGCATCGGCGCGAACCAGCGACTCGAGGGTCTCCTCCTCGGCACTCAACTGCCATTGCAACTCGGTGAAGCGCGGCATGGCTTTGCTCATTTCCTCGCGGATCGTGCTTTGTTGATCGGGCGTGAGGTTGATGGCCTTCTGATTCCGCATGACAAGTTCCGGCGGAAAAAAGGCGCGTCCTATTTTGTCGCCACCCGGAGGCCTGGGATCAGGCCCCAGCGACCCGTCGGGTGGAGGCGGGGGTTGCTGCGCGTTTGCGATGCTGATGCAAGCGAGGAAGAGGGAGATGATGGGGTATTTCATAGGTTTTGATTTTTACTGGGGCCGGAGGAAATCGGTGCGGATTCGAAAAGCAGGTCGCTGGATGTCGAAAGCGGGACGCCGATGCAGGGAGTATTTTCTGCAAGTATGGCATCCGATGAAGCCGTCCAGTCCGAGATCGCTGCCCACTGCTCGATCTCCGCTGCGGTGTGTATTTCGTTTTTTGGGATGACGGAAAAGGCAAGCAGTGCGGCAGCCACAAGAAGGGCGGCTGCGAATGCGAAGGGCTTCCATCCAAATGCGGACGAGGCTTTGGGTGCTGCCGCCTGCTTGCGGAGCACGCGCTGAAAGCCCGGCGTATTACTCGCATCCTGCCGCCTGGCTTCGTCGAAGAGTTTTTTGAGTGTGTGGTCAGTCATGGAATTGTCCGGTTAGTTTGAGAAGTTGGCCGAGCTGCTTCTTGGCGCGGTCATAGTGTGTGCGGGCCGAGCCGAGTGAGACGCCCATTGCCTTGGCTGAGGACTCGACGGTGAGGTCTTGGTAGAAAACGAGGTGAAGGATTTCCTGCTGGCGGCGCGGAAGTTTGGCGAGCATGGAGCGGAAGAGCTCGATACGTTCCGAATCTTGAAGGGCCTCGCCATTGTCAGCAGGTTGGCAATCCTTCTCGTGCTCTTTTTGATAGCTGCCCAGCCGGAGAAAGCGAATCCAGTTGCGGCGTCTCTCGCTGGCTGCCGTGTTACGAATGACCGCAAAAAGCCAGGTCTTGAAGGCCGCACGCCCGTCGTAGCGCGCTCGGCCTTCCAGGATTTTCTGGTAAACAGTCTGTAAGATATCCTCCGCATCGGTGTGGTTCGAGGAACAGCAGCTCAAGGCCCAGCCGTAACTCATGGCATGGTGCTGCTCGAGGGCATCGCGCAGCCATGTCTCATCGACATGGGTAGCTTGCATCTCTTGCAGTTCATCGTTCATGGCATTGGTCGCATCTCAACGCGCTTTATATGACGGGGGATTTTCAAAAAATTTTTCAGCCTCTGATTTTCTTTGTCATATAAGCGCATTCGGCAAGCGACGAAGAGGAGAAAGCAATACTGGGCGCAATTGTCCGGGATGCTCAAAAAATCAACCCCTCGATAAAAATGAACAAGACAACTCTTCTTGGCAGCCTCTCTGCCTTCATGCTCGCAGCCGCGCCTTTCGCGCAGCTTGCAGCCCAAACAACAGCCGCCCCACTTCGGATCGGCGATCGTGTGCAAACGGTGAAGTCCTCACCCGTTTGGAACAATCCCCCTACCGCCGGTGAAGTCGTCGGCAACCAGCCAGCCCAATCTTCGGGCGCCCTCACGGCAGGTCCCGTGCGCGCCGGAGACTCGTGGTGGTGGCAGGTGAACTTCAACTCCGGCGCGGATGGCTGGATAGCGGAGCGCCAGATTCGGAATCCGCAAGGGCAGGCCCCCGGTCCCCGCCTGAGTCCGAGCGCTCCAGCGCCAAGGCCCTTGGCAGTGGATGCTGTGGCGGATGTCCAACCGGCAGGCAACAGCACGGTGGATACGGCAAGTATCGTCTTGCGTGGAAAAGTGACGCCAGATGTCTACGCCGCCCCTCTGGTTTCCTTTTTGCTCAATGGCAAAAAGGTCACACTTGATAAAGAAGGCCGCTTCAGTCTGCCAGTGACGCTGGTTCCCGGCGCGAACAAGTTCACTCTTGAAGTGAGCACGCCGAATCCCCGCCAGCACGCGAACCAGATTTCCGCCTATCTCGATGGCTCGGTCATCTATGGATCCGATGCCACGCGCGCCGCTGCCCTGCGGACTTTCAGCGGAGGAAAACTGAAGACCAGCGAGGGGAACCTCATGCCACTGAACACTACGGGCCTCGCCAATGCCAACGACGCCCATATTTTTCCAGACAACCAGATGTTCCTCAGCGGCGATGTGCGGGCTAATGAAAATGTCGAGTTGAGCGCCATCCACACGCTCTTCCTCCGTGAGCATAATCAAATCGCGAGCGCCATTGCTGCGGCAAATCCCTCATTCACTGATGAGCAGGTCTTTCAAAATGCCCGGCGCATCGTTGTCGGAGAACTGCAAGTCATCACCTACCGCGAATTCCTTCCGGCGCTCCTGGGCCCAAAGGCCCTTCGTCCGTATGATGGCTACAAACCCGATGTGAATCCCGGCATCGCCACCGAGTTCTCCACGGCGGCCTACCGCATCGGCCACACGCTCATCAATGACGATGTGGAGCTCTTGGACAACGATGGCAACGAGATCGATGAGGCCCTTGAGCTGGCGGAGGCGTTCTTCAATCCCTCTGTGCTTCATGCCGTTGGCCCCGATCCCTTGCTGAAATACCTCGCCACGGACAAAGCCCAGGAAGTCGATACCCAACTCGTAGGTGGGCTACGCAACTTCCTCTTCGGCCCTCCCGGAGCGGGCGGATTCGACCTCGCCTCGCTGAATATCCAACGCGGCCGCGACCATGGCCTCTCCGACTACAATACCACCCGCGCCGCCTATGGCCTTCCGAAGGTGAAATCCTTCGCCGAGATCACCAGCGATACAGCCCTCCAAGCCAAGCTGCTCTCGCTCTACGGAAGCGTGGATAATATAGACCTCTGGGTCGGCGGCCTTGTGGAGAACCATCTGCCTGGCTCAAGCGTGGGCGCGACATTCCAACGGATTCTGGTCGATCAATTCGAGCGTCTCCGCGATGGTGACCGGTTCTGGTATGCGAGGGTCTTCTACGGCCCGCAACTTGCCGCCCTCGAAGCCACTCGGCTCTCGGACATCATCCGCCGAAACACATCGATCACCAAAATCCAAGACAATGTGTTTTTCTTCGACGACACGACGCTCGCCAGCCTTGTTGCCAAAACCGGAACCCTCCCCGCAGCGCTCCTCAAGCCAGCTCCCGCAAAGGACCTCGGGCCCACGCTCGATGGCAAACTCAACAACCCGGGCCATACGACCTGGGGCGTTGCCGGAGCAGACCTCATGCGCTTCGCACCGGCCGCCTACAGCGATGGACTCTCGACTCCTGCTGGATCCTCGCGTCCGAGCGCCCGTCTCATCAGCAACACGCTCTGCGACCTCACCACGACGCTGCCCAACTCCCGCAACCTCTCGGATTGGATCTACGGCTGGGGCCAGTTTATCGACCACGATCTCGACCTCACCACCAGCGGCGATGTGGCCTTCGATATCGCAGTCCCGTCCGCCGACCCCTACTTCGATCCCAAGGGAACCGGCACAGCCCAAATCTACCTGAACCGCTCGATCTACGACTCAGCGACAGGAACAACAACAGCGAATGTCACGAAGCAAACCTACACGCTGAACTACAAACCCAAGCCAACTACCCCACCTCGCAGGTAAGCACTGGGCGATTCCGAAACAAAAAGCCACCCCGCCGCTCACGGCGGGGTGGCTTTTTTTAATCTCTAAACCAAGCGCGCGAGTTCCTTGGGCAGCGGACAGGTGAATACCATGCCCTTGCCGCTCACAGGATGTGGAAACCGCAGCGCGCTGGAGTGCAGGCCACATCCAATCCCTCATCAAAAAGCCAAAACTTTCCCCTTGTTGATTACCACAGTTGCTTCGTGTGAGAAATTATATGTGGGAATTCGCGAAATTTGCGGGCCGGTGCCTCTCACCGACGGGACGGGCGTTAACCCCCTTATTTTCTCTGCGTCCCAAGGTCTCGGCGGGAGGTTTTTTCAAACGCGCGATTGAGCGCTGTTATTTAGGCAGGCTCGCCGACAAAGCCGCTATGCCTAGAGCAATCCCCGCAAATACCCCGCAGCAGAGAAGCAGCATCAAGAGCATCGAAACAACCACACGCCATATGTCGGTTCGATGAACCTCCTTGAGGGCGATCACCCCATAGACGAGATAGGCCATCGGGTAGATGTAGCCGCCGCAGAGCGGCACGAGTTGAAGCACGGAGGTCGCCCCGCCCGAGTAGGCCAAGGCGCGGAAAGTCGCCGCGAAGCCGCCATTCGCCGAGCCGGTAAGCATGAGAAACAAATGCACGATCGCCGCCCAAACAAAGGCTCCCGCGATCAGAGCCAGCGGAAGTAACATAAGTGCACCAATGCCGATTCCTATCAGCATTCCTTGGGAAACATCCTTGCCGACCGCGCCCAAAAACATCTCGGGATTGATCGAGGCGGCGACGAGTTGGTAGCAGATCGCCATGCCGCCACTGATCCAACCGACGATCGTGTAAAAAAACAAAGGTCGGCCTATCCCTCCGGTCGGAGGGAGGTTTTGGAAAGTGAAAACCGGCGCGGAAAAAACCTGCCGCACCGTTTCAATGGCAGCGCCAATCGAAAACCCGGAAGTCCGCTCCCAAGCGGGCTCGCTGATTTCCGGGTTGGTTTTTTGCGACTCCTCGACAGGAATCGAGTGACTTGACTCGGGCGTTGGCTCCGGCAAATCCGTGAATGAGGAGAGTGGTTGCCAGGTTGGCATTGGTTCGCGCCACGCAAGATCCGTGGAAAGAAAGCGCCCGGATTTCAAGCCATCAGCGACTTCCTGATCGTTGAATTTCCCGAGATTTTCGCGGTTGCGATTGATGTGAATCATTGCCATGGAGACCTTGCCTAGCGGCTTGCAGGCTCCTCTTCAAGCCTCGCAACATTCCAACATTCTCTGGGGAATCGAAGATTGACATCGCAAGAGTCGCTCAGATTATTCCGCGCCTTGGGGATCTCAAATCCCGTCGCTCTTTTTTTCAGTAAAACCAATCCGTCGGCCTAGGAAAGCAAGGGTGGAAGTCCCTCACTGTCGCGCAAAGGTCAAAGTCCGGGTTCGAACCGGCGGAGAAAACCGCACAGCGCCTGCAATGGCGCAACGGCAGCGCATGACTGTCCGTGCCGGGGGTAGTCCTTTCGACTCGGGGGAAGGGATTGTCCAACGACATTCCCCGTTAGTGAAAAAGGACAGAAATGAAAAAAACAACGCTCGCGGCGCTTGTCGCGATTCACAGCGTGGTTTTGGCCCATGGTCAAACCACCGATTCCAACGCAAACCCAATCATCACGGTTACTAAAAACGCGCAGTCCGACTTCCAAGTCGGCAGTGCGTTTTCCCGGATCGACGCCAAGGAAATCAACCGCTCCCAACAGGGCACTTTGCTTGATGTGCTCAACATCACACCGGGCATTCAGGCTATCGAAGCCGGCGCGCCGGGAGGTTTTGGCGAGGTCATGATCCGCGGCAACGGGCCTTCGCAGTCGCTCATTCTTGTCAACGGGGTGAAGGTTAATACCGGCATCAATCAGGACGCCGCTCCATTTCTGAGCTACGCGGGTTCCAAGGGCCTTCGCAAAATCGAAATCGTCCGCGGCCCGCAGAGTTCGCTTTACGGCTCGGAGAGTATCGGCGGCGTTATTTCGCTGGATACCCAGCGCGGGGGCGAGATCGGGAATTTCGCTTACTTCGCCTCCTACGAGAACCTCTACACGCAGAACGACCGGCCAAATAACGACTACACGGTAAATCGCTACGCCCTGCGCCTCGATTATCAGGCCTTGGAAAACTTGAGCCTGCGTTTTAACTACACCGGTCAGGTTGGCCAATATCAGGAACCTGGAAGCGTGCGACCGCAGGATTGGGGCAACAACAACCCCGGGCAGTATACGAGAGGCGAGAGCAATATTTTGAGCCTGATGGTGGATTGGCGGCCGATCGAATTCTGGACTCAAAAATTGACGCTAGGAACCAACTCCGAGCGCTACACGCTGACTGATCCCGCCTACCCGGGGAACTTCGAGACGGACAGCAACACGATCAACAACGCGACGAACTATTGCACGGACTGGATGAATGTTTTCCAAATCTCGCGCCAGAATCGGCTCTCGCTCGGGATTTCCTTCGATGCCTACACCGGAGATTTCTACTCCCGATACGGCACAGCACCGGCGACGGTCTTGCCTACCGAGTCGCAGACCGATGTGGCTTTCTACGCGCAAGACGAATGGGAACTCGTAAAAAACCTCTTTCTCACCGGAGCGGTCCGTTACGACAGTTACTCGCAAGCCGGCAGCGCCCTCACTTACCGGTTCACTTCGGCCTACCTCGTTGAGAAAACCAACACGAAATTCCGTGGCAGCTACGGCACTGGCTTCAAGGCCCCGAGCCTGATCCAGCTTTACTCGCCGAACCCCTACTACCTCGGAAACTTGGATTTGGCCCCCGAGAAGTCGATCGGTTGGGATGCGGGGATCGACCAGTATTTCTTCAACGAACAGGTGAAACTCAGCGCCACCTATTTCCAGAACTACATCAACAATCTCGTCGTCGTGGAAACCGACCCCGCGACTGGCCTTGGCCGGTTTGAAAACATGGATACGGCGAACAACAACGGCGTGGAGTTGAGCGCCGAGATGTCGTTGTTCGAAAAATGGAATACGCGGATCGCCTACACCTACACGCAGACGACGGTCATGACCCAGTTTCCTCAGCAGAAAAACATGATCAGCCTCGATACAAACTACCTCCTCACGCCGAAATGGCTGATTGGTTGTGGAGCCAGTTTTGTTGGTGGACGCACGCAGTTGGATTACATCGCGGGAGAGGTCGTGGAGATGCCCAATTACTCCACGATGCGCGTTTACTCGCGCTATGAGATCAACGAGCACGCCGCTGTGATGGCCCGAGTAGAGAATGTCACCAACACGGCTTATGAAACCAACTTGGGCTACCCCTCACTGCCGATTGGATTTTACGGCGGGGTGGAAATTTCCTTCTAAGAAAAGCCCGGCGACTTATTGGTTCTGCATGCCGGTGATGATGCTGATCAATGGCAGGAAGAGAGCGATGACAATCGTTCCGACCACCACGGCCAGGAAAACAATCATCACCGGCTCGAGCAGGGAGGTCAGGCCCGTGACGGCGTTGTCCACCTCGTCGTCATAGACATCGGCTACTTTCAGGAGCATCTCGGGGAGTTGTCCGGTCTCCTCACCGACATCGATCATGCTGATGACCATCGGCGGGAAGACTCCACTGGCCTCGAGCGGCTGAATGATCGATTCGCCCTCGCGCACGGCGTCATGGACTTTGGAGATGGCCCCGGCGACGACGGCATTTCCGGCCGTGTCGCGGGTGATATTGAGTGCTTGGAGGATTGGCACACCACTGGTGACGAGGGTTCCGAGCGTGCGGGAAAATCTTGAGATCGAACTCTTGCGGGTGAGATCGCCGAAAACCGGGGAGCGGAGCAGAAAGGCATCGATGAACGCGGAGCCTTTTGGTGTGCCGGCCGCAAATTTGTAGGCCACTCCCAAACCAAAAATACCGCCAATGAGCAATATCCAGTTGTCTTTCACGAGATTACTGGCGCCGATGACAAATTGCGTGAGCCCGGGAAGCTCTTTTCCTCCGAGCATGTCCGCGAAAATCGCCTCAAATTTGGGAACAATAAAAACGAGCAAAAATCCCATGATCACCACCGCGATGAGCAAAACAATCGCTGGATAGAACATCGCCGCAACGACCTTGTTTTTTATCTTTTGCGCCTTTTCTTGGAACTCCGCGAGGCGCAGAAGGACGATCTCCAGCACACCGCCGAGTTCGCCCGCTTTCACCATGTTCACATAGAGCTTGTTGAAAATCTTCGGATGCCCGGTGAGCGCCTCGGAGAAAGTGCCTCCGGCTTGAACCGACTCGGCGATGCTGACGATGGTTTTTTTGAGAACCGGATCGGGCTCCTGCTTGGAAAGAACGGTGAGGCCGCGAAGCAATGGAAGCCCGGCATCGATCAGCGTGGCCAACTGCCGCGTGAAGATCATCAGGGTGCGGGGTTTGATGGTCTTCTTTTCGAGAAACGGGATGTTGATATTGAGTTTGATCTCTTTTTTCAACGCGCCGCCCCCCCCGCCAGCGGCCTTAACAGCTTTCGCCTTCGCTTTTCCCCCCTTGCCCTCCTCGCTCAGGCTTTTGGGGAAATATCCCGCTTGCCTCAACTGCGCGACGGCGTCGTTTTGCGATTCGGCGTCGAGAACGCCAGAGGATTCCTGGCCGCGAGCATCAAGGGCGATGTAGTTGTAACGAGGCATAGAGGGGCGCTGGTAAGAATCGCTATATAGAATAGCCTCTTTGCGAATGTCGAGAGGCGAATCCTTATTCTACGACGAACGGATTGCTCGTGCGTTCGTGCCCGACAGTGGTCGCCGGACCATGCCCCGGAAGGACAATTGTCTCCTCCGGAAGTGTGAAAATTTTTGTCCGGATTCCCTCAAACAAAAGCGGCCCATCCCCGCCTGGCAAATCCCAACGCCCCACACCCTCTCGGAACAACACATCGCCCCCGACCAGCGTCTTCAATTCAGGAAAATAAAAGCAAAGACTCCCTGGGCAATGTCCTGGAACATGGAGCACCGACATCTCGAATCCCCCCACCCCTGCGACGACTCCTTCTTCGATCAGCCGATCGGCGTTAAGGGGCTCGAACTCGATGTCGAACCCGTGTTTCTTAAAAAACGAACCGTCCCCGACCATCACGGCCGTATCGGGGTGAAAACCCACCCGGCATCCATGCCGACGCTGGATTTTCGCCGCATCCATCACATGGTCGAAATGCCCGTGCGTGAGCAAAAGCCAGTCGATTCGGTGGCCCGCAAAAAAGTCATCCGCACCCTCGGGGGCATCGAAAAGAAGGTTCCCGGCCGGGGTTTCTAAATAGAACGCATTGGTCTCGAGGACTCCGCCGGTGAATACTTGGAACTGGGTCATGGACATGTAGGTGAAATCAGAAGTCGCACAGATTTGATTTTTGCAGGAGTCTCTGCAAGGTTTTCACTCCAATCATGAGGCATATCACCAAATCCGCCATTCTGGCGGTGATCGCCACGGCATTGCTGTGGCAGGCTCCGGTCTTCGCCGGAAAACTCAACCCCGAGGTCGAAGGGCGCGTCGCGCTGGCCGTTGCCAACTGGCTTCAGCAAGCCCACTACAGTCGCCAGAAATTGGATGACGAGATGTCCGCCAAACTCCTCGCGACCTACCTCGAACTCTTGGATTACAACAAACTCTACTTCACCCAAGAGGATGTGGATGAGTTTAGCCAAAAATATGGCGACAAGCTCGATGACATGATCCTCCGTGGGGATCTCAGCCCCTCGCGGGAAATCTTCCAACGTTTCCTCGATCGCGTCCAAAGCCGGGTTGAATCCAACAAAAAACTCGCCGCAGAAAAATACGACTTCCAAGGCAATCGCTCCGTCGAACTCAACCGCCAGAAATCCCCCTGGCCTAAAAACCTCGCTGAAGCCGACCAACTCTGGCGCGACCGCGTCGAAGCCGAGCTTTTGCAGGAGGAACTCAGCGAACTCAAACTCCGCACGCCGCAGGAAACTCTCACCCGCCGCTACGATCAGTTTCTGAAAAATGTGAAGGAAATGGAGGGCGAGGATGAGGTCAGCACCTTTCTCAAAGCCCTCGCCCTGAGTTACGACCCCCACTCGGATTACATGAGCCCCAGCGAAATGGAAAATTTCCAGATTTCCATGAAGCTCTCTCTCGTGGGCATCGGAGCCGTTCTTCGCTCCGAGGATGGGTATGTGAAAATCATGGAACTCGTCCCCGGCGGCCCCGCGGACAAGGATGGACGCCTCAAAGTCGGTGACCGCATCATCGGCGTCGCCCAAGGAGATGAGGACTTCGAGGATGTCATCGACATGAAACTCGACAAAGTCGTCGAAAAAATTCGCGGCAAGAAAGACACCTCGGTTCGCTTGCAGGTAATTCCCAGTGATGCGGACGATCCCTCCAATCGCTCCGTCGTCGAGATCTCTCGCGACAAAGTCCAACTCAAGGATCAAGAGGCCAAGGCCGAGTTGCTCGATGTCAAAGGCCCGGACGGTAAAATCTCCCGCATCGGTTGGATTTCCCTGCCCTCCTTTTACGCGAACATGAGTGGAAGTGGGGAACCAAAAAGCACCACCACTGATGTCACCGCGCTTCTGGAGCGTTTGAAGAAAGAAAACATCGAGGGGCTCGTGATCGACTTGCGAAAGGACGGAGGCGGATCGCTCGAGGAGGCCATCAATCTCAGCGGGCTTTTTATCGAGAGCGGCCCTGTGGTTTTGGCCAAGGATCCCAGCGGAAATATCACCAACAACATCGATAAAAACCCAAGCATTGCATACACCGGCCCGATGGTGGTCGTCATGAACCGCCTCAGCGCCTCGGCAAGTGAGATTTTCGCCGCAGCCATGCAGGACTACGGTCGCGCTGTCGTCGTGGGTGACGAGCGGAGTTTCGGTAAAGGAACCGTTCAGACTGTTCAAGACCTCGACCGCTCCATGTCGCTTCCGTTCTTCAATTCGAACCGCCCTCCTGCCGGCGCGATCAAACTCACGATTCAAAAATTTTATCGTGTCAGCGGCGGCTCCACTCAACTCAACGGAGTCGAGTCGGATATCGTTCTCCCTTCCCGCACGGATAGCCCAAAAATCGGCGAAGGCGCCTTCAAGAATCCGCTCGGTTACGACGAGGTCGCGCCCGTCCCCTTCAAGCGCAGCCCGAACGCCGGAGAGCTTTTTGTCGCGGAACTCCGCGAACGCTCAGCCCGCCGCATCGCCGCGGATCCCGAGTTTCTTTATGTCAGCGAGGACATGCAACGCTTCCGCGAGCGGTTGGAAAAAAACACCATCAGCACCAACATGGATGCCCGCAAAAAAGAACTCGCCGACGACAAGTCCCGCACCGAAGGCCGAAAAGCGGAGCGTCTTGCTCGCGGCCCGATCATTGATGCGAAGGTCTGGCAAGTCACCCTGGACGATGTGAACAACAATCGCCAAGACCTCGAAGTCGTCGCCTACGAGCGCGAGCGGGATAAAAAATACGACGACCCCGAGGAGGAAGGCGAAGGCAGCGATCCGAAGGACAAAACTCCCGAGCCCGATCCGATTCGCAATGAATCTCTACGAATCATGGCGGACTTGATCGAATTCAACTCGACGAAGAAAACCGTCAGCGCCAATCCCGAAGCGAAATTGCCTGTTGCCGAATAGAACTCGGAGCCGTTTTTTTTTGCGCGTCACAACGATCGGAATTTCCAAAACGCGAGGTTTTGATCCCCCAATTCGCAGGATCAATTTCTTACCATCGAGTTCGCGCTTGGGCTGGATATTTCCGATCACAATCCGCGATGAGGTCTCACCCATGGCCTCGATTTTCGAAGTCATCAAATCCTCCGGCAGATCGACCGAATCGACCCGGAAATTGATTCCGCCCGGGCTGCGCACAATGATCGTTCGCGAGAGCGGCGCGGCGGCCTTGGTGTCCAAACGAAGCACCGAGGGCGCGGCGATCAACTCCGCCGGAAGGAGAATCAAGGCATCCACCGAGAGGTTGTTTTTCACTCCCCCACTCTCGATTTGGATTTGGATTTTATCTTTTTGCTGCCCTGGCAAGAGATTCGCCACCGGCTTCGCCCGGAGCGTAAAACCATCCCCGTCCTTCAGCGGAGTAGAGGAAATCTCGAGCTTTCCCTCGGTGGTTTTGGCCTCCAGAAAAACCAGTGGTTTCTTCGCCAGATCACGGATCGTCACTTCGGCAAAAACCTCCGTCGATTTGGGATTTTTTCGAAGCGTCATCATCGGCGGCTGGATCTCGATTCCCGATCCGACCACGCCTCGGAGCGAGAGTTGAAATGGCTTGCCGGAGGGGTCGTTCGTTTCGAGATAAACGCTTTTTTCCTCCGGACCTTTTCGTCCCTGCAAGGAGACGGTGACCGGGATGCCAAGCGTCGCACCGGGGGAAAGAGTTTTATTCGACAATAGAAAACTCGTGCAGCCACAGGGCGCGTGGATTTTTCGGATCAGCAATTCCGCACTGCCAGCGTTTCGGATTTGGAAAGTGTGCGAGACGGGCTTGGCTCCGTCCACTGTTCCGAATTCATAAACAGGCTCCAGACATTCCAGCTTGGGGGTCGGCTTCGCGTGAAGATTCCAAATCGGAAGGAGGGTAACCAAGCCGATGCAAAAAAAGAGTGTGCGATTCATGAAACAATCGGAATCATAAGAGCCGAATCAAACTCCCGCAACGCCGCATGGATTTTATCGACCTCAAAGCCCAATACAGAAAATTCGAGCCCGCAATCAACGAGCGCATTCACCGCGTGCTGGAGCACGGCCGCTTCATCATGGGGCCGGAAGTCGAGGAATTGGAAACCGTGCTCGCGGATTTCGTCGGATGCCGCCACTCCATCACCGTGGCCAGTGGCACCGACAGCCTCGAGATCGCTCTTCGGGCTCTGGAAATCGGCCCGGGCGACGAGGTCATCACGGTTCCATTTACCTGGATCAGCACGGCGGAAGTGATTCTTCAAGTGGGCGCGAAGCCGGTCTTCGTGGATATCGATCCGCTGGATTTCAATATCGCCGTGGACCAGATCGAGGCGGCCATCACACCCCGCACCAAAGCTTTTTTGCCCGTCAGTCTTTTCGGTCAAATGCCCGACTACGACGCCATCAACGCGATGGCCGAAAAGCATGGACTCACCGTCATCGAAGATGCCGCGCAAAGTTTCGGAGCGACCCGCCATGGCCGTCGGAGCTGTGGCGTCACGGCGATCGCCAGCACGAGTTTCTATCCAGCAAAACCTCTCGGCTGCTACGGCGAGGGCGGCGCGCTTTTTACAAACGATGACGACCTTGCGCTGAAAATGCGCGCCATCAGAACCCATGGGGGAATTCGCCGGCACTTCCACGACCTCGTCGGAATGAACGGCCGCTTCGACACGCTCCAAGCCGCGATCATGCTCGGCAAGTGGCCCGGTTTTGCTGACGAAGTCACAGCTCGCGGTCGCCTCGGCGCGCACTACTCGGAAAAACTTCACGATGTTTGTGAGACTCCCCAAATCCGTGAGGGGAACACGCATGTTTACGCTCAATACACTCTTCGCGCTTCGCACCGCGACGCGCTCGGAGAGACTCTGAAAGCCAGAGGAATTCCGACCGCTGTCTATTATCCCAAGTGCCTCCACGAGCAGCCGGTTTTTTCCCATCTCGGATATCAATACGGCGACTTCCCCGCCGCCGAAGCCGCCTCTCGCGAAGTGATCAGCCTGCCCCTCAATCCCTACCTCACACCAGCCGAGCAGGAGTTCGTCATTTCCGGTGTCCGCGAAGCCCTCGCCGCCCGAAACGGATAGGTCAAAAAAACATTGGCTCAGGGTTTGACACCGCGAAACCGTTCATTCATTGTCCCCGGCTCTCAACGATGAAAACCTATTCTGCCAAAGCCGAGCAAGTCGACCGCAAGTGGTGGGTGATTGACGCCGCCGGCCAACCACTCGGCCGCATTGCCGTTCAGGCCGCCAATCTCCTCCGCGGTAAAAACAAAGCCATCTTCACCCCGCATGTCGACACAGGCGACTTCGTGGTCGTCCTCAACGCATCCAAAGTCGCCATTGGCGGCAAAAAGGAAACCGCCAAAACCTACATGAGCTTCTCCGGCTATGTCGGCGGTCACAAAACCGAGACTTTCCGTGCACGCCGCGAGCGCCGTCCGGAACTCATCATCGAGCGCGCTGTTCGTGGAATGATCCCGCACAACCGCCTCGGCCGCGCCCTCTATGGCAAGCTGAAAGTTTACGCTGGCAGCGAACACCCGCACACAGCACAGAATCCGCAACCCGCCTGATTTTTATTTCCATGAGCAAAACAGAAGACCCAATCCAAACGACAGGTCGCCGTAAAACCTCCGTTGCCAGCATTCGCATGCAATCCGGAACCGGCGCCATCAAGGTCAATGGCCGCGATTTTACCGACTACTTCGGCAGTCTCTCGCTTCAAAACCAAATCCTCCGTCCGCTGGAAATCGCCAACGCGGTTCACAGCTACGATGTCACCGCCAAAGCCACCGGCGGCGGAATCAACGGCCAAGCCGGCGCCCTGCGCCTCGCCCTGAGCCGCGCCCTTATCGAAGTCAACGAAACCCTCCGCACCCAACTCAAACAGGAGGGACTCCTCACCCGCGATCCGCGCATGAAAGAGCGCAAAAAGCCCGGTCGCCCCGGCGCCCGCAAGCGCTTCCAATTCTCCAAGCGCTAATCGCACTTATCAGATTCCCAACAAAAAGGGCCGCCAATCTAGGCGGCCCCTTTTTTATGGCTAATAACTAGGGGATTTGACCTCAAAGGACACAGAGAACACGGAGGGGGAATGAAATACTCCGAATCGGCTAGGATCGTTTTGTCCGATCAGGAAATCGCTAAACCTCTGTGTGTCCTTTGATTCGCTTCGCTCACCCTGCGGGGTCGCCAATGGCGATCTATCTCCCTTCGCTCGGTTGTGGTCAATCCTTCAGGATCTGGCCTAACGACCGTTTTCACCGCGCATCACCCCTCAGTGCGGGTGCCGAAAAAATCAATCCCCTTGTTCTGATCAAATTTAAAAGCCAGCACATCGATAGGCACGATGGCTCCGTTTTCTGATCTAATGAAATTACCGGGGTGGGCATCAGCCACCTCAATACCAATCCTTTGGTTTACAAAAACTCCAGCACGCATCGGGTCTAATTCAAAACCCTGCTCATTTAGGAATCGCAGAATTTGTGTGTCCGTAATTTTTCTGGAGCCCTTTTTCCTTGGAACAAAATCTTGGGCATGAACAAGGCCAATCCCAGCATCGGGATGACGAAATTTCCCTATGATCGTGGCGCTGTCTTGAAAGGCCTCATTGACGGCGGCAATTCGACGCAAATATTCCAAGGGGGTATTTTTTCCAGAGCCTCTTTCAATGGAATGCCCAAACTTTCCGTAGGCCGTGGCTTTAAAAACCTTCCCTTCTTCGGGAAAAAACCAGATCAGGTGTTCTGATGCCTCTGTGTCTGGTCTACCCAGACTCTCCACATCCTGCCACGGGATGCCATCTGCTCTTTCGATGGCCAAAAGTTGTCCAACGATTTCGGGTGCGCCGGATTGTGCGACCTGAATTGCTTGCGCGCTTGCTGCAATGTCACGAGCGATTTTTTGCGAGACTGTAATAACATGCCCTCCACTTGCTTCTCCGTTACCCGATGGTTATCGGAGAGTCAACACGGCGGTCATCAGCATCACCCCTCCGTCTGTTCAGGAAAAATCCCCAAGGGTTTGACCGGGCTGGTGTTCAGGGATTTGACGCGTTCGTGGATTCCGGGGGCGATTTCGGGTTGGCGGGCGTAGGCCATGGCGAGCATTTCCAGCTTCGCATCGAGGTTATCTACCATGTTCAGCGCGATGGCTTCGGGGGTTTTGGGTTCGACGGGGGAGCCGAATTGCAGTTCCCCATGGTGGGCGGCAATAAGGTGCAGGAGGTGCAGGCGGACATCTTCCGTGGAGGGAACGAGTGATTTCCATTCCTCGAGAGGTAGTTTTCTCCAGAGCGAGTTCACCAGTTCGATTCCGATCGAAATGTGGCCCAGCAATTCGCCCCGGATCTCTCGAGGGATGCCAAATCCCGCGTCCGGCGGGCACATCTCCCAAAGTTTCCCTGAGTCATGAAAAAGCACGCCGGCGAGTAAGAGATCACGATTCAAGCCTGGGTAAGCCTGAGCAACCGAATCCGCCGTTCGCATCATCTGGCCTGTGTGTCGAAGGAGTCCCCCTCGGTGGGCGTGGTGGTTAAAACGAGCGGCGGCGGCGCGTTTAAATCGACCCCCGAATTCCTCCAAGAAAATCGCGCAGAGGGCGTGCAGGCGCGGGTCGCGAATCTCTCCAGCTAGACGAACGACATCGCCAAAGTCGCGATCGACCGAGAGGGATTCTTCCGTTCCACCAGCGAGGAGGGACTTGATTTCTTCCTCATCCAGAGTGCGAAGGCGCCAGCGCCTGGCGTCCAGACCGAAGCCGCCATTCACCACAAATTCTCCCTCGACCTCCAAAAAATCCCCTCGAGAAATCTCAGCGCAGTGGCGGAAGGCGTCGGTATCGGTCCATGCCCGAAGCGTCAGCGAATCCCAGGCATCACGGAGTTTAAGCTCCCAGTAGGGTTTGCCATTGGCCGACTCCTTTTTCACGAGTTCATCGACCTGTCCCCTCACCCGCGCAGAAATTGCAATGACTCCGGCCTCGGAGCGAATTTCAGAAATGGATCGAGGTTCACCCATGAGAGGATCAGCCCCGGTCCGCACCAAAAAGGCCACGCTCCTTGATGATTCGAACGACTTCCGGAGGAACCATTTTTTCCCAAGCGGAATCGCCCGTTTCGATCATGTCGAGCACGCGCGGCGAGCGAATCTCGAGATTGGCGGCATCGTATGTTTCGATAGAGCGAATCAAGCCGCTGGCGCGCAAATGGGCATACAAGTGCTCCATCCCCTCGGGCGGACGGAAATTTTCGCATGTCACCAATTCCCCCTCGGGAGTGATGACCGGGTAAACATAGAGGCGGACATTCTTTTTGAAGAGTCGCCCGAGAGCTTCGAGAATGCCTCCTTCGAGGTCCGTGTAATGGGCCGGATTGAAAATCTCGTTCAGCCCGGGGATGCCCATGGGAAGGCCTACAGGGGACTCGGTGTAGCGAGTCAAAAAATTCACCAAGCGATAATACTCGCCGTAATCCGAGATCAAAACCGTCCGCCCCAGCGCGGCAAGCATGTCCACCCGATCGAGGAAATCGCGCAAGTCCAGATTGCCGCCGGCGAGCAGGTTTTTGGTGGTGATCTCCATCAAAATCTGCGGCTGGTTTCCTTGGACGCCTTTCTCTTTTTCGAAAAGTCGCAAAGCGCCATCGAGCATGTCATTCGTTACCAGAGTCACCGGGCGAAAACTTCCACGCTCGACAAGGATGGGCTTCTTATAAAAAGCATCCGCTGGTTGAACCACCTCCCCATCAGCGCTGAACAGCGTCGCTCGCGTGAGGCCCTGAACGACGAGTTCAAGGCTCATCAGGCGGTTATCCACCGCGCCGAAGGCTGGACCGGAAAAGCGAATCATGTCGACTTCGATCCGGCCGGGTTTGAGGTCATCCAGGAGCGAACCGATCATCTCTCGCGGAGTGGCGTTGCGGAATGCGCCGTGGATCAGATTCACACCCACAATTCCCAGCGCTTCCTGCTGATTCAGATTCTCCCCATCGAGCATTCGCAGATGCAGAATGATGTCACTGAATGCGGTGCCCGGCGCGTGCTGAAAGCGGAGCCCCATCCAGCCGTGGGATTCATCGTGGCGCCGGAAACTCCGGGCCGCCACGGTGTCTGCAAAAACAAAAAAACGGCGGTCGCGTCCCGCCGTTTTTCCAAGACGCTCGAGGAGCAACCCGCTCTCGTGTTCGAGCATGGTCTGCAAACGCTCGCGACTCACATACCGCCGACATGTGCCATAGATCGCATCGCTGAATGCCATGTCGTAAGCCGACATCGTTTTCGCAACTGTGCCCGCCGCGCCGCCGACCGTGAAGAAATGCCTCGCGACTTCCTGCCCCGCTCCGATTTCCGCAAAGGTTCCGTAGAATCCCTTACCAAGATTGACCTGAAGTGCTTTGCCCGCCGTGCCGAATTGACCTCCCAGATTTTCCATAGGTATCAATCCAACACACGAAATGTATCGGTCTTTTCCAAGCTCCGAATGAAAGCGGCTGCCAGTTTGGCGGCATGGCGGGCATCGGAGAGCGAAACCATTTCGACCGGTGAATGCATGTAACGCAGCGGAATCGAGATCAACCCGCACGCCACGCCATCGCGGCTCGTGTAGATCACATCGGCGTCCGTGCTGGTGCTGCGCGAGACCGCCTCGTGCTGCAGCGGGATTTTGTGTTTCTCGGCAACCTCTATCAGCCGCCTCATGACGAGCGGGTGGTTCGCCGCGCCGTGGGAAATTGTGGGCCCCTTGCCGAGTTCCACCAAGCCGTGTTCCTTCACATTGATCCCTGGCGTGTCCGTGGCATGGGTTACATCAAAAACCAACGCGACTTGCGGCCGAATGCGATGAGCCGCCATCTGCGCGCCGCGGCAACCAATTTCCTCCTGCACCGCATTGACGGCAAAGGTCGAGACTTTCGGGCGCGACTTGCCTCGGTGGAGTTCCTCGAGGGCTGTCGCCAAAACAAAACCTCCGATGCGGTTGTCGAGCGCCCGGCCAACAATGCGGTCGTTCTCAAACTCGATCGCGTCATCCACAAAAATTGCCGGGGTGCCGACACGGATCCCGAGTTTTTCCACCTCCTTGGCATTCGACGCGCCCACATCGATATAGAGTTCCTTCCAGTCGAGTGCCTTGTCGTTCGACTTGTCACGGATGTGGATCGCCGTGTTGCCAATCACACCGGGCACAATCCCCTTCGAACCGAAAAGCCGAATCCGCCGAGCAGGAGCCAGCGTGCGGTCCGAGCCGCCGATCGGCCCAACGGCGAGGAAGCCCTTGTCGTCAATATGTCGAACAATGAAACCAATCTCGTCCGCATGAGCCTCGAGCATCACCCGCGGCGCCTTGGCCTCGGATCCCTCCAAAACCGCCCAAGCGTTTCCGTGGGGATCGCTCTCAATGCGATCCGCATGCGGCTTGATGTTTTTGATCCAAAGTTTCTGTCCATCCCTCTCCCAACCCGAGGGGCTAGGTGTGGCGAGGATTTCGAGGAGGTGCGAAGTTTTCATGTCGCGAGACTCGGGTGTCCCTTTCGGCATTTCAAGAAGGGACCCACGCGGGACTAAAAAAATCGCCTTTTTTTAAAATTTGCCCGATTTGGCATTGCCAAGCCTCCCGAGTTTCCTTACGAAACCTCTCCTATGCCAAACCTTACCAAGCGCGATCTCGTCATGTCGATCGCTGACAAAACCGGTCTAACCCAACAAGAAGTCTTCAGCGTGATCCAACACACGCTCGACGGAATCGTCGAAGGACTCGCCACAGGCCGCGATGTCGAACTCCGCAATTTCGGTGTTTTCGATGTCCGCCTCACAAAACCACGCGTCGGCCGCAATCCCAAGAAACCACAGAACGAGGTGCAAATCCCACCACGCGCCATCGTAAAGTTCCGCGCCGGCAAAATCATGAAGGCTCGCGTCCTCGAACGCACCGCCCTTCTCACCAAGTAAAATGGCGCGGCGGAAAAAAGTTTCGACCCGCACCAAGCGGGAGAAAATCAATCTGACGATCCACCCGGATATTCAGACATGGGCCAAGACCTTGGCCCGCCGCCGAACCGTTTCCCAACTCTTCGAGGATTTGGTCGAGGCCGAATGGCATCGCCGCCAGAGCCCGCCGCAGGCATCCATGATTCCTCCGGCTCTCGCACAGCCACCACTCCAGCAGCAAGCCTACGACCCATCCGCCCAGATTCTGGCCGATTACCGCTACCGGCAGCCTGTTCAGCAACAGCAGTAACAGGCTCCGGTTTAGCGGAGTCCCTGGGGCTAATAATTCATCAGCCCCCCTTTTAAGATGAAAGTCGTTTCCCGACTCTGGGGCATTCTTTTGGGGCTACTCCTCCTCTCCGCCGGCTTATCCAAAATCGGCTCCCCCCTGCGAATGCTGGCTGACATTTACGCCTACCAAATTTCCCTCCCCGACTGGCTGGCGAACGGCGCCGCCTACTCGCTGCCTTGGATCGAAATCCTCCTCGGAGCCCTTCTGATTTTTGGTTGCTGGCGAGTCACCGTGACATCCGCCACCCTTCTCCTGCTGGCGATTTATACATTTCTCACCGCACAATCCTGGTGGCGAGAGCTGCCTATCGAATGCGGTTGCCTCGATTTTTCGGGGATTCACCCCGCGCTGGCTTTTCTCGAAACTCCAGCAGGCTCGACGGTGCGAAATCTCCTCCTGCTCCTCGCGACCACCGCAATGGGGATTTTTCAAAAAAACCATCCGCCCGCAAAGAGCCTCAATCCATGAAACTCCTCACTTACTTTTTTATGGGCGTCACGACCCTGTTGACCAATACACACGCAGCCGAACCTGTCTCGCCGCTGGATTACACCTACGGCTTCTGGGCCGGAAATTGGCGCCGAGACCCCGCCAAAACCTCCCCCGACTTGCTTTGCATCGAATCCGGCCACTACGCCTTGGAGTGGAATATCCAAAACCCCCGGGCACTTCGTTTCGGGCCACTCATTGACGGCCTCGGCTACCGCCAAGCCGGCGAGTCAGGGCTGTCGCGCTTTCAGGACTTGCCGCCTGCGGAGTTGGAGGCCGAGGTGAGGGTCGATGGCCGAGTTTACAAGATGACCTCCTGCCGCGCCGGGCAGGACACGAACAACGAAACCGCTCTCGCAAATATCTGGCTCTGGGAATCCGGACGCATCGCCCAGCACTACGAAATGCGCGAATTGCGCTTCGAGGATTCCGAGGGAAATGTCCTTCCTGCGATGGCCACGATGACCCTTGTTGCCTGGCCCCAAAACCTCGCCTTCACCCTCGATGTCCTCCCGGAGTTCGACTACGCCAACGGCCCCTCACCGGGTCGGAGCGGAAATGGATTTTCCGTCCGCACCGTGCCATTGGAAATTCCCCGCTCGCCCGAACTCGATTCGAAGGAATTCACCGTCGCGTGCTCTTTTAAGCGTGACCAACGCTCCCGCACCGGCGGGATGATTTTATTCGGAAAAAACCACAACGAATACTGCGAGGGCTACTTCGGCGTTAACATCGGACGCTTCGGCAATATCTCGGGAATCCTGAATATCGGCGGCACGCGCGAGAGCATTTACAAAGTGAACGCCCATGCACCCCAGCTCGAGGAAAAGAACGAATGGCAGCACGCCGCTCTTTCGTATGACGGAAAAACGATGCGCCTGCATGTGGATGGCCGACTCCTTGCCGAAAAGGAAATCGGCCTCGAGCGCCAACCCGGAGCGGGCGCCCTGCGCTTCGGTCGCCGACCAGACGATGCACAACCCTGCCTTGAAGCGATTTTCGATGATGTGCGGGTTTGGAACCGCGCGCTAACAACGGAGGAGATTGCCGCCATTTCCAAAAACTCCGAAAAACTCCCGCCGAGCGAGGATTTGGTTTTCGAACAAACCTTCGATGACGCTTCTCCCATAACCCACCCGGTTTTCCAAGAGGCCGTGCTGTCTTTGCGATTCAAGTCAGCCCATGGCGAATGGTTTGCCGAGCGCACGATCACAGGCGACTGGAGCCATTCCCGGAGCGAGAGGATTTTACTCCCCTGCGAGCCGCCCGGAGGGAGCGATCCTGCTGCAGGCCTCTCGGTGCAAGTCCGTGCCAGCGGCAACCAAACCGTTCCTACAGCCTTCAATCCAGAATTCGGCGCTTTTCTGGCGAAAGCGGATTTCAGTCGAAACACCCCCTTGGCCGATCGATTAAAAAGACCCGAGACCCCGGATAAGAATGGCTTTGGGAATTACGACGACTTCGTGATCGAAGTCGAAAATTCCAGCTCCAGCCCGCACTCCGTGCCGTTCCTTCTCGAAATGCACGGCACGGCCGGCATCACCGGACTCGTCCCCATTTTGTGCCAACCCGATGGCACACCCACAGGAATCCCGGTGCAACTCTCCAAAAATTGGCACCACCCCACCTTCCCAAATTACCTCCGCGCCTACGCGCTGATCCCTGCCCCCGCTGGAAAAACCTCCTATCTCCTGCGAGTCGCGTATGGGTTTTATGGCACCCTCCCGACCGCCAGCCTCGGCCAACTCTCGTTGGTCGGATGGGGCGAGAGCACGAACGGACGCTGGGATCAATGCGCCATCGGCACTTGGGGTGAGACGATTTGTTTGAACCCCGAATTCTCCGCGAGCACCAACGCCATCACCGACATCCGCGCCCTTTTCACTCGTCAGGGAAAAGACGGAAAAACCTGGCAGTGGTCCGACGCGGGCTGGGGCGCAGACTGGCTCACCGCCTGGGATTTCGATGGGAAAAAACTCCACACCGCTCGCATGAAGGCCTCTTACCTTTCGCACGGCCCCTGCCTCCCGGAAGTCGTCTATCACGGTTCCTATGGCACGAAGGGCGAAGTGGACCTCACCGCGACGGTTTCGACTCCACGCACCGACGACCACTCGAAAGTCTTCCTCCGCCTCCGCTACGATTTTCGTGCCGACCTACCTGCCAAGGATGTTTCCCTATTCCGACTTGGGAGAGGCCATGTTTTCGCCCCGAAAATCTCCATCGGAAATCGAGAGGGCTTGATCCAAGAACTCGACGCCCCGGTCGGCTTGAAGGCCGGCGACCTCCATCTCGACAGCCTCGCTCTCACCGGCTCCGCCCCGTGGTGGCTGGGTTTTCCAGGCTCGAAAATGGAAGGCACCCCGAGCGGAAGCCGCGGGTTTGTGATTCGATCCTATCGCTCGAAGTTTGGGGGGAAGTCCTACGATACCCCCCTCGTTTCACTGCCTGTCGGTGCGGTCGGAGGATTTAAGCGAACCGAGCAGGGCTACGAAAACATGCCTGCCTCTCCCGAGTCCCGTTGCCATGTGGATGCCATCATCGTCCCACCCGCTGAAATCGAAAAATTCCAAGCCGGCGACAGCCTTGAAATGGAACTCGAAATCGATGTCGTCCCCGCTGAAGTCGCCGACTATTACGGCCCGAACGAGGTTTTCCAAAAGCACCTCGCGGAAAACCCCGGTTCTTGGAAAACCTTCCACCGTGCCGCCAAGGCGAACGACCTCCAAATTGAAGTCCAAGGCGGCAAGCTCCTCCGGAATTTCCCCATCATCATCCAAGTCGACCCCGGCGCAAAAACCGTGCGAGTCAAAATCCAAGGAGGCACCGGAACCGTTCCAATCAGCTTCCAAGGCCTAGAATCCGCAAAGGGCTACGAACTTAGCCAACTCGTATCCGCCGCCAAGATCATGGACCAATACCTCCCCGTCATGGAGGAATTCGCCCCGTCGATTGCAAATCGGATCGAACCCCAAACCATCCCGCTCGACCAAGGCGTGAAAGGAAACGACTTCTGGGAAACCTCCTTCGAGCCAGACACCAAAACCTATACCCGCACCTACAATCTCCCCCTCGATGGCAAACCCGAATCGATTTGGGTGTTAAAACGATTCCAATAAACCAACCGGACGGCAATGAAGTGCGATAGGATCAGACAGACATGCCGACCATTTCCTTCATCGAGGCGGCGGTGAACTCTCGGTTCATGCGACCGATGAAGGCGGCGGGGACGCCGGCGGGGCAGACGGCTTCGCAGGCGTAGTAGTTCGAGCAATTGCCGAACCCCTCTTCGTCCATTTGCCGAACCATGCTGAGAACGCGGCGGTTTTTCTCGGGCTTGCCTTGGGGCAGAAGTCCGAGGTGCGTGACCTTGGCGCTCACGAAAAGCATGGCCGAACCATTCGGGCAAGCGGCGGCGCAGGCTCCACAACCGATGCAGGCGGCGGCATCCATCGCCTGGTCAGCGATGACTTTTGAAATGGGAACGGAGTTGGCGTCGGGCGCGGAACCGGTGCGTTCGCTGATGTAGCCACCGGCTTGGATGACGCGGTCAAAGGCGCTGCGGTTTGTGACCAGATCGCGCTGAACAGGAAACGCGTCAGCGCGGAACGGTTCGATGGTGATCGTCTCGCCGTCTTGGAATTTCCGCATGTAGAGCTGGCAGGTCGTTCCACGGCCTTTGCCGTGTGGGATGCCATTGATGGTGAGCGAACAAGTTCCGCAGATGCCTTCGCGACAGTCGGAATCGAACTGGATCGGCTCAATATTTTTGCGAGTGAGGTCCGCGTTCACGATATCGAGCATTTCCAGGAACGAGGCGCCGGCTGGAATATTTTCGGCCTCGTATTCCTCGAGAGTGCCGGGAGCATTGGTGTCTTTTTGGCGCCAGACTTTGAGGTGGAAATTCATGGTGAGGATTATTTGTAGCTGCGGGTTGAAAGTTTCACCTGTTCGTAAACGAGAGGCTCCTTCACGAGATTCGGCATGTTGCCATCGCCGGTGTATTGCCATGCGGAGACGAACGCGAAGTCTTGGTCATTGCGAAGGGCTTCGCCCTCGGGGGTCTGGTGTTCGGTCCGGAAATGCCCACCGCAGGATTCGTCGCGCACGAGAGCGTCGAGGCACATGAGTTCCCCGAACTCGAGGAAATCGGCCACGCGACCAGCACGCTCGAGTTCCATATTGATACCATTCGGGTCGCCCAAAAGTTTGAGGTCGCTCCAGAATTCGGCTCGGAGTTGTTGGATTTTTCCAATGGCTTCTTTGAGGCCTTCGGAGCTGCGGGCCATCCCGCAGTAGTCCCAAATGAGAAGGCCCAGGCTGCGGTGGAAGTAATCCACGGGTTTGGTGCCTTTGATGTTGATGAGCTTTTGGACGCGGGCTTTGGACTCCTGGAGCGTCTGCTCGAAGGCCGGATGCTTGGGGTCGACCTTTTTGCCAAACTGCGAAGTGAGGTATTCGCCGAGGGTATAGGGAATGACAAAGTAGCCGTCGGCAAGGCCCTGCATGAGCGCGCTGGCTCCGAGGCGGTTCGCGCCGTGGTCGGAGAAATTCGCTTCGCCGAGCACATGGAGGCCCGGGATATTGCTCATCAAATTGTAGTCCACCCACAGGCCACCCATCGTGTAGTGGACCGCCGGGTAGATGCGCATAGGGCGCTCGTAGGCGTTTTCGCCGGTGATGTTTTGATACATCTCAAAGAGGTTGCCGTAGCGCTCCTCGATGGTTTTTTGGCCGAGGCGCTTGATGGCATCGGCGAAGTCGAGATAAACGCCCAGCCCTCCAGGACCGACTCCCCTTCCCTCGTCGCAGGCTTCCTTTGCGGAACGCGAAGAAATATCGCGCGGGGCGAGGTTTCCGTAGCTCGGGTATTTGCGCTCGAGGAAGTAGTCGCGATCGGCCTCGGCAATGGTGGCCGGATCCTTACCGCAATCCTCCTTGCGCTTGGGAACCCAAATGCGGCCGTCGTTGCGGAGCGACTCGCTCATCAGAGTGAGCTTGCTCTGGTAGTCGCCGCTGACGGGGATGCAGGTCGGGTGGATTTGTGTGTAGCAAGGATTGGCAAAAAGTGCGCCGCGTTTGTAGGCACGGAAAGTCGCTGAGACATTGCAACCCCGCGCGTTCGTCGAGAGGTAGAAGACATTGCCGTATCCGCCAGTGCAAAGGAGCACGGCATCGGCGGCATGGGTCGAAATTTCACCGGTCTTCAGATCGCGGACCACAATGCCCTTCGCATGGCCATCCACCACGACGAGATCGAGCATTTCGGTTTTCGGGAACATTTTCACCGCGCCAGTGGCGATCTGATGGCTCAAGCCGGAGTAAGCACCGAGCAGGAGTTGCTGACCAGTCTGGCCGCGGGCGTAAAAAGTCCGCGACACTTGGGCTCCACCGAAGGAACGGTTGTCGAGCAATCCGCCGTATTCGCGGGCAAAGGGAACGCCCTGCGCGACGCATTGATCGATGATCGAAGTGCTCACCTCGGCGAGTCGGTGGACATTCGCTTCGCGGGCGCGGAAGTCGCCTCCCTTGATGGTGTCGTAGAAAAGACGGTAAACGCTGTCGCCGTCGTTCTGGTAATTCTTTGCGGCGTTGATGCCGCCCTGCGCGGCAATCGAGTGGGCGCGGCGCGGGCTATCCTGGTAGCAGAAGCACTTCACATTGTAGCCCTGCTCGGCAAGCGTCGCGGCGGCGGAAGCGCCTGCGAGGCCGGATCCCACGATGATCAGATCGAACTTCCGCTTGTTCGCGGGGCTGACGATTTTCGCGTTGTTTTTAAAAGTCGTCCACTTCTTGTCGAGCGGACCGGGTGGAATTTTGCTGTCGAGTGTCATTGGAGGACTCCTTTCCCAAGGCCGAAGAAGTAGATCGAAACGGGGATCGAAATGTAGCCGACATAGAGCGCCCAGGCGAGGGCGCGGCCGGCGATTTCGTAGTTTTGGCGGATGCGGCGGTTGGTGATTCCGAGGGTTTGGAAAAGGCTCGAGAGGCCGTGGCTCAAGTGGAAGGTCAGGAGAAAAAGGCCGATGATGTAGATGAAAACCACCGGGCCGTTTTGAAATCCGGTGACCACCATTTTGTAGACATCATGGACCTCTTGGCCATCGAGTGTCGTGTGCATGGTGGCGAAGGCTGGATCGACCACGCGAACGGTGAAATGGGCCAGATGAAAGATGACAAAGGCGAGGACGATCAACCCGCTCAACCGCATCGTGCGGGCGAAAACCGTGGTTCCGACCGGATTCGAGGCGATGTATTTTTGAGGACGCGCGGCTTTATTTTCCTGCCAGAGCTTCATCGTGAAATAAATATGGGCCACGAGGATTCCGAGCAACGCGAGACGGATTGCCCAAAGTAGCGGCCCAAGGCTTTGTAGCTTGGCTCCGTAGGCGTTGATCGCATCCGGGCCGAGGAAGATCGTGAAGTTTCCGAGGAGGTGGCCGATAACGAATGCCACGAGGGCGATTCCAGTGACGGCGACGGCAGTTTTTTTTCCAATCGAGGAATTTAGCCAGAGCCAACCCGGGCATGGGCCCGTGCGAGCGGAGGCAGAGTGTGAGGTAATCATGTATTAGCGAGTTGGGTTCTTTAAAAAAATGGGCCGCTAGTGCAATCTGGAATGCAAGGGAAGCGTTAAAAAATACGGACGCCCGATATGCTGGGATGTCGGATTTTTCAGATGCAGGCCACGAACGGTGGGAAAAATACCGGTGATTAGGGGGGCGATCCCCAAGCAGAAAATGGCTCACGAGAGAGATGGGAATTATAATAGCGGGGATCTTCGGAGACTTCCTGGCCGGCCCAGTCGGGCAGGGAAATGACTTGGTCCTCGGACTCCAGTTCGACTTCTGCCACGCGCAACCCCTCGTTCTCACCATGGAAAATATCCACCTCCCACTTCATGCCGTCATGCATGGCAATGTGGCGGGTTTTGTCGATCAAGGGCGGCATGCACATGGCCAGCATGCGTTCGGCATCCGCGACAGGAATCGTGTATTGCATTTCCAAGCGGGAAATCCCGTTGCGACTCCCCTTCACCGTCAGCGTGGCGAAATCCCCAGCGATGCGAACTCGAACGCTTTTCCCGGCATCCGCGCACAGATACCCTTGGGATAAGCGCTTGGGCTCCCCAACGACCTGATCTCGCCAGGATTCCCCGACGAGGAGAAATTTGCGTTCGATTTCAAGCGGTTCGCCGGATGGATTAACCATGGAGTGGGATTCTCGCAGCGGTCTCAATCCTCATTCGCCAGCGAGGCGGCAATAAAGGCCTTGAAGAGTGGATGCGGGTGGTTCGGCTTGGACTGAAACTCGGGGTGGTATTGGCAAGCAAGGAACCATGGGTGGTTCTTGAGTTCGATCAACTCCACCAAGGTTCCGTCGGGAGATGTTCCGGAAATCACAAAGCCCGCCGCCTCCATTTGCTCGCGGTATTTTTGATTGAACTCGTAGCGATGCCGATGGCGCTCGGAAGCGTGGTTTTTTCCGTAGACTTGGTGAGCCAGCGTGCCTTCGCGGATTTTTGTTTCCCAAGTTCCCAATCTCATGGAAGCCCCCTTGTCTGTGACATCGAGTTGCTCCTCCATCATGGAAATGACCGGATAGGCGGTGTCGGGATCGAACTCCGTGCTGTTCGCATTTTCGAGTCCACAAGCATTTCGCGCGAATTCGATCGAGGCGACCTGCATGCCGAGGCAAAGGCCAAGAAATGGAGTGCGGGACTCGCGGGCGAATTTGGCGGCCTTGATTTTGCCCTCCACTCCGCGCTCGCCAAAACCTCCCGGCACGAGAATGCCGGCGACGCCTTGGAGATATTTTTCGGCTCCTTCGACTTCAATATCCTCGGCATCGACCTGCACAATATCGATCGCACAATCCTGAGCGGCGCCAGCGTGGGCGAGGGATTCATAGATGCTTTTGTAGGCGTCCTGGAGCTCGACATACTTGCCAACGATCGCCACACGGACGCGCTTCTTGGGATGGATGAGGCGTTGAACGAAGCGCTTCCACTCCGTGAGATCAGGGTCCGGAGTTTCCAGTCGGAGAAGGCGACAAACGATGGTATCCAAACCCTCCTCGCGAAGATTCAGCGGAGCTTCATAAATCGAATGCTCCACATCGCCAGCCTCGATCACGGCGTCGAGCGGGACATTGCAAAACATGGAGAGCTTTTGGCGGACATCTTGGTCGAGTGGCATCTCGGTGCGGCAAATGATGACTTGGGGCTGGAGGCCAATCTCGCGGAGCTTCGCAATGCTCTGCTGGGTGGGCTTGGTCTTGAGTTCCCCCGCGGCCTTGATGAATGGCACGAGCGTAACATGCATGATGATCGCGTTGTCCGGACCGACCTCGAGAATGAATTGGCGGATGGCTTCGAGGAAAGGCAAACCCTCGATATCGCCGGTGGTGCCGCCGATTTCCGTGATCAAAATATCCGCGCCGGAATTGGCACCCACCGACCGTATGCGATTTTTGATCTCGTCAGTGATGTGCGGAATGACCTGCACGGTTTTGCCGAGATAGTCGCCACGGCGTTCCTTCATCAGGACGGTTTCGTAAACCTGCCCACTCGTCAGATTGTTCTCGCGAGAAAGGACGCAATGCGTGAAGCGCTCGTAATGGCCGAGGTCCAAATCGGTCTCTGCTCCATCGGAAAGAACATAAACCTCGCCGTGCTGGAAGGGGCTCATCGTGCCGGGATCGACATTGAGATAGGGGTCGAGTTTTTGGAGGGTTACCTTCAGTCCACGCCGTTCCAGAATCGTTCCAAGGGATGCCGCCGCCAGGCCTTTTCCAAGAGAACTCACCACGCCGCCGGTCACGAAAATATACTTCATGCGGCGGGAGAGTAGCGGACGCTTTTTGAAAATCCAGCCTGCCAATTTTTTTTGAGGGCTGCCGATTCAGTGACTGACTAAAACTCGGGGGACGATTAGTTTTTTACGCTATGATCGCGAGATTGAAAAATACGAAGCGCTGGTTTTTTCGTGGAATGGTTATTTTGGCTCCACTGGTGCTGATGAGTTCCTGCGAGACCGTCGACCGTGACGCTCCAGCTCGCGCAGCGATGGCCGCCGCCATCCGATCCGAACAGCCAGGAAACTACTTCGTCGGCCGCCGCATGTTTAAGAAAGATTACAAAATGTGGGGCTGGGTGCGCGATCCGGGCCAGCCTTGGAAAACTGCGAAACTCGTCATGCTGAATGAGCAAGCCCGCCTCGCTCCCGATCGGGTGCGCGGGACTCTGGGCGATGACAACAACTACGAATACCGCCTCGAGGGTCGCTTCACCGGAGAAACCGTTTACGAGCCGGCCAGCGACCGATTTTATCCGGAGTTTCAGCTGAGCGGCTTCGAAGTCCTCAACACAAAGCCCGCCCCGATCTACCTCGACAAACGCCAAGAGGATCCCGAAATCCGGATCATCATGGCACCGGTGCATTGATGGAGACGCCCGAACTTCTTTCCCCTGCAGGGGACTGGGATTGCCTCAAAGCCGCTGTGGCAAACGGTGCTGACGCTGTGTTTTTTGGACTCTCGAAATTCAACGCCCGCATGCGCGCTGACAATTTCCGCGAGGAGGAATTGCCTGAGGTGATGCGATTCCTCCACAGCCACGGCGTGAAAGGCTATGTCACACTGAATGTCCTAATATTCACGGAGGAATTGCCCGATGCCGTCGCCGAACTTCAGGCACTCCACGAAGCCGGGGTGGACGCCGTAATCATCCAGGATGTCGGTCTCGCCGAGATCGCGCGCCGAATGTTTCCAGACCTGCGCATCCACGCCTCCACGCAAATGACGATCACCTCGCCGGAGGGCGTTCGCTTTGCCGAAAAACTCGGAGTCAAACAAGTCGTGCTCGCCCGCGAACTCTCACTTCGAGAGTTGGAAAAATTCCTGCCCAGCCTGCCTTTGGAGACCTTCGTCCACGGAGCGCTTTGCGTGGCTTATTCGGGACAATGCCTCACCAGCGAAGCTCTCGGACGCCGGAGCGCGAACCGGGGCGAATGCGCCCAAGCCTGCCGGATGCCCTATGAATTGATCGTCGATGGAGCGCGGCAAGACCTCGGCGACAAACGCTACCTTCTCTCACCCCAAGACCTCGCCGCCGTGAATCAAATCCCCGACCTGATTGCGAAGGGCGTGCGCTCCTTCAAAATCGAAGGCCGCCTCAAGTCCCCCGAGTATGTCGCGGCCGTCACAAGCGTCTACCGCAAGGCCATCGACGCCGCACTGGCTGACACATTCGAGAAGATTTCACCCGAAGATTGGTATCGCTTGGAGATGACTTTCTCGCGCGGCCTCTACCCAGGCTGGATGCACGGCGTGAATCACCAGGAACTCGTCGGCGCGAGGTTCGGAAAAAAACGCGGCGCCTTTGTAGGGCTCGTGAAAGACTCTGCCCGCGACCATGTGGAACTCGACTCGTTCGCCGTGAATCTCAAGCCGGGCGACGGCGTGGTGTTCGACACCGGTGGCGACACCGAGCGCGAGCAAGGCGGGAGAATTTTCGAGGTGCGGGGCCTCCGGATTTTCTTCGAGCACGGCAAGATCGACTTCCGCCAAATCCACGCCGGATCGAGGATTTGGAAAACCAGTGATCCCGCATTGGACCGGGAACTTCGAGGAAGTTTTTCCGGACGAATCACCCCGCGACAGGAGTGCCTCAAAACTCTGGATTTAGTCATCTCCGGTCAAATTGGGGAGTCATTGAAAATTCAATTCGGATCCATCGAGGTTGCCTCCCGAATGCCACTGGAGATGGCCCGAACTCATCCCCTCACCCAGGAATCCTTCCGCGCTCAACTCGGCAAACTCGGAGGAACCGGCTTCGTTCTTCGCCAACTCGATTTCCAGGTCCTCGGCGCAACCATCCTTCCACTTTCCGAGTTGAATCGGCTGCGCCGCGAACTGGTGGATCGTCTCTCAACCCAAACCCGCGAGACCTCGCCGCGCTGCTCCTTGACCGAGCTTTTGCCGGGCCACCAAAACCCCGCGAGCAATGAAGCCCGCCTTTCAGTTCTCGTCAGAACACCCGACCAACTCCAAGCCGCTCTCGAGGCGGGGATGGATGAAATCCTCGTCGATTACGAAGACATCCGCCGCTACAAGGATGCTGTCGGCACGGTGCGCTCGTCGTCCTCCACAGCCGCCATTTTTCTCGCAACCCCGCGCATCCAGAAAGCCGGCGAGGAGGGCTTTTTCAAACTCATCGCCAACGCCCAACCCGATGGCGTTCTCGTCCGGAACATCGGTGGCATCGAGCATTTCGCCAAAAGCTCCCTTCGCCTTCTCGGTGATTTCTCGCTGAACATCGCGAACACCGTCACCGCCTCGGTTTTTAAAAATCATGGTCTCGAGCGGCTCACCCTTTCGCACGATCTCAACACCGACCAAATCCTCGCCCTCCTCCGCCAAGCGCCGCCGGATTGGTTCGAACTGACGATCCACCATCACATGCCGATGTTTCACATGGAGCACTGCGTTTTCGCCGCCTTCATGTCGGAGGGCACAGACCACACGAATTGCGGACGCCCCTGCGAGAAGCACCGCGTCCACCTACGTGATCGCGTGGGAATGGAGCACCCGCTCCGAGCCGATGTGGGTTGTCGCAACACTCTCTTCCACTCGACCGCACAAACCGGCGCGGCTTTTTTCGAAAAATTCCACGCTGCCGGCCTTCGCCATTTCCGCATCGAGTTGCTTGAAGAATCCCCGGAGGCAACCCGCCAAATCCTCGCGGCCTACGGCGAACTCCTCGCCAACCGACGCGCCGGAGCCGATCTCCACCGCGAACTCCATGCCAGCAGCAAAGTCGGCGTCACCACCGGAACCTACCGGGACTGATCCAAGGCATCCGTCGAATCCTCCAGCAACCCGGATTGGTCGATGAGCGCCTGCGGGAGACTCTTGCTGGGCTTGACGCCGAGATCTCGAAGCTTTTCGGCCTGGCTCACGAGATTGCCCCTGCCGGTAACGAGATAATCAAATGAACTCGTGTAGCTCTTGCGAGCCGTCTCGAGCGCAGATCCTATTTTTTGAAACTCCCCGACGAATGTTTGGAATTTGTCATAAAGTTTCGCCCCTCGGTCGGCGATCTCTCGCGCGTTGCGGGCTTGGTTTTCCTGACGCCACATGTGGTCCACAATCCGCAGCACATAGAGAAGCGTCGAAGGGCTCGCCAGCAGGACATTCTTTTTCCAAGCCTCCATGAAAAGCGTCTCGTCCTGCGAGATCGCCAGCAGGAACGCGGGCTCGACCGGCACGAACATCACGACGAAATCCAGCGTGCCTTTCAACCCCTCGAGACGCCGGTAGTCACGCTTGGAAAGCCCATCGATATGCGAGCGGAGCGAGTCGAGGTGGCGCTTCAAGTGGGCCTGCCGCTCGAGAGGTTCCTCCGTGGAGCAGTGGGCGACATAGGCATCGATCGAAACTTTCGAGTCCACAATCAGGCAGCGATTGCCGGGCAGGTTCAGAATCACATCGGGCTTGCCGCGCTTTTCGTCCTCGCTCTCATACTGGCGCTGGACGCTGAAACCAACTCCCTTGGCGATGCCTGAGGCCTCGAGCAAATGCTCAAGAATCATCTCGCCCCAATCTCCTTGGATTTTGTTCGAACCCTTCAACGCACTGGCGAGGTTTTTGGCCTCGGCGCTGATGGTTTGGTTCAGACGGGACAGGGTCGCAACCTCGGCCTGCAATCCGTGGCGCTCCTTGCCGGCCTCATCCATCGCCTTCGTCATCGAGCTCTTGAAGTCACCCAACTGGTCGCTGATCGGCTTGAGCAAATCCCCGATCGCCTTCTCCCGTGCGGCCAAGTCGCCCTTCGCCTCGGTTTGGAATTGAGAGAGGTTCGTTTTCGCGAGTTCTAGAAAACTCTGGTTATTGTTTTGTAGCGCTTGCGCGGAGAGGGCTTGAAACGCATCGCCGAGTTTGGAGCGGGCCTCCTCGAGAAGTGTGAGCTTTTCGAGAGCAGTAGTCTTTTCATGCCCGAGATCGGATTCCAGGCGGCTGATGGTGGACTGCAGAGCCGTTGCGGTGTCGCGGAGTTTTTGGCACTCCCCTTCCAATTCCGGAATGCGTTTGGCCAAAGTCTCGGCGGCGGTTTTCAGAGCACTCTCGCTTTGCCATTCCCTCGAAAGCTCCGCAACCCGCGACTCGGCTGAGGCGAGTTGGTTTTCGAGAAAAGTCATCCGCTCACGGGTGGAGGCAGCCTCCGCCATCGCGCGCAAATGCCGGCTATAAAAAAACACCGACGGGATCAACGCGGCTAACAAACCCAGGGCGATTCCCAGAAGAAGAGGAGTCATAAGAAAATTGGGGCCATCAATGGGAGGAACTGGCCACCGCCTCGCCCAGCCAAGCGAGGGCCTTGGTGTAGCTTTGGCGTTCGAGGTAATGGCGGAGCGTCGGGTCGATTTCCGGTGGAAGATCAGTAATTTCGGCATCCAGTCTCGCTGCGGCGGACTTGAGTGCGGTGAGATGGGCCGCAGGATCGCGGTCGCGGAAGGCGTGATCGGCGACCAGATCCAGCCGGGTTTTTAGGGCGGCGTGGAGTTTTTTGTGCAATTCAATAAAGTCGGCCATGGGGCAAACCAAACCCCGACGCCCTGATGCCCGCAAGACCGAAAGCAAGAAACCGGATGGTGACTCACGCCACACATCCGGTTCCCACCCTACCCATGAAAAAATACCTCAGACCGAAAATTCCACCTTGGAGCGGTCTTTTTTCTGAAGCGCTCGGCGGAGTTTTCGCAGGGCGATATTCTGAAGCTGACGGATGCGCTCGCGGGTGACGCCGAATTTCACCCCGACTTCTTCGAGTGTCTTGGTCTTGTGACCATCCAAGCCGAAACGCGAGTTGATGATTTTGCGTTCCCGGTCGTCGAGGACATCCAGCAAATCGCCAACCTCATTGCGGAGATCCTTGTCGCGGAGTTGTTCAAAGGGATCCTGCGCCTCGTCATCGCCGATGATATCGCCAAGCGAGGAATGGTCACCGTCGCCGAGCGGTTGATCGAGCGAGGTGGGACGAATCGCCGCACTTTTCAGCGACGCGACCTTGGCGGCTGCCATGCCAACTTCCTCGGCCAATTCCTCGTCGGTGGGCTCGCGACCCAATTCCTCGGTCATTTGATTGGAAACCCGGCGAAGCTTGGCGATTTTATCGACCAAGTGAACGGGCAGGCGGATCGTTTTGCTCTGATTGGCCAGCGCACGCTTGATGGATTGTTTGATCCACCACGCCGCGTAGGTGCTCAGCTTGCCGCCTTTTTTGGGGTCAAACCGCTCGACCGCTTTCATGAGGCCGATATTGCCCTCGGAAATGAGGTCCAAGAGCGGGAGACCGAAATTGCTGTAGTCGCGCGCGATTTTGACGACCAAACGGAGGTTAGAGCGGACCATGATGGCGCGCGCCTCTTTGTCGCCGCGCTTGATGCGACGGGCTAGTTTTATCTCATCCTGCACAGTGATCAGGGGATATTCTCCGATCTGCCGCAGGTAGAGTTGCAAGCCGGTGTCGATGTCTTCGAATGCCATTGTTTTTGAGAGTTGAGTTTGTTTTTTTCGCCTCTTGGGAAATCCCAAGGGCGCTTGTATTAGATTCGACAACGCGCAGCCGAATCCGTTCAAAAACTCTCGCAAAAAAGAGGGCGCCCCTCAGGAATCCTCTCAACCCTGACCCGTCGGCGCGGGGCTGTAAACCGCCGCATCGTCGAACATTTTCGATTCACGAACTGGCAGCGGCTTTGCCTCACGGTCCATCTCCTGAAAGAAACAACTCTCGTATCCCGTGTGGCAGGCTCCGGTTTCCTGCTCGACCTCGAAAAGCAAAACATCCTTGTCGCAATCGACATACCAACGAACCACACGCTGAGTATGCCCGCTAGATTCGCCCTTGAGCCAGAGCTTCTTTCGCGAGCGACTCCAATAAGTCATCAACCCGCGCTCCAAAGTGAGAGCCAGCGATTCGCGATTCATCCAGGCGAACATCAAAACCCGCCCGGCAGGTCGCTCCACTTTGGAAGCCTCTTGAACGATCACGGGAATCAACCCGTCATTTGTAAATTTGAAATCGAAGTTCACGGTATTGCCAGTCCAGCCAGCTTGGATAACCTCGCCATCATTCACAGACAACACAAAGAAATGTCCGAAACGGCCCAAACCAATCCCCCGTCGAATCTCCGCTTCCGCCAGTGTCCGGTTGAAAAAATCCGGCTCCGGCTCTCGGATTTGGTCCAGGCCGTTTCTTCCGAGCACCTTCTCGCCGACTTGCCCGGGGAGGATTTCATAGAAATCGACGCCCACTCGACGCTCAGCCACATCGTTCCAAAAATCTCAATTCGCGAACTCTCGCAGGAGCGTCCGGACATTTTTTGGCCTGTCGATGAGTTGATTAAATTGCCACCCCAGTGCCTCGCCAAAGCCTACAGGTTGCGCGAAGAATCCTTCGAAATCGGCTCCGAATTTTCTCCGGATCAGAAACCAACCGAATCCCCTGCCGACAACCTCCACGAGGCCACCCAAAATCTCGCCCGCCTCGCCAAAACCAAATCCTCCCCTGATGAATCCGCCCTGCCTGCAGAGCCGATCACAGAACCGATTCCCGAGGATCTTCCGACTCCCTTCCCTCAAGACGCTCCCGAATCTGAACCAGTGCCACCCCCCGCCAGCGACCAACCTCAGCGCCTGCTCGAGCTGATCCACAGGCTCCCCACCTTCCACAGATTTTCGCCAGCAGCTCCCGTATCGACACTGATCGAACCCCTGATTCTCGAAACAGAAAATCCCAGCACCGACCTCCCCGACCAAGACAACCTCCAATCCCTTTTCCTCACCGACGAAAAACTCACCGTCCGCCGCGTCGTAGAATTATGCGGTGACCTGCCTGGCATCCGGTCCTGCGTCCTGACTTGCGAGGATTCCGTCATCGCCTCTCACAATGTCCCCGAAAATCTCGACCTCGTCGCGATGAGTTCCACCGCCTCAAAAATGCTCCAAGCCATGCAGGACTCCTCCTCCCAGCTTGGCATCGGAGCGATTCCCGCCCTCACGCTTCACACCGAGCGAGGGCCTCTCAGCATCGTTCAAAACAACCGCCTCACCATGCTCGTGATCCACGCCGACCGGGGGTTCATTCCCGGAGTCCGTGAAAAACTCACCGCCACACTCACCGAGTTGTCCCATGCTCCCCTCGCCCTCCCCTCAGCCGCCCCGTTGCCCACGCTGGGAATGCCATTGCCGCCCGACTCGGAATCACTTTAGATTCGCCGCACTATGATGGAACTTGTGCAGAAGGGCGGACCGCTCATGTGGCTCATTCTCGCCTGCAGTATCACCGCGCTGGGAGTGTTCTTCGAACGCCTCGTTCACCTCCACCGCGCCTCGATCAAAACCGGAGACTTCCTCCGTGGCCTGGCAAATCTTCTGAAAAACAAAAACCTCGCCGAGGCCATTCAGGAGTGCGCTGGATCGCCGGGACCGATCCCCCGCGTTCTTCATGCGATGCTCCTCCGCCATGATGCCCCGCGCGAGGAACTCCGCGCCATCGCCCAAGAAGCCGGTCAACTCGAAGTCCCCGGCCTCGAGAGGAACCTCGCGCTTTTGGGAACAATCGCCTACGCCACCCCGCTGGTCGGGCTACTTGGCACGATTCTCGGCCTCTTAACCGCTTTCCAGCAAATCAGCACTCACGGGGGTTACGCCACCGCCACCGAGATCGCCGGGGGAGTTTACGAAAGTCTCCTCACTTCGGCCGCCGCACTGACGGTCGCCATTCCGGCCTTCGTCGCCCACAGCTACATTTCCGCCCGTGTGAATGATGTCCTCCACGACATCGAACGCGCCTCGATCGAAATGCTGGAAATCCTCCGAGGGAATCAAAACTCCGGAAAACCCCTGTGAAGCTCGAGCGCTCTCCTGGCCTGCATCCCGCGCTGATGTTCATCGCGCCCTCGCTGGATGTCGTTTTGGCGCTCATTTTCTTCATCATTCTCAGCACCTCGTTCCTCCTCCAACCTGGAGTCGAAGTCTCCGTGCCCGACTCCCCGTTTCTTCTCGCTCCACAACGCGACCCCTTGGTCGTGAGCATCGCAGCACCCCCGATCTCAGCCCTCTATTTTGAGAATGAGCAAGTCACCCTCGAGGAGCTTCGGGAACGCCTGGAACGCCGCCCCTCCCGCAACAACACCATCATCATCAAATCCGACCGCCTGGCCCCCGTCGAACAACTCGCCGGAGTGATGAATATCACCCTCGGCATGGGCTACCCCACCGTCGTCGCCACTTCCGAGGAGAAGTGAAAACTCCCGCACTCACCTTCGAGTGGCCCTCCCGCCACCGGATCCACCTTTTTCTCCCGTTCGCCATTTTCAGCGCGGCCCTGCTCCACGCCGCGATATTTTTTCTTTTTTCCGTGAAGCACCCACCCTCCAAATCCTCCGGCACGAACCCGGCGCGGCTTTATTTTCTCCCATCCACCAACCCCGAATATTCCCGCATCGAGTCGGCCCTTTACTCCTCCGACCCCGCCTTGTTCGCCCCCAAGCGCGGACTTCCGCCGCAAGAAGAATTGCCCAACGCGACCTACACGCCCCAATACGCCAAAGCCACCATCGCCTGGGACGACCCGCCCCTTCGCACCCGCACTCCCCCCACAGACCGCGTTTTCAAAGGGCCTGTCCGCATTTCTTCAAAAAAATCCCCCCAACCTGCCAAGTCCTCCCCCCTTCCCACACGAGTCCGAGCCTCCGAAGAAATCGCCGCCAGATTGCCGGAAATCCCCCCGCTGCCAAAATTCCAGAGTCGTTCTACCCAACCACCCGAAACCGCCAATTGGATGGTCGCCATCTCACCGGATGGAATTGTCCTTCACGCGATCACCGACAAATCCTCCGGCGATCCGGAATTGGACCGCGCCGCACTGACCTTTCTTAGAAAACTCTCCTTTTCCCCGTCCCAAGAAAACGAAACCGTTTGGGGATTTGTGGAATTCCAGTGGGGCTCGGATGTCCTGCCTCCCGCCGAGCCATGATCCGCATGCAACTCCCATGGCTCGTCTTCACCGCCCTCTTCATTTTTCTCACGGGAATCTTGATCGTTTGGATCGGCTATGAAATCGCCCACCGCCGCCGCGTCGCTGAGAGGCACCGCCATTGGATTCGCTGCCGGGTTTGCTCATTCCACTTCCAAGCCGACCCCACCGACAAACTCCCCGCCTGTCCCCAGTGCGGAGCCCAAAATGAGCACATCCCCGCTCCCTTGATTTAGTTTTTGCCCTTGATTCGTCCGCCGTGCCATCCATCCTTTTCCTATGAAACACGCCATACTCTCCCTTCTCCTTCTCGGAACCCTCTCCCTCCAAGCCTCTGACCTCTGGAGCACAAACTACGACGAATCCCTTAAAAAAGCCGCCACCGAGAACCGCATGGTGCTCCTCGAATTCACCGGCTCCGACTGGTGCCCGCCCTGCAAAAAACAAGCCGCTGATGTCTTTGCCCAGCCCGCCTTCGAGGAATTTGCAAGCGCGAACCTCGTCCCCGTGAAACTCGACTTCCCCCGCCGTGCCGAGCAATCCGAGGAACAAAAAGCCGCCAACCAAGCCCTCGCTCAAAAATACAAAGTCGAGGGCTTTCCAACCGTCATCCTCCTCGATAGCAAAGGCGCCGAACTCGCCCGCGAGGTCGGCTACGGCGGCGGCGGAGTGCCAGCCTTCATCGAGTGGGTGAATAAAAACAAAAAGTAAGTCCTGTTCCATGAACGAAGTCCTCGATCTCTTCCGCAAAACCGGCGCTCTCCTCCACGGGCACTTCGTCCTTCGTAGCGGTCTTCACAGTCGTGAGTTTTTTCAATGCGCCCTGCTGTTGCAGGATGCCACCATCGCCGCTCAAGTCTGCGGAATGCTCGCCGAAAAGCTCAAACCTTTCGAAGCGGCAACCGTCGTCTCCCCGGCCGTCGGCGGCATCATCGTCGGCCAAGAGGTCGCCCGTCATTTGGGCAAAAAACACATCTTTGTGGAAAAAGACGGCAACGGCGGACTCGTCCTGCGCCGAGGTTTTCAAATCACCCCCGGCGAGCGCTTCGTGGTCGCTGAGGATGTCGTCACCCGTGGCGGCCGCGTTCAGGAGACCATCCAGATCGTCCGAGACCACGGCGGCCTCGTCGTTGCCGCCGGCTCGATTGTGGACCGCAGCTCCGGCCAACTTCCCGACTTCGGGTGCCCGTTCGTTTCGCTCGTTCAAATGAATGTCGAAACATTCGATCCCGCCAATCTCCCCGAGGATTTGAGAGCAGTTCCCGCCATCAAGCCGGGCAGTAAGTAAGCCGCCGAAGCAGGGTTGTTTTTACTGGCGCGGGCAAGCATCTGTGCCATCGTCTTGGCTTCTTCAACCAAGCCTACTATGCCTCAACTCTTCGTTTACGCCGTCTTCGGAATCGCTCTCATCGCCGGTCTCACCATCGTCGTGGTGATGATCAACTTCTTCGGAACATGGCTCCGCGCCAAGCTCGCCGGTGCCACCGTGTCATTCACTCAACTCATCGGAATGCGCCTCCGCCGAGTTCCCATCGGGTTGATTGTCGATAGCCGGATTACCGCCGTGAAGGCTGGCATCGATCTCGACACCGACCCACTCGAGGCCCACTACCTCGCGGGTGGAAATGTCTCCCATGTCATCCTCGCCCTCATTGCTGCGGCCAAGGCTGGTCTCTCTCTGGATTTCGACCGTGCCTGCGCGATCGACCTCGCCATCAAGGGCACCTCGAAAACCGTCCTCGAGGCCGTCCGCACAAGCATCAACCCCAAAGTCATCGATTGCCCAAATCCCACCAGCGGAAAAGTCACTATCGACGCCGTGGCCCGTGACGGCATCGGCGTGAAAGCCCGCGCCCGCGTCACCGTTCGCTCGAATCTCAACCGCTTCGTCGGAGGCGCCACCGAGGACACCATCATCGCTCGCGTCGGCGAAGGCATCATCACCTCCATCGGCTCCTCGGCCTCCTATAAAGATGTTTTGGAAAATCCCGACCGCATTTCCAAAACCGTCCTTCAAAAAGGCCTCGATACCGGCACCGCGTTTGAAATCCTCTCCGTGGACATCGCGGATATAGACATCGGCGACAACATCGGCGCGAAGCTCCAAGCCGAGCAGGCCGAGGCGGACAAGGTCGTCGCCCAAGCCAAGGCGGAAATGCGCCGCGCAGCCGCTGTCGCCACCGAGCAGGAAATGAAAGCCCGCACTCAGGAAATGCAGGCCAAAGTCGTCGAAGCCGAGGCCCAAGTCCCGCTCGCCATGGCCGAAGCCTTCCGCTCCGGAAATCTTGGAATCATGGACTACATGCGAATGAAGAATCTCCAGTCCGACACCGCCATGCGCGAGTCCATCGCCAGCCCAGGATCCTCCAACCCCGCCTAAAGCGGCATGGAACAACTCGTCCTGCTTCTCGTCATTGCGGCGATCAGCCTCGTCAATTGGCTGATCGAACGCTCGGCGAAACTTCGCGAACAGCGCCGTCGCGAAAAAGAAGCCTCCAACCCAGGTCAGCCGCCTCCGGTTTCCTCGCCCAGCTTCCCCGAACCCTCCCCCCGCGAGGAGATTGAGGACCAAATGCGCCGAATGCTGGAGTCTTTTGGCCTCCCCGTCGAAGACCCCAAGCCCATCCCTCAAAAACCGGAGCCCGTTTTTGTTTTTGAGGAGCCCATCGCCCCTCCACTTCCTCCTCCTAGACCCCTACCCCCAACTCCCCGCCCCACCTTGCGCCGTGGCCTTGAGAAATCCACATCGGCTCGCCCCAACCGCCCATGGACCTCACGACTCGGCTCGCCTCATGGCCTGCGCGAAGCCATGGTTTTGCGCGAAATCCTCGGACCACCGAAAGCGCTTTCCGAGTCATGAAAACCCTCCACCTCACCCTCGCCGCCCTCCTTCCACTCACCTCCATGCACGCCGACGAATCCAAGCCCAAACTCACCGAACTCCAGCAACATGTGACCATGCAGTGCGGCACGGAACCTCCCTTCAGGAATGAATACTGGAACAACAAACGCGAGGGCATCTATGTCTGCATCATTTCAGGCCAACCCCTCTTCAGTTCCCATGATAAATTCGACTCCGGCACGGGCTGGCCAAGCTTCACCAAGCCTCTCGCCAAGGAAGACATTAAAGAAGTCACTGACAAATCCCACGGCATGGAGCGCACTGAGGCCCGGTCCATTCAAGGCAACTCGCACCTCGGCCATGTCTTCCCAGATGGTCCAGCCCCGACCGGCCTTCGCTACTGCATCAACTCGGCATCCCTCCGCTTCATCCCTGTCGAGGATTTGGAAAAGCAAGGCTACGGCCAATTTCTCCCCCTCTTCAAAAAATCCGAGTAATTCGCGGAAGGATGGACTCGACGATTGGCCAAGCGGACAGCCCCCCGGAAATCTGGCTAACCTGCACAAATTGCCGCGCCGAGTGCCTTGACCGCGATCTCGCCCCCGGCCAGTTCCTGCGCTGCGCTCGCTGCGGGAATGAATTGAAAAACTCCTCCGGCGGCAAACCCTCGATCTTCTCGGCTTGGGCATTTTCCACCACCGCCTTGATTCTCATGGTTCTTGCCAATACCTCGCCGATTTTAAAATTCGAGGTCATCGGAAATTTCCAGGAAAACCGCATCATGACCGGAGTGGAGAGCCTGTGGGACCAAGGTTTTCAGCCGCTCGCCGCGCTGGTATTTTTTTCCGCCATCGCCGCCCCGACCCTCTACCTCCTGAGCGTTTGTTATGTCTCCGCCACCTGCTCGCTGGGACTTCGTTGGCGCGGCCGATACTTTTGCTTCTCCGTGGCTCGAATTCTGGAGTCCTGGAATCTCATGCCGGTCTTTGCCATCGCCTGTGTGGTTTCCGTCGTGAAACTCCGCACCCTGGGCAATGTCACTTGGGAGCCGGGTGCCATCTGGATTGCCCTCCTCTCGATCTTCACGCTTCTGACGATCCAATGTTTCGACCGCCGGTTTGTTTTGGTGCAACTGGAGGGAAATCCTTGAGCGACCGATTTCGCTTCGACCTTTCCCGGGCCCTCGTCATTGCGGGTTTCATTTTCTACATCCCCGCAAATTTCCTGCCGGTCATGACCATCACCATCACCGGTGAGGTGGAACCACTCACTGTCATGGGCGGCGTTTGGGAACTTTATGAAACCGGTCTCGCTCCAGTCGCTCTCATCGTTTTCCTGGCCAGCGTAGTAGTTCCCCTCCTGAAGCTCTCGATCATGGCATGGATCCTCGTCCTGCACGGCACCGACATCCACCGCCAGCGCCGCATGGAACTCCATGGATTCCTTCTGAAAATCGGCACCTGGGCCATGATCGATATTTTCCTCCTCTCGGTCCTCACCGCCGTCGGTCAACTCGGCATCCTCGCCAGCGTGACTCCAGAACGCGGCGCCTTGTTTTACGCTGCCATGCTGATCTCGAATGTCCTTGCGACGGATATTTACAAGCCTTGGTTGATCTGGCAGGAATCCGAACCCCAAACTTCATGAGCAACCTTTCCAAAACCGACCACGGCCAGGTCGTCACGGTTCACCGCCGAGGCATTGCTTGGGTATGGATTTTTCCCGTCCTCGCCGCGCTGGCGACCACTTGGTTGTTTTTTGCCCAGTGGGCCTCGCAAGGCCCCGAAATCGAAATCGTTTTTGACGAGGCCCCGGGAATCGAGCCAGGAAAAACCAGCCTATATTATCGTGGCGTCAATTCTGGAACTGTTCAAGCCGTCCGAATTCAAGACGACCTCCAAACGGTGGCAGTCAAAGTTCGCCTCGAGGGCTTCGCCTCAAACCTTGCCACCGAGGAAACCAAATACTGGATCGACCGCCCCGTTATTTCCCTCACTGAACTCACCGGCCTCGAATCGATCGTGCGCGGAAACTCCCTCCAAGCAGGAACTCCTGGTGGAAAAGGCCAATATCAATTCATCGGACGCCCGAAGCCCCCAATCATCGCTCCCGACTCGCAGACATTCAGCTTTTGGCTCGATGGAGCCCAAATTTCCTTCCTCTCGCGCGGCACCCCGGTTTACCACCGCGGCGTCAAAGTGGGCGTCGTCTCCCAAAAAATCCTCTCACCCGACGGTCGCGCTTCGCTCCAAGTTTCTGTCGAAGCCGCCTACCGTGATTCCATCCGCGCCAATTCGCGCTTTTGGTCTGTGCCTTGGACCTCTGTGACCCTCGGCGCGGGAGGTTTATCGATCGATGTCCCCGGCGTCGAATCCCTCCTCCATGGGGGGGTGGCCTACGACAACTTCGGAGCCACCGGAAATCCTGCGGAGCCCAATTCCCGCTTTGAGTTTTTCCAAAACGAAAGCGCCGCCCGTGCTTCCGGCGAACCGTTGACCATCAATTTCCGCGATGCCCGGGGACTTCGCCCAGGGCAGACAGCTGTATGCTACCTCGGTTATCCCATCGGAATCCTTGACTCCGTCACTGCGGACCCCGCGAACCAAAACATCCGCGCCACCATACGACTCCAGCCGCAATTCCAAAACCTCGCGAAAACCTCCACCGCCTTCACTCTCGTCCGTCCTCAGATTTCCCTCGAAGGCGTCAGCGGACTGGACACACTCGTCACCGGCGAGTTCCTCGCCCTTGAGCCAGGAATCGGCGGCGAACCTGCCACGATTTTCACCGGACGATCCGTTGGTGATCAAGAATGGCGCCGCATTCAAGCCGAACAAAACGGCCTCAAAATCCGACTCACCGCCGCTAACCTCCCCAACATCGACAAGGGAGCCCCGGTTTACCACCGAGGCATCACCGTGGGCACGGTTCTCGACAAAACTCTCGATGCCAAAAACCAGCCCTCCCTCGATATTGCCATCCGCCCCGAATTTCGCTCGAGCCTCGCCGTCAATTCTCGCTTCTGGCGTGTCCCCGCGACCTCCATCAAAGCCGGAGCGGGCGTGCTCCAAGTGGACATCGCCGGCGTCGAATCCCTCCTGCGCGGCGGGATTGCCTTCGACACCTTTGCCACCAAAGGCCAGGAGGCCCAAGGCGGCGAGTCGTTCCGTCTTTTTGATGACGAGCAAGCCGCCCGCGCCCTGTCCTCGCCGATCCGCATCCGGTTCGATAGCGGCCGTGGACTGGTCGCCGGTCGCAGCCAAGTCCGCTACCTCGGTGTGCCGATCGGCCTCGTGGAAAGTGTGGAGCCAAAAAGCGGATACATTTTTGTGAATGTCCGGCTCGATGAAGGCTACGACTTCCTCCGGCGCGAGGGCTCCATTTTCTCAATCGTTCGCCCGAATATTTCCCTCCAAGGCATCACTGGCCTAGAGACTCTGGTCAGCGGCGTTTACATCGAAGTCGTCCCCGGTTCGTCATCCAAAACCTCGGATTCCTTCGTGGGGGTTTCCAGCTTTGAATACGACAATGTCATGCCGACCGGCTTGAACATTTTCCTGACCACGCCCAACAGCCCGATCGGAGAGGGAACGCAGGTCTTTTACAAAGGAGTTCCCGTCGGCCAGGTCACGGAGAAAAATCTTTCCAGCGATGGACGCGAGGTCGTCTTTCGCGTCGTGATCGATCGCAAATACGATCAACTCGTCCGGGCCAATTCCCGATTCTGGGACTCGAGCGGACTCAAAGCCTCTGTGGGCATTTTGAAATTCCGAATCCAAACCGAGTCGAACCTTGCCCCAGCCGGCCAAGTTTCCTTCGCCACCCCCGATGGCCCCGCAATGGGCGCCCCAGCTAAGAGCGGCGAGAAATTCATCCTCAACGCCACGTCAAAACCGGAGTGGTTGAATTGGAATCCTTCGATTCCCGAGGACTAATTGCCCAACCTCTCGCCGACTCGGGTTTTTATTCTAAACCCGCGCATCCATCGGCCGATTCACTATACAGGGGCTTCTATCCAGCAGCCACTCGACAGCGGAACGGAATCCGCAACCCAACCGACACGGATATGTCATTCACCATACACAGCCAGCCTGCCGCCGCTTGTCCAACACTCGGCGTCCAGGAGAGAAACGCGCAAGATCGACGCCACCCGCATCGTTCGGCGAATCACGGGGAACTGCCCGGCGATTCCGTCAGCGACCAAGGTGTCACCGGCCAAGCGCAGGTTTCTTCGGCTATACGGCGCGCTCAGGACTCGATTGCAGTCCTGAGCGACGCGCTGATTTTCCTGCAGACCCAAGACCAAGCTCTTGCGCATCTGCAGGACCTTTTTCCATCTCAGGCTGCGATCGACCCCCAGGTTCTTGCGTCGTTCGCGGCCGAAAGTTTCAACCACATCAGCCTCTTTGCCCCAACCAAAGACTCGGACACCATCCGCTTCGAGGATTTGGAAACACAAGATGCCGCCGAGGTGGAACGCCCCGCCTTGCTCGCCAGCGAAACCCTCGCCGAGCGCCTTGCTGAAGCCCGTGAAAAAAACCACCGCGAGCAATTGCACATCGAGAGCATGATGGAATTCGACCGCCAGCACGCGATCTCCGAGGAATTCCACCTCGGCCACCTCACCACCCAAGTCGAGGCCTCCCGCGCCACCGACATTTCCCGCCAAGCCCTCCTCCTCCAAGGCCGCACCGCTCTCGAAATCCAAGCGAACGCCAACCAAGCCTCCGTCCTCCGCTTGTTTCACTGAGACAGTGGCCGGATTACTTTTTGCCCATCAAGATGAGTTGCTGATCCCAAATCGCCCGCAACTTCTGCATTCGCTCGGCACGAGTCAGGTTGGGTTCATTCCGGATTCGCAATTCCTCGGCTTCTAGCTGAATCATTGTTCTTCGAGGACTGTGGTGAACCGGCACCACTGGGGGGCGCGGCGAGCTGACGACGGAACGGTAACCGCCTAAAAAAGCCTCCACGATGGCCCCATCATCAAGCAAAGCCGCCTGTCGCGAGACACACCCAAAACAGCTCATCGCCAAGACAATCAAGAGGGGAAGTTTCATGCGTGGAGAAAGACATGATTCCATGCCGGATCTTGTGCAAGACGAAAAATCCCCTCACCTCTGCCCGTCAAAATGATCCCAGCCCTGGGGCCAGTTCGCGGGGGAGGTTTTGGGGGAAATCAGGGTGCCGATTTGGGAGAGGCGAGTTTTTGGGAAAGCCTTCGGCCATTCCTCGAGAAGGGAACGGACTTTTTGCGGTGAGAGGGTGAAAAGCAATTCGTAGTCCTCCCCGTCGCAGAGGGCTTGTTGGATCGTGGCCCCACGGCGTTTGGGGATGCTGTTGAAGTTCGCTTCAAATCCACAATCGCTCGCTTGAGCCAGGCGCGGGAGGTCGGTTCCCAGACCATCGCTCAGGTCCATCATCGCGCTGGGTCGGGCGTTTTTTGCAAGCCATCGCCCCTCGGCGAGGCGTGGGATAAAATCCAAATGATGACTCGCCTGTGTGCCTCCGAGGACACCTGTAACAAAAACCGCATCCCCGGGTTTTCCACCCGAGCGGAGCAGGAGGTTTTTTTTCTCAATCGACCCGGTGAGGGCTACTGAGACAGCGATTCCGTGCTTCTGTCGCGACATCTCCCCGCCGGCGATGGTGACGCCAAACTTCCGAGCAGCACGACCCAAACCCCGGTAGAATTTCAGCCAATAATCCGAGCCGACATCCGGCGGTGAAAAAAAAGTGATCAGCGCTTCGCCCGGAGTTCCTCCCATCGCGGCGATGTCGCTGAGGGGACGGCAGAGAGCCTTCCAAGCCACCCTCGCGGGATCATGGGAACGAAGAAAGTGAACATCCTCCGCGATGCAGTCGGTCTTGAGCAGGAGGAGTTGGTTTTTTCCTGGAGGGTGGAGCGCCGCGCAATCGTCACCAGGGCCAAGAGGTTGCTTGGAGGAAATGGGAACGAGTTTCAGAAGCTCACGCAGCAAACGATCCTCAGCACAGGCTTTCATGGCACGAGATCTGGCCAATAGAGGCTGCCAAAGAAATTCAGCGCATTGAAAAGGGAATGCACGGCGATGGGAGCCCAAAGCGAGTCGGTGTATTCATAGAGTAGCGCCAATCCCGCGGCGAAAACAGCCAGCGCCGGCATCGTGGCTGGATGGGCGTGAATGAGTGCAAAGACGATGGAGGAAATAGCCAACGCGACACCACGCCCGGTTGTTTGGCGCAGAAATCCATAGAGGCACCCGCGAAACAGCAACTCTTCAGTAATAGGAGCCGCAATAGCGGCGATGGAAAAAACCATCAGCCTCTCGCGCATCCCCGGATGCTCCATCAAAAAAGTGACGATCGCCTGCGGCGCCGTGTCGGCTCCGAGAACCGAATAAGCGAGCCACTGGGCCGCATAGATGGCGGGAAGACACAGAACAAAGGCCGCTCCACTCGCGATGGCTAGGCGAGCAAGGTTCGTCGGACGCAGACCGAAGGCATGGTCGAGGGGCACATTTCGATAAACGAGAAATCCGAGCAGAAAAAGAACAAGGCCGCCGTAAAGCGCGAGGCTCGACTGCAACGAGTCGGCATCAATTTTCCCTGGAGGTTTTCCGATCGCCGCCAGCGCGGTAAAAACAAAAAAAGACGCGAGGCCAATCGAGAAAACCGCCTCCGGCCACTTCCATTGATAAGCCGGAAAATCCTCCCGTCGCGATAGCGCCAAGGCCACGGCGTGTTTCAAGCCGAGCCCATACGCAATGGCGGCTAGACCCAAGAAAATGGCCGAGGGAATTTCCATGCCTCCGATCACTCGCGCAGCAAAGAGCCGATCCGTCCCAATATCTCATTTCTCCCCACTCCTGTTTGCGAGGAGGAGCAATGGCACTCGGGGCAACTCGGCGCGATGGCTTGCAGAAACTCCGCAATATTTCCCTCCAGCTTGGCGGGCTTGAGCTTGTCGGCCTTCGTGAAAACCAAGTCGAAAGTCCGACCGGTCTCGGCGAGCCAAGTAACGAATTCGATGTCGATCTGCTGAGGTTCGTGCCGGGAGTCGATCAACACAAAGACACGCCGTAGGTTTGGGCGTTGCAGCATGTAGTCGGCGACGAGTTGTTGAAAAAAAGCGCGCCCGCCCTTGGGGACTTTGGCGAAGCCGTAGCCGGGCAAATCCACAAAACGAAAGGTCCGATTGATGCGGAAAAAGTTGATGAGCTGGGTGCAACCAGGTGTCTGCGAAACTCGGGCGAGCTTCTTGTTTCCCACAAGAAGATTCAGAAGGGATGATTTGCCGACATTCGAGCGCCCAATGAAGGCAAACTCCGGCAGATCGTCCTCGGGACAATCAATAACGCGCGGGAAACTGCGCTCGAACTCAGCGGATTGGACACGCATCAGGCCTTAATCGATGAAGCGCCGCGTGAGGTCCCCGTAAGAATCAATCCGCCGGTCGCGCAGGAACGGCCAATGCGTCCGCTGGGTATCGACTTTTTCAAGATCGACCTCGACCACCAAAACCTCCTCTTTGTCCACCGAAGCGCGGGCGATGATTTCTCCGGAAGGATCCGCGACGAAGCTTTGGCCCCAGAATTCCAAGCCCGGCCCGCCATCCGGCGCCTCATGGCCGATGCGGTTCGGCGCGGCGACATAGCAACCATTCGCAATCGCATGGCCACGCTGAACAGTTTCCCACGAGGAGTGTTGGCGTTTGCCATACTTCTCCTTCTCGGAGGGATGCCAACCGATTGCCGTCGGGTAGAACAAAATCTGCGCCCCTTGAAGCGCCGTGAGACGCGCCGCCTCGGGATACCATTGGTCCCAGCAAACACACACGCCGATCCGACCGAATCGCGTGTCCCAAGCACGAAAACCAAGGTCGCCGGGAGTGAAGTAGAATTTTTCGTAAAAGAGCGGGTCGTCGGGAATGTGCATCTTCCGGTATTTGCCGAGAAACGATCCGTCGGCATCGATGATCGCCGCCGTGTTGTGATAAAGGCCAGGCGCTCGACGCTCGAAGAGCGAGGCGATCAGAACGACTCCGCATTCCTTCGCAACAGCCTGCATCGCCTCGGTCGTCGGTCCCGGGATGGGTTCGGCGAGTTCGAAGTATTTGTGATCCTCGATCTGGCAAAAATACACCGAGGAGAAAAGCTCTTGGAGACACACAATGTTCGCGCCTTTCGCGGCAGCGGCACGGACCCCACGAAGGGCAGCGTCGATGTTCGCCCGCACATCGGAAGAGCAGGAGTTTTGGACAAGAGCGATTTTCACTTGGGTGGACTGCATACAAGCATTCGTATTTTTTTCCGCCCCCTCGGTAAAACGAAAACTCACGCCACGACCCGACGAAAACCGTCAAGCGCGATGTTGTTGTTGCAGGAAAAATCGAAAATCGTGAACATCCCCTCCATGCCGAAAGCCTTTCCGCTTCGGCCTCGAACAGCAACAGACACCTCCTTCTCGTATGCGATCGTGGCCAGCCAATTTAACGACACCTTCGTCCAGCCCCTCGTGGACCACGCCTCGCGCGAAATCGCCGCACTCGAGCCCGGTGCCCAGATCGAGGTCTTCCGCACCCCGGGTTCCTTCGAGATTCCCGTATTCGTCCAAGCCGCAGCGGACTTGAAACGCTTCCACGCCATTCTCGCCCTCGGCGTGGTTTTCCAAGGTGAAACAGGCCACGCGACCTTGATTGCCGAGTCGGTGACGAAGGCCCTGCTCGACATCTCGATCGCGCACCGCGTCCCGGTCATCCATGAAGTTCTCTTTGTGAAAAACGAGGAGCAAGCCAAGGAACGCTGTCTCGGCCTGGAACACAACCGAGGCATCGAAGCCGCCCGCGCCGCCGTGCTGGCCGCTCGCAACCTTTCGGAGGTCGCCTAACCATGGGAGTCCGACGCGATGCCCGCGAAGCCGCGGTGCAATATCTCTACCAACGCGAAGTTCACGGCGATGAATCCGACTCGAACCTCGAAGATTTTTATCAATTCCGCGGCCTGAGTCCGAGCGGTCGCAAGTTCTGTGAGGAACTCCTCAAAGGCTGGATGATACACCGTGCCGAAATCGACGACGCGATTCGCGCTCATGCTAAGAATTTCGAGTTCAACCGCCTCTCGGCGGTGGACCGAAATGTTCTTCGCATCGCCTCCCACGAAGTCCTCTATTGCCCCGACGCCCCGCCTGCTGTCGCAATCAACGAGGCGATTGAAATAGCCAAGAAATACAGCACCGCCGACTCCGGAAAATTCGTCAACGGCGTCCTCGACAGCATCCGAAAGGACAAAGCCCCGAATACCGCCTAACCCATGGCCGAAGGTTTTTTCAAAAGTTTTCTCTCAAAATTCCGCGGCGAACCCATCGACTGGGAGGAGTTGGAAGAAACCCTCATCCGTGCGGACATTGGGGTTTCGATGACTCAGAAAATCCTCGAGTCGATCAAAGCCCGCAGCGGCTTTGCCTCCGCCGACACGGTGATGCAGGTCACGCGCGAGGAAATCCTGAAAATCCTTCCCCCACCCGAACCCCCGATTTTTCCCCTTCCGGCAAAACCCAAGGTCGTCCTCCTCGTTGGCGTCAATGGAACCGGAAAGACCACATCCTCGGCGAAGCTCGCCTATTGGCTAAAATCCCAAGCTCGCACCTGCCTGCTCGTCGCCGCCGATACCTTCCGTGCCGCCGCGATCGAACAACTCTGCCGCTGGGGTGAAAAGCTCGGCCTCGAAGTCATCAAGAGCCAATACCAGGCCGACTCGGCCGCTCTTTGCTACGACGCATGGGACAGTGCGAACCGCCGGAATATCGAATTCCTCCTCTGCGACACCGCCGGTCGTCTCCACACGAAAAGCAACCTCATGCAGGAACTCTCAAAAGTCGCCCGCACCCTCGGAAAGCACGACTCCGATGCCCCCCACGAAAAGTGGATCGTCCTCGATGCCACGACTGGCTCGAACGCCCTCGTCCAAGCCCGCGAATTTCACCAGTCCATCGGACTCACCGGCATCATCCTCACCAAGCTCGACGGCAGCGGCAAAGGCGGCATCGCCGTCGCCATCCAGCACGAACTCGGCCTCCCCACGAAATTCATCGGCACCGGGGAAAAAGAAACCGACTTCGCCCCTTTCAACCGGAACGATTACATCGACCGATTGCTTTCGTAGGAATCGTCTACCGCCACTCGTGCTTGGGGTATTGGCGTTGCAGTTGGTTTTTGAGTTGGGGGTAGGTGTCGGACCAGAAGGAGTGGAGGTTTTTTGTGACCTGCACCGGACGATGACTCGGGGCGAGCACATGGAGAGTCAGAGCGTGGCGGCCGAGGGCGATTTTGAGTTCGCCATCCACCCCGTAGAAATCCTGGATGCGGCCGGCTAGGAAGGGTTCGGCTGTATCGGAGTAGGTGATCTTGGCTCGACGCCCTGAGGGAAGTTCCAAGCGCTCGGGGGCGTGTTTTTCGACAAGCTGCTGCTGGGCGTGCGTGAGAAGGGACTTGGCGTGCAGAAGGACCGACACGTCCTTGATGTCGCGGTAACAAGTGGCCCCGTCGCAAACCAAAAGAATGATGTGGTGGCGCTCGTCGTCACCAAGCGTCGGCAGGCCTTGATCGGGACAAAGCCGGGCGAGGAAATTCACCCGGTGGATCCATTGCTCAACGGCGTCATCCCAGCCATTGAGTCGAAGAATTCCAGCAAGCACCTCGTCAGCGAGACAACTTGAAGCAGCAGGTCCGGGCTCGGCGTCGCGATCACGATTTTCCAGAACCAGATCCCGAAAAACCCGCTCACGGCGCACCACAACGCGGTTCTGGGATTTGTCGAAAAAATATTCCGCCCGATCCGTAAAATCCGCGGGGAACATTTCGCGGAGCCAAACTTCCTCGATGCCTGTTGCCAGACTCAGCAAAACCCGGGCATCGCCATCGCGGCCCTCGATTTCGGCGATTTCGGCGGCGACGAGAAACCGGGTTCCGTCTGCCACACTTTGGCGGGCAAGAAGCCCTCGACGGCCTCGAACAATGTCACAGACAAGCGTTCCCGGGTTTTTTCTCACCGCCACCTGATCGGCGAAACCAGCCAGGACACATCGGGCCACCGCCTCATCGGTCGGCGGGGCATCTTCGATCAACAAGGCCTCGGCATGGGCGATGTCGAGGAATTGGTCGAAGAGTTTCCCAACTTGACGCGAGGAGTCGGAATGGATGCCTAGGGTGCGGCATTCGTTCATGCGAAAATCCCGCGACCGCGCCCATTCGAAGACTCGCATCAAAACCAAGAAATCCGAGGTGCCGCCGCCGAAGATTTCCAATCGCTCCTCCTCGATGCGTTTGTCCACCTTGAGCAGCATCGATCGAGTTTGCGTGATGGCGGCGATCAACGAAGCCGCTCGAACACAGCCCAATTCCTCGGCGGCCAGAAGCATCCGCGCATAGCGGGGGTGGAGCGGGAAATTCAGCATCCGCCGACCGAGTCCCGTGATCGCACCTTCCGCATCCAAAGCCCCGAGGTCGCGGAGCAAAAACTCGGCGCGATCCAGCGCCGCGGAGTCGGGCGACTCGATCCAGCGGAAGGTTTTCAAATCCCCTACCCCGGCGGCTTTGAGGGAGAGAATCGTCTCGGCCAGATCGAGGCGCTTAATTTCGGGGAGTTCCCGCAAGGGACGGCGTTGGTGGTCCCGCTCAGTCCAAAGCCTCACGCAGACACCCGGCGCGGTGCGGCCCGCCCGACCGGCCCGCTGGGCCGCGGAGGCGGCGCTGATTTTTTCGATGAAGAGCGTGTTGATGCCCCGGTTGGCATCATGACGGGCGATGCGAGCCAGACCGGAATCCACGACGAGTGTGATGCCATCGATCGTGAGCGAGGTCTCGGCGACATTGGTAGAAACGATGATCTTGCGTCCGCCCCCGCGATTCACCGCCTTGTCTTGTTCCGCAGCGGGAAGCTCTCCATGAAGCGGAAGAATCGCGCAGCGACTCCCAAGCCGCGCCTGCAATTCCCGAATCGTGCGTTGGATTTCGTAACTACCCGGCATGAACACCAGGATATTCCCCTCGGTGTCGTCAAAATGGCCCGCCACGGCGTCGGTGGCCGTTTCCCAGATCGGATCTTCGCGGGGTTCGTGGCTGAGATGGAGGATTTCCACGGGATGGACACGCCCCTCGGATTTTAAAAACGAGGCGTTGCCGAGGTAGGTCGCGAGTTCTGCGCCGTCGAGAGTCGCAGACATGACAATGATTTTTAGATCGGGTCGGGTCGTCTCTTGAAGATCCAGCGCCCGCGCAAGGCTGATGTCGCCATGTAAGTGACGCTCGTGAAATTCATCGAAAACAATCGCCGAGATGCCGCGCAGCTCCGGATCAGCGAGCATTTGGCGAAGCAAAATTCCCTCCGTGACAAACAAGAGCCGCGTGTCGCGTGACGAAACATTATCGAGGCGAATTTGGTAGCCTACCTCGCCACCGAGTTTCACTCCCCGCTCGCTGGCGACTCGAGCCGCCAACATCCTCGCAGCCAAGCGGCGCGGTTGCAGGATGACGCAACGCCCATTCCCCAGAATGCCCCCGTCGAGGAGGATTTGGGGAACCTGGGTGGATTTTCCCGAGCCCGTCGGGGCTTCGAGGACGAGACGGTTCCCCTCGCTCAGCGTGCTGACGATTTCCTCGTCGAGTTCGTAAATGGGCAACGCATCGTGATCCACAGCTCAGGATAATGAGGATTTGAACAATTCCAGCGTGATGTCCCGCGCGGCGGAATGGTCCACAACCGGTGGCGGGTAGTTTTTGACCAAGCGGACACCCGGAGGCGGAGCGTCCATCAACTTCTCAGCCGGAACATCGCGCAATTCGGGCACCCATTTTTTAATGTAGGCGGCGTCGGGATCGAAGCGCTTGGTTTGACTCCAGGGATTCTGGATTCGGAAATACGGCGCGGCATCGGCCCCGGTGCCCGCGCTCCATTGCCAACCGCCGTTGTTGCTGGCGATTTCGCCGTCCACGAGCGTCTGCATGAAGTATTGCTCGCCGAGGCGCCAATCGAGATGGAGGTCCTTCGTCAAAAACATCGCGGCGATCATGCGGGTGCGGTTGTGCATGAAGCCTGTCTCTCGGAGTTCGCGCATGGCGGCATCCACAATCGGAAAGCCGGTCTCGCCGTTTTTCCACTTCTCAAAATTCGCTAGCGTGCCGGGCCATTTCATGCCGCGATACTTGGGATTGAACTCCTGAGCGAGAACCTCGGGGTAGTTCCAGAGGATTTGCATGTAGAATTCACGCCAGACGAGTTCGGCGATGTATTTCATGGCACTCCCGCGACCGGCGGCGTCGAGCGAATCGGCTTTTTGAAGACAGGCTTGGTGGAGTTCGCGGATCGAGAGCAAACCAAACCGCAAATCCTGGGAGAGACGCGAGGTGTGACGCCCAAAGGGAATGTCGCGATTCGCGCCGTAGCGGGCGAGGCCACGATCCAAAAACTCCCTCATCCGCTCCCGAGCAGCCTTTTCGCCGGGTTCCAGCACTCCGCCAGCGGCAGGCGGGAGCCCCCAGGAAGCCAGCGTGGGGAGTTCGAGGGAGGAGATATTCGGGGAAGTGAGTTTCTTGATCCGTTCCACAATGGGAGGCTTGGGAAGTTTCTCCCAGGCCTTGGAGTAGGGAGTGAACACGCGGAATGTCTCGCCGGCTCCGGTCAAAACCTCCCTGCGCTCATGAATCGCGATATCTTTGAAAGCGTGAATCTCGATGCCCAGCCGCGCTGCGGTTTTGGCCAATCGCTCCTCGACGGAACGACCGAAGGGATCTGGGTCTCGGTTGTAAAAAATCGCCGAGGCTCCGGTTTCGGCGACGAGTTTTTCCAACTCTGCGACAGCATCTCCTTGGCGAATGACGAGCCTCGATCCCACAGCGCGAAGATTTCCATCCAGAGCGGAAAGAGAACCGCAAAGGAACGACTGGCGATTCGAACCCGTCCAGTGGTGGTTGTTTTTCCATCCGCTCGAAATGTAAACCGGCACGACCGACTCCGAGGCCTTGGAAGCGGCATGGAGAGCGGTATTATCCGTGATGCGGAGATCGCGGCGGAACCAGTGAATGACAGTTTTCCCCATGCCGGGAAAACTAGCCACCCCCACCGCGCCGACCAATCCTTTTGAACACAGTGCGGCAACTTGGCGGAGAGTCGAACTTCAACATTGTTTTGCATGCGAAGGAGCTTTCGAGGATGTTTCTCGACCTTTTTTTGAAAATGACAGCACAACCTCTTGATCAGAAATCCCAGTCGCATTCCGTGGAGAATTTGCGCGTGGTGGGGGTCACTCGATTGATCACTCCTGCCCAAATCAAAGAGCAACTTCCCGCTGGCGATCGTCAGTTGGCGCTGGTGGAAAGAACCCGCCGCGAGGCGAAGTCCATCCTGCGCGGCGAGGATGACCGTATGTTGGTGATTGTAGGCCCCTGCTCGATTCACGACCCGGTATCCGCTCTCGAATACGCCCGCCAACTCGCCGTTCTCTCCCAAGAACTCTCCGACCGCTACCTCATCGTCATGCGGGTTTATTTTGAAAAACCTCGCACGACCATCGGTTGGAAAGGCTTCATCAACGACCCAAATCTCGACGAGTCCTGCGACATGGCGAAGGGAATCCTCCTCGCGAGGAAGTTACTCTTGGACATCCTCGATCTCGGGCTCCCCACCGCCACGGAATTCCTCGATCCGATCATTCCTCAATACACCGCCGAACTCATCACCTGGGCCGCCATTGGCGCCCGCACGACGGAATCCCAGACCCATCGCGAGATGGCAAGCGGACTCTCGATGCCGGTGGGTTTCAAGAACGCCACGGACGGAAGTTTTCAGACGGCGATTGACGCGATGGCCTCGGCCTGCACCCAGCACAGCTTCCTCGGCATCGATCAAGATGGCGCGACGAGCATCATCAAGACGGCAGGAAACCCCGACAGCCATGTCGTCCTTCGCGGAGGCCGCACCGGCCCGAATTATCATCCCGATGATGTCGCCCTCGCCGAGCAGGCCCTTCGCAAGACCGGCCTGCACCCGACGCTGATGGTCGATTGCAGCCATGCAAATTCCGGCAAGGATCCGAACCGTCAACCCGATGTCTGGAAGAGCATCCTCGCCCAGCGCCGAGAGGGAAATCGCCACCTCATCGGCGCGATGCTTGAGAGCCATTTGCATTTCGGCAGTCAACCCCTCACCCAGGATCCCTCGATTTTAAAATACGGCGTATCCATCACGGACGCCTGCATGGACTGGGAAACCACGGCCGCACTCCTCAAGGCTTGAAAATCCGAGAGGCCAGGTTTGCGGCGATCGACTTTGAAAGCGCCGGAACCGCGCCTGGACTTGGAGATGAACCCATCCAAATCGCGATCGTTCATTGGAACGGCGAGTCCTTGGAGCGGGTGCTCGACTCTTATTTGAAACCCTCGCGCCCGGTGACATGGGCAGCGCGCGAAGTGCATAGCATTTCCGACGAGATGATCCGCCATGCCCCCACGCTGACTGAACTTTGGCCAGAAGTCCGAGAAGCGTTGCGCGACCGCTGGGTCGTGGCCCATGGTGCGGCGACGGAGAAACGGTTTTTGAATATTTTTCCGTTCCATGGATTCGGTCCCTGGGTCGATACGCTCCCGCTCGCACGGGCGATCCACCCCACCCTGGAGTCACACAAACTGAGCGACACGATCCAATCGCTCGGGCTGGAATATCAACTCTCCGAATGGCCTACTTTTCGATGGCACGACGCCGCGAGCGATGCCGCCGCCACGCTGGTCCTGCTCAAAAACCTAGTCGATTCGACCGACCTCCATGACGAACCGGCGGAAATCCTCACCCGCCCGAGTCTCCGGGCCTATTTCAAGGCTCGCAGGAAATAATCCCCTCGGGCGTCACCACGAAATCCATTCGGATGTCGTGATCCTCGCAGGGCACGCGCTCCACGAGAAGTTCGGTGAAACAAACCCCGACGCGCACCCCTTGGAACTTCGTCAAAAGCCGATCGTAATATCCAGCCCCACGACCCAGGCGACGTCCAGCGGGATCAAATGCCAACCCCGGCACGACAATAAAATCAGACTCGAAGGGAGCTTTTGGCGCGTTTGCCTTGGGCTCGAGATTTCCAAATTTTCCCTGAACCAATTCCTCGGAGGACTCGGCGTAGTGGAGTTTCAAATCCTCCCCGGAGACTCGCGGAAGGATGACTTTTTTTCCATCCGGCCAAGGCGTGAGCAGGTGCGGTTCCGACGGCAGCGCGCTATAAAGGCAGACAGAACTGGAACGATGCCATTCGAGCCAGAGCGCGAAGTGTCCAAGGATTTCCAAGCCCGCAGCACGGCTGCGAATTTTCGGCAAACCCTCGACCTTCCTGCGCGCCTCCCTCCGCAGGCTTTGCTTTTCTTCGGCGATCACCGACAATCCCATGGCACATGGTCCGCAAGTTTATCGAGAAAAAAATAGCCGCACGTAAGAAGCCGGACCTGCATGTGGACATGAAACTCGGCAGCGGTTGGCACAAGCGGAACTTCCTCGCAGAGGTCGTCATCCCCTCGATGTTCACGAAGCGCCACGGCGAAAAAACCAAGCCGGTCTACCCCGAACTTCGCGAGGGCCAACTCTGCATCACCTGGATCGGCCACGCCTCATTCCTCATTCAAACCCCCGAGCACAGCATTCTCATCGACCCCAACTGGGCGAAGTGGCTCAAGGTCATCAAACGCATCCGCCAGCCTGGAATCGAAATTCATGACCTCCCGGCGATCGACCTCGTGCTGGTGACCCATGCCCATTTCGACCACCTCGACCGCAAAACCCTCCGCGCCGTTGCCAGCGATCAGGCCATTGTCGTTCCCGAGCATGTCGGCGGGCTGGTCCATGGTCTGGGCTTCAACCATGTCCAAGAACTCCGACAATGGGAGTGCTTCGAATTTGGCGATCTCAAAGTCACCCTCACTCCGGCGAGGCATTGGGGGGCTCGCGTCCTTCACGACAGCCACCGGGGATTTGGTGGATTTCATATCGAATACGCGGGTCGCTCGGTTTTTCATTGTGGCGACAGCGCGTGGTTCGAGGGCTTCACGGAGATTGGCGAGCGGTTGCCGGTGGAAATCGCCCTCCTGCCCATCGGCGCCTACGAGGCCCCGACCAAACGCGATGTCCACATGAATCCCGAGGAAGCGATCGATGCCTTCCTCCAACTCAAAGCCCGCACGCTCGTGCCGATGCACTATGGAACTTTTCGTCTGAGCTACGAACCGCTCCACGAGCCGCCCGAGCGACTCATCCGCCACGGCGCCGACAAGCAGGTCATCGACCGCATCCGCATTCTAAATGAAGGCGAACCGACGGTTTTTTAGATTTTTCGTTAGGGGCAAAGGTTTTTGCGCCCTTTGCGCCTTTTCGTTCGTTAAATTTTTTAGTGATGCCTGACCCAATCACGAAATATCCCGACCAAACAGGCCTAATGATCTTGCCGTGGGTGACCCTTTTTCCGGGAGCCATGATGCCGCTCAAAATTTTTGAGGACCGCTATCAGGAAATGATCGCCCAATCCCTCTTGGGAAACCGAATGTTTGCCATCGCTCATACCCTCTCCGAAGAAGATGCCAGTGAGTCCCTCGGCGCGATCGGCATGATCCGGGCTTGTGTGACGAATCCCGACGGCACCTCAAATCTCGTCCTCCAAGGAGTCACCCGCGTGGCCTTTCATCAAATCCACCTCGATCCCTACCCTCGCAGCGAAATGCTCATGTTGAACGATCCGGACGAGTCGAATGCCTCCCTCGAATCGCTCCGCCGATCGATCATGGCCGCGTTCCGTTCCCATGCGGTGGAAAAGCTCGGGATCCCCGATGGGTTTGTGGGCCACCTCGACACGATCACCACTCATGGGGCGTTTGCAGACCTCTTGGCCTCGACGGTTTTCGAGAATCCACAGACTCGCCGACTCATCTTTCAGGAGTTGGATGTCATGACTCGGATGGAGTTGCTCGAAAAATTCCTCCTCGCCGGAGTTTTGGACTAAACAAAGAGCCGAATCGGTCCTCGTGTGACAATTCTGTCGCAATCTTTTTGAGGCTCGCCATGGATTGGCAAATTGCTAGAGTTTCGGGCCGATCTAAAAGCTGGGATTTGTTTTTATCATATCCTATTTTCGTAGAAGCACTAAATGCCGAATACTAAAAAAACTTTACCTGGGCACGCCACCGAGCAGAACCGCTTTGAGACCTCGAAGCTGACCCTGCTGGTCGATCGGTTCATGACGGTTTTTATCAAATTCGGCGGCGCGCTGGTTATCACCTCCGTGCTGGGAATTTTTGTTTTTATTGTTCTGCAAATCTGGCCGCTCTTCGCCCCACCAAGCGTCACGCCGCTGAAAAGCATTCCGCTCCCCGACACCAAATACGCCCTGCTCGGTGTCGATGAATGGGGCGCAAAACCCTTCCTCGTTGAGCCCGACGGTTCCCTCCTCGTCGTCGATTACGAGACCGGCGAAACCCAAGACCAATCCCTCAACCTCGGAATCACCGGTCAGGTCACCGCCGCCTTCCTCAATAAGCGGGAACAAAAAATCATCCTGGGCACATCGAACGGCCAATTTGTCTTTGTCTCTCCAAACCACACCTCGCGCGAGTCGGGTGGTCGCCAGATCATCGATGTGAACCCCACCGCCGAGACGCCCTCCTCGATCGGAGATCCCGGCATGCCGATCACCGACATCGCTTACGGAGATTCCGGCAGCAGCAAGCTCATCGTCGCCCTCCAATCCGACGGCGAGACGAACCGAGTGACCGCCTCGCTTTTCAAGCGCAAGCGCTCGCTCATGGGCAAAAACAAAGAAGAAGCCGCCGGAACCCATGATCTGACACCCATGATCCCTGGCCGACCCGAGAAAATCCTCGTTCCAGTCACAGGCGATTCCGTGGTGGTGATCAGTGAGAGCGGCAAGGTCAGCTACCTCGTTCTTGCCGACGGAAAATTCGAGCTTCGCCAATCCTTCACCCCCTTCGGAGATCTGGCCAACTCGCACATCAATGTCGCCAATTTCATCTTTGGCGATGTCTCGATCGCCTTCGCCAGCGACTCGGGCGAGAACCGCATTTTCAGCCTGTTCTATCCCGAGGGCGGAAAGGAACGACTCTTCGGCATCACCCACGAATTCCCAAATCTCGGCGCGAGCCCCGTGCTTCTCGTCTCGACCCTTCGCAACAAGGCCTTCCTTCTCGGCGGGGGCAAGGAACTCTCCCTCCGCTACTCGACCACCGAGTCCATCCGCTGGCAGAGCCGCGTCCCCTATCCCGTCTCGAACGCCGTCATCAGCGGAAAATATCAACGCCTCGCCGTGCTCGACTCATCGAACACCCTCCATTTTTTCCAAATCGACGACCCGCATCCCGACTCGGGCTGGAAGGCTCTTTTCGGCAAAGTCTGGTATGAAGGCGCGCCGGGGCCGAAGTGGGATTGGCAAAGCACGGGCGGCAGTGACGATTTCGAACCCAAATACTCCCTCGTGCCTCTGATTTTCGGAACGCTGAAAGGCACTCTCTACGCCATGCTTTTCGCCGTGCCGATCGCCCTCCTCGCGGCCCTCTACACCTCCCAATTCCTCGACCCGCGCTTCCGCTCCACCGTCAAGCCGACCATGGAAATCATGGCCTCCTTGCCATCGGTCGTCCTGGGTTTTCTCGCCGCGATCTACATCGCCCCGCTGATCGAACGCCAGGTTCCTTCCCTGCTTCTGGTCGTCGTGGGAGTTCCGATTGTGGCAGCCTTTTCAGGATTCTTCTGGAGCCATCTCCCAATCCAAATCCGCAAATTCATCCGCCCGGGCTGGGAGTGGATCGTTTTCCTTCCCCTGCTCTTCATCAGCGCTGGGATTCTCTGGTATCTCGGGCCAGCCTTCGAGTCCGTGGCCTTCGTCGTGACCGATCCCGCCACGGGGCAAAAAACAGCCGACTTCCGGGCTTGGTGGCCAGCTGTGACCGGCGCGAGCTACGATCAGCGAAACTCTCTTGTCGTCGGGTTCATGATGGGCTTCGCCGTCATTCCGATCATTTTTACCATCACCGAGGACGCCCTCTCGAATGTCCCCAAGCCCCTGATTACGGCCTCCATGGCCTGCGGAGCCAGTCGCTGGCAGACCGCCCTGCGCGTCGTCATGCCGACCGCATCGGCCGGCATTTTCTCAGCCCTCATGATCGGCCTCGGCCGCGCGGTTGGCGAAACGATGATCGTCGTCATGGCTACCGGCAACACCCCGATCATGGAGTGGAATATTTTCTCCGGCATGAGGACGCTCTCCGCAAACATCGCCGTGGAACTTCCCGAAGCCCCGCACCACGCCACCCTCTACCGCACCCTCTTCCTCGGTGCCCTCGTGTTGTTTCTTCTCACTTTTGCCATCAACACCGTCGCCGAGGTTCTCCGCCAGCACCTCCGGGAAAAATTCAAGACGACCTAGGCCATGCGCGACACCGACACCAAGGATCTCGAACTCACCCGAACCCTCGCCGCCCCCGGCGAACCCTTCGTCTGGCTCACAGCCATGGGCCTCGCTCTGGGCCTGATCATGGTCGTCGGCTTGCTTGGCGTGATCGTGGCCAACGGCCTGCCGGTTTTCTGGCCCTCGAAAATTGTCGAAGTCCATCTCAAGCCGGGAGTCAAAAACCCCCTCCCCAATTCCGGCGGAACACTCACCGGCGAAATCGTCCAGACCCGCGAGAAACGCATTCCGGTCCTCAGCGCCACCGGCGACAAAATCGAAGATCAGACCGAAGTCCAAATCTTCGTCGGCAACAAGGATGTCAACGGCTCCGGTTTCGTCTTCCTTAACAATTCCGACATCGCCTCCATCTCCGAACCTCGGGGCATCTACCGCCTCGAGCGCATGGAATATGGCATCGCTTTCGCCTACCCAAAATCTCTCCAACTCGCGGATGGCACCTCTCTCCCCGCGGACTCCCCCGCCTTCACCCAAACCCTCACCCGCCTGGATGCCGAATCCGCCGCTCGCCGCCGTGAGATCGAAAAGATCGAAAAACACGACATCGGCGCCATCAATTCCCGCATCACCCAACTCCGAGCCAAAGGCAAGGGATCCCCGGAATCCCTGAAGGAAATCGCCGCCCTCGACGCCGATTATCAACTCCTCGCCGCCAAGGCCCGCGAACTCCGCGCCATCCAATCCGCCGCCGCCCTCATTTATACCACCCCGAACGGCATCGAGCGCCGTCTCCCCGTAGGCGAACTTGTCGCTTTCACCCTGCCAAACACTCTCGTTTTCAACCAAAAACTCGGCCTGTTTTTTCACAACATCTGGAATTTCCTGACGCTCGATCCCCGCGAGGCAAATACCGAAGGCGGCATCTTTCCCGCGATCTTTGGCACTTTCGTTATGACTCTCCTGATGAGCCTCGCCGTCGTTCCCTTCGGCGTCGTGGCGGCCATCTACCTGCGCGAATACGCCAAGCAAGGCCTCGCCGTTCGCGCCGTGCGCATCGCCGTCAACAACCTCGCCGGTGTGCCATCCATCGTTTTCGGCGTCTTCGGCCTCGGCTTTTTCGTCTATTTTGTCGGAGCCTCGATCGATAGCACCTTTTTCGGCGAATACCTCCCCACCCCGACCTTCGGCACCGGCGGTATCCTCTGGGCCGCCGCCACGCTCGCGCTCATGACCGTCCCTGTGGTGATCGTGGCCACTGAGGAGGCGCTCGCCGCAGTTCCACGCGGAATGCGCGAGGGGTCGCTCTCCTGCGGCGCTTCGAAATGGCAGACGATCCAGCGCATTATTCTCCCTGCCTCCCTTCCGGGCATTCTCACCGGCTTGATCCTCGCGATGGCCCGCGGTGCCGGCGAGGTCGCCCCCCTCATGCTGGTCGGCGTGGTGAAACTCGCCCCCAGCCTTCCGATCGACGGCGCTTTTCCCTTTGTCCACCTTGAGCGCAAATTCATGCACCTCGGATTCCACATCTACGATCTGGGCTTTCAATCGCCCGACTCCGAAGCTGCCAAGCCCATGGTTTTCGCCACCACCCTTCTTCTGATACTTCTCGTCGTCGTCCTCAACCTCGCCGCCATCCTGATCCGTGAGAAACTCCGAAAACGATATGCCACCGGTGCTTTCTAAGCCCACCGAACAACCCATGGAAACCACTGTCAATACCACCGCCGAAGGACGACCGGATTTCATCTCCATCCGCGACTTCAGTTTTTTCTACGGCAAAAAACAGGCCCTCTTCGACATCTCGCTCGACATTCCCGAGCGCCAAGTCACCGCCTTTATCGGGCCCTCCGGCTGTGGAAAATCCACGCTCCTGCGAAACCTCAATCGCATGAATGACCTCATCGATGGCATCCGCCATTCGGGCGACATCGTCGTGAACGGCCGCAGCATTTATGATCCCCACATCGAGGTGATTTCGCTGCGCAAACGAGTGGGCATGGTTTTCCAAAAATCCAACCCCTTCCCGAAATCCATCTACGAGAATGTCGTTTACCCCCTCCGGGTCTCGGGGCAGAACAAAAAATCCGTCCTCGATGAAACCGTGGAGCGCAGCCTCCAAGGTGCCGCCCTGTGGGATGAAGTAAAGGACCGTCTCCACGAAAGCGGCCTCAGCCTCTCGGGCGGCCAGATGCAGCGCCTCTGCATCGCCCGCGCCATCGCCAACCGCCCCGAAATTCTCCTGATGGATGAACCCTGCTCCGCGCTCGACCCGATTGCGACCGTGAAAGTCGAGGAGTTGATTCGCGAGTTGAAACAGGAATTCACCATCGTCATCGTCACCCACAACATGCAGCAGGCCACGCGTTGCTCGGACCGCACGGCCTTCTTCTATCTCGGAAAGCTTGTGGAGTTTGATGAAACTCCGAAAATCTTCAGCAACCCCGCGCAAAAACAAACCGAGGATTACATCACCGGCCGCTTCGGCTGAGGCAAACCCCTTCCCCAATTTCAAATCCTACAAACCCGATGGAAACACCCCGCCACATCCTCACCAACTTCGAAACCGCCCTCGAGAACCTCCGCAAGGATGTTCTCATGATGGCGAGCCTCGCCGCCCGCAGCATCGACAGCGCTCGCAAGGGACTTTTCGAACGCGACGAAGATTGGTGCAACACCGTCATCGCCGATGACGAGGAGGTGGATACCCTGGAAATCCAAATCGATAAGGCCGGAATGGACATCATGCTGCGCTACCATCCCTTCGCCTCGGATTTGCGCAATGTGATCGCGGCGATGAAGACCAGCGTGAACCTCGAACGGGCTGCCGACCAAGCCGTCGGCATTGCCCGCCGTGCCCGCAAGCTCATCTTGCAACCCGCGCTCCCTGAAATCGCCCGTATCGAGCCGCTTTTCGACACCGCGACGAATTTGTTCAAGGATGCCATCAAGGCCTTTTCCGATGGCGATATCGAACTCGCCCGCACCCTCAAACTCCGCGACAAGGGACTCGACGAGCAAAACCGCTCTTTTGCCGAAACACTCGCCGACCTGATGCAGAAAAACCCGGACTCGATCCGTGGCTATCTCGAGCTGATCTTCATTGCCCGCTGCCTCGAGCGCATCGGTGACCAAGCCAAGAGCATCGCGGAGGACACCATCTACGCGGTCGAGGTGAAGGACATCCGCCACACCTCCATCCCCAACTGAACGGGGAGTCCTTCCGTGTGACAATCTTGTCACACCCCCTTCCTTGCGGGGAATTTTCACCTCGGATCGACTGCGATGCGGATGAACCACTACCGCACCGGTTGGATTTCAGATGTGCATTTGGGAACCAAGGGCAGCCAAGCCAGCGCCTTGATCAATTTTCTCAGGGATACGGAATTTGAGACGCTCTACCTTGTCGGCGATTTGATTGATATCTGGGCTCTTCGTCGCGGAATCTACTGGCCGCAGGATCACAACGATGTGATCCAAAAACTCCTCCGCAAGGGCCGCAAAGGCACCGAGATCATTTACATTCCTGGCAACCACGACGAATTCCTCTCCGCCTTCCACGGGCACTATGCCAGCGTCGAAATCCGCAAGAATGCGATCCACACCACGGCGGACGGCCGAAAAATCCTCGTCATCCACGGGCATGAACTCGATACCGTCGTCCAAAACCTCGGCTGGTTGGCCCACCTCGGGGACATCGGCTATGTGCTGCTCATGCGCTGCAACGGCGTCGTCAATTTCTTCCGTCAACTCTTCGGGCTCGGCCACTGGTCCCTCAGCGCCTATGTGAAAGCAGAGGTCAAAAATGTCGTGAGCTTCATCGGCAAATTTGAGGAATCCATCGTTCGGTTCGCCCGCGACCACAGCGTCGATGCCGTCCTCTGCGGCCATATCCACACCCCGGCCGTGCGCGAGATCGAAGGGATCACCTACTACAACTGCGGGGACTGGGTGGAAAGCCTCACCGCGATGGTCGAACACTTCGATGGCCGGATGGAACTCTTGGATTTTCGGGACATCCCGAACGAAACCCAAACCCCCGAGTTGCACGAATCCCCTCTCCTCGCGGCGAGCTAAACTCCAGAGGACTTAGAAAATTACTGGACGGGCTGTGCGCTCACGGCTGGTTCGGCAACCGAGGCCCGGGGCGGTTGGGAGGCTCCCAGCCGAGCGAGTTGAGACGAGGCCATGCGTGCCGCAGGAGACTGCGGAAATTGAGTCACCACCATATTGAAGCTCCGCTGAGCCTCGTCGCGCAGAAAGCGGCGAAGGAGAATCTCCCCCTCGGAATAAGCGGCAAAGGGCGCGGCGTAGCTCTTTGGATATTGGGTAACGACCTGCTGGTAGGTCGTCAAAGCCGCGTCGGAATTTCCGGTGGCGTCTTGGTTTTGACCTACTCCCAGCCGCCAGCAAGTGGGTGGTCGGGAAATTTCTCGAGGAATTTTTGGAAAGTAGCCGTGGATTTTTCGAGGTCACCGGCCTCCCGTTGCGCGGCGGCCAGGCGCAACAAGGCATCCGCCGCGGGCATGGACCCCGGATATTGAGTCACGACCGCTTCGTATCCCTCGATGCCCGTGGCATTCGCCAAGAGCTTCTGGGCGGCCGTGGAACGAAGGCTCGAATAGATGAACCAAGCTCCCAAGGCGATCCCGCCGACGACTAACAAGACGACAGCTCCTAAAATGGCGGATTTGTTTTTCTCCCAGAACAATTCCCACTTCAGCATGGGATCATCAATCGGGAGGGGGGCTGGAATAACGGGCGTTTCCGAATTGCTCATAAATTAATTGGCGACTTTGGCGCGAGCCTCATCAGCGAGAGCGGTGGAAAGGTAGCGTTCGCCGGTGGAGCAACCGATCGTCACGATCAACTTGCCGGCGTTCTCGGGGCGTTTCGCGACTTCGATCGCGGCGAAAACATTGGCTCCGGTGCTGATGCCACCGAGGATTCCCTCTTCTTTGGCAAGTCGGCGAGCCATGGCCATGGCGTCGTCATTAGAGACCTTCACGCACTCGGTGATCTGCGGAGTGCCAGCAGCGCTCTTCAAATGCAGGTTGCCGGGAACGAATCCCGCACCGGTTCCTTGGATTTTGTGCGGGCCGGGTTTGAGGGGTTCGCCGGCGAGGGTTTGGGAAATGACGGGCGAATCCATCGGCTCAACCGCAATGGCGCGGAAGGACGGCTTGCGAGGAAGAAGAGCCTCGACGACGCCGCTGATCGTGCCACCGGTTCCGACCGCCGAAACAAGGATGTCCACCTGACCGTCGGTATCGGCCCAGATTTCTTCCGCCGTGGTTTTGGAGTGGATAGCGGGATTGGCGGGATTGTTGAACTGCTGTGGCATCCAAGCGCCAGGGGTTTCTTGAAGAAGTTGGTCGGCTTTGGCGATCGCGCCGCGCATCCCTTCCGAGCCGGGCGTGAGAACCAAGTCCGCGCCGAGCAAGGCCAGGAGCGTGCGGCGTTCGACGCTCATGGTATCAGGCATCGTGAGGATGACCTTGTAGCCTTTCGCGGCGGCGACAAAAGCCAGGCCGATACCGGTGTTTCCACTGGTCGGCTCGATGATCACTCCACCGGGTTTGAGGATTCCGCGTTGCTCGGCGTCCTCGATCATGGCCATTCCAATGCGGTCTTTCACGCTGCCGAGCGGATTAAAAAACTCGCACTTGAGGGCGATCGTGGCTGGAAGGCCAGCGGTGACGCGGTTGAGTTTCACGAGCGGCGTGCGCCCGACGGTTTCGACGATGTTGTTATAAATCTTGCCCATAGGTTTTATTCGGAGGAACGAATCTTTTACACAATCGAGCAAGGGGCGGTGAAGCCCGAAATCCTAGCCCGTTGTTCGCAGGCCGCTGGCAATCGCATTGATGCCGAGCAAAACCTGTGGAAGCAGGCGGTCTTTTTCCGGAGATTGTGCCACGCAGGCCGCACGCCAACGGCGCAGGAGGCTGATTTGGTGGTGGTGGAGCGCCTTCAATCCCTCGCTGCGCAGGGCGAGTGTCTTCGTCATGCGAGGCCGGCGTATCTCCATCGATCCGCCGAAAACCTCAGCCATCATCTCGCGGGTGGAATCGAACTCTCCCAGAATGAGGGGCAGGATCGAGGCCTTGGCCGAGGAATTGGAAACGAGCCCCGCGTATTCCTCAATGATTTGCCGGTCGGCGCTGGCGAGGTTCGTTTCGACATTGTTCAGCACATAATAAAGGAAGGCGGACTTGCGGAAGTTCGATCGCAGAGCATCGAACAAAGCCGGTTTTTCCTCGCGAAGGCGGCGGAGGGCAGACCCAACACCAAACCAACCCGGGAGATAGTGGCGACTTTGGTTCCAGCTAAAAACCCAGGGAATCGCCCGAAGATCCGCGAGTGTCCTCTCACCGGTGCGACGCGCGGGACGCGATCCGATGCGGCTCGTCTCCAAGGCGTCAATCGGTGTGGCCTCCGAGTAGTAGGCCATGAAATCGGGATGCTGAATTAGCGCGGTGTAACTCTCCCGACTGGCCAAGGAGAGGAATTCGCAAATTTCCGAAACGATCCCATCGACCTCGGGCTTTGGACTTCCCATGGAAACGGAAGCGACGCCGGCTTGGAGCAACTCGAGATTGTGAACCGAGGAGCTGATGGTGCCGTATTTTTGCGAGATGGTCTCGCCCTGCTCAGTCATGCGGAGATCGCCTTGAACGGAACCCGGCGGAAGAGCATCGAGAAACCGGTGGGTCGGTCCCGCGCCACGGCTGATCGTGCCTCCGCGGCCATGAAAGAAGCGAATTTTGAATCCCTCTTTTCTACCGGCTGCCGCGATGGCGTCCTGAGATTGATGCAAGGTCCACTGGCTCGCGAAAATTCCGCAGTCCTTGTTGCTGTCGCTGTAGCCGATCATCACCTGCTGAACGGGCAAGCCTGTGGTCGTCGCCTGCTGGCTGGCGAGGCTCCGGCGCGTCAAAAGATTTTCTAGGAATTTCTGTATGATGTCTGGACCCCGCTCGAGATCGTCGAGGGTTTCAAAAAGAGGAACGACGGGGAGTTCGCAGACCAGGCCCTCGCTCGTCCATTTCGTCAAACCCGCCTCGCGGGCCAACAGGTAAACAGCCAGCAAGTCGGAAAGGCGGCGGGTCATGCTGACGATCAGGGAGCCAAGTCCCGTAGGACCATGCTTGTCGAGGTGCTGGCGAAGGACGGCGTAGCAGGAAAGGACCGCATCGGCTTGAGGCCCGGCCGAAGCACCTCCACCGAGGAAAGGGCGTGGCGAGCGGAGTTCCGCTTCGAGAAATTCAAGTCGGCGGGGCTCGTCCCATTCCGAGAAATTGGGCGAGGCTGCGCCACTGGCGGCAAGGAGTTGGTCGATCGCAAGATCATGGAATCGGCTGTTCTGTCGAATATCCAGAGCGGCTAGATGAAAGCCGAAAGTATCGAGTGTGCGGCGAATGGGCGAAACGGTTGAATCCACTAATCTTCCCGCACCCATTGCAGACAACGAAGCAGCCAAGCGTGCGAGGCACGCATCCAACTCGGAAGGAGTCTGGAAATGGATTCCACCCTCTAGGATTTTAGCATCCTCAATTTCCCCGGTCGTGACAGGAAGTTTCGCCTGGAGGTGCAAAATGAATCGGCGCCAGGGCTCGTCCGAGTAACTCGCCCAGAGACTCGCATCGAGCACGGGATTTTCCTGACTGAAGAGGTCGAGGTCCGCCTGAAGTTCAGAAGGGAAATTCTGAAAATTGCTCGAGAGCGGGAGCTTCGCAGCGAGGTCGTCGAGTTGACGGTGAAGCACAATCAAAGCGCTCACGCGCAGCTCGCGAAGGCTCGTCTCGGTGACGCTGGCCGTGACGAACGGATGCCCATCGCGATCGCCGCCCACCCAAGTTCCAAAACGGACTTTGGGCCAATCGAGTGGATTGGCAATCAACTCAGCATCCAAGCCCGCCTCCCGCCAAGCTTGTCGAAAACGGGTATCCAATCGGCCGAGCGCCGCAGGAAAAACTTCGCGCAGCGTGTAGATCACGCCGCGACGCTCGGAGGCGATGTCGGGTTTTTCGAGGAGGATTTCCCCGGTGCGCCATAAGCGTTCCAGCACGACCTTGAATTCCTCGCGCAATGTCTCGCGCTGGGATGGCGACAGCAGCGAATCCTCGCGAGCCAAAAGCAGAGTGTAGAGAGCGCGGTGTTGCTCGAGAACCGCCGCTCGCTTCGCTTCGGTGGGATGTGCGGTGAGAACAGGTTCGATGCGAATGGACGCCAGAGAAGCCGCGATGCTGGCGCCATCGATTCCAGCCGACGCGAGTTCCTTCAACTGGCGGGGCCACAGCCCAGGTTCGGCCGCACTTCCCTGATCCATCTCGCGCAAGCGCCTCGTCGCGGCGGCTGCATTTTCCTCGATCATATTGAGGAGTTGAAATGCCATGGAGGCTGCTTGCTCAAAGCCTTCGCAGGAATCGGCATTATGGCCAGTCCACGGCAGGCTTTCCGCCACACGCTCCTCCCCTAATTCGCGCAAGACCTCATCAAAACACCCGAGGAGAAAGTCGAGGTCGGCGGAAATTTTATCGAAACCCTGTGAAATGTAATCTGCCCTTTTCGTTTCCATCGGGCAGGACTTTTGCGGATTTCCAAAAAAAAACAACCGCAGGAAATGGGAAGCCTGTGTTGGCCCGTTATTTCTTTTCGGTGCGGAGACCCAACATCAAAAAAACAGACCCCGCGAAAATCGACTGGATGCCATACAGCAAACCCACAACCCAGGCAGCATCAGAGGGCCACTTCGAAAAAATCATCCCACCGAGAACCAGCGCTACAACGCCGTTCAGAAGCAGCCAAATCCAAGCGGGATTCGAGCGCATGCTGAACGAAGTCGAGATGCAGAAAATGCCTTCGGCCACAAAAACTCCGGCGAGGATCAGCGTGAGGATGGCGACGCCCTCCGTGGTCATAAAAAACAAGGCCGATCCGGCCGCTACGCGAACGATGGCCGAAAGAAGCGACAGCACACGATGGGCGATATTTTTGCCCAGCAAGGCTTGAAATAAACCAACGACGCCTGTGACCAGCAGCAGGGCTCCGAGGAATTCCGTCAGAAGGATGGAAAAAATCCCAGGCGCTACAATGGCAAAGATGCCCGCCAGAAGTGACACGATCCCGCCAAAAATCAGCAGGCCGCGTTTGGGAGAGGTGGAATCTTCGGCCACGGCTTATTCCCCGTAAACTCCCTTGGCACCGTAAGAGCCGTAGTATTTTCCAGAGTAGTAGTAGGCGTAGTAGCCTCCGCGACCGCCGGGCAGGAAGTTCAGAATCAGACCGGCTGGTTCGGTCTTGGTTTCATCGAGGGATTTCAGAGCACGCTGCACCATCTTGCGCGGTGTGGAAAAAGCGCGCACCACGAGAGTGCAGAGGTCGATGTGTGGCGCGATCAACAGCGTGTCGCTCACCGCAAGCAATGGCGCGGAGTCCACCACGACACGGTCGTATTTCGAGAGAGCCTCTTTAAGAACACGCTGAATATTTTCATTCGTGAGCAACTCGGAGGGATTCGGCGCACGGCCGCCGGCGGTGAGAACCTGCAAATTATCGATGTGCGAAGGCATGACGGCGTTTTTCATCGCACAGGATTGCATCAAAACCTCGGAAAGGCCGGGCTTCCGGTTCTCTCCATAAAAAACGATCGAGCCGCCGGGCTTGCGAAGATCGGCATCGATGAAGAGGGTATTGAATCCCTGCTGGGCGAGCGTGACGGCGTAGTTGGAGCTGCAGAAGGTTTTGCCTTCACTCGGCAAGGAACTGGAAAAAAGGAAGGTGCGCGCGTTTTCATTGAGCTGGTGAAGGGTCAAAGATGCTCGCAACGATCGGAAGGATTCCGCAACGATACCGGAGCGCTCTTCGTTGACGACCAACACGCTGGCACGCGAGGAGAGGCTGAGTTTGGGAATGGCTGCAATGACATTGACGCCTGTCATTTGCTCGATTTGATCGACCGTCTTGATGCTCGTGTCCAACATGAACAAAGCAATCGCAAGGGCGATGCCGGCTGCCAAACCCCCGAGTAGGGACTGCATCCATTGCTTGGTGGCGCTAGGTCGGATGGGCTGGGCGCCTGAGGCTTTTTCGTGGATTCGAACGGGCGACTCGGTGAGTTGCTTCGTCAAATCCACCTCCTTGAAACGCGACAAGACGGAGTTGTAGAGAGCCAAGTCGGAGTCGAGCTCCCGCTTCAGGTAGTTGTATTCCACAGTTTTAGCAGTGACGTCCAGGAGCCTTCTCTCTGCTTTTTGCTGGGAAAAGTTCAATTCTTGCTCCTGTAAGAGCAACCGATTGCGTGTGTTCTCCAATAAGCCTGAGGCGCCAAAGAGCACTTTATTCAAATCTCTCTGGGTCAAATCAATTTGTGTTTTGATTTGGATATAAGTCGGGTGCTTGGCGCGGTAGCGATTGGAAATCAGGTCGAGTTCCCGCTCCCGAGCCCGAATGGATTCGCTAAGTTGGACCACCTTGGGTTCCGAGGCGACGCTCGGAAGGGAGAGGAGTTGGTCAACACTCCCTTGGTTGGCTTTGATGACAGCCAAATCACTATCAATCTGGCGAATGCGTTGCTGAATTTGAGCCAGATTGGCATTGATTTCGGAAAGTTGCCCCTGAGCTGTGGCGAGCATGTTTTCGATCGAAGCAGCCTTTTCTCGCTCGCGGAAAGCCTGCATTTTTTCCTCCGAAATTCGCATTTTTTCTTGGAGGCGATCGCGCTCTTCGAGCAGGAACTGTGTCGCGGACTTCGACGCATCGGAACGCCGCTCGTTCACATAACGAATGTATTCATCCGCGAAGCCGTTTGCTAATTTCACCGACAGGTTGGGATCCGAGCTCGTGATGACGACATCAATGAGACGCGTTTGCGGTCGGAATACCGACGACACCATGGAATTCAACGCAGCGCTCACCCGATCGATATTGGCATCGCGGGCCGGGATGCCGGCGGCGGAGAGGAAACGTGGGTCCTGATCGAGCTTGAGCCATATAGCCACTCGTTGTGCAAAAGTGTAACTCCTCAAGAGATCCACGACGGTATTGATCATGTCCACGCTTCGAATGGCTTCGTCACGGACTTGTTCCGCTTTGATGATTTTTGCCTGCTCTTGTTCGATAAAAAGCACCGAGCGCGCACGATAAACGGTCTGCACTGTCGAGAGGCTGTATGCGGCATAGATTCCCGCTACCACCATGCAGAGGATCACCAACCACAACCGATCCACCACGGCATGGAAATACTCCCGCCAATCAATGGCATCCGTAACATTTTGGATTGGATTTTTTGTATTAGCTGGGTCTTTGCTCATCCTGGTTTCTTGAAATTTTTTTAAGGCGTATCAATACCAACTTTCTCCGACGGTAATGATGTCCCCGGGGAGGACTTGGAAACTTCCACCATTGGCATCCTCAAGCCTCTTGGTGTTGACTTTGATGGTATCTGGCTTGCCGCCCACAATTCGTTTGATCGTGACATTTTTGCTATCCGCGATGCGGGTGAAGCCCCCCGCCATGCCGATCGCCTCCAAAATTCCGAGCGATTCATTGCCTTGAAGTTCATAGCTTCCGGGGCGAACGACTTGGCCGATCAGCGTGATCTTTCGCTGGGTGTAAGAGGCAATATTCAAATAAACTTGCGGATCAACTAGGTAATCGGCGTTGAGCAGTGACCTAATGAAATCTTGCGCCTCGCGAACGGTTTTTCCCGCAACGGCCACCTCTCCCAGAAGGGGCAATTGCACCCGCCCGTCCCGCGAGATTTTGGAGCGCATATTCAAGTCCGGCTCCTTGTAAACCATCAGATCGAGCGTATCCCCCGCTGCCAAAACATAGTCTCCCTCCCCGGCCATCAATGTCGGGATCGAGGCTTCCCCAGATCGATCGGCAGGAACCGCCGGAGCAACTGGGGCGTTCGAGTTATCCGAACGAAAGCCGCCTGCAGCAGGCTCGGGAGCGGAATGGGTGACTGGCGCTGGGAGAACAGGCGGTGCGGCGTGGAGCGGAACAGCGGCTAAAAACAAAGCCGCCGCGTGAAGTGCAAATTTTTGGCGGGTGTTGGAATGACGAAAAAACATCAGCGATTGAAACTAATCACCAAGCTCAGAAGTTCAAATTTAAACTTGATGAAAAGCGCGTCTGCAGTTCGGTGCTGTCGCCTTGGCCGGTGGAGACCATGAAGGTGTTTTGCCAGGCGAGCCACTCGCGGAAGCGCCAGTAGAGCGAGGCATTTGCCAGCCAGTAGTCTGCTGGGCCCTCCACCGCCGCTGGCGCATTCTCGGCTCCACTCAATCCCTCGTAGATCGACTGCTCGTAGCCAGCCGAGAGTGAGAGGTCGATGCCTTTGATCAAGCGCTGGGAGACCGTTCCGAGGATGCCTCGGGTGACATTGTATTGATCCGGAGAAAGGCTCGAGAATCCTTGGTTTTGGTAAACCGACATCGAGAGCCGAGTTTTTTCTCGGGCGTTCCAGCCCGCGATCAAGCTGAAGTTCGGCATGATGTCGGCCCCCTGCATCGAGATGCTCGCTTTGAAGTAGGTTTTCTCCGTCGGCGTGTAGTTGATCGCTCCCGTGTAAACCGGCCGCAGACCCGCGTATTTGCCATCGGGGATGTTTTCATCAACCACATAGCCGACGCCACCGCCCGCATCGATCGAGAACTTGGGCGCGAGTTGGTAGGTCAGAGTCAACAATGCATCGTAGTAGAGGCGGCCTTCGGTCGATGCCCCGACAAAGGCCTGCGCGTCCTGGCCTGCACTAAGCGTGAAGCGTAAGTTGGTTTTTGGGGTCAGCAGGTAATCGGCAAAAATACTCGCGCCGAGATTTGTGCTGTAGCTGTCCTCTTGCGGGGGCTCTCCCTCGGCAGCTTGGGTGTCGGCGGTGTTGGAGTAGGTGACAGAGGCCGCGGCGCCGGTGGTGAATTCCTCGGTGATGATGTAGCGCAAGGAGAGCGACGAGGAGCCTGAGGTCTGCCAACTGTTGCTGCCGGAGGTGATGTCGTAGCCACTGCCCGAGGAGGCGCTGCCGCTGAGGTTCACCGAGAGGCGGCTCGTATTGTAGCCGATGTCGATCCCTCCAGTGAGGGCGAGCGGATTGCGCTGAGCCCCGGTTCCGGCCGCCGTGTAATCTTGGTTGAAATAATACCGGTAGCCGGTTCCAAAGCGGGCGTTGACGGTCCAAACGCCGATCTCTCGCTCGTAGGTGATCCCGATCGTGGGGGCGGCGAAAAAGCTGTTGTTATCGGCAAAGTCATTCGAGCTGCCGGCCGAGTTTTGCGAGGAGTATTCCCAGCCATTGGAGAGGCCGAGTTGAAAATCCAGCGGGCCGAAGCGCAGGCCGCGTTTCACATTTTCCGCCATGCGGTCCATGCTTTCGACGAGGCTCGGCTCGGCAGGCTCCTCCGTGCTGGACGCCCCCTCGGCATCCTCGTCCAACCCGCCGCCGGGGGCAAAGTATTGGGGAGTGACGATACGGTCCTCCTGCTTGCCAGCCCAGCGCGAACGATATTCCGCATCACGAACCGTCAAAACCGTCTGGGCCGTAGCTTGGGCCGAGAGAGTAAAGACCGCCATGCAAACACAAACCGCCGCGCTGTATTTGCCAACGTCTGAATGGGAATTTGTTCTTAGGGTTGCCAGAGCCATGGGTGTGGTCCGATCAGAGAGCTCTTGTGAACAAGTGCGCCCTCAATGTCAACCCTCCTAAAATTAAAAATCTCTTACTATTATGATCATTAAACCTAGGTTTAATGATCGATTTTGCTTGAAAAAAAAGGGGGGGGTGGGCAGTGAGGGGATCGAACCCCCGACCAATAGTGTGTAAAACTACCGCTCTACCGCTGAGCTAACTGCCCGAAAAGAGAGATCGGAAAACTACACGAAACTCGAAACGCCACACAAGAAGTAATCCCGCGAGTTGGTGGGGGCAGCCGGATTCGAACCGACAACCAAGCGGTTATGAGCCGCCTGCTCTAACCGTTGAGCTATGCCCCCGGTGGCTGAGTGGTTTTACAGATACCCGAGCCGGGAACATTGGCAAGCCCCGCCTGAATTTCCAACAAGCGCGCGTAGAGGGGCTGAAGTCCATCGGGAATGATCCGCGTTCCGCCCGTGACGGCCATGAAATTCGAATCACCAACCCAGCGCGGCACGATGTGGATGTGCAAGTAATCCTCGACCCCCGCCCCGGAAGCCTTGCCAAGATTCCAGCCCACATTGAAACCCTGAGCCTTGACGGCCTCGGTCAGCAATTTCTGGGCATGAACGGCCAGATTCCAAAGATCGAGCACCTCCTCCGCGAGGACATCAGACATTTTTACCACCTTGCGACACGGCACCGCCATCAAGTGTCCAGCCGAGTAGGGATATTTATTCATGATCAGAAACGCAGTCCCCAGACGCTTCACCACCAAGTGCGCGGCGTCGTCAGTCGCATTGGCCGCCTCGGTTAAAAAATCGATCCCGCTCTGGTGCTCGGCCCGGAAATACTCGACACGCCATGGGGCCCAGATCGACTCGAGATGGTTCTTAGGAAATTCCTCGCTCATGGCATCAAGGATGCCTGACTTTCATTGACCGAGTCGAGCAACGCCTTCGCCGCACGCTTTCCAGCCCCTTCGGCCCGTAGCGTGCGCACAATTCCCTCAAGCCGCGCCGCCAAAGCCTCCCTCGCCACCGAGTCGCCAAGCAGCCGCAAAGCCTCCCCGGCGAGGGCCTCCGGCGAGGCATCCGATTGGATGAACTCCCGCACCACATGGGGCGCGCCAGACGCCGGCAGGCGAGGATCCGGCGGGGGATTGACCAAATAGTTATTCAAAATATTCACGATCCCGAGGGCATTCACATCGAGCACCCGCTTGCCGACCTCGAAGGTCAGCCAGGCCGTCTTGTAAACCAGCGCGTAAGGCAGCCCGAAAAACGCCGCCTCCAAGGTCGCCGTGCCCGAGCAAACCAGCCCCGCCGTAGCCCGCTGCATCAAAGCGTGAGCCCCCCCATCCACCACGGTGACAGGAAAACCCTCCGCCATGCGTCGCATCATCGCAGCCCTCGCCGACCCGGCCGCCGCGGCCTCAAAACGCACCCCCGGCATCTTTTCAGCCACAATCCTTGCCGCACCGAGCATGGCCGGAAAATTCCGCTTCACCTCGCGCTCCCGACTGCCGGGGAACAACCCGAGGAGATTCTCCTCGCGAGCCAGCCCTCCCCGCTCCTCTGCCAGAGCCTCCAGAAGCGGATGCCCCGCGAAAACCGTATGCAGCCCGCTCGCCTCATACATCGGCGCCTCGAAGGGAAAAACACAGATCATCAAATCAAGAATCCTCGCCATCTTCGGAATTCGCGAGCGGTTCCATGCCCAAACCTGCGGGCTGATGTAGTAAAGAATTTTCCCGGGATAGCTCCGAGACCGAAGCGCCTTCGCGAGACGCAAATTGAAACCCGGGTAGTCCACCAGCACCACCGCGTCGGGTTTTTCCGAAAGGATCGCACGAAGCCCCGCCTCGAACTTCCCGCGAAAATAACCATAGTTTTTTAGAACATCCCACAAGCCGACCACCGCCGCCCGTCCGATCCAGTTGTCAAACGGACCACCGCAAAGCGATTGCATCCTCTCCCCTCCCGCCCCGCCAAACCTTACAGATGGCCGCAACTCGCGAATGGCCCGCATCACCTCGAAGGCACGCGCATCCCCGCTCTCCTCCCCGGCCACAAACCAAAAATACAGATCACGCATGGGATCGGCCTGATTTTTTTACTCCCCCTCGCCCCGCTGGAAATCCCAGCTCAGTCATTCAAAACCCGCACCGGCAAGGCGACGAGGCTCGCATTAACTGGGTTCACGCTGCCGCTGTCGGAGATCACATCCGAAATCGCCACTCCGTTGACCGATACAAGATCAACTTTCTGGATGCGAACCGCGGCCTCTTGGGCATGCGCTGTGGAAATCACCGGTGCATCCTTGAAAAGATGCGCGATGAGAGCTGCTGCGATAAGGGTCAGAACGATTTTCGTGTAGGCGTCGATTTTCATAGTTTGGATGGGTTGCAAAAGGAGGGAGAGTTGGCTGCCTCGCATGGATTCGAACCATGACAAATTGATCCAGAATCAATTGTGCTACCGTTACACCACGAGGCAGTGGAAATCCCGCAAAACGGGACAAGGAATGTGAGTCGATGCGGCGTTTGCCGCAAGTGAAAAGTCGGCTTCAAATTCGACACCCGATACCCCTTGTGTTCCTCGCATAAATTGGCTTTTGTCGAGGACATGGATTCTGGGCAATCCGCATCGATTGGGGATGGACGCTATGTGTTCGAACGACGGGTTGGCGTCGGGGGGTGTGGCGCGGTTTATCTTGCCTATGACACGGTTCTGAATCGCTGGGTCGCCATCAAGCAGATCGTAACCGACGACGGCATCTCCGATCCCTTCCTCGAAGCCCGCCAACTCGCGAGCCTCCAGCACCCGAACATCGTCACGATCTATGACTTCTTCCGTTCCGAAGGCCAAACCTTCGTTGTGATGGAGTATATCTCGGGTCAAAATATCAACGAGCTCTCCGAACCGATGGCGCTCGATTTTTTCGCCACCTTTGCCCGCCAATGCCTCGAAGCCCTCGGCGCCGCCCATGCGATTGGATTGGTTCACCGCGACATCAAACCCGCAAACATCATGCTCGCCGCCACCCCTTCAGGCGGCTTCCAAGCCAAGTTGCTCGACTTCGGGTTGGCCAAAGTCATGAGCGAACCGAGCCAGCAAACGATGGATCACTCGGGTGCCATCACCGGATCGATTCACACCATCTCGCCCGAGCAACTCAACCGCCTCCCCATGGATCAGCGCTCGGACCTCTACTCGCTGGGTTGTGTTTTCTACAAGGCGCTCACCTTTCAGTTTCCATTCCAAGGGGATGACGTCCCCTCGCTCATCGCCGCCCATCTTCAACACGATTTCACTCCGCTCTCGAAAGCCCGACCCGACCTTCCCATCGCACTCGCCGCCTGGGTGGAAAAACTTTTCGATTTCAACAAGGATGACCGCCCGCAATCCGCATCCGAGGCCCTTCAGGGTCTCGAACCCTCCACCAAAACGCCCTCTCCGAACAAGCGCCCCGACCTGCGCGGCAAACCCTCCCTCGCCAATCCCCTCACCTCTCCGACTCCACCTCCACCGAAAAAAAACAAACCAAATCCTCCCGCAGAAGTCGATGAGAGCCCGACATCCAAAGCCACCCCATTCCATCGCTCGCAGAATTTCGTGATCGCCATGGCGGCGGTGATTGCCGTTTGCACGACTCTCACGATCCTCGCCCTCACCGGCAATTTCGGAGGAGTCACATCCCGCCCCTCGCCCTTCGCCAAAAAGGAAAAGCCCACGCCCACACCAGCCGAAAAGACATCCTTCAAGTCCACCGATCGCGGGGAAATCAAAGACAAAGCCGGCAAACAAATCACCGTCACCGGCGTTATCGACCGCTTGGAGCACGGTGAAAAGAGCCGCTATCTGGTTTTCGCCGAGTCCGACCCCCGCAGCGGTGTGATGGTTTCCTACGACCCCGCAAAAACTGAAATCTCGGAGTGGATGCTCAAACGCAAATTCGTCGGCCAAAAAGTTCGCGCCAATGGAACCGTTCAACTCGACGGGAGCCGCTTGCTCCTCGAGATATCTTCCATGGACGACCTCACACTCCACGCCGATGAGTCCCCTGCCTCAAAGTAAAAAACCATGTCCTCTTTCCTCCGCCTCGGCACTTTGATTCTTTGGCTCACGATCCTCTCCTGGTGGATCCTCGCGGGCAGGAATCCGGGCTGGACCAAAACCTCCGTCTCCACCATGGAAACCGACCCCGTCACCGGCATCAACTATCCCGTTTGGAAAAAACAATTCGTCCCCGGCCTAGACCTCCTCGCCGTGGGAACCGGTTGCGCCGTCGTCCTGTTTGGGGTTTCCTTCCTGCCTTTCCTCTCCCGGAACACCAAAAACCAACAACTATGAAAAACACCATCATCCTCCTCGCCGCCGCCTCCGCTTTGGCCGCCACAGCCACCGCCCAGGAAATCGCTTTCGATCTCAAAGATCCCAAAGGAGTCAACAACATCGTCTTCAAACTCGACGCCCCGCTCGAGTCGATCAACGGCACCGCCAACGGCATCAGTGGCACGATTGAAATCGATCCCGCCCAACCCGAGGAAATCGAGGGCAAGATCGTCGTTGAGGCAAAATCCCTTACCGTCTCAAATTCCCTCATGCAGGAGCACATGCTCGGTGCCGACTGGCTCGATGCGGCCAACCATCCCGAGATCACCTTCGAGGTGAAAGAAGTTCTCAACCCCGTGAAAAACGGCAACGAAGGCACCGCCGATGTCAAAGGCCTCTTCACCCTCAAAGGCGTTTCGAAGGAAATCACCGCTCCAGCCAAAGTCACCTACCTCCCCGGTCGCCTTGCCGACCGCACCAATGGAAAAATGCAGGGCGACCTCCTCGTCATCCGCACGAACTTCCAGATCAAGCGCGGCGACTTCGGCATCAAGGCCGGTGAAAACCTCGACAAGGTTTCCGATACGATCGACATCTCGCTCAGCATCGCCGGCTCGGCCCCGAAATCCTAATCGCCAGCCCGATTTTGTCAGAACACTTCACCGTTGAATCCAACGACGGCGACGCCCGTGCCGCAACTCTCGAGACGCGGCGCGGGCCGGTTCGCACGCCGGTCTTCATGCCCGTCGGCACCCAAGCGACGGTGAAGGCCATGACGCCCGCCGAACTCGAGTCCCTCGGCGCACAAATCATCCTCGGCAACACCTACCACCTCCATGTCCGCCCGGGCGAAAAACTCATCGCCCGCCTCGGCGGTCTCCACCGCTTCATGGCCTGGAACCGCCCGATCCTCACGGACAGCGGCGGTTACCAGGTTTTCTCCCTCGCGAAGCTCCGCAAAATCACCCCCGAAGGCGTCCGTTTCCAAAACCACCTCGACGGCTCCCCGACCTTCATCGGCCCCGAGACCTCGATGGAAATCCAACGCGACCTGGGCTCGGACATCGTCATGCTTTTCGACGAATGCCCGCCGCATCCCTGCAGCCACGCGGATGCCGACAAGAGCCTCGACCTCACCCTCGCCTGGGCGAAACGCTGCCGCGCCTGGTGGGATGCACAGCCCGCCGAGGGACGCCCGCTCGTTTTTGGAATCGTCCAAGGCTCCTCCCACGCCGACCTCCGCGAAAAAAGCGCCCGCGCGCTCGTTGACATCGGCTTCGATGGCTACGCCGTCGGCGGTGTGAGTGTCGGCGAACCCGAACCCGAGATGTTCGCCGCCGTCGAGAATTCCGTTCCCTTCCTGCCGAAAACCCACCCGCGTTACGCGATGGGCCTCGGCACCCCGCCGCAGATCCTCGAAATGATCGCCCGCGGCGTGGACATGTTCGACTGCGTTCTCCCCACCCGCCTCGCCCGCAACGGCACCGCCTTCACTGCCGGCGGAACCCTCAATCTCAAAAACGCCCCGTTCGCCGAGGACACCTCCCCGATCGAGGAGGGTTGCGAGTGCTATGCCTGCCAAAATTTCACCCGCGCCTACCTCCGCCATTTGGTGAAAGCCGAGGAAATCCTCGGTCTGCGCCTGCTCTCGATCCACAACCTCCATTTCTACCTCGGCCTCGCCCGCCAAGCCCGCGAGCACATCCTCGCCGGATCGTTTCAAGAATTTCGCCGCCGCTTCGTCGCTGGCTACAAGACCCGCTCTGACACGCCATGATCGAGGTCCGGCACGACCGGGCGCTCTATTTGCCGCAGGCGGATCTGTGGCTCGATCCGCGCCTCCCGAAGCCGCTCGCTTTCGTCTCCCACGCCCACAGCGACCACACCGGCCGCCACGAAAAAACCATCGCGACCACGACCACCCTCCGCCTCATGCAGGCCCGCATGGGCGAGTGGGACGGCGAGAAAATTGCGCTCCCATTCGGCGAGTCGCGGGACTTCGAAAACTTCCGACTACGCCTCCTTCCCGCCGGCCATGTCCTCGGCTCTGCGCAGGCTTTCCTCGAAACCGATCAAGGCACACTCCTCTACACCGGCGATTTCAAACTCCGCCAAGGCGCCAGCGCCGAAACCGCAGCCCATTGCCAGGCCGAGACGCTGGTGATGGAAACCACCTACGGCCTCCCGCGCTATGTCTTCCCGCCGTTCGAGGAGGTCATGGCCCAAATCCTCAAATTCTGCATCGAATCCCTCGAGGAAAATTCCGTTCCCGTCCTGCTCGGCTACTCGCTGGGCAAGGCCCAGGAAATCCTCGCCTGCCTTCGCGGAGCGGGCCTCCCGGTCATGCTCCACAGCACGATCTCAAAACTCGTCCCGATCTACCGCGAGGAAGGCATCGAGTTTCCCGAATTCTCGGAATGGAACCCCGCCGAGGCGGCCAACCATGTCGTCATCTGCCCACCAACCGCCGCCGGAAGCCGCGCCATGGCGGCTGTAAAAAAACGCCGCGTCGCCGCCATCACGGGTTGGGCGCTGGACCCCGGTGCGATCCACCGCATGCGCTGCGACGCCGCCTTCCCGCTCTCTGACCACGCGGGCTACGACGACCTCCTGCGCCATGTCGAAAATGTGAACCCCCGCCGCGTGCTCACCCTCCACGGTTTCGCCTCAGAATTCGCCGCCGACCTGCGCTCCCGAGGCATCGAAGCCTGGGCACTCACCGGTCCGAATCAACTCGACCTCCCCTTATCAAGTCGCGCTCCCGCATCACACCAGGAGGGCTCTGTTTGTCAGAGCCGGATCGATGAGGCTGCGAAAGCCGCCCCGGCCCTGACAAGCAGGACCCTCCTGGGCTTCCCGTCCCAATCCGGCTTCCTCCAATTCTGCGCCGTTGCCGAGCGAATCGCCACACTCACCGGCAAACTCGCCAAAATCCAAATCCTCTCCGACTACTTCCGACCTCTTGGCGAATCCGAACTCCGCCTCGCCGCCCTCTGGCTCTCAGGCCATGCCTTCCCCGCCTCGGATGCCGCTCCGCACCAAGCCGGCCGCGCCGTCATCCGCGCCGCTTTATTGCAGGCTTCCGGAATGACCGAAGCCGAATACCGCCCGCTCTCGCGGGGACTCAACGATTCCGGCCTCACCACCGAAACCGTCCTCGCCGACCACGGCGGCAACGCAAATCCCGATCTCCCCGAAATCGCCTTCCTGCTCTCCGGCCTCCGCGCCGCCAAGGGGCCTGCCGCCAAATCCTCGCTTCTCGAAACCTTCTTCCGCGAAGTCCCTCCTTTGGCCTCGAAGTTTCTCGTCAAAATCCTCTCCGGCGACCTCCGCATCGGGCTCAAGGAAGGCCTCCACGAAGAAGCCCTTGCTGCAGCTTTCGAAGGCGATCCCGCCGCCGTGCGCGAAGCCCACATGCTCGAAGGCGACCTCGGCCAAGTCGCCATTCTCGCCCGCGACCAACGCCTCCACGAATCCGCTCTTCGAGTTTTCCAACCCGTGAAATGCATGCTCTCTATCCCCGAGCCGGACGCCCCCGCGATCATCGCCCGGTTTGGCGAGGAGGCCCTCTGGGTCGAGCCAAAATTCGATGGCATTCGCGCCCAAATCCACACCGACGGCACCAGCGCCCATATCTTTTCGCGTGACCTCAAAAACGTGACTGCCACCTTCCCCGAAATCGCCCAAGCCGCTTGCCGTCTGGGTCGCGAAGCCGTCTTCGACGCCGAAATCCTCGCCTGGCAAGACGGCCGTCCACTCCCCTTTTTCGAACTCCAAAAACGCCTCGGCCGCACCGAGCCAGACCTTTTCCTCGGCGCTGAAATTCCCGTCGTCGCCGTGATCTTCGATATCCTGCACCTCGACGGAACCACGCTCCTGCGCGAAACCCTCCGCCGCCGCCGCACCCATCTTGATTCGCTCAATCTCGCCGAACCCCTCCGCTGTGCCAAATTGTTGAAAGCCATCGGTGCCATCGAACTCGACGACCTCTTCAACGCAACCCGCAAGCGCGGCCACGAAGGCCTGATGGTCAAAGACCCTGAGAGCCTCTACTCCCCCGGCCGACGCGGTGGGAGTTGGGTGAAACTCAAAAAACGCCTCGCCACTCTCGATGTCGTGGTAACCGCCGTCGAATACGGCCACGGCAAACGGCGAGGCGTCCTGAGCGACTACACCTTCGCTTTGCGCGACGAATCCACCAACCAACTCGCCACGCTCGGCAAAGCCTACACCGGCCTCACCGATGCCGAGATCGCCGAACTCACCGACGAATTCCTCGGTCTGGTGATTTCCAAAAAAGGCAACCGGCTCGAGGTCGAACCGCGCATCGTTCTCGAAATCGCCTTCGATGCCATCCGCAAAAGCCCGCGCCACAATTCGGGACTCGCCCTCCGTTTTCCTCGAATCGTCCGCCTGCGCCGCGACAAAACCGAAGCCGACATCGACACCCTCGCCACCGCCCGCCGCTTGCTTCCGACTGCCGAGTGACCCCTTGGAACGACCACTGCATTTCGAGTGGTTTCGGCTCAATGAATTGCTCGCACAGAACAACGTGAGCTTCCCGAAAAAGCTTTTCGACCTGTCGCCGCTGCGTCGAGCCCAGCCCACCCCGCGCGGCGGCGAGGAGTTGGATGCGATAGTTGAATTGCTTGTCGGTGACTCACCCGCAAACGGAAGCTGGCGCAGGCGATGATCGATCCGCGAGGCCCATTCAAGGACGCCGATACCGGGGGCGAGGTCATCGAGATCAACAGGAATGCCGACCGCCTGCGCACCATCGAGCGCAATGTGGTGCTCATTCCCGACCCCTCGCTCGCAGCCTCCGCCAAGGTAGAACTTTTCGGTGTTGGCGAGAAAGTCGTCCAGGCTGGTCATCCCGACGAGGCGTTCTTCCTCCTCTTCGGCGGACAAGTGAGTCTCGAAGACGGGACAGTGTCCAAACCCATCACCAGCCTCTCGGATGGCGAATTCCTCGGCGAATCGGTGCTCCTCTAGAGAGAACCCAGCCCGGTCAACGCCACGCTTCTCCACATAGAAGGCACCGCCATGAACCAACTCATGCAGCGCCAACCCGGCTTCGCCCTCAAGATCAGCCAATTCATCGACGAACGCCGCAAACTCATTCGGAAAGCATAAGCCGCCCAACCCCAACGCGCGGCAGCGCCCCCTCGAAAACCCCATGGAGGGCGGTGCTCCGTCGCCGCCGTCTCCCCCCGCGCGCCAGCGCGGCCCTATCACATTGCCTAAAACCCGGACGACACGGAGGTCGTCCCTCCAACGCCCCGCGCCATCGGCGCGACAGCGCCCCCTCGAAAACCTACTGGAGGGCGGTGCTCCGTCGCCGCCGATTCTCGGGGCGAAGAGCGTGTGGGCAGGTCAGCGCAAGCGCACTTGCGTCATGGTTTTTCCTGGGAAATTCGGCTTCTCGAGTCGGTCGCCGCGGAAGTGGGGGGTCATGTCTTTGAAGGGAATCTCGAGGGTTTGCCAATCGGTGCCGGTCTGGAATTCGGCTTGGTAGTAGTGGCGTGCGCCGGGAGTGGCCTCGGTGAGGAGGCGGTAGCGTTTGCCGTCGCCGCGGAGGCGCATGACGAAGGTCGAGTAGGGGCTGACATCAATGGGGTCGAAGTTCCATCGCACGGAGGAAAAGCCGCCGTTGTTCTCGAGCGAGACATTCCCGGTGAATGTCGCGTGGCCTTCGTTGTTGAGCTGGAAGCGCCCTTTCGAGAGGCCGCCCATGACGCCGTCGTCCTCGATCATCCAACCGGAGGTGTCGCCGTCTTTTTTGAAGTCGAAGAGAATTTTTTGCTCTGCGTGTGCCGAGGTGGGTAGCGAGAAGGCGAGGGCAAGGAGGAGTGCGGAGCGGATCATGGCGTAGAACACTACGCGCAGGTCGGGGCGGTGGATGTCTTGGGAAAAAACTTCCCGCCTCGGCGAGCACGGCGTCGCAGGTGAGAAACAGCGCGATGGCCTTGGAGCCGCCAGCCGACGCCCAAGTTCTCGCACTTTTTCTTTCACCACTCATCGGATATGGCATTTTATACCCTCTCATGAGCACCACCTCCTCGGATTCGCCGATCCTCCACGAGCCAGTTGGAACGACTTTCAAGGTCGCTGCCTCGTTACTGGCCGCTTTTCTTGTCCTGCAAATCGCCGCGGTGACTTGGTATTTCCTGCCTCGACTCCAGCAGGCCATCGTCAGCCAAGTCGTGACCGAAAAACCGCCCGAAGCCAAAGTGGAACCTGCCGTGGCGGCCGCGACACCCATCTCCCAGCCCACCGCCACCCCCACTCCGCAGCAACCAGACGACGCAACCTACGAGAAAATCACGGCGCTTGTGGCGGAGTCGGACAAGGCCTTTCGAATAGGGGAATACGACATCGGGTTGGAAAAAATCCGTCAGGCCGATCGCCTCTTGCCGAACGATGCGGGCATCCTTCTTCGCATCGCCCGGCTTCATGAAAAGCGCAGCGAAACCGAGGATGCGGCGTCTATTTATAATACGGTGCTCGCCCTGCCGGATTTGGGCCAGGAATTGCGCGCCCAGACACGCCGCAAGCTAGGGATGCTGGAAAATGCCAAGGCCCAGGCTCCTGCCGAGCTGACCATGGTCGCCGCCGAGAAAGGCGCGGACGCCCGTGACGAGTTCGGCCTCCAGCCCGGAGCCATCCTCGGCATCGTGGATACCAAGCTGATCGATGGTGCCGAAGGTAAGAAAAACCTCCGCATCTCGATCAAGTCCCGCCCCGGCCAAACGATCGATTCCCAGCAAATGCGAGTTCATGTTTACTTCTACGACAAGGATCCGGCCGGAAACATCGAACTCACCGAGTCGGACATCCTCACCGAGTGGATCAGCCCGCCGGTGAATTGGAGTGAGAACGAGCCCGAAATCCTCGACACCACCTACACCCCGCCCTCGGATCCGAGTTTCTCATTCATCGGATATGTGGTGGGCATCTACTACACTGGGGAACTCCAAGACACCCGAGCGAACCCCGGTTCCCTGGCCACCGAGCACCCCTTGCCCCTTTATCTCACCAACGAGAATCCGTGAAAATTTTTGCGGCACTCAATGAGGCTTCCTCCGCCGAGTCGGTGGCATCATTGTTTGTCGAGCTGTGTTGGCCTCGCCCGTCGCTGGCATTCCATTGCGACGAGGCCATTCGGGAGATCGAGGCCGCGGGAGGTTGCGACCTTTTGCTCTTGGATGTCTTCCTCTCGCCGCTCGGGGGATTCACTCTCCGCGATATCCTCCGCGACCGCTACCCCCAGATGAAGACGCTTTTCGTCTCGTCTCGCGACATCTCCGCCTATGCGGGGCTTTTGCAAGGGGCACCATTTCTTCCACTGCCTCTGGAGACAAACGCCCTTCGCAGCTGCTTGGAATCCATGTTCCCCGCCCCGGCGGCGGTCCATTTGACCGGCACGATTTTTGGTCATTTCCATGTCCGCGAAAAACTCGGCGAGCGCGAGGGAGTCGAAATTTTTCGGGCCCGAAAAACACACAGCGGCCATCAGGTGATGCTCCATGTGTTGATTCAGGAAAACCCACCGTGCCCGAAGAAGGGCGCGGCGTTTTTGGATGAGGCCCAAGCCAAGATGCGACGCTCACACCCCCGCATTCTGGAGGTCTTGGACACCGGAACGGCCGAGGGACGCGAGTTTTTCACCACGCCGTTTTTGGGGGGCGCCACGCTGGAAATCTTGCTGGCGAGCGGCGGCAAGATCGACTCCTCCACCGCGCTGCAAGTGATCGGTTTGGTCGCCGAGGTTTTCGGCGATTGCGAAAGAAAAAACATCCCGTTCGGCCCGCTGATCTCCGCGGCGATTCTTTTGCCCAAAAACGCTCTCCCCCGCCTCGCCAACCTCGCGCTTTCCGGAGAGGGCCCTTCTCAAAATCCCAGCCTATCGATGCAAACCCTCGGCCGTTTGATCCTCGAGGCCTTGGACTCCTCACCCGCTTCCGAATCAGCGAGAAGCGTCGCCCTGAGATTAATAGATTCCGAAGCGAATCCTTTATCCTGGGAAGAGGTCGAGAAGCTTTCGTGCCCCGCCCCGCCGAAGCCAGCAACTCCTTCTCCCACTCCCCCGCCAACCCCTCCACCACCGAAAAAACACAACCCCACCCCGATCATCGCCGGCGCGTTGCTCCTTGTGAGCGCGGCGCTCGGCCTCTGGTTTTTCATGAGGCCCTCGACGATTGAGGTCCAAGTCCCCTATCTCGGCGCCCTCGTGGAAATTCCCGCCGGACCATTCGACTTCCAAGGCCAGCCTGCCAGCCTTCCGGCGTTCTATATTTCCAAATACGAAGTCACGATTGCCGAATATCAAAAGTTCCTCGAGGACCTCGAGCGCCACCCTGAAAAGAGCGCCGAGATCGCCCATCCGTTCCAACCTCCCGGCAAGTCTCATGTGCCAAAAGGCTGGGCGGACCAAACGCAAGTCACGCCGCCGTCCCCCGGTTATTTCAAACGCGCCGTCCGCGAGGGCCAATATCTCGGCGCAACCCTCACGCCCGACTCTCCGGTTTTCGGAGTCGATTGGTTCGACGCCTACGCTTACGCAAAATGGGCCGGACGCCGCCTTCCCACCGAGCGGGAATGGGAAAAAGCCGCCCGCGGCCGTGCCTCCTCGCGTCACCCGTGGGGCGAGACGCATTCCGAGGATTTGGCGAATCTCGGCTTCGATTTCACCCCCAGCCCCGATGCCAAAATCGGCGGAGAGAAAGATGGTTTCAAACGATGGAGCCGCGTGGATTTGCCAACCACCGACCGCAGCGATTACGGAATCCACGGCATGGCGGGCAATGTCTCGGAGTGGACTGCAATTTGGGTGAAAGATGGAAACGGCCAGCGAGTCCCCGTTTCTCGCGGCGGCCACTGGATGACTGGCTTTGGAAATAGCACCGACACGGCCACAGCGACCCGTCGCGCCATGGATTTGACCCCGCTGCAAACCTCGGACACGATGGGCTTCCGAACCGCTGCCGACAAACCCGACTAGCCATGGCCAGGATTCTCAAAACAACAACCACCCTCCTGCTCACCCTTGCCGCCTTCCTGCCCACCGCCCGCGCGCAGTTGCAAGTGGATATGAGCCTCAAGCGCTCCCTTTACCTCGCCTACGAACCGCTCATCGTGAATGTGACGATCCAAAACCTCAGCGGAAACTCCCTCAACCTCCGAGACACCGACGACATTCCGTGGTTCAGTTTCCAAATCGAAACCCTCGACGGTCGCCCCATCCCGCCTCGCAGCGTCAAGCATTCGAATCCCTCCCTGCTCCTGAAAGCCGGCGAAAAACTCTCCCGCCCGGTGAACCTCACCCCGCTCTACCCGATCAGCGAATATGGAGGCTACCGCATCCGCGCCACCATCCACAACTCCTCGCTCGGCCGATCCTTCTCCTCCGAGCCGATGAATATCGAAATCACCGAGGGGCGCTCTCTTTTTGAGAAAACCGTCGGCGTCCCTGCCAGCCAACCCGGCGGCGGCGGCACGCGCCAGATCAATGTCCTCTCCCACCGACTCCCGAACAGCACCCAACTCTATATCCGAATCACGGACCCAAAAGCCGGCGTCATCAAATGCACCCACCGCCTCGGCCGTATCGTCTCCTACGGCACTCCCGACATCCTTCTGGACGGCTCGAACGAGATTCACATCCTTCAAAATGTCGCCCCCAAGGCCTTCCTCCACTCCCACATCGGCCTCAATGGCGAAATCCACGAGCGAAAAACCTATCAGCAAAACACGAAAGTCCCCGCTCTGATGCAGAGGCCTGATGGTCAGGTCGTCGTGATCGGTGCCCAAGCCATCGACACCGCCACCATCGCCGAGCGCGAACACACCACTCCCACGATCTCCGACCGCCCCGTTCCACTCCCTGGCGCCGATACCGACCAGACCCCCAAGGACGAAAATCGCCCTAAAAACCTCCTCTCTCGCTGATCCCCTCGACTTTCCGCTTGCCCCGTCGCCCCTCAGCGACCAATCTCAAACATCCCGCAACGCCGCTTCCCAAGCCGTTTCGCGGGTCACGCGACGCTCGGGTGGCGAAATTGGCAGACGCGCCAGACTTAGGATCTGGTGGAGCAATCCATAGGGGTTCGAGTCCCCTCCCGAGCACTCCCAGGCTGGAAAATCCCCGCCAGCCCGATGCTCCCACCCGAAACGCCCCAAAAAATCAGCCTTCGCGAGGGTCAAGGATTTTTCCCCCGAAAGTGAAAATTTTTACCCCCGAAATCTCATCTTTTTCCTTGTGACAAAATCGACCGGTTTCTAATCTGACGCCGCTGGCGAAAACAAAAACCGACAGCATGTGAATAAGTTGTGAATAATTTGAAAATCATGGATTTGGTCGTGCGGTTCACTCCTCCCTCCAAGGGGCAGTTGAAATCCACCACACATTCCATGCCTCCTAGCCGGATTGGTTTCTACAAAGGGTTAAACGGCTTGTTGGTAAATTTTTACAACTCAAACTCGACTGCAGCCCGATTTTTAAACTTGTTTCGGGTCCAACCACTCTCAATTCTAGCCACGTTCCAGCGCCAACAGGCCGGTCGCGGTGTATAAATCCATCATGTCTCACTCCCCATCCAATCTTTGGCCTCAGATTTCCAAGCACATCCGCGAGCGCGTGAGCGCCGATGGTTTTGAGCGCTGGTTTTCGAATGTCACGATTGCCGCCGTCGATGGCGCAACGCTCCGCTTGGGCGTGCCCAATCCGATCCACCAGTTTTTTATCGAGAGCAACTACCTCCCGATCGTGCGGGAATCCGTCCTCCTCGTCGCCCCAACCATCGAAAAAGTCGAATTCCAGCCGAGCGAGGCAGAATCCCAGCCCGCCCCAGCCGCGCCCACCCGCAAAGCCAGCAAAGAACCGAAGGACAAATCGATGAAAATCGCCGTCGCCGGGATGAATCCGCGCAACACCTTTGAGAATTTCGTCGTGGGTCGTAACAACGAATTCGCCCACTCCGCCTCGCTCGCCGTCGGCAATTCCCCCGCCGTCACCTACAATCCCCTCTTTATCTACGGCGTGAGCGGCATTGGAAAAACCCACCTCCTCCAAGCGATCGGCCATCATGTTCAGGCCAACAACGCCTCCGCAAAGGTCGTTTACCTCTCGAGCGAGCAATTCACGAACGAGTTCATCGATGCCATCCAGCACGGCACGCTGGTGAAATTCCGCAAAAAATACCGCCAAGCCGATGTCCTGCTCATCGACGACATCCAATTCTTCGCCGGCAAGGAACGCTCCCAGGAGGAATTCTTCCACACCTTCAACGCGCTCCACGACGGCCACAAACAGATCGTTCTCTCCAGCGACCGCCCGGCCAGCGAGATTGAAAAACTCGAGCAACGCCTCGTCTCCCGCTTCGAGTGGGGCATGACCGCCGAGATTCAACCACCGGACACCGAAACGCGTATCGCCATCCTTCGCAGCAAGGCCGCGTCCTTGAATCTCCAGATCGAGCCTTGGATTATAGACTTCCTCGCCGACAAGATCCGCAACAATGTCCGCCGCCTCGAGGGCGCCCTCATGCGGGTGGCCTCCTACAAATCCCTCAGCGACCGCGAACTCACCCGCGAAGTCATCGAAAACCTCCTGCGCGACATTTTCCAAGAGCAAGCCCGCAAGGCCATCACGATCGATCAAATCCAGCGCCGCGTCGCCGAGCATTTCGATGTGCGCCTCGCCGACATGACGAGCAAACGCCGCCCTGCGAATATCGCCTTCCCGCGACAGATCGCCATGTATCTCTCGCGCCAACACACCAATTCCTCCCTCATGGATATCGGCGATGCGTTCGGCGGCAAGGACCACGGCACCGTGATCCACGCCTGCAAACTCATCAAAAAACGGATGGAGGAGGACGAAAAAACCCGTCAGGTCGTCAGCCTTCTCGATACCCAACTCCAGCGCTGATGGCGCGGAGCCCCGGCCCCGTAGCGGAACTTGGAACAAGTTTCGCCCTCGCAGACTTCCATCGCGGTTAGGGCAATCAGGGCGATGGACATTGTTTATTTCGATCTCGAGACCCAGCGCACCGCGAACGATGTCGGCGGTTGGGACCGCAAGCACGAGATGGGAATGTCACTCGGCGTGACCTACAGCACCCGCGACGGGGTTTATGAGATTTTCGGCGAGGAGCAGGCCGAGGCTTTGATTCGCCGCCTCCAGCGGGCGGACCTCGTCGTGGGCTTCAACCACATCCGCTTCGATTACGATGTCCTGATGGCCTACACCGTCCTCGACCTCCGCGAAAACCTCCTCTCGTTCGACCTCCTTCTCGAAATCGAAAAAGCCGTCGGTCACCGTCTCAAACTCGAGGATATCGCCCAAGCGACCCTCGGCGTTGGAAAAACTGCGGACGGTCTCGACGCCATCAAATGGTGGCGCGAGGGCAAGCTCCTCGAGATTGCGAAATACTGCTGCTTCGATGTGAAGGTCACACGCCTCGTCCACGAATACGGCGTGAAAAACAAGGAAGTCCTCTACCGGGACCGAGTCGGCCGCATCCAGCGGGTCGCCGTGGATTGGCGCACATGATCCAACCCCTCAAAGTCCCAAAAAACGCCTGGCACCTCTACTGGCTCGACCTCGAAGAGCCTTTGCCAAAAGGCAAGGACTGGTATCTCCCCACGCTGGTCGTGGTCTGCGACCGACAGGGCACCCCCGTCGCCCCCCCCGAGATCATGGAGGAGCTCGACCAAGGCCGCATCGAGAACATGCTCTATCGCATTTTTGAAAAGACCCCCCCGCCCGACCAATTGCTCGTTCCCCACGACGAAGAGTGGGACGAGGAATCCTGGAAAGCCCTCTCCTCCGAGTCCAAAATCGAGATTCGCTTCCAACCCGCCGAGCGCAGCGCACCAGACGAATTGAAAGCCATGACCCAGGCCTTCGTCATGCACATCGGCCGTTCCGACAAGACCGGACCGAGCCCGGCCGAGATCGCCCACGGCTTGGTGCGAACCGCGCTTCGCCTTCTCTCAATGCGGAAACGCCTCCAACTTCTCCAAGCCGCCCTCGCCCGTGATCCGGAGTGCTTCCCGGCCCGAATCGAACTCGCCGATGCCGAATTCGGCCAAGGCAACTGGAAATCCTGCGGCGAGGCCTACGATGAAATCATCCGGCGAGGAGAGTATCTCCGCAACGACCCCTCGACCGTTTGGTGGAAAGACGCCGAGACCCGCCCCTATCTTCGCGCGATCTACGGCAAGGCGATGACGGAATGGCACCTCTCCCGCTTCGCCGAGTCAGCCGAGCATTTGGAATATCTGCTGAAATGCAATCCTGCCGACAACCAAGGCGTGCGCTTTCTCATCCCCATGCTCCATCTCCTCGCCGAGAAACCCCCGAAGGCCGCACGTTATTTCAAGAGCTACGAAAAAACCTACCCGAATGATTTCAAGGAACCCTCGTTCCTCTTCGGCTGGGCGCTGAGCTGCTCACTCGACGGCCATGAACGCTCCGCTCGCAACAAATACATCGAGGGCATCCTCCGAAATATCTACATCGCCCCGATGCTTCTGGAGGTGGATGAACCCCCACGCTCCATCTGGCTCCCCACCGACCGCGCCGAGCCAAACTACGCCTCGGATTTTGTGCAAAGCTACGCCCTCCTCTGGGACCGCGAGCCCGGTGCCCTGCGGATTCTCCGTGAGGTCTGGCAGGAAATCCAACCCCGCGTCCGCGACCTCGTGCGCCTGCGCGAGAAAATGCAGGATTTCCAGGACCAGCACTACGATCCCGGCTTCAAGACGAAGTGGCAGGACCTCGTCGCCGAGGAGGAAAAACTCGCCACGCCTTGAGCCGCGCCACGGCACACCTTCTCGCGTTGCAGGAGGAATTGGGCGGCCCCCTCCCCTTCGAGCGCTTCATGCGCGAGGCCCTCTATCACCCGGAATTTGGCTACTACACAGCCCGAATCCGCGATGTCGGCTCTCGCGGTGATTTCTCCACTTTCGCCACGCTGGGAAATTCCCTCGCCCAATTCCTCGCCCGCTGGATCGTGGAAAACAAAGCCCGCGATGTCATCGAAGTCGGGCCAGGCAACGGCCAACTCGCTGCCCAAATCCTCGGAGAACTCGGCTGGTGGCGCCGCAGGTCAGTTCGCTACCACCTCGTCGATGTCGATGGCCCGCTCCACGCCGCCCAAGATCAACGCCTCCGAGGATTTCGAGTCCAACGCCATCCCGACCTCGCCTCCGCCCTGCGCGCCACTGGTGGACACGCCTGGATTTTTTCCAATGAACTCCCTGACGCCTTTCCCTGCCGTGTCTTTGAACTCAGGCCAGAAGGTTGGCTGGAACTCCACCTGAGGCTCGGCCCCGATGGAACTCGCGAACTTCTCCTTCCCGCCACCTTGCCCGAGTCCACCGCATTCAGCGGGGATTTTCGTCCCGGCCAGCGCGTAGAAATCCACGAAAGCTACCGGCACTGGCTTCGCGGTTGGGCGGCTCAATGGACCTCTGGCTCGATTCTCACGATCGACTACGGCGACCCGATGCCCGCCCTCTACCACCGCCGCACCGCCGGCACCCTGCGTGGCTATGCCCACCACCAACGACTCACCGGCCACGAGATCTACCAAGCCCCCGGCCGCCTCGACCTCACCGCCGATGTGAATTTTTCCGACCTCGAAAAATGGGGGGAGGAATTGGGTTGGAAAACCACCCGCCACGCGACTCTCAACGAGTTTTTGCCCGCCACCACCGAACCCCAATTCCTCGAAGCCGCCAAAGCCTTCCGGGTTTTGGATCAATGTCCTTCAGCCGCTTTTGGATTGCCCCCCACGCGAAAAATCACAGGATAAACCACGCACATGCTTCGACCCCTGCTAGCCGCAGTTTTGTTTTCCACCTCCATCGCGTCGGCCCAGTTCTCCACGCCGGATGCTGAGGAGGCAAAGAACATCGCGGTCGAGCGGGTTCTCGCCGACTACGGAGCGCAGAAATACGACGAGGCGCTCGAGCGCTTGATGAATTTGAAAGATCGCCACCCGAGCGACCCGCTCATCCTCAATCTCATGGGCTCGGTCTACATCAAGAAGCTCAACTACCAGAAAGCGGAGAAGGCCTTTCGCCAAGCGCTCGACCTCGAGCCGGGCTTTTTCCCCGCCGCCTACAACCTCGGCGAACTTCTTTTCCTCCAGCAAAAATACCCACTCGCCCGCCAGTATTACGAAACCATGCGGGCCACCGACCACCGCCACGAACTCCTCCAATTCAAGGTCGCCCTCTGCGATATCATGTCCGGAGAGACTGAGCGCGCCACGAAGGTGATGAACACCATCAAATACCCCGGCGACTCCCCCGCTTGGTATTACGCCCATGCCGCCCTCGAGCACAAACAAGGCAACACCGCCAAGGCCCGCGAATACATCCGCGGCGCGAAGTTTGTCTATGGGCCGGAAAAAACCGCCCTCTTCGACGAAAGTTTTCAACTCATCGGCATCGAGACCGATTGATTCCCGTTTTTTATTTATGGCCGAACACAACCCATCCTTCAAAGCCCCCTCTCGCCCGTTTCGCTCCGCCCTGCCTCGCAACCACGGAGAAAAAAAACTCAACCCGACCGATGCCCTCCTCCACTCGAAGGCCCGCGTGCTCGTCACCGGCGCGGGAGGTTTCATCGGCAGCGCCCTCGTCCATGCCCTCAACCAGCGAGGCATCGACCAAATCGTCGTCACCGACTGCCTCGGCGAGGATGAGAAATGGCGAAACCTCCTTCCGCTTTCCTTCGAGGACTATGTCCCGGGGCAGGAATTCCTCGATGGCATCGAGTCCGACCCCGACACTTTTGGACGCTTCGCCGCCGTGTTCCACCTCGGTGCGTGTTCCTCGACCACCGTCACGGACGCCGACTTCGTCCTGCGCAACAATTTCGCCTACACCAAATCGCTCTGCCGCTGGTCGCTCTTCTCAGGCGCGCGGTTCGTCTATGCCTCCTCCGCCGCGACCTACGGCGATGGCTCGGCTGGGATGGACGACAAATCCACCGACCTCTCGCGATTTCGCCCGTTGAATCTCTACGGCTACTCGAAGCACCTCTTCGACCTCTACGCGATGCGCGAGGGGATCCTCGATGACATCGTTGGCATCAAGTATTTCAATGTTTTCGGACCAAACGAATATCACAAGGGCGACATGCGCAGCCTCGTTTGCAAGGCGTTCGATGAAATCCAAAACACAGGACGCATCCGGCTTTTCAAAAGCTACAAACCCGAATACCCGGACGGCGGCCAGATGCGCGACTTCGTGTATGTGAAGGACGCCGTGGAAATGACCCTCCACCTCGCGGAAACCGAAACTGCCGGTGGCCTCTACAACATCGGCTCCGGCACGGCCCGCACTTGGATCGACCTCGCCAACGCCCTCTTCGCCGCCCTTGGCAAAAAGCCCGAGATCGAGTTTTTCGACATGCCCGAAAGCATCCGGCACCAGTATCAATATTACACCTGCGCTGATATCTCGAAGGTCCGCTCGACCGGCTACGAAAAACCCGTCACTACGCTCGAGGACTCCGTCGCCGACTACGCCGTTAACTACCTCCTGCCGCGAAAACGCCTCGGAGAGTAGCCCCACGCCAAATCCTCCCCGCTACGCCAGCCAGCACCGCCAAGTGGCATTGCCGTGCTTTACAATGCCCCCCCCGCCGGGTTGCCGAGTTTTCAGCGACCCGGAATAGTCATCAGTGACTGTCGGAGAGACTCACCGGTTTGTAGCCGCCACGGGAGCGGAACCAAAGGATGAGGCCGATGTAGCAGGCCAGCATGAAGGCTGGAAAGACGACGACTTTTGCCAGGGAGCCTTGTCGGGCGCTTTTGGCGATGCCGGCGATCTCGGTGGACTCGTTCTCGGGCAGTGCCTGGAGCTTGGTGCCGTCCAATGCTTGGTAGGTTCCGAAGAAATACGAGTCGGTTTTTGAAATGCCTTGGTAAACGCCGGGAGATTTCGTCTCGATGGCAGACTGAATCGAGCGTTCCTGCATTTCGCCGATGAGCGGTCCGCCGAGAATGCCAACGCTCAGCATGCCGATGCCGGCGATGGCGTTGAGGGTGAGCGCCCCGCCTTTGGGGGTTTGTTCGGCGACGACACCCAGCATGGTCGGCCAGAAGAAGGTCTTACCGACCCCGTAAATCGTGGCGGCCAAGAAAATGAAGGCGATACCCTGGGCCGAGGAAAGAAGCAGCAGACCGACAGAGGCCAGAACGGCACAAACCGCCAGCAGGCCCAACGGGGTGAGCTTGTGAACGATCGGACCAGCAATGAAGCGGAGAACCATCATGATGCTCGAGGTGTAAACAAGCACCCAGAGGGGATTGGCTCCGACGGCGTGGAGGGGTTCCTCCATGATGCCCGTGATCGCTCCATCGGTGCCGAGCTCGGTCGTGGCGAGTGGCATCATGATGAGGCAGAGTAAGAGCAGGAGTGGGCGTCCAAGCGAGCGGCAGTATAAACCGTAAGCGGCAACGGCAACCCCGAGGAGAGTCCAAGTCACGGCCTGCGGCCATCCGAAGACCATGCCAAGCTGCTTGAAAACGAGGAATCCGGCGAGGGCGGCTCCGAGGACGCCGAATTCGGCGAGCATTTCCCGGTAGGAGGCACCAGCGGCAACGCGCTCGTTCACCGGAAATTTCGCCCGGAAGAGCATGAGCATGTAAATCACGGCTGGAATGGCGATGAGGTAAACGAGGATGCGCCAATCGGCGGTCACATTCGCGCCGAGGAGGATCGAAATCATGCCGCCGACGACAAGGCCCGCCGGCCATCCGGCGTGGAGCATGTTCAGCCATTTTGTCTTGTCTCGGCTGAAGAGGGTGGCGACGACGGGATTGATGAATGCCTCCACGGTGCCATTGCCTAAGCCGAGCACGATCGAGCCCGCATAGAGCAAATTCCACGCAGAGGCTCGCGCGGCGGCGAGGGCGTCGCCTTCAAGAGCTGCGCCCGCCGGATGGAGGATGGCGTAGGCTTGGAGAGCCAGCACCGCGTAGATCGCGTAGCAGACAAAACTGAAGACCATCGCCGCCCGGTAGCCGATACGGTCGATGACGAGGCTGAAAAGGATGATCGAGATGGCGAACGGCCAGATGCCAGCACCAAAGAGTTCTTGGGCTTTGACCGTGTCTAGGCCGAGCTCGGCAGGCCAGAGCGTGGGGTCATTGACGAGGAACGCCCGCGTGATAAAGGCGAACGAGGTGGTGACGAGGGCGATGAAGCACCCCCAGAAGAGTTGCTGGTTTTTATCAGGGCTTGAGCTCATGGCAGGATGATTCGAGGGCTTTGCGGCGGGGTTCAGTTGGCTGTGGGGTTGGGTTCGGAGGAACCGGGAGCGAGGCCGAGGGCCCAGCGGATGCCCCCGAGGAGGTGGCTGCGGAATTGGGAGGCGATTTCAATCGAGTTGATGCGCTTCGGAAGTGCGGGGTCGATGCTCCAAATATCCTCGCGGTGGCCAAGGGTGGTGTAGAAGACGCGTCCCTCGCCGAGGCCGCGCACCCAGGCGACCGGGAAGAAGCCTTTTTCCTCGGGCTTGTTCGGGTGGTGACGCATGAACCAGATCGAGCGCACCTTGTCGCGGTCGTGGTTTTTGATGAGATACATTTCCTCTTGGGAGAGGGTCCAGATGTCGCCGATGTTACCGTTGGCTGGATGCCCTTTGTCCCCCGCGTGGAGGGTGGCGGGAACTTGGGGACCGTGTCCGTCGAAGGTGCCGCAGAGCATGTCGGTGAAGGGAAGCGAGTCTTTGAGGGTGTCGCTGCCCGCGTGCATGCCGATGAAGGCACCGCCCGATCGGATCCATTCCACGAAGCCCTCGATGTCGGGAAGCGGGAGTGCCCCCGAGGTGTTGCAGAAAATCACGGCATCGATCTTGTTTTCGCGGAGGGCCTGCGGTGAGAGCGCTTCGAGGGTTTTGGCCATCGCGGCATTGAACTCGGCGGCTTTTTTATCGGCCTCGGGCTTTATGTCTTTGTTCCATTGCTCCATGGCCTTTATGTGTTCAGCCAAGGCGGCGTTGTATTTATCAAGTTCCGGCTGCGAAGCGTTGTCTGCCGGCTTTCGGGGAGGTTTTGGCGCTTCAGGAACTTTGATCTCGGGTTGGCGGAGCCAGGTGACGATCTCGAAGTCCGGCGCGGAGGTGTCCAACGCCGCGAGGGCTTCTTCACCGTATGGAATCGAGGGGTGTCTGTAGCCCATCGTGGTGGTGCACACGAGGACGCGCTTGGGGGCGTCGGCGGCTTCGGCTACGATGGTTGAACCAATCATCATGGCGAGGGCGAGGTGTTTGATTTTCATATGGAGAGCGAAGTCCAGCGGGCGTTGTGTTTCGAGCTGTCCACCGCCGCTTCGATGAAGGCCATGCCGCGGATGCCGTCCTCGATCTTCGGGTAGTCGAGCGCGATGGCGTCGGGCGAGGTGCCGTCGATGACGGCGCGGAGGTTATTGGCGAAATTGCGGTAGATGTTGGCAAAGGCTTCGAGGTAGCCCTCGGGGTGGCCCGCCGGGATGCGAGTGTGTGCGGCGGCGTTTGCGCCGAGGTAACCGAGGCCGGTGCGGCGGATTTCCGTCGGGCGGTCGTTCCATTTCACAAGAAGAGTATTCGGCTCCTGTTGGTGCCACTCGAGGCCGCCGAGTTCGCCATAGACGCGGATATTGAGGTTGTTCTCCTCGCCCACGGAAATCTGTGACGAATGGAGGATGCCCTTGGCGCCATTGTCGAAGCGGAGGAGGACATTGCCGTCGTCATCCAGCGCGCGGCCTTCGACGAAGGTCGTGAGGTCGGCGGCGAGTTCCTTGATGTGGAGGCCGGTGATGAACTCCGCGAGGTTTTCAGCGTGGGTGCCAATGTCGCCGAGGCAACCGGCTGCGCCAGATTTGGTCGGATCGGTGCGCCAGGCGGCTTGCTTCTGCCCCGATTCTTCGAGGCGAGTGGAGAGCCATCCTTGCGGGTATTCCACGACGACCTTGCGGATTTTTCCGAGTTGGCCGGCGTGCACCATGTCACGGGCTTCTTTAACGAGTGGGTAGCCGGTGTAGTTGTGAGTGAGACCGTAGAGGAGACCTGTTTTGGCAACGAGGGCACCGAGTTCTTTCGCCTCCGCGAGATTAAAGGTCGCGGGCTTGTCGGACAGGACCGGGAAGCCGTGTTCCATCGCGGCCTTGGCGGCGGGGAAGTGGACATGGTTCGGGGTGACGATGGCGACGAAATCCATGCGCTCGCCGAGCGGCAGAGCAGCCTCGGACTTCATCATTTCCTCGAAGGTTCCGTAGCACCTCTCTGCTGGAAGGAAGAAGTCGGCTCCCGAGTCGCGTGAGCGTTGCGGGTCGCTGCTGAACGCGCCGCAGACGAGTTCGATCTGGCCGTCGAGGGCTGCTGCCATGCGGTGGACGCCTCCAATGAAGGCTCCACGGCCGCCGCCGACCATGCCCATGCGGATTTTGCGTTTGGCTGCGCTCATTGGGATTTGCCCTTCTTTTTGTCGAAGGCGGCATCGAACGCCACGGCGCTTGAAGAGAAGTCGAGTTGACGCACGAAGGCGGCCGACTCAGTGGCGCCGTGGATGCGATCCATGCGAACGTCCTCCCACTCGACCGAGAGCGGGCCATGATAGCCAACCTCGTTGAGGGCCACTATGACCTCCTCGAAATTGATGTCGCCGCGACCCACCGAACGGAAGTCCCACTGGCGGCGGGCGTCGCCAAAGGTCGTGTGACCGCCGAAGACGCCGACCGAGCCGTCGCCGTGACCCCACCAGGCATCTTTGATGTGAGCATGAAAAATACGCGGACCGAATTTCCGGATGAACGCGACATAGTCCACCCCTTGGTAGCCGAGGTGCGATGGATCGTAGTTGAAGCCGAAGCGGCGGTGGTTTTTCACGGCGGCAAGGGCGCGCTCGGCGGTGGCGATATCAAACGCGATCTCGGTGGGATGCACCTCGAGGGCGAAATCGACATCCGATTTATCGAACGCATCGAGGATCGGGGTCCAGCGTTTCGCGAAGTCGGCGAAACCAGCGTCCCAGTATTCCTGCGAGGTTGGCGGAAACGCGTAGATCGAATGCCAGATCGAGGAACCGGTGAATCCGTTGACGGCAACGCGGTGCGGGGCTTTCGAGAAGCCCGGCTTGGCGTTGAAAAATGCGCGGGCGGCCTTCGCGGTGAGCGCCATCTTTTTAGCGGCGCGGCGGCGGACGCCTTCCGGATCGCCATCGCCCCAGACATCCGGCGGGAGGATGGATTTGTGGCGGGCATCGATCGGGTCACAGACGGCCTGACCAACGAGGTGGCTCGAGATCGAGAAGCAGGTGAGGCCGTGGTCGGCGAGGAGTTCCCATTTTTCGCGGATGTAGGATTTCGACGAGGCGGCCTGGTCGACATCGAGGTGGTCGCCCCAGCAGGCGAGTTCGACACCGTCGTAACCCATTTTTTTCACAAGCGGAGCGAGGTCGGCGAGCGGCAGGTCGGCCCATTGGCCGGTGAACAGAGTGAGAGGTCTAGGCATGGTGAGCTGTTTTAAAAAGGATTTACTTCGGAATATTGGCGTCGGTCATAGACTGGGCGATGGAGTCGCGAATTGGGCCCTCCGGAGCGGCGGCGAGAACCCTTTTGGCGTAGGCCGCCTTGAGATACGGTGGAGCGTTGAAACTCGGAGAAAAAAGCTTGGTGGCGGCTTGGAAAAATTTCTCGCGTTCGGCGGCGTCCAGGTTGGGGAGCACGGCGGCGTCAAGAAGTGCGTTCCCGGCATCGAAGCTCGACCAACCCAGTAGTTGGTCGATGCCGTCCTGTCGCATGGCGCTGTCGCTGCGAATCCATTCAACAAGCGTGGCTCCGGATTCCGGGCAACGCAGACCTGGGATGGTCTGGAGGAGTGCGGTGCGGTTTTCCATCGTGGCGGACTCAAACGCCGGCAGAAAAGTGGACTTCCAGAGCACGGATTCCGCTTTCAATCGGGGCGCGAGTCTGCGGAAGGTTGCAACATAGGGCTTGGAGTCGGATCCTTCCGGGGCTTGTGCGATCCAGTTAATAAGTTGAACACCGGTATCGTATCCGCCAACGGTTTCCAAACTGGAGAGCACTATTTTGTTCAGGTCGGCCGGGGAATCCGGTGCGGCGAGCTTCAAAAACAGGGCTTCGGTTCCCTCGGGATTGCGCATCGAAAGGAGCATAATGGTTTTCTCATCCGGCTTGCTCTTCGCTTGTTCGATGAGTCGCTGGTCGAGTCCAGCGATCTTCAGGCGGTTCAGCGCAAGGGAGGCGGAGGGCAGGGTCTGCGGGGATTTTTTACCAACCTCTGCAACGAGGAACTCCAAACTTTTTTCTGTCCCGCAGGAGGCCAGCATCTCAATGGCACTTGCTCTTTTGCTTCCGTCCAGTGCAGCGGCAAGAGCGAGAAGGTCGTCTTCCCGCGAGGTGTCGGATTTTTCAGCCAAAGCGGCATGGACAGAGAGGCGCGCGTCTTCATTAAGGTTTGGCAAGGCGACGAGGACGGGATCCTTGAGAGAGGGGTTCCCGGAAAGAACGGCCATACGAAGGATTTCTCGGGTGCCCGGAGTGTCTTGTTTGGCGAGGAGATCACTCATGATTGGCGCAGCTTGGGAACCGTCGCCGATAGAGGCCAGGGCGTTGAAAATCTCGCATCGGACTGCGGCGTTGATGGCTTTTGGCCACAGGGCCGAGATGGATTCCGCAGGTGTTGGCATTCCAATAAATTTCTCGGCAGCGGCAACAAGCCGGCCCCAAAAACCCGTTGGGTCTTTTGTCAGGGGAAGGGCGCAGCGAACGAGCGCACTTTGAGCCACAGGCAGGATGTTTGGCGGGCAGTTCGGCAGGAATTTGTTCAAGGCTTCGAAGGACTCATTGCCGCCGATCGATCCGAGGGATTGGGCGGCCAGCGAGGCGATGGCGGGATTTGGCGAGGTCAACCTCGAGGCGAATGCCGGAATAGCGGTGACATCGGCGCGTGTGGCGAGCGAGTCCATGAGACCGAGCGTCCACGCCGGTTGGTCCGCTTTTTCAAGGGCCTGCAGGAGGGGCACGGATGCGGCGGGGGCGGGATTGTTCTGCAAGGCGCAACGGGCGTTTTCACGAATGATCGGGGTCGGGTCCGCAAGCAATGCGGCGAGACCGGAAACGGACGAGGCTGAACCGCAGAACGGGAGCTGCTCCAGGGCGCTGAGGCGCGAAGCCTCGGGGGCTTTGGTGTCCGCGGCGAGAGAAAGGAGGTCTTTTTCCAAAGCAGCCGCTGTGGCCGGGTCCGCTCCGGGTTTTCCGGTCTCGAAGGCGAGTTGGCGGAGCTTGGTCTCGGCTTCGAAGCGTTTTGCCAAATCGGGTGAGGAAAGGTTTGTGAGGACATCCCCCGGTATGCCTGCTTGTGCGGCCAAGGCGGTGGTGAGGAAGAGAGTGGTAAAAAAGTGTTTCATTGGTGTGGTTGATTGAAATTTCAAACGGGGAGCTGATATCCGGCGCGGCGGGTATAATCGGCAAAGCGGGTGGCCTCAGGGTCACCGGTGATTTCCCGTTTTTCGGGGTTCCAGTGGATTGGGCGATTGAGGCGCTCCGCGATTCCCGCCAGCGAACAGATATCGAAGGTGCTAGCGCCGACGGTGGCTGGACAAATTGGCGGTCGCCTCGTGATGATCGAGTCGAGCCAGTTTTGACGATGGTCATTCGAGCGGTAGGCGCGAAATTCGTTGGATGAAGGAATCTTTGAAGCCAGACCAGCGGGGGTTGTTTCGATCATTTCGCGCGATACCTTCACTTCGCCGTTTTTTCCGACAAACCGGATCATCGCTCCATTGGCAGGGCCGCCGCTTTTGGAAGCAGTGACTTTCAGGCCATTGGCATACTGGTGGTATTGATAGGGCTCCCCTTCGAATCCTTTCGGGACAAAGAGCACGGGGCCGTTGCCATCCATGTCGAGGGCCCATTGCACGATATCGAAGTGGTGCGCCCCCCAGTCGCCGTTTTTGCGCGAGCCGTAGTCCCAGAAAATGCGCCATCCGCCGCCAAAATTACCAAGAACGCGGGTGCTATTATAGGGCCTCCAAGGAGCAGGGCCGAGCCAGCGGTCGTAGTCGATATCCGCGGGGATGGGCTCCTCGGGGAGCAGGCTGACGGGGGCGAATTCGCCTTTTAAATCAATATGAATCTCGGCGATCTCTCCAAGCCAGCCATTGCGAACGATGTCCACCGCTTGGCGGAATTCTGGGCTGGAGCGTTGCTGGCTTCCGACTTGGAGGATGCGTCCATAGCGTTTTTCCGCCGCCACCATGGCAGCGGCTTCATCCAGCGTGAGGGCCATGGGTTTTTCGACGTAGACATCTTTTCCGGCGCGCATGGCATCGATCGAGATCGCGGCGTGCCAGTGGTCGGGTGTCCCGATGATAACGGCGTCGATATCACTGCGGGTCATGATGTCGCCGTAATCGACATAGCCGACGGCGTCGGGGTTCTTTTGTTTGAGCCTGGCCAGAGCGGCATCGCGCTGGGATTTTTTCACATCGCAGACAGCGACAAGGTCGATCATCGGGTGGGACTGCGCCCAACCGTGGTGAGCACCCATCATGAGGCCGCAACCGATGAGCGCCATGCGGACGCGGTTGTTCGCGCCGATGGGATTCGATCGAGCGATGTATGGGAAAAAGATGGTGCCGGCAGCGGTGGCAAGTCCGGCCTTGATGAAGGATCGGCGGGAGAGTGTCTCGATGGTGGATGGGTGGGTGCGCATAGGTGTTGGCGATAGAGTTTTCAAACAGGGAGTGGATATCCGGCGCGGCGGGTGTAGTCGGCGAAGCGGGAGGCTTCGGGATCTCCGATGATTTCCCGTTTTTCGGGGTTCCAGCGGATCGGGCGGTTGAGGCGCTCCGCGATCCCCGAGAGCCCGCAGACATCGAAGGTTCTTGCGCCGACGGTGGCCGGACAAATCGGGGGACGTCGCGAGATGATCGAGTCGAGCCAGTTTTGACGATGGTCGTTTGAGCGGTAGGCGCGAAATTCGCTGGACGAGGGAATCCGCGAAACCAGACTTGCGGGCGTGGTTTCGGTAGAATACCGCGATGACTTCACCTCGCCGTTTTTTCCGACAAAGCGGATCATGGCTCCGTTGGCAGGACCACCGCCCTTCAGCGAAGCGGTAACTTTAAGGCCGTTGGCATACTGGTGGTATTGATAGGGCTCCCCCTCGAATCCCTTCGGGACGAAGAGCACGGGCCCGTTGCCATCCATGTCGAGGGCCCATTGCACGATGTCGAAATGGTGCGCCCCCCAGTCGCCATTTTTGCGCGATCCATAGTCCCAGAAGATGCGCCATCCCCCGGCCCACCACCCAAGAACACGCTCATTGTTGTAGGGCCTCCAAGGGGCCGGGCCGAGCCACCGATCGTAATCGATGTCGGCGGGAACGGGTTGCTCGGCGAGCAAGCTGACGGGGGCAAAATCGCCCATAAAATCGACATGAGTCTCGGTGATCTCGCCGATCCAGCCGTTACGAACGATCTCCACGGCCTTGCGGAATGCGGGGTCGGAGCGTTGCATGCTGCCGACTTGGAGGATGCGGCCGTAGCGTTTTTCTGCTGCCACCATGGCCGCTGCCTCGTCCAGCGTGAGGGCCATGGGTTTTTCGACAAAAACATCCTTCCCGGTCCGCATGGCATCGATCGAAATGGCCGCATGCCAGTGGTCAGGCGTGCCGATGATAACGGCGTCGATATCGCTGCGGGCCATGATGTCGCCGTAATCGACATACCCGACGGCGTCGGGGTTCTTACTTTTAAGCTTGGCCAGAGCGGCTTCGCGTTTGGATGTTTTCACATCGCAGACAGCGACAAGCTCGATCATCGGGTGGGACTGCGCCCAACCATGGTGACCTTCCATAATGCCCCCGCAACCGATCAAGGCCATGCGGACGCGGTTGTTTGCACCAATCGGATTGGATCGAGCGATGTAGGGGAAAAAAATCGTGCCGGCAGCGGTGGCAAGGCTGGCCTTCAAGAATGATCGGCGCGAGAGAGTAGATTGTGCGGTTGGCGCTGTTTTCATGGAGTGTTGAGGGATTTTTCGATGGAAGAAATGACGACGGCATCTCCTCGCTGGCGGGCGATGGAGAGGGCGGTGTCTCCGGTTTGTGAAACAGTGGCGGGATCTACGCCGTGATTGAGGAGGAGGGCGATGATTTCGACGCTCCCGCTGGCGGCGGCCTCGTGGAGCGGGGTGCCCCCGCAGGCGCTGAGAACCTTGGTGTCCGAGCCGCCTTCGAGCAGGGCTCGCACAACGGCGGCGTCGTTTTTTGCGGCGGCGTGGTGGAGTGGGGTCCAGCCGATGCTGTCTCGGCGGGAGGGATCGGCTTTGCGGGCCAGGAGAAGACGGACGATCTCGGGATTACGGCGTTCCACGGCAAGATGGAGCGGGGTTCTTCCCGAGGAATCGGGAGTGTTCACATCCGCCCCCGCATCGATAAGGACGGCCGCGATTTCCGCACGGTTGCGGAGGATGGCTTGTTGAAGAGGTGTCAGGCGCGGATTGGCTCCGGCCTTGGCGAGAGCGGGGTCGGCGACGAGAAAGCTTTGGACAGCCTCAATGTTTCCACGCGCGATCGCCTCGTCGATGGATTTGCAATCGACGGGATCCGCAGCGAACAGAGGGATCGAGGCCGACAGAACGGCGAGCACCAAGCGTGTTTTCATTTGTCGATGCCGACCGGGCCTGCTGGTGAGAGAACCTGGTCGTCGGGTAGCGACTGAATCCAGATGTTGCGAAACTCCACGACTTCGTTGTGGTTTTGGAATATGAGCGGTCGGGCATCGGCGTGTTTCTGGTAGGGGGGGCGTTTTTTGTGCGACGAGGGGCCGTCGAACGGGACATTCTTCTGAACGATGACCCCGTTGACCATGACTGTCACGCAGGCGGGTGATGTCATTTTTCCCGAATCATCGAAGAGTGGGCGCTTGAACCAGATGTCGTAGCACTGCCACTCTCCGGTTGGGCGGAGCGCGTTGAAATCAGGAGGTTTCACGCCGTAGAGGGCGGCGGCCATGCCATCGGGGTAGGTTTTGTTCTCGTAGGTGTCCAGGACTTGGATTTCGTAGGTGGACATCAGGAATACGCCGCTGTTGCCTCTGTCCTGACCCGATTTTTTGGTGCTTTCCGGCGGAGTTCTCCACTCCAAGTGGAGGTGGCACGAGCCAAATGAGTCCTTGGAGCTCAGCGAGGTATTGACCGGGCGCACTTGGAGGACGCCTTGCTCGAGGATCCAAGGTTGGGGAACATTCCAGGCATCGAGATTTGTGCCGTCAAAGAGGATTCGTGCGCCGGAGGGAGGCTTCGATCCCTGCTCGAGTTCCGCCCATGGCTTTGGCGTGGCCGAGGGTGGCCAAGGGCGGGACATGTCATGCACTTTCCAAGCTCCATCCGCTGTTAGTGTGGTATCTGGGTGCTGGTTGAAAACCGAGTAATCGGAGGCGAAGGCGCTTCCGGCGGCAGCAAGAACGATTATGGCAGTCCACGCGGTGGCGCGGAGGACAAGGATGTGCATGCGCTGGGGCGTTATTTCGCAGGCGATCCGAACACCTCGACCTCGATATAGTGGTTCATGTCGTTCGAGGTGTTTCCCTGGCTGTAAAGGCGGACATAGCGGCCCTTGACGCCCGCCACGGGGACCAGGAGGCCGTATTGGGTCTCGATGTAGGGGGCGTCGGTGCCGGTGCCGAGAGAGGCAGAGTTGTCGAAGTCGTTGTTGAAGACGGTGGTCACGCCGGTGGCGAATTCGGGATCATTCGAGATTTGAATGACGACATCGTGGTAGGCGCGGCGCTGGGAGTGGTAGTGCCACACCCAAACGGCCTGGATGGCGGCCTCTTGTTCTAGGTCGATCTGCACCCACTGGAGGCCGTTGGCGAGTTCGAGGAAATAGCCTTCACCAGCTTCTTTATCCCCGTCGGTGATGTAGGGCAGGTCGCCGATGATGGGAAAGTCGTCGCTGGCGGTGACTGGCTTGCCTTTCGAGAGAAGCGAGGTTCCTGCGGGAACTTGGATTTCAGGAGCCTTCGAGGCGGCGGGTTTGAGGTTCGGGACCTTCACCTCGATCGGGGTGCCCTCGATTTTCTCGGGGGGAATGGTGGTAGTGAGCGGGATGGTGTCTGCGGCTTGGACTGTTGGGAGAATCGCCGTGGCCAGCAAGGCGAGGAGTGTTGTTTTTTTCATGTGTGGAGGTGTTCTTCGGTGAAAATGATGGTTTCGTTGCGCTGTGCGGCGGGGTTGACCCAGTAAATCGGAGCTTCCGATTCGAGGGCTTCGCGGGCGTCGCAGTTGAGCTTGGCGTCGCCGCGGATGGCCGCAAAGAAGTTCGCCAAATGGGGTTGGTGCGGGGGTTCGTTCAGGTCGCCGGGCAGTTCGAATCCCTCTGGTGCGGCCGAGGCATAGGAAGCGATCGCATCGGACGAGTCCGCAGCGGCCGCTGGGGCCGTGGCTTTTTTGAGCCAGCCTTGCTGGACGAGGGGGTCCCAACTCGGGGCGGAGCCGGGTTCGCGGTAGATTTTCGTGTAGGCCGAGCGCTCGGAGATTTCGATTGTGCCGTCCGTGCCCATGAACGACTCGGCGTAGCCACCACCGGCGCTGGTGGTGGTGAGGACTTGGTAGAAGGCGCGGGCGCCGCCATCGGCGGTATCGTAGTCGAAAATGCACATGACATTGTCGAAATGCTCGCGGTCCTTGAAGTAGTCGCATCCGCCGGAGGCGATCACGGATTTCGGACGCGCGCCGAAGAACCAGTTGAAGATGTCGATCTGGTGGGCGCCGAGATCGGAGATGGGGCCGCCAGAGAGGTCGCGGTAGAGGCGCCAGTTCAAGAAGCGGCGTTGGAGTTCCTCATCCGAAAGATTCTGGCCTTCGCGGCCAAAGCCATATTTCAGCAGGGTCTCCTTGTTAGGAAGAATCCGGGCGGGGGCGGTGATGTCGCGTGAGGAACTGACCGCACGGTTCCAGTGGGCGTTGGCATTAACGATGCGGCCGCATATTTTGTGGCGATGGATGAGTTCCTTGAGGGTGTAGATGTAGCGGGGGTTGCTGCGGCGCTGGTGGCCGATCTGGCATAGCTTTCCGGAGACATCCATGGCCTTCACCATGGCGCGGGCGCCCTCGAGATTTTGGGCCATCATTTTTTCGCAATACACATGCTTGCCCGCCTGGAGGGACATGACGGTGTGGGGCGAGTGCCAGAAGTCGGGGGTCGACACGATCACGGCGTCGAGGTCTTTTTCCTTCTCCAGCATGTCGCCGGCGTCGATGTAGCGTTTCGGATCGTAGCCGAAGCGGGAGCGGATGCGGCCATAGGCGGCTCCCACGCGGTCTTTCATGATATCGCAGACCGCCGTGTAGCGGAGGCCGGGGATGTTCACCATCGCGTTGAAGAGGACTTCGTGCTGCTTGCCGCAGCCGATGAAGCCGACATTGATCATGTTCGACGCGGCCGCAGGGCCTTCGACGGCTTTGAGGATCGACGGCATGCCGAGCACAAGGCCTGCCCCGGCGAGGGTTCCCTTGAAGAGAAAATCGCGCCGGGTCAATCCAGTCGGTTGGGAGGGGGTCAGAGTTTCCATTTTCCGGTAAGTTCGAGTTTATTGTGTTTCGCTTGGAAAAGCATGAGGGCGATGAGTGCGATGTGGATCGCGAGCCAGGCGACGCCGGAGTTCTCGTTGATGAGGATGAGACCGACTGTGAGGCTGGTGTAGAGCAGGCCCATGGCGAAGAGGGTGAAGCGTGTCGCGAATCCAAAGAGAAGCGCGATGCCCAGGGCGATGAGGGCGGGGCCGAGGATTTGGTCGTAGATTTTCAGGCCCCACTCGGGGATGAGAGGCTCGGCGAGGAATTTGTCATAAAGCGGCTTGGGAACTCCGTGGTAGTTGGCAAAGGAGTAAACCTTCGTGGCCGTCGCCTCGGTGAGGCCGTAGGAATTCACAGCGCCTTCGATCGTGACGGGCGAGGTGGATGTGGAAGTGCCGGCGTATTTTTCCAGACCGGAGAGAATCGCCCTGACTGCGAGCCAGAGCCTGAGGACGAGAACGCCGAGGGTTGCACCGAGATCGAATGTGTGTTGGGGCTGGGATTCTTGGCTCATGGAATTTGATGGTTCGGAGGATGGGTGAGGTTTGAACTGACAGTTATTGAATACCACAATCCCAGATTCGATCTTGTAAGTTTTCGGAAATTTTTGGTATATTTTTAAATGTGAAATTCAGCATTTCCACGGAGCTCGTGTCTTTGACAGCACTTGTCGCAGAGGCGTTCAAACATGTTCCGGAAATTGGATTTTTTGTGAAGGACCCGGAAGGGCGTTTTGTGCGAGCCAACAGCAATTTCATCAAGCTCTGCTGGCAAAAAAAAGAGGAGGAGGTGCTGGGCCGTAACGATCTGGATTTTTTCGATGCCAAATGCGCCGCCATTTACACGGACGATGACAGAAAGGTCCTCTCCACCGGATCTGCCATTGAAAACCATTGTGAACCGATGCCCTACGGAAAATCTGGAGGCGCTCCAGGGGGCTTTGTTTTGACCACCAAAATTCCTGTCAAAGATGGGCAAGGGAGGGTTCAGGGATTGATGGGGATCGTTCGGAACATCGGAGAGGTCTCCCAGCACTTCGAGTCTATCCAGTCCTTCGGCCCAGTGATTGATTATCTGGATCGCCTGAAGGATGAACCGGTCGAAATTCCGAAACTCGCCGCGATGGTTGGCATGTCGGTCAGCGGTTTTGGGAGGGAGTTTAAAAAGGTTTTTGGGATGACTCCGTCAGCGTATGGCAATCAGCTCCGCCTCCGGCACGCCCGGAGCCAGGTCATCTCCTCCCGGTTGCCTTTGGGCGAGATTGCGCTGGAGAATGGCTTCTACGACCAGAGTCATTTCACCAAACGGTTCAGCGCCATGTTCGGCATCACCCCGAAGAAGCTGCGTGCCGCCTCGATGGCGAGCCGCAAGGTTTCGTAAAGGCTATCAAAAGTCCGGGTCGCTGATGACCTGGCAACCCGGCGGCAAACTCTTTGTAAATTCGCGGATCTCTTCGGGGGGCATGACGAAGCAGGCGGTGGAAAAAGCATCGGCGAACGACGCGCTCGGATGAACAACCCAGACACTCTGAAAATGCCGCGCCGGGGATCCATCGCGTGGATCCACAATGTGAGCGCCCTGCTGGGAGGAACCTGAGGCCCCGAGCGCGGCTTGACGCAGCATCAGTCGTCGTAAACCGCCGGAATGAGTGATGTCGATTGGCCAATCCATTTCCCCCATGGCGAGAATCGTGCTCGCCCCGGAGGTGAGCAGCGCCTTTTCGATTCCATGCTCCGAGAGAATCGAGGCCATGCACTCCAAGGCATATCCTTTGCCGATGGCTCCCAAATCGAAAATGCGTCCCTCCTCGATACAGGAAACCATCGGACGGCAGGGATCCAATGAGACGATGCCCCGCACCTCCCCTCCCCCGCCAGTTGGCAATTTCACGGCATCGATGAGGATTCCAATGCAAGGGTCGAAGCGTCCGCTTGTGGCCGCCGAGGCTTCGATCGCGAGGCGAAGGCACTGATCGCAATCGTTGCTAAGAAATAATGACTCGCCGGCCTTCATGGCATTGATGCGGCTGATGTCACTTCCCGGCACATAGCGACTGAGAAGGCTTTCGAGGTCCTCCAATTTTTGAAATGCCTCCGAGACCGCCGAATCGACACGGGAGCGGTCCCCGCCTGAAACAAAGATCCGGAAGGTCGTCTTCATCGCATCATGCGAATACCTCGCCAACGAGGGATCCGAAAAAACCGGCAGGGTTTCATTCATGGGATCGAGACCTCCTGGGCGCGGACATCTCGCCGCACAAAGACAGTGAGGGGAACCTCACTACGGAGCCCGTTGTAAAAAATCTCGTGGGTCCCAGAAAGCCGATTGGAGGCTTCCAGGGCGGCTTCAGGCAGAGCAATCACCGCCGGGTAGTTTTCAAGATCCGAAGGTGGCGCATCAAAATATCCAGCCTGAGAGGTGCCCCGCAAATACCAAGGCAGTGGCCAGTAGCCCTTGCCAAGCACCGCAATCCGGCCGGCACGGAACGCAGGAGATTTTCGGTGCAAGGCGCGCATCCGCTCCCCGAGCATGACGATGTCCCGCGATGTCGGGGAGTAGGCCATCGGGTTCCGCGGGTCATTGGAAAAACGAAACACGGCGGCTCCCGTTTGCCAGACTTGAAAAAAAAGAATCGCGGAAAGCACAGCAACGACTGCCGACAAACGGACCACACCAGCCCCAGCCAAAAGAGCCGCCGCACCCGCCCCGGCGAGAAGGCATGATTGGATCCATGGAACCATCGCAAGCCACGGCGTCTTGTAGGATATCGCGGAGAGAATCGCGAATTGCACCGCGGTGGAAACCGCCAGCCATTTTAAAAAAAGGTTTTTGGTGCGCCATGCGCCCCAAGCCCCCGCCACGGCCAGCAACCCGACACCGACCTCGGTCCACCACTGTGGCGCGTGGTGTTTAGGAACCAAAAGCAGATGCCAGTAGTAATCCCACGGTTTGTGGTGACCGGGATCGATGGAATACACAAAGTAGGTTTTGAAAAAATCCCATGGGCTCCCGTAGGCGATGATCAGAACAGCCAGAAAGATCAGCCCTGAGGAGATCGCAGCAAAGCCCACATTGCGGATCGGCGCGACGCACTTGCAGACAACAATGCCCACCAGCCACGAAATGGCCATGATGCCGAAAGTCTCCTTGGTGGCTGCCATCAACCCCAACGCCAAACCGCCGCATAGCGCTGCAGGAAGCCCGCCTCCCGCAAGCCACCACGCGAACCCCGCGATGGCTCCTGCGGAGAAAACCGAGAGCACCGGCTCATGGATAAAAACCCGAGAGAATTGGCACAAGAGCGGCGAGGTCGCGAGGAGCGCCCCTGCCAAAAGCGCTCCGGCATCACCCAGCCATTTTCGGAGAATCAGCGGCAGCAGGACAACCAACAATCCACATACGGCCGAGACACTCCGAAGGGAATAAACATCAAGCTCCGCAAAAGATTTTTGGTCCGCCAAGAGGGCCGCCCTCGAGGCCAGCCAAGTGAGGGAGGGGCCGTGATAGTGCGAAGGATCGAAATGATATCTACCGCCTTCCAAGCGATCCCCGGTGATCCGCGCCCCGACCGCCTCGTCGGCATGCAATGGAGCCGCAGGCAGATCGATGAACCGAAAAGCACCTGCGACCACGAAAACGAAAAACCAAAGACAGACCACGACACGAGAGGTGAGTGACATCCTTAGCAACAAATCTCACCAAAACCTCCCACGAAGCAAGCCGTCCCCCGTGGTGTGCTACGCGTGGAATTCCTGAAGGCTCTTCACGCCGTATCCGTGCTGGTTCATTGCTTGGATGGCTTTCGTGCTGGCGCGGGCGCCACGGAGAGTCGTCATCACCGGCACACGAGCAGCCACCGCCGCACTGCGGATCGCCACCTCATCCTCGCGGGGAGCCTGGCCGGTGGGCGTATTGAGGATAAATTTCACTTCGCCGTTTTTGATGAAGTCCACGACATTCGGGCGGCCTTCGCGGATTTTCAGCATCACAGAAACTGTGAGGCCATTTTCGGCGAAATATTTTGCCGTGCCGGTGGAGGCATGAACCTCGAAGCCGAGCGCATGGAGTTCGCGGGCGACTTCCAAGGCCGCCGGCTTATCGGAATCCTTCACGCTAATGAAAACCTTGCCGGAAAGTGGCAGCGCCGGTTGGGCACTCATCTGGCTTTTTGCATAGGCGATGCCGAGGTCGGGATCGATTCCCATCACCTCGCCGGTGGACCGCATTTCGGGGCCGAGAATGATGTCGATGCCTGGGAATTTAATGAATGGGAAGACGGCTTCTTTCACGGAGTAGTAAGGTGGGATCACCTCTTCCGTAAAACCGAGTTCGCGGAGAGTTTTCCCAGCCATGACTTTTGCCGCGAGTTTGGCGAGAGGAACGCCGGTGGCCTTGCTGACAAAGGGCGCGGTGCGGGAGGCGCGGGGGTTCACCTCGAGGATGTAGACGACTTCGTCTTTCACAGCGAATTGCACATTCATCAGGCCGCGGACCTCGAGTTCGATCGCCATGGCCTTGGTGGCTTTCTTGATCGTTTCGAGGACTTGGGTTGAAAGCGAAAAACTCGGAATCACACAGGCGCTGTCTCCGGAATGGATGCCGGCCTGCTCGATGTGTTCCATCACACCGCCGATGACGCAGAGTTCGCCGTCGGAAATGCAATCGACATCGACCTCGGTGGCGTCCTCCAAAAAGCGGTCCACCAAAACGGGACGCTCGGGGCTGGCTTCCACGGCCGTGCGGATGTAGCGGCGGAGGTCGGCTTCATCATGGACGATTTCCATGGCACGCCCGCCGAGAACAAAGGAGGGGCGGACCAGCACAGGGTAGCCGATGCGCGAGGCGACATGGACGGCCTCCTGCTCGTTCGTGGCGGTGCCGCCTTGGGTTTGGCGCAGCCCGAGCTTGTCGAGCATGGCAGAGAAGTGTTTCCGATCCTCAGCCATTTCAATGCTGCGCGGCTGGGTGCCAATGATAGTGCATCCGTTCGCGGCGAGGCCGGCGGCGAGGTTCAGCGGGGTCTGGCCGCCGAATTGCACGATCACGGCATCCGCTTTTTCCCGCTCGTAGATATTGAGGACATCCTCGAGCGTGAGCGGCTCGAAATAGAGCTTGTCGCTGGTGTCGTAGTCGGTCGAAACGGTCTCGGGGTTGGAGTTAACCATGATGGTCTCCCAGCCGAGTTCCTTGAGGGCGAAGGCGGCGTGGACGCAGCAGTAGTCGAACTCGATACCTTGACCGATGCGGTTCGGTCCACCGCCGAGGATGAGAACCTTCTTTTTGTTGCTGCCACGGGTTTCGTCCTCGTCGCCGTAGGTGGAATAGTAATAAGGCGTGAACGCCTCGAACTCGGCCGCGCAGGTGTCCACGAGGCGGTAGGTAGGAATGATTCCAGCAGCCTTGCGCGCCTTGCGGACTTCGGGCTCGGAGGTTTTAAGAAGATGACCGAGTTGGCGGTCGGAAAACCCGAAGCGCTTGGCGCGGCGGAAGTCGGCTGCCGCTAGCGGGAGGGCCAGCGAGGCGAGGCGTTTTTCCTCTTCGATAATCAGGCGGATGTGTTCAAGAAACCAAGGGTCGATCGAGGAAAGTTCGTGAATGTCTTCGACCGTGAGTCCAGCGAGGAAGGCGTAGCGGATGAAGAAAATTCGTTCCGCGCAAGGGACGCGGAGCTTTTGGCGGATCGTGTCGAGGTCGGGAGTGATATCCTTCCCGTCAGCTCCGAGACCGAAACGACCAATTTCGAGCGAGCGGAGGGCTTTTTGGAGGGATTCCTTGAAAGTGCGGCCGATGGCCATCGCCTCGCCGACGCTCTTCATTTGCGTGGTCAGCGTGGGGTCGGCTTTCGGGAATTTTTCGAAAGTGAAGCGCGGGATTTTTGTGACGACATAGTCGATCGACGGCTCGAAACAGGCGGGCGTCTCGCGGGTGATGTCGTTCCGCAGTTCGTCGAGCGTATAGCCCACCGCGAGCTTGGCGGCGATTTTGGCGATCGGGAATCCCGTGGCTTTGGATGCCAGAGCCGAACTGCGCGAGACGCGCGGGTTCATTTCGATGACAACCATGCGGCCGTTGGCGGGATTGACGGCAAATTGGATATTCGATCCTCCGGTCTCGACGCCGATCGCGCGGATGACGGCGAAACTTGCGTCGCGCATCGCTTGATATTCCTTGTCGGTGAGCGTCTGGATCGGCGCCACGGTGATCGAGTCGCCGGTGTGGACGCCCATCGGATCGAGGTTTTCGATCGAGCAGATGACGACGCAGTTGTCGGCACGGTCGCGCATGACCTCCATCTCGAATTCCTTCCAGCCAAGCAGCGATTCCTCGACCAAAACCTCGCTGACAGGCGAGAGATCCAACCCTCGGCGGCAGATTTCATCAAGTTCCTCGCGGTTGTAGGCAATGCCTCCTCCCGCGCCGCCCAGAGTGAAGGCAGGGCGAATGATGAGCGGGAAAGTTCCAATTTCAGCACCGACTTGGCGGGCCTCCTCGAGCGTGTGGGCGACTCCGGACCGGGCGCAGTCGAGCCCGATCTCGAGCATGATATTTTTGAAAATCAACCGATCCTCGCCGCGCTTGATGGCTTCCGCGTTTGCCCCGATGAGGTGGGCGCCGTGGCGTTCAAGCGCGCCGTTTTCGACGAGCGACATCGCGGCGTTCAGTGCCGTCTGACCGCCGAGCGTGGGCAGGACAGCGTCGGGCTTTTCGCGCTCGAGGATTTTCTCAATCGTCTCCGGCGTGATCGGCTCAACATAGGTCCGCATGGCAAACTCGGGATCGGTCATGATCGTCGCAGGATTCGAGTTCACCAGGACAACCTCATAACCCTCCTCGCGGAGCGCTTTGCAGGCCTGAACTCCCGAATAATCGAATTCGCAACCCTGTCCGATCACAATGGGACCGGAACCAATGAGGAGGATTTTTTTGATCGAGGTGTCTTTCGGCATGGCGCGGGAGACTATTCAAAGCACCCACGGAGCGGCAACGAAATGGTTGGACTAAAAATTGCCGAGGAACGAAAAAACGCTTGTGGAACCTCGCAAATACAGCACCGGCACGAAGGGACGATTGAAAATGCATTCCGACCAATGTCGGGAATTCATTCACGCGAACTCACCCGATTTTCATCTCGCTACGGAATTTATCCAAACCCTCGACCCCGATCGCGAAGACCGGAACTGGCAAAAATTCCAATCCCCCGAGGACACGCTGCCATTTTTGAAGGCCTGGCTCGCCGGGGACGAAATGCCGAGCGAACGAAAGGCCCCCGAGCCGCGCCTCGTTCCAGCCAAGAATCTCAAACCCCCGCAAAATCTCGACGCGGCTCTAAAAATGACCCGGGAGTGGGTGGAAGAAAACCGCACTCGTTTGGCTACCCTTCCGGCGATGGACGCCGTGGAGGAAGTCCTGAATCGCCTATCGCACCCTTAGCCCGAAATCCCGGCAGCAGCCGGGGCATCGAGTAGAAGGATCGCATTTTTCTGAGCGATAGGTCCGGCGGGAATTTGCGGGTCGCCGGCTAGGAGACGCGGAACCATCGGCGCTTTTTCCGCTCCAGTGACGACCCAGAGAATGGTGCGACTGCGATTGATCACCGGATAGGTGAGCGTCATGCGGCGGCGGTTTTGATAAAGGCCCGTCAGCGCGACTTCGCGGTCGTGGACTTGGCAAACGGCATCCCCGGGAATCAGCGAGGCGGTGTGACCATCCGGTCCGAGCCCGAGATGAACGAGATCAATGACGGGAGGATTTCCACACAGGGAATTCAAGACGCCGGTGTAATCGAGGCAGGCTTTTTCCGGATCGGCGGCCTCGACGGGCATGGCGTGAATTTGCTCGGGCGGTATCGGAGCGTGGGAAAGGAGACTCTCGCGAAGATGGGTGAGATTGCGGTCGGGATCACCCGCCGGGGCGATCCGTTCGTCCACTTGAACGATATGAAAAGAGGCCCAAGGCACCTCCTCATGGGCCAACTCGCGGAGCATTTGCCAAGGCGTCTTGCCTCCGCTGACAGCCATAATAAATCGGCCACGGGCGGCAACGGCTTGGCGGGCTTCCGAAGCAATGAGTAGCGCGGCGGCTTTCGCGACAGCGTTGGAATCAGGGAAAATTTGCGGGGTCATTTTAAAAAACTCAGAGCGGCAGGTGAAGAAGCCGTCCGCATTGCGGGCAAGACACGATCGACTTGTCGGAGCGGAGGGCGAGGCTGGTTTGCGCGGTAACCTTCATGTGGCAACCGGTGCAGACATCATGCTCAACAGGCACCACGACTCGGGCATTTTTGGTTTCAAAGAGCCGTTCGTAGCGTTCGATCAAATCCTCGTCGATGCCCTCGAGGAGTGCGACCCGTCCGGCAGTCATCTCGTCAATCCGGCTTTTCAGATTCCCTTCTTTTTCGCGAATCGTGGTGATTTGGGCATCGTATTTCGCCTTGTCCTCGGCGTGGGCTTTGTCAGCCGCGACGAGTTGCGGGGCGAGTCCCTCGGCTTCTTCCATGAGGACCAGCTCTTTGTCCTCGATCGCCGAAATGGCGCGCTCGGCGGTCGCGATTTCGTGGGAGAGCGCTGAGTATTCCTCGTTTTTACGAGTCTGGAGCTGCTGGTTTTTGTAGCGGGAAATTTGGTCGCGCTTGGCGGCGATTTCACCCTCGAGGGCCTTTTTTTCTACCTCGATCGCCATGGAGCGGGAGCGGGCGGTTTGGAGGCGGCTCGCGGCGTCCTCCACGAGCTTTTGCTTGGAGGCGATCTCGAGGGGGATCGATTGGAGTTCGAGACGGAGGGTTCGGAGGCGCTGGTCGCGGTCTTGGAGCGCGAGAAGTTTTTCAATGGCTTCGAGCATGCGCGGAGCTTGAATCGGGCCGGGAATTTTATCCAGCAATCAAAAGGATTTCTTTGGGGCGGGCCGGATGCCACGATGAACTGTTCATGCTGGAAGGAATTTGCTATCTCGTCGGCGCGGGTCCTGGCGACCCGTTGCTACTCACGCTCAAGGGCCGCCACTGCTTGGAACGCGCGGATGTCGTCGTCTATGACTACCTCTGCAATCCCGAGCTTTTAAAATGGGCACCCGTTGATGCCGAAAAGCTCTATGTCGGCAAAAAAGCCGGCGCCCACACGATGCGCCAAGAGGACATCGACGCCCTTCTGATTTCCAAAACCCAGGCCGGAAAAACGGTCGCCCGACTCAAGGGCGGCGATCCTTTTGTTTTCGGGCGAGGTGGTGAAGAGGCCGAGGCTTTGGCTGCAGCAGGGTGCCGGTTCGAAATCGTGCCCGGTGTCAGCTCCGCCATCGCAGGACCGGCCTACGCGGGAATTCCAGTCACCCACCGCAAGCACACCTCGATGTTTACGATTTTTACGGGACACGAGGATCCGACGAAGCCCGACCCCTCGCTGGACTATAAAGTCCTCGCGACCTCTCCTGGCACAAAAGTCATGCTCATGGGCATCGAGCGTTTGCGCTCCATCACCGCCCGACTCCGCGAGGAGGGAATGCCTGCGGAAACACCCGTCGCCCTCGTGCGATGGGCGAGCACGGGATACCAAAAAACCCTCGTCGGCACGGTCACGAATATCGCCGAAAAGGCGGAGGAGGTTTCTTTTGAGGCTCCGGCCGTGGCGGTTTTTGGCGAGGTGGTGAACCTGCGTGAACCCCTGAACTGGTTTGAAAGCCTCCCGCTTTTTGGCAAACGCATCGCCGTCACTCGCACGCAGTCGCAGGCCGGGGAACTCGTTGCCAGCTTGCGAGAGCTCGGAGCCGACGCCTATGAGATGCCAACGATCCGAATCGAGCCCGCTCCAGATAAACGGGAATTCTACGAATTGGTCGCCTACGCCCACACCTATGAATGGCTGATCTTTACGAGCCCGAACGGCGTGGATGCTTTCTTCAAGGCCTTCTACGAACTCTACAAGGATGCCCGAAGCCTCGGCGGAGTTCGGATCGCGGTGATCGGCCCCGCCACGGCCGAGCGCGTTCGTTCCAACCGATTCGAGATCGATCTCATTCCGGAAAAACATATCGCCGGCGAGATCGTTCCAGCCCTCCAGAAAGAGACCACTATTGATAATCTGAAAGTCCTGCTCGTTCGCGGCGAGAAGGCCCGCGACGAACTCCCCAAGGAACTTTCCCGCCTCGGCGCGATCGTGGATGAGGCTCTAGCCTACCGCACGCTTCCCGAGTCAGCAGACTCCTTGGGCATCGCACGCTATCGCCGGGAGGGCGCCGACATGGTGACTTTCACGAGTGCTTCGACGGCCGAGAATTTTCATGCCCTCGAATTGCCAACCGACAAAAATGTGAGCTTCGCGAGCATTGGGCCGATTACCTCCAAGGCAATGCGCTCCTTGGAAATGCCTGTCGCTCTAGAGGCAAAAAGCCATGACATTCCGGGATTGATCCAAGCGATCGTCGGTTTTTATAAAAAATAAACGACCACTTCCCTGCATCCCTATGGAGACCGACTGCGTAATCACTGAATATGCCGTTAAGAAAATGATCGCCGACTTGTCAGAAATCTCTATCACGCGGGTTCCCGAAGGTCTTTCGGATACAAAATCCAAAACGCTTTTCCAAAAAATAACCCGCCGGATTTCCTCGGAGCCCGCCCGCCTGCAAACGGACGCCAATGGCTTCATCACCTCGGTGAATCCTGCATTCACCCGGCTTTGCGGTCACACATTCGACGAAATGAAAGGGCGCAAGCCGGGGGCTGTGCTGCAAGGTCCCGAGTCCTCCCGCGAGAGCATTGAAACCCTGCGCCACGCGATTCGGAATGGAGTTCCCTGCGTGACCGAGTTGGTCAACTACCACAAAAACAATATCCCCTATCGCGTGAGGATCGATCTGCGTCCCATGCTCTCCGCTTCTGGAAAAGTCATCGGGTTTGAAGCCGAGGAGTATCTGTTGGACTAATCTTCGCCAGTTCGGCGGCGAGTGTTTGGATATTCTCTGGCGAGTGTTTGGCGGTCAGGGCGACTCGTAATCTCGCGGAGCCTTTGGCCACGGTCGGGTAGCGAATCGCCGGAACCAGATACCCGGCATCGAGTAATTTAGCGGACACATCCATCGCTTCCGATTCGCCGCCGATTATCCAGGGAATGATCGCCGATGAAGCCTCTTCCAAACCCAATTGTTTGGATGCAGACGCGAGGTTTTGGCGGAGAGAGGTCCGCAGGGCATCGCCCTCGCTCGATCGGCAAATCTTCAAAGCCTCCCGAGCAGCCGCCGCCACCGGAGCGGGCTGGGCTGTGGAAAAAATAAAACTCCGCGCGCTGTTGATCAGAAATTCCCGCAAGGCCTCGCTCCCGGCAATGTAGGCCCCGTGCGCGCCAAGGGCTTTGCCGAGAGTTCCCATCTGGATCTCGATCCGATCAGAAACTCCCTCGCGATCGGCCAGTCCCCTTCCCTCTTCGCCGAGAACCCCCACCGCATGAGCCTCATCGAGCAAAAGCCAAGCCCCGAAGCGTTCTTTCAGCGCAACCATTTCGGAAACAGGAGCAAGGTCGCCATCCATGCTGTAAACGGACTCAGCGACCACCAGCACGCGGGCATGCGGGTATTTTTCCCTCGCCCACCGGAGATGGCTTTCCAACTTCCCGAGGTCGTTATGGTGAAAAACGCGGATTGTCGCCCCGCTCAATCGAGCGCCATCGACCAGACAGGCATGCGAGAGTTTATCCAAAATCACAACATCCCCGGCACCACACAGCGCGGGGATCGTTCCAAGCGCCGCCGCATAACCACTCGAAAAACTCAGCGACGCGGGCGTCCGCTTGAAGTCGGCAATCGCTGCTTCCAATTCCTCGTGCGCGGAAAGCGTGCCACAGACAAGTCGTGACGCCCCGGAACCAAATCCTCCCCTCTCCCATTCCGCCATCGCGGCATCGCGCAAGGCGGGATGGTTCGCCAATCCGAGGTAGTCGTTAGAGGAAAAATTCAGCAGCTCCCGACCATCACGCCGAACCTTAATTCCCTGTGGCCCCTCGAGCGCCTGAAGGTGCCGACGCAAGGAACGCCGGCTGATTTCCTCCAACTTTTCCGCAAGAAAATCCTCGAGCGCGCGGTCCATTTATTCTCCACAAACAAGACGGCACATCTCACGGACCGCTTGATGAAGCCCCACGGAGACCGCCCGCGAAATGATCGAGTGGCCAATATTTAATTCCTCCAACCCCGGCAGAGCCAGGATCGCGGCGGTATTTTCGTAGTTGAGGCCATGGCCCGCATTGACGCGGAGACCAAGGTCGAGGGCGAGTTGTGCGCCTTGGCAGAGCTTTTCGAGTTCACGCTCCCGATCCGCTCCCAGCGCATTCGCGTAGGCTCCGGTGTGGAGTTCCACAAATTCCGCCCGCAGCTCAGCCGCCGCTCGAAGTTGGTGCTCCTCGGGATCAATGAAGAGGCTCACACGCGCCCCGGCGTCCTGGAGCCGGGTGACGACCACCCGCAAACGCCCGATCTGCCCCGCGCAATCGAGCCCGCCTTCGGTCGTCACCTCCTGGCGATTTTCGGGAACCAGACAAACATCGTGCGGCTTCACCCGAAGGGCGATTTGAACGATGTCATCGGAGAGTCCCATTTCGAGGTTGAGCTTGGTGGTGATCCGTTCACGGAGTTCAAATATATCGCGATCTTGGATATGCCGCCGATCCTCTCTCAAATGCGCTGTGATCCCCACCGCGCCGGCTTTTTCGGCAACCAGCGCGGCAGCCACCGGATCGGGTTCCGCGTTTGGGCTCTCCGGGGTTTCGCGGTAGCGGGCCTGCCGCAAGGTGGCGACATGGTCGATGTTAACTCCAAGACTAGGCATACCCCTGATCATTTCGTTGCAAGGTTCCCGGGGCAAGACTGGCGTCGAGGGGCGTTGCCTCGGGCTTGATTGCAGACGGCTCCGCACTTATCCCATGCGGGTGATTTTCAAGGCCCTCAAAGCCCACCTTCCCGAGATTGCCATCTTGCTCGTTGCGATTTTTCTGCGCGTGTGTCTGATCGAGATCAAGCCCGCCCACTTCGATGAGGGGATCAATGGCTGGTTCGCCGACCAAATGCGAGCCACTGGTTACCACAAATATGACCCCACGAATTACCACGGCCCGCTCCACTTCTACGCCGTGTTTCTTGCCCAAACCCTCTTCGGCCGGGAACTCTGGGCCCTGCGACTCCCGGCGATTCTGGCGAGCATCCTGAGCATCCTGGCCCTCCTCCGTTTTCGCGATTATTTCGGTCAACCCACGGCGCGATTTGCCGCTCTCGCGATGGCCCTGTCGCCCGCTTATGTCTTCTACGGCCGCTATTCAATCCACGAATCATGGCAGGTTCTCTTCTCGATTTTACTCCTCCATGCGGTCCTCGGGCTATGGCAGACCGGCGCACGCAAGCACCTATTCCTTCTCGCCGCATCCATCACCGGAATGATCCTCACCAAGGAAACCTATGTCCTGCACATCGGTTGCCTCGTTCTTGCCGTGCCCGTGCTTTTGATTTGGAAATTCCCCTCGCCTCCCAGCCCAGGCTGGCCGCTCGCGAAGCAGGATTGGTCTCGCGATGATTTCGTCACGGCCTTCGGCGTTTCCGCCATCGTGCTTGTCTTTTTCTACTCGGGAACCTTTCTCGACTTCCGCGCCGTCAGCGGACTTTGGGAAACCCACGCGGCTTGGTTTAAGACCGGCATGGAGGCCGGCGGACACGAAAAAACCGCCTACGATCTCGTTGGTCCGCTCAATTACTACTGGCTCGCCTTGATGGCGCGCTGCTTCGAGTGGCCGGCCCTTCTGGGGGTCATCGCGGGGCTCCGCTTCATCCTCCCCTCGGATTCCCGCTACCGCTATGTGGCCATCGCCTCCGCCGCCACACTGCTGGCTTACTCGATTGTCTCCTACAAAACCCCCTGGTGTATCATCTCGATGCTCTGGCCATTCTACCTCCTGCTCGGCGCAGTGATTCAGGAGGCTGTGTCGAAAACCCACCGCCGCGCTCTTTGGTGGCTTGTTGTGCCGCTGCTCGCCGGATCGCTGTATTACTGCGTTCGCTTGAATTTCTTCGTCTTCACTGACGATAGCGAACCCTATGTCTATGTGCAGACCTACGAGGACATCAACGGACTCACCAAACCCGTTCTCGAAGTCGCCAAATCCGACCCCGATGGATACCAGATGGAAGGTGCCATCATGCTCGACAGCTACTACCCGCTGCCTTGGATTTTCGGGGACTTCACACGCATCGGGTATTTTAACAAAGACCACCAGCCCACGCTCTGGAACCACGACTTTATTGTCATCGACTCCTCGCAGGAATCCGAGATCGAACCCAAGCTCTCGCGGGCCTATCTGAGAATTCCATTTCGCCTGCGTAGCGGCCAGGAACCCTGCACCGCCTACCTTGCCGCCGACAAATTCGAACAAGTCGTCGGACGAAAACCCGACATCATGCCGACGCCGTGATGCTTCCAGGCCGCTCCTCGTCCGGGGAAATCCTCTCCCGTGCCGCCACCGGATTGCTCGTTGCCGCTTCGATCGCGGTGGTGACGGGAATCGCCTGCGCTTTTTCCACAAAAGGAATCACCCAGCCTGGCGCGATGTTATCGCTGGGAAGCGGGGTGATTGCAGGCTTCCTTGCATGCCTCTTCAGCCGCGACCCGAACCGCCCTCCCCTAAGCGCTTGGGATATCCTGATGCTCGCAATCTTCGGCATCGCCTCGTTCCGCGCCTTCGCGTGGGTGCTTTACGCCGTTGGAAATTCCTGGCGAATACTCTCACCAAACAACCTCGGCGACCTCTCCCTGCACATTCAATTTATTCGCTACTTTGCCGAAGGGGCTCCGTTCTGGCCTGAGAGCCCCATCCTCTCCGGAGTGTCCCTCACCTACCCGATCGGTGCCGATTTTTTAAATAGCCTCCTTTGTCTCGCAGGAATGCCACTCGAGCGCGGCTTGATCTGGACTGGTTTGGCGGGCGCTGCCCTGTCCGCTTGGGCGCTCTGGCGATGGGGCGGCGCGTTTGCCCTTGCGGCGTTGCTCTTCAACGGCGGCCTTCTCGGGTTCGCCGTATTCCAGTCCGGCCAAATCGAGGACTACCAAACCGGCGCCGCCTGGAAAAATCTCTTCCTCACAATGATGGTTCCTCAACGCGGGATGCTGTTCTCCTTGCCGGCCGGCTTGCTCCTGCTCCGTTGCTGGCGGGAGGATTTTTTTGGAACCGGTTCAGGCGTCCCGCGCATCTTGCAATTCCTCCTCTATGTCTCCATGCCGCTATTCAGCGTTCACAGCTTCCTGTTCCTGAGCCTCACGCTTGCCTCCATTTTCGTGTTCCAGCCTTCCTCGAGATGGAGGCTTCTGGGATTTGTCGCCTTGGCAGTTCCGCCGGCGACGCTCGGAGTGTGGTTCGTTACGGGAGGATTCTCTGCGGCCTCCGGTCTGCGGTGGCTGCCCGGTTGGATGCAGGGAGACGACGGCTGGAAATTTTGGGCTCTCAATTTCGGAATCCTTCTCGTCATGGCTCCCTTCTTTTTCTGGAAGGCGATTGTCCGTGGAAACCCGGAGTCCCGGGCTTTTGGCGGGGTCTCGATGGGTGTCTTCATCCTGTGCTTTCTCGTCGCGTTTGCCCCTTGGGAGTGGGACAACACGAAGCTCCTCATCTGGGCCTGGCTCGTAGCAGCTCCCATGATCTGGAGCTTAGTCATCAAGCCACTCCCCTCGATTCCCAGAGCCACCCTTTGTGTGTTGTTGTTTTTCTCCGGCGCCGTGTCCCTCGTCGGTGGACTGGACCGGCGCCATGGCTACGACCTCGCCTCGCGCGAGGAATTGGCGGCGACCCGCATCGCGTTCCAGGATGTTCCCGCGCTGGACCGGATCGCCATCGAACCCCGATTCAACCATCCCGTCATTCTCCTCGGACGGCCGGTGGTTTGCGGCTACGAGGGGCATTTGTGGAGTCACGGACTCGATTACCGGGAAAAGCTTGCGAAACTCCACCAAGTCCTCGCTCTCGAAGCTGGCTGGATCGAGGCTGCCAAAGAAATCGGAGCGAAATGGGTGCTGCCAACCGGCCAGTCCAAACCGGTCAAAGTGCCCGAGTAATCAGGACGGAATTGACCGCCAAAGCATCACCAAAATGGTGAGAAGAATCAGGCAAAGAGCAAGGAATTTGACCCGGGCCGCATTGAGATCCTTGCTCAGACGGGTCTTACCGCGTCGCATCGGCTGAGGGCTCCGGGAAACCCTCGCTCCACCCAGCGAAATCGAGGGAGCCGTGAGCTCAACAGGGAGTTTCGTCTTTTTCTCTTTCTCGATCTGCTTGGGAATTTTCACCAGCAATCGGTTCAGCTCGACCTCACGCTTTTTGAGTTCGAGTTGCGCTTTGTCCAATTGACGCTGGGCGTCGGTGACTTTTGTAGATGAGGAAAGTTTTTTCAGCGACATGTCTTAACGACCGGATGTGACAGACCAGATGTAAACGAGGAGGGCCACCAAGGCGATCGCCTGGATCGGCAGGGTGAAAGCGAATCCACTCTTGAGCCAATAGATAAATCCGCGCTCTTCTTCGGCGAGTTGGTAATCCATGTCCTGCATCGGCAAGGAAACCTCACCGGAAGTGTCCACAGAGAGTTTGGCTTGCGCCTTGATGTATTCCGAGCGGGCGTCTTCGACAGAACTGAGCGCCTTGCTGAGTTCGCGCGGGAGGTCTTGGGGCATCCAACCCCGGGAGTTGATCGAATCAATTTGGTGAAGATGCTGGGTGAAGGAATTGTAAATCGTGTGCATCTGCTCCACGCGTTTCTGCGACTCTTCGATTTCGCGTTGAACAACCACCAGAGCCCTCGTGAGCTTATCGAGCATTTCGGTGCGCCCCTGCTCAAGCGAGTCTTGGCGACGCTTCAACTCTTCCAGACGGGCCTTCTCGCGTTCGATCTCTTCTTGTTTTTGCTTGAGGCTTTCCAGCTCTGCGCGGACTTGCTGCACCTTGTCACCGAGTTCACCGGAGGTTTCTGCATCAAGATTGAGGAGGGATTCGGAGAGTTGGGCGCGCGGGTCGGATGACATGATGCTCGGTAGGCTTATCCACGCTCCCTAAAAACCTCCAGAAAAAATCCGGAGACTATTTGTTTTGATCGTATGTCAGCGGGCGAAACTGCCCTTGGGCATCACGGAAAAATCCCCGCACCAAGGCGGTCGCTTGATTTGCGACTCCCAAGGAACGACGCGTGAGATTCAAATCCTCGATCGACCAATTGTCGCGCTTCACGCGTCCAGAGGCATCGACGATGGTGCCGAAGGGTCTCGTGAGCTTCGCGTAGGCGGCGTCATCGAGCCGGGCGGCTTCGAGTTTTTTCGGGTTGTAGAGACTGATCCACCATCCCCCATAGGCATCTGGTGCGCTGGCCGGGGTGATTTTGATGCAAAAGTCTTCCAGACATTCCTGCCCGCCGGTGAAGGGAATCGCATAGATCGCCTGGACTTCCTTGCGGCTCGAGAGGAAGCCCGCAAGAAAACTGCGAAGAACTCGGCGGGTCTTGTCATGCGATGACAGTCGTCCGTAAACGCCAAACTCCACCGCCGCTGGATCGTCAGGATCGCCGTAGATATTCATCTCCACGAGTTCGTTGATGCGGAAGGAGAGATACGGGATGTTTTGTAAATACCCGTTGTCGATGTGCGTGGCGGGGATTTGCTCGAGGGACTTAATGGCGTCGTTGTTTCGAAGATCATTTACCATCACACGCCACGCGGGCAGGTCGCCGGGGGTATTCGCCTTGGTAAACTCGAGACCGATGTCCGCCTGGTCACGGATGCGGACGATCTCGGACTTTGGAAATTGCTGAATCGAGTAGCGATTCTGAAGCCAGACCTCTTTCGAGGTATTCCGAACGATGACTCCCTTTTGACTCGAACCGTCCTTGAGTAGCACCGTATCCGGCTCCGCAAAACCCTCCATCGCGGCATGAGCGGCAACCGAGAAAAGACAGGCAGCGGGCAGAACCCATTTCGACATTGAAGGCATCATGGGGCGAAACTATAAGCCTCGCCGCATGATGCTCAATCCGATTTCCCGTCTCGCGGTTCTTGCCTTGGCCGCCGCGCTCTCAGGGTGCGTGATTCCACCGAAGCCCTACCAAAAACCCTCCACCGCGACCTCTCGTCCTATCAAGACCGGCAAATTCTGGTGGGGCACCTCGACCGCGAGCTACCAAAACGAGGACCGTGGTCTCCCGAAAAACTCGCCGTTTTATTTCAAGACAGACTGGGACATTTTCGCCGAAGAAGGCCACATCCCGCCGCGCGGCGAGGAGGCGACTTTTTCATGGAGCCGGTTCGATAAAGACATCGCCGCTTTGAAAAAAATCGGTGTGAACCACTACCGCTTCGGCATCGAATGGGGCCGAGTGGAGCCCCAGCCCGGCGTCTTCAATGAGGCAGCGATCCGTCAATACGCCACGATGGCGCGCAAGCTGAAGGCCGCAGGAATCGAGCCGATCGTGACACTCTGGCATTTCACTTTCCCGTCCTGGCTCTACGACACCAAAAACAAATCCCGCTCGAATTTCCTGCATCCGGATGTCGAAACGCGCTGGAAGGATTATGTCACCAAAATGGTGGACGCCCTCTCACCGAATGTGAGGATTTGGGTGCCGCAAAACGAACCCAACGGCGCCCTCTACATCGGCTATTTCGGCGGCCACTGGCCTCCCGGTTTGCTCGTTACGCCCGGCGCGCTCAAGAAGGCGACTACGGTCTCCGTGCGCATGTTCCGCGAGGCCTCCCGCATCATTCATGAAAAAGAGCCCAACGCTCTTGTGATGGGCATTTACTCGCTCCCAAACTGGCAACGCAGCCACCTGCAAGACCCGACCGGATTTGTCTACAACATGATGCAAAGGCAGAATTTCGACCACCTTGACCGCTCGGCCGATGCGATGGACCTCATCGGCGTGAACTACTACTACTCGCAAGTCGCGTCCGCCCGCCGCTTCATCCTCCGGCCCCAAGGCGAGCTAAGCTCGAACTACACGCAGAACGGATGGCTCATCGATCCTGAGGGCCTCCACTCTGTGCTCACGACCGTTTCCAAACGCTACGGCAAACCGATTGTGATTTCCGAAAACGGCATCGGCACCCAGAGCGAGCAGAAAAAAATCCGCTACTTCCGCGAGCATGTGAACCAGATGCGCCGCGCGATGAATGACGGCGTCGACATTCGCGGCTACTTCCCCTGGACGCTGATCGACAACTACGAGTGGGCGGAAGGCTACGCTGCAAATTTCGGCCTCACCCATCTCGACAAAAAATCCATGAGACTCCAAATCGAACCCGCTGGCCAATGGTTCCACAATTTTATCAAATCCAACCCCGAGCCTTGAGCCGGAATTGATTTTCTTCCTATGACCCTTCTCGAATGCAACCTCCCCGGCATCCCCAAACTCCGAAGCGGAAAAGTGCGCGAGGTTTTCGACCTCGGCGATTCCCTATTGATCGTCGCGACGGACCGCATCTCGGCTTTTGACTGTATCCTGCCGACCGGCATCCCGCGCAAAGGCGAAGTCCTCACCCAGATGACCGCCTTCTGGTATGGCGTGCTGGATTTCGTGCCGAACCATTTCCTCACCGCGCGATTCGAAGCCTTTCCCGCCGTGCTTCACCCCTTCGAAGCTCAACTCCGCAACCGCTCGATGCTCGTGCGAAAAGCCAATCCCCTCCCCGTCGAATGCGTCGCACGCGGCCACATCGCCGGTTCGGGTTGGAAGGAATACCAGACCGCCGGAACGGTCGGTGGACACGAGGTTCCTGCCGGTCTCCTGCAATCCGCCAAACTCCCCGCCCCGCTTTTTACTCCTTCCACAAAAGCCGAGAGCGGGCATGACGAAAACATCACCTGGAAGGAATGCCGCCGGATCCTCGGAGACGAACTCGCCATCCAAGTCCGCGACCTCACAATCGACCTCTACGAGCACGGTTGCGCCCACGCCTCGCGAGCCGGAATCCTCATCGCCGACACCAAATTCGAATTCGGCCTCGCCGATGGCGAGTTGATCCTGATCGATGAATGCCTCACGCCCGATTCTTCGCGCTTCTGGCCTGCCAACTTATGGAATCCCGGCTCGAATCCCCCGAGCTACGACAAGCAATTCGTGCGCGATTATCTCGAAACCTTGGACTGGGACAAAACCCCGCCCGCGCCCGAGCTTCCTGCCGATGTCGCTGAAAAAACCTCAGCCAAATACATCGAAGCCTTCGAACAACTCACCGGCCTGAAACTCCCCTGATTCCAGCTCCGGATTTATCCCGCGACTTCGCCAACATAGATGCGGTGAGCGGCCCGTTTTGCGCGTTCGTGGGATTTGGCCTCAAACTCCTCCGCTCGGAATCCCGCCCGCGAGAGGCTATTTAGAAATAAGGGCTCCGGCTCAGCGGACCAAAACGCGACCCGACCACCAGGCCTCAGCGAACGCCGAATCATGGTGAGCCCCTTGCCACTATAAAGGCGCGAATTTTTCTCCTGCACAAAGGAAGTCGGGCCATTATCCACATCCAGAAGAATGGCGTCATAACGGCCCGGTCCATTTTTTATGCAATCGAAGACATCGCGAGTCAGGACCTCCACCCGAGGATCATCGAGCAACTTGCCGTTGAGTCCTTGGAGAAACTCGCGATTCCAAACAACCACATCAGGAAGCAATTCCGAAACCTGTGCGAGAGCTTTGGGACCCGAAATTTCGAGAACTCGCCGCAGGCTGAATCCCAGCCCCAGCCCACCAATCAGGATCGTGGGTCGTTCGACGGTGCTGTGGAATTTGCAAGCGAGGTCGGCCAACAGAAGCTCCGAAACCGTCGAGTTCGAGCCCATGAGTTGGCGTCCATTCAGTTTAAGAAAATACTCCCCGTCATGCTCGTGAAGGGAAAATCGGGAGCCGTCGGGCGTTCGAGTCTCGGCAAGATTTCGAAAAGGAATCATGCCGGCCAAACTAGCTGCGCCCATCCCTTCGGCGAGGAGATTCCTTCCTCACACGGGTTCGCTGCGGGAGGCTCAGTAGATCTCCACAGGCGAGCGTTTGCCGTCTTCGGGGCTCCGGTGTTTGGCCTGCTCCTCGCCGAGCACGGCTTCGCGGAGGGCGTAAATCTCGGCATCGATCGCTTCGAAGGCTTCCACCGAAAACGGCGTGGGCGGCGAGAGTTTCGCCTTGCAGCGGGCGACAGACTCTAGGGCTTCGTCGAGTTTTTTGCCCATGGGATCGATGGCTTTTTGCGCGGCGGCGGCCATCTCCACGCGGTGGCAAATCATCAGCAGGTCATTCCCAGCCTCGATGCCGAGCCGCATCGTTTCGTCGAAACCGTAGTGGTTCAGGATCGCGCCCATGTCGAGGTCGTCGGTCATGACCAACCCCTCGAAGCCCATGTCGCGCCTTAGGAGGTCGCGGATGATCACGGGAGAAAGCGAGGCAGGACGGTTGATGGCGTCGAGCCCGGAGACGGCGATGTGGCCGATCATCATGCTGTCGACGGATTGCGCGAAATGCCGGAAGACAGCGAGTTCGTGGGCTTCCATGAGATCGAGTGAACGCTCGATGCGGGGAAGTTCGTGGTGGGGATCGAGCCCCGCGCTGGCATAGCCGGGGAAGTGTTTCCCGCAACTGAGCACGCCGGCGGCGCGGAGTCCGTCATTGAAGGCGCCGGCTTTTTCATTCACCTCCGCGACACTGCGGCCATAGCAACGGCCGCGAAGCGAGTTGTCGGCTTCGTCGTCGAAGGAAATGTCGAGCACGGGGCAGAGGTCGAGGTTGAATCCAAAAATGCGAAGCACGCGGCCGGTGATGTCGCCATGGCGGCGGATCAGATCGAGGTCTCCCCTGTCTCGAAGTTGCTGGGCATTTGGCGGCTCGCTGCCGATGAGCTTGAGGCGGGAAACGCGTCCACCCTCCTGGTCGATCGTGATAATCGGCTCCACATCGCTCAGGTCGCGGAGATCATCGATGAGTTTGCGAAGCTGCACGGGAGTCTGGATATTTCGACCGAAAAGAATGAACCCGCCGGGCTGGATTTTCCGGAAGAGTCGGGCGGAATCGAGATCGAGTTCGGCGCCCGGAACGCCGACGAGAATGAGTTGGCCGGGATTTTGGGATGGCATGTGCAGGGGAAAACCAGATTTCATGGCGGCTGTCGAAATGAATCCGCTCCAGAAAATCGGCCTCTTCGGGGGCAGCTTCGACCCGATCCACCACGGGCACCTCATCCTGGCGCGCGATGCGATGGAACAGCTCGGCCTCGAGAAGGTCATTTTTATTCCAGCTAATATCTCCCCGCACAAACTCGACCACCCCCCAGCCCCGGCCCATGCGCGTTGCGAGATGGTTGCCGCGGCGATCGTCGAAGAACCTCGATTTGCGTTGGATGACTGCGAAGTGATCCGCGAGGGTATTTCCTTCGCTGTCGATACGGTGCGGTTGATGATCCAACGCCACCCCGCGACGGATTTTTTCTACTTCATCGGCGAGGACAATCTCGACGCCCTGCACACTTGGAAGGACATCGAGGAATTGCGCCGACTCGCGCCATTTGTGGTCCTCGCCCGTGGCGGCACGCCGGCCAATCATGGGTTCCCGGTTGTCACACGGCACATCGACATTTCCTCGACGGACATCAGGAAACGCATTGCCCGAGGACTCTCTGTGCGGTATTTGCTCCCCAACAAAACATGCGAAATCATCCAGCGACTCGGGCTCTACCGGAATGAGCGACTCTGAAAAAACAGCCCACCTCTGCGCCTCCGCAGCGGCAGACAAAAAGGCGGGAGACATCGTTCTTCTGGACATGCGGGGAGTCTCGGATTTCACCGACTTCTTTCTGATCTGCTCAGGTTCCTCCGAGCCACAGCTCAAAGCCATCTCCTCGGCCATCCGTGAAAAAACCCGCGATGAAATCGACCGCCGCCCCGCTGCGGCCGATGGCTTCCCCGCGAGCCAGTGGATCGTGATCGATTACGGCGATGTCATTTGCCACATCTTCCTCGAATCCCGACGCGGCTTCTACGACCTCGAGGGTCTGTGGAGCGACGCGAAGCAGGTGAAAATCGATTCTTAAACCGCTATGGATGGCGTCGATGATGTCGAGGTCGAGTGCCCTCACTGCGGGGAACTTTTCGGCATTCTGGTTGATACCGGATTCGGCTCCGTGGAGATGATCGAGGACTGCTCGGTTTGCTGTCACCCAATCCAACTCACACTCCGATTTGAAGGCGGAGAATTGATTTCGATCGACGCCCGGGCCGCCTAAATTCCGATGACTGCGGACTTTCTTTTCGACCGCCCAAGGAAACCTGCGGGGTTATTCGGCAAATCATTTTCCATCGCCCTGCTCCTCGCGGGCTACTCAGCTCTCTGCTGGCTGGCTTTTTCGGAATCGCTCCGGAATTGGGAAAAGGTCTGGAGTTACCGTGAAACATTCTGGAACGGCTGGCTGACCACTGTGCAAATTTCCGCCGCCGCCCTTGTTCTCAGCAGTCTCATCGGCGGCGCCACCGCGCTGGCGCGTCGATCAAACTTCCTTCCGCTCCGCTACACAGCCATCGCCTATGTCGAGACCGTGCGAGGCCTGCCGCTGATGGTGCTCGTGCTTTTTGGTTTCTACGGCGTGGCCAACGCACTCGGATGGCAGGATCGCGTTTCGGCGGGCATCGTCATCCTCTCGCTCTTCAGCGGAGCCTACATCGCCGAAATGATCCGCTCAGGCATCGAAAGTGTGGGCCGCTCCCAGTGGGACTCTGCCCGCGCTATCGGCCTCACGCCCACGCAGACCTACCGGTTCGTAGTTTTTCCACAGGTCCTGCGCCAAATCCTCCCCCCGCTCGCAGGCCAATTTTCCTCGCTCATCAAAGATTCCTCCCTGCTTTACATCATTGGAATCCCCGAGCTGACCTTCGCAGCGAATCAGGTGAATTCCGCCACCTACAGCACATTCGAGAGTTTCGTTCCGCTCGGCATCTGCTACCTTTTGCTCACACTTCCCGTATCGCTTTGGACCAAGCGCCTCGAAAAGAAAACCCGATATGAAACCTGAGCTGCTCCCGATTCTCGTGGCTATCGTTCTGGCGGGTTGCCAATCGGTGGAGACCTTCAATCAGGAAACACCGCCGGAATACATGACTGCCACGCGGGCTGATTTCTTTGCTCGAGGCCCGGCCCAATCAACTCCTCCCGAAAAAATCGAGAAGGATACTTTCGTCAAAGTCCTCAAAAAAGACTCCGGCTATGCGGTGGTGAAACTGCTTGATGGCCGGACGGGTTACATTCCCTATTTCGAATTGAAACCCGCCCCGCCCGAGGCCCCGGAGGTTCCTTTCGATCCCGCCATCGTTGAGGATATCATCGAAGTGCCCCTCCCCGACTTCGCCGAGATACCCGACGAGGTGCCCGAAAAACTCCGCAAGCGATGAAAATCTCCCTCCGCCGGATCGCCAAATCCTACGGCGGGCAATGCGTCTTTCGATCCCTCGACTTCAATGTCGAATTCGAGCACACCCTCGCGCTCGTCGGCCCCTCGGGTGGTGGAAAATCGACTCTCCTGCGCCTCCTCGCCGGACTCGAACTGCCGGACTCCGGTGAAATCCGAATCGATGGGGACCTCATTCCGTCCGATGAATCCGGCCTCCGTGCCCATCGCCAAAAGCTCGGCGTCGTCTTCCAAGCCTACAATCTTTTTCCCCACCTCACCGCCCTTCAAAATATCCGCCTTCCGCTCGAGCAAGTTCACCGCCTTTCCGCACAAGAAGCCGATTCGCGAGCGAAGCAATTCCTCGCCCGGTTCCAATTACTCAACCATGCCGGAAAGCAACCCGCGCAGCTCAGCGGTGGCCAGCGCCAGCGCGTCGCCATCGCCCGAGCCCTCGCCGTTGATCCCACTTTTCTGCTCCTCGACGAACCCACCTCCGCACTCGACCCCGAAATGACCGCCGAGGTTTTGGATGTCATCGCCGAACTTCGAACCTCTGAAAAACCCATCATCCTCGTGACCCACGAAATCGGATTCGCCCGCCACACCGCTGATCTCGTCGCCCTTGTAGCCGACGGCGGCATTCCCGAATGCTCACCAGCAACCGAGTTTTTCGACCAACCACAACACGCCACGACCCGACGCTTTTTGCAGCGGGTTTTGAAATACTGAGCGCCGATTTCGCGCTTTTCCTCACACCCACCTGCATCTAGCTTCCGCCGCTGAAACATCCCACGCGCATGCCAAAGGAAAGACTCCACCTCGACGCCCTCGATCAGTCGAAATCCATCACCCAAGACGAATACAAAACCAAGTTGCGCACCCTCCAACTCGAGTTGCTCTCGATGCAACTTCAGCTCCTCGAGAAAAAAATCCCCGTCATTTTCCTGATGGAAGGCCCCGACGCCGCAGGCAAGGGCGGCACGATCAAACGCGTTTTCGAGCGCCTCGACCCGCGCCTCCTCTCCGTCCACTCCATCAACAAACCCACCGAGGAAGAATTCGCCCGTCACTACATGTGGAGATTCTGGACGAAAATCCCGGCCCGCGGCCACATCGCCGTGCTGGACCGCTCTTGGTATGGACGCGTGCTCGTCGAGCGCGTCGAGGGATTCTGCTCCACGGATGCCTGGAAGCGCGCCTACGAGGAAATCAATCAGTTTGAGAAAATGCTCATCGATGACGGCACTGTCCTCATCAAGGTCTGGCTTCACATTACCAAGGACGAACAACTCGACCGCTTCAAACGCCGCGAAGCCGATCCCTACAAACACTGGAAAATCGGCGATGAGGATTGGCGCAACCGCAAGAGCTGGGATGAACACATCGCGGCCGCTGAAGACATGTTCGAAAAAACCAGCACCGACCTCGCGCCCTGGACCGTCATTCCTGCAAACTACAAGTGGTATGCCCGGGTCAAGACCCTCAAAACAGTCTGCCGCGAAGTCGCCAAAGCCCTGGGCAAATAGACCCTACCAGACCGGCGTGGGATACTCCCCGGAAGCCGCCAGCTTCGCCAGCGACTCTGCCACAAACGGCCTATCCTCACGGTAGGTCACGCCAAACCACGGACTCTCCACCGGCAAAACTCGCACCGTCGCCGAACCCGTATCAATCATCTCCGCCACCGCACTGGGAATGTAAAATTCGGACTTATCTTCGCCCGCATGGGCTTCCAAAAAGCGATGCAGCCCCGCTTCCAACAGCGGGAAAACCGCCGGAGTCAACCCCCAGCAATTCATCGACACCCGCTCCGAGCCTTGAAACTCGGACCCGTCTCCCGCATCGACGATCTGCCCCCCCACACGCGCGAGCTTCGTGTGCTCTCGCACCGAAACCAGCAAGCCATCGGCATCCGTCTGGCAAACCCCGCGCGACACACTTCCATTCTCCGAAAGAGTGGATTCCAACCGAAACCCCGCCATGCAAAAACGCGTGCTGTTTTCATCCAACCCACCCAAATACTCCCCCACAGCCGCAATCGCCGGGCGCCCATAAAAATCATCCGCATTGATCGCAAGAAACGGCGTATCCACCGCCTCGCGAGCGCACCACACCGCATGCCCCGTCCCCCATGGCTTCACTCGCCCCTCGGGAACGGAAAAATCCTCCGGCAGGTCATTGAGTTGTTGAAAAGCGTAGCCCACATCGATCCGATCCTCAAACCGCCTCCCCACCCGCTCACGAAATTCCACCTCAAAATCCCGCCGAATCACAAAAACAACCCGAGAAAACCCCGACCGCACGGCATCGAAGACCGAGTAATCCAGCAGCGTCTCGCCATTCGGCCCCACGCCATCCATTTGTTTGAGGCCACCATATCGGCTCCCCATCCCAGCAGCTAAAACTACAAGTGTCGTATTCATATTTAGAGAAGAAAAAAACTCGGGCCGGCGAGATTCGAACTCGCGACCTCCTCGTCGTCTGCGAGGTTCGGATATAGGATGTATGATTTTTCCATTGGTTTCATGAGTTAATCCCATCTCTCGTTAATGAGAAAGGCTGGTGACTCTTACTGCATCGAAGCAGATAATAGATTTTGCAGTCACTCCCGTTGCAGGCGGTGGGAAAAATGGGCGTTGTAGAGCAGCGCCCAAAATTGCTCGTAGGGCTCTAGCTTGGCCTTTTGATGGGGCGTCGCCTTGATCATGTCCTTGAAATTGTCGTAGTCGATCAGGGCCGCGAGCTTCGCCATCACGGCATCCATCTCCTCCTGCGTGTTGAGATACACGCGATAAGGATAATCGCTTCGAGTGTATTCATGCACCACAGGACGCTTCGCCAGATCCGGAGAAACGAGTTCCGCGAATCGTCTAAGGTCGTCCTTGTCGCGGCAACGGATGTTGAAAACTGATGGCCCGTCTGGCGTTAGTTGTGATGATGTTCCAAGCTTTTTGAGGTGGCCCCCGAAAATCGGACCAGCGGATAAGAGATAAAAGCGGTGGTTGGAGGAGGTCAAAAAACCTAAAACCAACCATTGAAATGAAAGCCAAACGCAGAAGACACGATAGCGCCTTCAAGGCGCGAGTGGCCCTTGAAGCCATAAAGGAAGAGAAGACGATCCACCAGATCGCGAAAGAGAACGAGGTTCATCCCACGCAGGTCACGGAGTGGAAGAAAATGCTGGCGGAAAATATCGCCGTTGTGTTCGAAGGTGGCAAACGCGCTGGGAAAGAGGATTTTGAAAAGGAGCGGGAGAAACTCCATTCCAAGATTGGTCAACTGACCGTGGAGGTGGATTTCCTGGAAAAAAAATCCAAACAGCTCGGCCTGTGAAGCGTGCCGAGCTGGTAGAAGC
>JAPLTG010000019.1 GCA_026398255.1 Verrucomicrobiota bacterium
CCGTAAACCGACCGCTTTGCGCCAAATTAATAAATCGTTGTTTCTGTTCCATTGGTAACTCATTTTTCCAGGGCATAACCCCCAGTCTATGTGTAACCCATGTCCTCGGTCACTTTGTAACCGATCTCCTCGGTTCATACCAGTTGTGGTCTATTTTGTGTATTCAACAAGTGAGATTGTCTGCGATATATCAATCACGTAAATCTTGAATCGGTTGCCTGTGCTATCTTCTGCCTGAATCGGTGATTTTAGTCGAAATGTGAGTGGTTGGTTCGCCGGTTTGCTTCCATCGAACAAACCAATTCCAAGTCCGTAGATATAAGTGCGGTTTTGAGTGTCTAAAATCGGATTTATGTCTCCTCCCTTATCTGGAAGCGCTCCCCGACCATAAATTATGATGGAGTTACGACCTGTTGAAGGCTTAAGTATAAAAGCCGCTTTCTCGACTGGTGTAAATGATCGGGAGTCGCCTTCAAAACCTGGCGCAGCGAGGTAGATTCTCGCCTGACCGTCAAACGGTTCAAATGTAATCGACGATCCTTGAGGCTTGCCTTTTTGGTATGCTCCAGATTTCAGGATAATTGCCGCCTCTGCTCCAACAATGGGCTTTCCATCTGGTCCATTCACAGAAATCTCGATCGCGTGAAGATGAGAGCAGAGGATAGACAAGACGGCGAGTGAGGCAAGTAAAGTAGTGATATTCATAGTGGGTATATTTGTGTAACCTAAACGTTTTTTGGTTACACAAATTTCATTTTTATTCGTCAAGGCAAGAAAAAAGTGGGCTTTTCAACCAAAGCACGGCCAAGCGTTGGAATTCCTGTCTTAATTGAAACTATAATTAACATTTGTCTTTGCAGGCAAGGTATTTATTCACTGCGCGGCGGCTGAATTTCCAGAAGATGAGGGGGCGGATGGTGAGGTCGAGGAGGGTGCTGGAGAAGAGGCCGAAGAAGATGACGACGGCGACGGGGTGGAGGATTTCGCGGCCGGGTTGGCCGGCGCCGAGGAGGAGGGGGATGAGCGCGAAGCTGGCAGTCAGGGCGGTCATGAGGACGGGAATGATGCGTTCCTGCGTGCCTCGGATGATCATTTTTTGGTCAAACGATTCGCCCTCTTCGCGGAGGAGGTGGAGGTAGTGGGAGAGCATCATAATGCCGTTTCGCGCGGCGATGCCGGTGAGGGCGATGAAGCCGACCATGGAGGCGATGGAGACGGTGCGGTCCGAGAAAAACCAGATGCCAATCACGGCGCCAATGAAGGCGAGGGGGATGTTCAGCATGACCTGAAGGGCGAGGGAGACGCTTTGGAATTGGAGGTAGAGGACGAGGAACATGCCCGCGAAACTGGCGGCGCCGAGGAGGAGGATGAGGCGGGAGGCGCTGGCTTGGCTCTCAAACTGGCCGCCGTAGGTGAGGAAATACCCAGTGGGCAACTCGACTTCGGCGGAGATTTTTTTGCGGGCCTCCTCGACGGCACTCACGAGGTCGCGCCCGGCGACATTGGCCGAGACATAAATCCGGCGCTGGCCGTTTTCGCGGTTCACCATGTTTGGCCCCATCGCTTCGTCGACATCGGCGACGAGGCCGAGGGGGACGAGTTGGCTGTTGAGGGTATCGATCGGAATTTTGCGGATGGAATCGATGTCGGTGCGGGCGGAGTCGGGGAGGCGGAGGGTGACATCGTAGGAACGCTGGCCTTCGAGGACTTTGGTGACCGCGCTACCGCGCAGGGCTAGTTCGGCGTAACAGGCGACCTCGCCGGGGCGCAGGCCGAAGAGGGCGGCTTTCTCGCGGTTGATGCGGACATGAACTTGCGGGATGAGCGTTTGGCGTTCCGCTTGGACATCGGTGAAACCAGGGACGCCGGCCACGATGTCGCGGATTTGCGCGGCTTTTTCTCGGAGGGTTTCGAGGTCATCGCCGAAAATCTTGATCGCGACTTGGGCTTGAACGCCCGAGAGGAGGTGGTCGATGCGGTGGGAAATCGGTTGGCCCACGCTGGTGAAAACGCCGGGGATTTCGGCGAGCTTGGCGCGAATTTCGGCGAGGATTTCGTCGCGCGGGCGCTTTGAGGGGGCGAGTTCGAATTCGATCTCGGCGGAGTTCACCTCCTGCACATGCTCGTCGCCTTCGGCGCGGCCGGTGCGGCGTCCGATGGTGCGGACCTCGGGGACTTCGCGGAGGAGTTTTTCGGCGACCTGGCCGATGCGGGAGCTTTCCTCGAGAGAGGTGCCGGGCGCGGTGAGGACGAAGACGGTAGCGCTACCTTCGTTGAATGGTGGAAGAAATTCGCGGCCCAGAAATGGCACGAGCGCGAGAGTGCCGAGAAAGGCTGCCAGCACGAGGGCGAAGAGGGTTTTGGGAATGCGGAAACCGACGGCGAGGACTCCGGCGACGAGCCATTTGAAAAACCGCACGACTGCCCCGTCTTTCGGATGCGCCATGCGTTTCATATTTGGGAGAAGGTAGGAGCAGAGGGCGGGCGTCACGGTGACGGCCACAAGAAGGCTGGCGCCGATGGAAACGATGTAGGCGAGGCCCAGCGGGGCGAAGATGCGGCCTTCGATCCCGCCGAGGGCGAAGAGGGGAATGAAAACCAGAATGACGATGAGGGTTGCGAAAACGATGGAGTTTCGCACCTCGCGACAGGCGGAGAGCACAACGCTGGCGACGGGTTTGGGATTCGACGAAAGGCGGTTTTCGCGAAGGCGGCGGAAGACATTTTCGACATCCACGATGGCGTCGTCCACGAGTTCGCCGATGGCTACTGCGAGGCCTCCGAGGGTCATGGTATTGATGCCGAGGCCGAACCATTTGAAGACGATGAACGAAGTCAGGAGCGAGAGCGGAATGGCTGTGAGCGTGATAAAAGTCGTTCGAAAATTGAGCAGAAATAGCAGCAGGACAATCGCAACCATGATGCTGCCGTCGCGCAGGGCTTCTTCCACATTGGTGATCGCGCGCTCGATGAAGTTCGCTTGGCGGAAGATGTCGTCGTGGATGGTGACTCCCTCGGGCATCGATGCGCGGAGGGTTTCGAGTTCCTTCTCGATGGAGCGGGTGAGTTTCATGGTATCCGCGCCGGGTTGTTTGGCGACGGCGAGCATGACGCCGGGTTGACCGTTGATGCCGGCCTCGCCACGCTTCACAAGCGGTCCGCCTTGGCGAATTTCGGCGATGTCGCGCAGGAGGATGTTCGCGCCGCCCGGTGTGGCTTTGACGACAGTGTTTCCGAGGTCGGAAGGATTCTCGACCCGGGCGAGGTTGCGGATGAGTTTTTCCTCATAGGGCTCGAGCAGAAAACCACCCGAGGAATTCACATTGGTTTCATCCAGCGCGGTGCGGACCTCGTGGAGTGAAATGCCGTAGCCGATGAGTTTCGCGGGATCGACGAGGACTTGGTATTCCTTGAGGTCTCCGCCTTGGATGGTGACTTGGGAAACGCCGGGGATCGCGAGTAGGCGGCGTTTGAGGTCCCACTCGGCGAGGCCGCGAAGTTCCATCGGGCCGACCTTCGGATTCTTGCTGGTGAGGCCGATGGCCATGATCTGGCCCATGATCGAGGAGATCGGGCCGAGGAACGGGCGGATGCCCTCAGGGAGGGTTTCGCCAACGCCTTGGATGCGCTCGGCGACGATCTGGCGGGCAAGGTAGATATCGGTCGTCCAATCAAACTCAACGAAGATGAGCGAGAGCCCGATGCCCGAGAGTGAGCGCACGCGCTCGACATGCGTCGCGCCGTTGACAGCGGTTTCCAGCGGGAGGGTGACGAGGGTTTCCACCTCCTCCGGCGCAAGCCCGGGGGCTTCGGTGAAGATGGTGACGGTGGGGCGGTTGAGGTCTGGAAAAACATCCACCGGCAGGCTGCGGAGAACCCAACTGCCATAGGCCACGACAAGCGCGGCGAGAGCCACAACGAGCAGGCGGTTGCGAATGGAAAAGGCGATGATGCGGTCGAACATGAGATTTAGTGACTGTGGCCGTGTTCGTCCGCGCCGCTGGAAGATTCGGCTCCGAGGTATTGGAGTTGGTAGTTGCCGACGGTGACGACTTTTTCATCGGGTAGGACGCCTTCCACGATCTCGACGAGGTTTCCGGCGCGGATGCCAGTGACGACCTCGCGTTTTTCAAATTGGCCATCGTCATTTTCGACAAAGACAAAAAGTTTTCCGAGCGATCCGAGGACGGCGCGGCGAGGAATGGCGACGACGGGTTGGGTTTCCCCGAGCGAGATGCGGAGGTTTCCGCGATAATTCGGGCGAAGGCAGTGCGCGGGATTCGGAATGGCGGCGTAGAGGTGGAAACCCGGATCCTCGGCGGCATGGCCGGTGTCGAGGCGCTGGAGGACCCCTGGGAATTCCTCGCCGGGAAAAACATCAAGCGTGAGGGCGGCTGCCGCGCCGATTTGGATTTTGTTGAGTTCAGGGGACTGAAAAATTAGGCCCTGCGCGAGGAGTTGGGTGTCATCACCGACCTCCACGAGCGAGGTTTCCGGCGTGAATGCGAGGCCAGGCATAGCGTTTTGAAGGATCACATGGCCGGAGACCGGTGAAGCGAGGGTTTGAGCTGGACTTCCGACCGCAAGAGGCGCGACGCGGACCACGGGATCGCCGGCTTGAATCTGCTGGCCGAGTTTTACGAGAACCTCGAGCACGCGTCCGGCAAAAGGCGCGCTGACCGAGCCGTGTTTTTCGGGTGGGACAACGAGAATCGCGGGGATTTCAACCGAGGGGGCGAGATCGACGATGGCGGCAGCGGTGGTTTCGAGGCCGAGGTTTTTGCGTTGGGCGTCGCTGAGGGCGACGGGGCCGGTGTGCGCGGAGGTGCCCATTTGTGGGCCGTGATCATGGCCAGGGCCAGCGAGGAGAGATGACCACGGGATTAAGACAGCAAGAAGGAAGGAGAGGCGTTTCATTGGTTTTTTTCTTGGGTGGCGGCGAGGTATTCGCGGCGGATGGCAGGGTGGTTGCCGGTGGTGGATTCGAGGTCGGCGAGGGCGAGGGCGAGCTGGGATTGAAGGGCGATGCGTTCGAGGCGGAGTTGGCCGAGTTTTTCGCGCACAATGAAGAGGTCGCGCATGTCCACGCAGCCGGTTTCAAAGGCGGTGGTCATTTCATCAGCCGATTGGGAGACGGGGGCGAGGGTTTGGGTATCGAAGGCCGAGAGGCGGGATCGGAGCAAGGCGACCCGGCGCAGGGCGGAGGCGAGGGAGTTTTCGATCTCGAGTTTCGCAGCCCGCAGGCGCGCGCTGGTTTCGTCACGGTTGGCCGTGCGTTCTTCGATGGCGCCTTTCTTTTGATCCCAGACCGGAAGTGGAATCGACACGGCGAGACCGAGGAATTGGTCTGTGCCGAGGCCCTCGGGTTCGTCCGTGTTTTGATCGTAGGTGTATTGAATGCCGAGGCGGATGCCTTCCCAAGCATCCGCGCGGGCGAGCGCAATTTCGAGGCCGGCCTTTTCTTCCTCAAGGGCGAGGAGATCGACATCGGGACGATGGATGGATTTGGGAGAGGATGGCGCTCCGAGGTTTTGGATGGCGCTCTCGAGCGTTCCGGAGAGTTCGAGGGGGTCGTTTGCGCCGAGGCCGAGGAGAGTTTTCAATTTCATGAGCGCGAGGTTTTGGGTGAGGCGGGCCGAGTCGAGTTCGTTGGCGATTCGACGCTGGTCCACGAGCGAGAGGCTTTTCTCGGCGAGGCTGCCCTGGCCGGCGGCGAGGCGTTCCTCGGCGAGGGAGGAGGTTTTTTGTGATGCAGCGAGGAGGTCTTCGAGAGCCTTGGCGAGGGCTTGCGACTCGAGAATGTCGATGCTCGTGGCGCGGACTTCGGCGATGAGGAGTCGCTCGCGGTTGCGGATTTCGCGCAGGGCGCGGAGGACATCGACGCGGGCAGATTCGCGGGCGAGAGAGAGGCGTGCGGTGAGCGGGAAGGTTTGGGCAAGCCCGACGGTGAAAGCGCCTGCGCCTTCGTTGCGGAAGACGACATCGCTCATGCCGGAGAGTTCGAGTTCGGGGTTCGGCCATTTGCCGGCTTGGGCGAGGCGGCCTTTGGCTTTGCTGACGGCGAAGCGCGCGGCTTGGAGTTCGCGGTTGTTGGACAGGGCGGTTTGGACGGTGGATTCGAGGCTGATGCCGAATGCCGGCGTGGTCGCCAGAAGTGCGAGAAGGGTAAAAATTTTGAAATGCATGAATGGAAGCACCGGTGATGACGCGCCGGGACGCGGATGATTTTGGAAGAGATGCCCGAAGCGGGCAGGTAAAGGGCGCAGCTACGCCCCGAAGCCGATCAGGATAACCTCGGCGGGTGATCGATTTTGCGATGAACCGTTGGAGGCGCTGTCACGCTTTCCTCGGGCGAGGCTAGGACGATGAGCTGGGGGAGAAAAAGCAGGGCGGATTGCAAAACGGCGGGGCTGTGTTCGTGAGCCGAACAGCCGTGTTTGTGGTCGGTGTGTGAGGAGTCATCCGAACTCGAGTCGGAGGAAGCGTGGGAGTGCTCACATTGAGCGACGCATTTTTCCAAGGCGGCGGTTTCCCAGTGCTCGAACAGGTGACAGATAGAAGCAAGGCCCAACAACACAATGCCGACTCGAATGAGGAGCAGGGTGCTTGTGGGTCGTGACATGGCAAGTGGAGGTATTGCCGGGTATCTTGGATGTCAAGCGTTCGGCCTGTTGGAAGTTAGATAAAACCCATCTTTGAAAAACGCTTGCGGAGGACGGGTTCGACAGGGGCTTGGAGCCAGTTTTCGAGGATTGTGGCGTAGATGTTTCGGAAGTCCACGGTGTGGATGAGGTCGCCTCTATTGAGTTTTTCCAAACTGGGAGCTTCGCCGTGGAGGCCGGGTTTGATTTTTCCGCCAAGGAGGAACATCGGGGCGGCGGCGCCGTGGTCGGTGCCTCGGCTGGCGTTTTCGGCGACGCGGCGACCGAATTCGCTGAAGGTCATCGTGAGCACGCGGTCGAAATTCCCCTGCGCCTTGAGGTCGGCGGTGAAGGCCGAGAGCGCGGCGTCGAGTTCCCCCATGAGACGGGCGTGAGAGCCGTCTTGGTTACTGTGGGTGTCGTAGCCGCCTTGCGAAACATAGTAGACGCGGGTGGGCATGCCGCCGGCGATGAGGCGGGCGACGAGGTTGAGCGAGTCAGCGAGTTTGCCAGCGGGGTAGGGGGTAGGGGATTTGGTTTTTTTGACGGTATTGAAAATCTTGTCGGAGCTGACAGTGGCGTCGAGTGCGGTGCGCTGGAGGAAATCCAGCGTATCGCCATCCATGTCGGCGGGGCCATCAAGCATCCCAATGCTTCCGCCCTGCATGCCATGATCCATCTCGTTCACGCTTCGGAAAAATTCCTCGGCCGCGTCGGGATCCGAGGACTTGCCGAGGTCGAAACGGAATTGCCCCGGATTCGCGAAAGAAATGCCCCGGCGTTTCTCAGCGGCGAAGGCTTGAGGAGCCTGCGCAGAGCCGATGCTGATGCCCACGGCGGGATCCGCTCCCTCGCAGCAGGAGTCGAAATAACGGCCAAGCCAGCCATGTTGCTCGCTTTTATTGGCGTCGGAGGCGGTTTGCCAAATCTCCGTGGAGCGGAAGTGGGATCGGTTGGGATTCGGGTATCCAACACCGTGGACGACGGCGAGGTGACCATTGTCGTGAAGGGATTTTAGACCGCTGAGTTCCGGGTGGAGGCCGAAGCCGCCGGAGAGTTGCAGGATTTTCGACTTCGGGATCGCGAGCGTCGGGCGGGCTCGAAAATAGGCGTCATTTTCAAAAGGAATGACGGTGTTGAGGCCGTCGTTGCCCCCCGCGAGTTGGAGGATCACAAGAATTGGGCCGTCTTTTCCTGTAGTGGTCTGGATGGGCGAGTTCGCGGCCACCGCGTCGAGTGAGAAAAAGGTGCGCTCGAGAAACGCGGGAACGGACCAGGTAAGGGCTCCGCCGAGGATCGAGGTGCGGAGGAAGTGGCGGCGCGTGTGGAGGGTTTGGTTCATGTGAGTTGGTATTCGGGGGTGGACATAAGGAGGTGCAGGAGGTCGCAGCGGGCCGCTGGGGAGGAGCCGTTTTCGGAAAGGAAGGCGAGAGTGCGGTCGCGGAGGGCCGGGGGCATGGGGGATTGGAAAAGCCGCCAGGCAAGCAGATCGACGGCTTGTTCCGGCGAAAGAGCGGATGGGAAGATTTGGTCGATATTTGGTTTCGGGCCAGTGCCTCCACGGACGATATTTCCAGCGGCGTTGTAGCGGACGAGCAGGGTGGAGGAACTGATCCACGCGCGCCCACCGTCCCAGCCTTTGACACTCGGAGGTTCGAAGAGGTTTTGGCCGAGGTTCGAAAGCAAGGATAGGGATTGCTTCTGGGAAAGGAGCGGGATTTCCAGGGCCTTGCACATCTGGATGAGCCATTGGACGGGGCTTTTGATTTGATGGCGAACGACCACGGGTTCGTAAAACTCGCGGCTGGTGAAAATGGACCGCAGGAGTTTTCCGGTATCCATACCGCGAAGTCGATATTCCTTGCCGAGAGCTTTTTGAAGAGGCTCTGGAGGTTTCGTTCCCGCGTAGAAGGTCCAGATTTTCGCGGCTAGGAATTCCGAGCAACGGGGCTGCGCAACGATGATATCGATCACATCATCGCCGGTAAGGGGACCGGTTTTTCCCAGGACGGTTTTGGTTCTGGAATCAGCCTGTTTGGCACTGAACTCGAACGAGCCAGTTCTTTGATTCATGCGGTAGCCGGTGAAGGCGCGGGCGGCCTCGGTGATGTCAGCTTCGGAATAGTAACCCTCACCGAGCGTGAAAAGTTCCATGACTTCGCGGGCGAAATTCTCGTTCGGCTTCTTTGCCGAGCTGCTCTGGAGGTCGAGATATCTCATCATCGCGGGATCGCGGGTGATTTGCTTGGCGAGTGGCGCGAACGGCCCGAGCGCATTGGCGCGGAGTGTTTCGTTTTGCCTGTGCATGAGGAAGGGGTCATTGACCTTCCGGATCCCAGTGGCCCAGTGGCCATGCCAGAAAAGCGTAGCCTTCTCGCGGGCGGGATTTGGTGATTTCAGCATACGACGGAGCCACCATTGGCGAAGCTCCTCGGTTTGTTGTTTTGTAAGGGCGCGATCCTTTTTTTTGCGCTCCTGGAATGCCTCGCGGGAGAGGTTTTCCTTTTTGAGTGCATGCATCCTTGCCGCCAACGGCTCCATTTCCGGAGCGGGGAAGAGATCTAATTCCTCGCCGGCACCGAGGAGCGATTCAACCGCTCCGCGATGGCCGAGAGCGTGGAGTTTTTGAATCTCATCGGGTGTGCCCCCGAAGGCGGCGCGGTTCAGAAGATGTGCGGCGGCTTGAGGAGTCCATTCCGACACAGGCAGGGGATTCAGCATGGGGATCAAACCCTGCGCATCGTAAAAAGTTTCAAAAAAATTTCCGGCCGCGCCCGGGATTGCCAAACCCATCACCGCGCCCTAGAAATCCCTCCAAGCCATGAATCCACGCTATCCCTCGATCGATCTCCTCGCCAAAAAAGCCCAGCAAAGATTGCCCGGCTTCGCCTTTGACTACCTTGCTGGCGGTTGCATGTCCGAGGTCAACCTCCACCGAAACACCAACGACATCCGCGCGGTCGAGTTGAAGCCGGTTTACCTCCGCGATTACAAAGGAGCCTCTCAAAAAACCACCCTCTTCGGTCGCGAATACGCCTCCCCGTTTGGCTTTGCTCCCGTGGGTCTTCAGGGCCTCATGTGGCCGAAATCCTGCGAAATGCTCGCCCGCTCTGCCAAGGAGCAGAACATTCCATTTGTCCTGAGCACGGTCACGACAGCCAGCATCGAAAAGGTCTCCGAGATCACTGGTGGCGACTTTTGGTTCCAGCTCTACCATCCCGCCGACGATTCGCTGCGCGACAAAATCCTCCAGCGCGCCGCCGAGGCCGGTTGCAAAACCCTCGTCCTCCTCGCCGACACACCCACCTTTGGATATCGACCCAAGGAAATCAAAAACGGCCTCTCCGTTCCGCCGAAGATGACCCTCAATAATGTCATCCAGATGTGCTTCCACCCCACTTGGTCGTTCTCGCAACTTTTCGCGGGCATTCCGCAATTCCAGACCCTCAAGCCCTACATCCCCAAAGGCCTGAGCATGAAACATCTCGGTCTTTTCATGAACAAAACCTTTTCCGGGCGGCTCAACGAATCCCGCATCCGAGCCATTCGCGACATGTGGAAAGGCAATCTCGTCATCAAAGGCATCGTCAACCCCGAGGACGCCGAGCGCTCGATCTCGCTCGGAATCGATGGCCTCATTGTCTCGAACCACGGAGGTCGCCAACTCGACCAAGGCCAGGCCACCATCAAGTCAGTCGCCGAGCTATCCAAGACCTGCAAAGGCCGGATCAAACTCATGATGGATAGCGGAATTCGCTCAGGTTCGGATATCGCCGTCGCCATCGCCAGTGGCGCGGAATTCACCTTCCTCGGCCGCGCTCCGATGTTTGGTGTGTGTGCGATGGGCAGCCATGGCGGCAACCAAGTTGTTGAAATTCTTCAAAAGGAACTCCAGCAAGTCATGGAGCAACTCGGCTGCGAGAAGCTCGAGGATTTGCCCAAGCACCTCATCTGACGCCCCGGTCTTTCCCTCCCGAGCCTGTTCTCCAATCATGAAACGCTCACTGATTTTTCTGAGTCTGTTTCTGCCTGGAGTTGCCTTTGCTGCGCCCGGCTTGACGATTTACAATCAGGATTTCGCCGTGGTGCGCGACACGGTGCCCCTGGAATTAAAGGAGGGCTTGAATCCCATCCAATACGACGGCGCGACGCTGCTCCTCGAGCCTGACTCCGTCGTGCTGCGCGACAAGAGCGGAAAGCCGCTGCAAATTCTCGAACAAAACTACCGCAATGACCCGCTCACTCAGGCCTACCTGCTCTCACTCTTCGAGGGGCAGACGATTGATTTTACGGTTCGCGAGCCCGAGAAACCCGATCGCTTGATTCAGGCAAAAATCCTGCGTTCCGGATACGGCGGTCCCACGGGCGGGACCGAACCGGTTGTGGAGGTCGAAGGAAAAATCCAATTTGGCCTACCCGGGAAACCTGAATTTCCTTCGCTCGGTGATGACACCGTTCTCAAGCCACGCCTCGAGTGGAAAATCCAAGCCCCCGCCGCGTTGAAAACAGCGGCCGAGTTGGGCTACATCACCGGAGGGCTTTCCTGGCAGGCGAGCTACAATCTCGTTTCGCCTGAGAAAGGCGACAGCATCGATGTCGTCGGATGGATCACGATGGAGAACCGTTCCGGCCGGGATTTCGAGGAAGCCAGCATCCATCTCATGGCGGGAGATGTCGCCAAGGTTGATCCCCAACATTTCATGAAGAATCAACGAGGGATGGTGGCGATGGCTGCTATGGCCGACGAGTCTGCCGTTACAGAAAAAGCCTTCGACGAATTCCACCTCTATTCGCTTCCGCGCCCGACTTCGCTCCGGGATCTCGAGACAAAGCAGGTCGAGTTTCTCCGAGCGGGTGGGGTGAAGTCCGAGACCGTTTACATTTTCAATGCCGCTCTCGGTCCAAAAATCTCGGTCTTTCGCGAGTTTCGAAACAGCAAGGAGAACCAGCTAGGAATTCCTTTGCCACAGGGCCGGATGCGCTTTTACCGCGAGAATGGCAGTCAGCTCGAATTCACCGGCGAGAGCGAGATCGACCACACGCCGGTCGATGAGTTGCTGAAAATTCGCACCGGAGACGCGTTCGATCTTGTCGCCGAGCGGAAGCTCATGAATTCCAGTCGGGATGAAGCCAATCACCTGGCCGTGGAGACTCTTGAAATCCTGCTGAAAAATCGCAAAACAGACCCCGTCAGCATCCGGGTGGTCGAGCGTTTGGGAGTGTCGAGGAATTGGAAAATCAGTGGAAATTCCGACGCGTTTGAAAAAAAGGCGAGCGACGAAATCGAGTTCCGGATCCCCTTAAAGCCTGGGGAGGAGCGAAAGGTCGTTTACACCGCCACCTACACTTGGTGACTCCCGCAGGGGAGAGTGGGATAGGATGCCAAAACCTCGGAGCGGGTGATGGCGCGAAAGAGTGCCGGGCTTGAGGGGGCGTGGTAGGGGAGGACATCGGAGTAGCCGGGGACAACGACCTGCACGACTGGAAAGCCGATGGCGGGGTCGGTGAGGTCGATGGCGAGGAAGTCCAGGCCGAGCGAGGCGAAGGTTCGTTTCGCCTCCTCGATGTCGCCAAGGCAATCGGCGTGGCGCGTGCCGGGATCAAATGGAACGACCGGGCCTTCGAGTAGGAAATTCGCCGAGCGGTAGGGGACCATGCCGAACATGAAAGCCGACATGAAATTGTCACAGTCATTGCCAAGCGTTCCGATCCGGCGGAAGTCGTGGTCGAGGAGTTGGCGGAGTTTTTCGGGATAGCCGGGGGAGGTGGCGTCGAGGAATTCGCCGGCTTTCCGGCCTTGGGTGTATTCGGTGAAACAACGCCCCAGCGCTTCTTCGCGGTCGAATGAGGCCCCGATTTTAAAGAAATGGTGAAACTGAAAATCCGGCGGGATGTTTTGATCGCGGAAATAAACGCCGACGCATGGCAGGATGCCTCCGAATGAAAGGTCCTTCACCACAAAATCGATCCCGCGTTCGCTAAGGAATTCCATCTGGCGGCGGACGACAGGATGGTTGATCGAGCTTTCATCGATGGTTGGAAGGACTATTCGGTTTCGTAGGACAGCAATGTGGGCGCGGCGTTCGAAAACCTCGTTTGCGGCGTGGATGAGTGCCTCCTCGAGCGTGTTTCCCGAAGCCCTGCCGTTGGGGCCGCTGATGATCCGCACATATTCCAGTGGGATTTTGACCGTGGCGTTTTGGGTGAGTGAGAAGGCGTTCACCCAATGCCCTGCGGCTTCGAGGTCTTCGATGCGGCGAAGGAGCGGTGGCGTGGCGGTGGCGATATGGGGGAGGAATTGGCGGATCGGGATGGCATTGGCAAAATCGCCCTCGCATCCCCAAGCATAGCCGGGAAGGTCGCCGACAGCCCGGGCGGCAAGCCACTCGGCTCCCTCCGCGAGTGCTCCGGCGCGGGCACATGTGGGGTTCGATCCCTTGCCCATGGTGCGGAATTCCATCCCCTCGATAAACATTGCGGCCCAGAAAAGATCGGGCCCAACCATTTCCTCGTGGATCCAGAAATCGTGCCGTGCGCCGACGAATGCTTCGAGCCGCGCAATGGTTTCGGCGGGTTTCACGCAACGCTCGCGGTCGATTTTGAGGCGGGATTCGAGATTCACGGAAAAAGGTCGGCGTGGATTTTTGCGGCGGCGGCACGCCCCTCGGCCAGGCACGAAGCCACGGAGGTTCCCCCGTTCAAAATGCCGCCGGCAAAATAAATTCCCTGCGACTCAGGTTGGCTGGTCTGGAAATCCCAGCGCGGGTCGGGATCGAGGCCCATTGCTTCGATCACCATATCGATTTCCATCAGGGCGGAGGTTCCGAGTGTGGAGTGGCGGAGGTGCAGTCCGCGGAGTTCGCCACCTGGGTCGCGTTCGTAGCGGAGAGGCTCCCATTCCATCATCGCATGCACTCCGGGCGTGGCGAACCACGACTCGGGCATGTGCCAATGCAGCGCCGAGCGTTCGCCTTCAAAAATCACATACACCTGCGAGGCTCCCGATTCCCGCGAGAGGCGGGCGGATTCCATGGCGCAGTCACCGCCCGCTAAAATTGCCACTCTGTCTGGCACTGAGGTTCGGTTGCCGGATTTGAAGGACTCCAAAAACTCCAGCGCGCCAAGGATGGCGTTTCCGCGACCGCCGAGGGTCGGTTCGCGCCAAACTCCAGCGCAAACCAGAACGGCATCGACGCTCCGGCGCAAATTTTCGAAGCCCGGACCAGGGAGAATTTCGTTTTCGAGAAAAACCGAAAGTCGGTTGGCTTTCAGAGCAGGATCGAGGAGGGCTTGGATTTCAAGGTCGATCGGGCCTGCCCGGCGAGAGGGAATCACTCGGGAAGGCATTCCGCCGAGGACTTGGGATTTTTCGTGGAGCTGGACTGCATAGCCCTTTTCCAAAAGAAAAGCCGCCGCGCCGAGTCCCGCCGGCCCGCTGCCGATGATGGCGACGGAGCGTCCATTGGCTTTTTCAGAAATCGCGAGCCCTGCCTTGCCGGACTGCAAAGCCTCCCAAGCGATGGATGCCTGCAAATCCAAAATCGGCACCGAGACGCCGCCCAGGGAGGTTTCAATGCAGGCTCCCTCGGCTTCCATCCAAGCCGGCGAGAGGCGCGAGGCTAGGCCTGGGAGGGGATTTGCGGAAAAGAGGATTTGGCGAGCGGTTTCGGGGTCGCCCTTCAACCACGCAGCGATCATTTCGGGAATCGGCGTGCGTAGAGGATCAGCGGAAACGCAGGGCGCAGCCTCGCAAAAATGGCAGCGCGAGAGCCCCTCACGAAGGACATCCTCCTCCGTGCGGCGCATGCCTTGGTAGATTGGGCCGTAAGTGGCCCCGTCGCGGATCACACAACCGACCGAGTTTTTCGTTGCCTCCAGCGCGTTGCAGGCGCCGCAGTCGATGCAAACCAACTCGCGGGGCCATTTGCGGAAGGATGCTCCGCTGGGAAACGCGAGCGCGCCCCGTCCGAAGCCAGCCATGGCAAAGGGGCCACTTTCCAATAGTGCCGCAGCGACATGAGGGGCGAAATCCCGCAGCCACCCAAATCCTCCCGCGATGACAGAAAGGCCCGGCGTGGCTTTTGCTAAATCCTCGGAGAGTCGGATCAGGCGTTGCAGCGCGACAAGCGGGTGGTCGTGCGGGCTTTCGGAGTCGGAGAGGGGGTGATTTTGCCTTTCCGGACCGCGCAGGTTTGGGTGGTTGATGGCGGGGTTGAGAATCGAAACACCGGCTGCCTCCAGGGCTCTGGTGAGCGCGAGAGGTTCGGTTAGATCAGGCTTCCGGAAATCCTCGGAGTCCACCCCAAAACCTCCCGCACAGGCGTGAAAGGCATTGAGTCGGACGGCGAGGATGGTGTCGGGATTGGCCTCTCGGATGCGGCGGAGGGCTTCGAGCAGGAAGCGCATCCGGTTTTCCAGAGAGCCGCCAAAACGACCGGGGCGCTGGTGTGCGGCGAGGAGTTTTTGGGCCAGAGTCCCGCGATGGCAGGAGATATCGACTCCGTCGAAGCCCGCCAGCGTGGCGGATTTGGCGGACTCGACCAGCGCGTCGAGTTGAGATTCCACCGCATCGTCATCCAATTCCTCGGGGCAAGGCGGAGCGAGTTGGGCGATTTGTATCCGGTCACGAGACGGTGGGAGCGGCGTGGTGGGCTCCGCATACCAGATCAGCGAAAAGCCTCCATCGGCGAGGTTTTGGTGGTGGCGACTGGCGATGGGCTGGGCGCAAAAGCCATTCGGCAGAGTGCGGCCTGCGATTTGGCGAGGCTGGAACAGGGAGTCGGTGGAATCCGAGACGGGAATCGATAGTCCCAAGCGGGTGATTTCAGCGCGGAGGTCCGCCAGCGTTTCCAAGTAAAATGGTTCGTAGCCGGGAATCTCCATCTCAGTCCAAGGCCGGTTTGCCGAGGGCCGCCAGATAGATGGCGAACTCCTCGTGTCCATCCACGCCGAGCCATTGGTCGAGAGCGGATTGGTGATAGGAAAGGAGCGGGCAGGCTCCGAGGCCGAGGGCGGTGGCCGCGAGGCCGACATTCTGGCAGGCGTGGCCGGCCTCCATCGCGATCATGCGGTGAGCGGTGAACGCGTATTTCCACTCGGTGCGGTAGGGTGTGGCGGTCCAGACGAGGACGGCCGCCGCGCTGGAAACGACGGATTGCCCGTAGCAGGCCGCGAGGAGTTTTTCGGGAGACTTTGGATTTTCGCTGACGACGATCAGGGAGTGGGTTGACGGTTCGTAGCGGTAAATCCCAGCTTCCAACCCCGTCACATTTGCGACTCCGATGTAGGTCTCGAGCGGGTAGCGGCCCCCTGCGGAAGGGGCGGTGCGAAATGGGGCCTCGCTGTTTTGTCCTGTCACCCCTTGAGCGGCCCAGAGGAGGAACCCGAGATCGGCGAGGGAAAGCGGGGATTTCGAGAACTCGCGGAAGCTGCGGCGCGATTCGAGAAGGGCTTTCAAATCCATCGTCTGCCCGGCGGGGCTTTGTGGCGGTGGCAAAGCCATTCGGCGTGCTCCCTCGGGCGAGGATTTGGTGGCTGGCGGAGCGGCGATTCCTTTTTCGCGGTCGCTGTGGGGTCGCCAGTCCCCATCGTATCCTTTCAAGAAAACCCGCAGCTGATCGTAGGAAAAGGAGTCGAGGGGTTGGGATTCCGCAAGGAGTGCGGCGGAGGCGCACAGAAGCGAAGCAGAGAAGCGGATCGGGAACCTCACAGCGACTAGAGTGCTCCGTTCAGGGCCTTGTAGTATTCGGAGACCTTGTCGCGGTATTCCGTCGGTGCGGCGTCCGAACCGGATTCGACGACGCCCTCGAGCATGTCGATCGTGCGGTTGACTGGAATGGCGCTGTTGGGGCCGGCTTGGAGTTGGGCCCGGGCCTCCATCAACTCGGCGGCGGCGGCTTTTTTGTGTTCCTTCATCTGGCGAATGTCTCCACGGGCAACCGCCTCGGCGGATTGGCGGATGTGGTGGGCGGCATTTTTCAGGGAATCGACGCGCACATTTTTCATCGAGGCCTCGGCGAAAATGGCATCGGCTTTCTTGGCCATAATAGAGGCCATGCCCTCGTAGGATCCTTGCTCGGTGGAATCGACGCGTTTCGTGCCGCCTGACATTCCGACATCATCGGCTTTGCCGGAGGCTTGTTTTCCACCGCCTGTCGCGGCGGTTTTCGCATCGCCCTCGGCATCGACTTGACCGCTTTGGATGGGATCTTGGGTTCGGCGGTTTTCGATATTGTCATCGCCTTTGCCGATTTTACCGGAGCCTGCGGCGGTTTCACCGCTGGCCATGCCCTGGCGGCCGACATTGGAGCGGCCGTCCTGTTCCTTGTGGTCGGGGGCGGTGTTGCCGGATTTTCCCTGAGCGCCAAACGAGGCGATGTTTCCCTCCATTGTTTCCCAGCCTGAGGGGAAATCGCTCATCGCATGGTTTGTGGCGCCGTCATCAGACTCCTCGGCGGCTTCTTTGCTTTCCTCGAGGAGATCGCCGACCAAATCCTCGGCGGCGGTGGCGAGTTCAGCCATGGCCACCCCGGAGTCGGGCATTTCCTCGCGGTCGATCGCTTCGGTGGTAATTTTAGCGGCGTCGGCTTTTTCGCCTAGCCAGGTTTCGCAGGCGTCGAGGCGCTCTTTCGCCTCGCCCATCATGGCCATGAGGGCGTCTTCCTTGGCGTAGCCTTTGTCTTTGGCCTTGAATTCCTTTTCGGGGCCATCTTCGGGCTTCAGTTCCTCTTTGGCGACCTGCTCAATTTCTTCGAAAATGGAAAACACATCCTCCACGAGATCGTTGGCGGTGTTCATTTCGGCGAAAATGTGGAGGTCGGTCGGAACCTCCAGCAGGGCTTCCTTGGTGTTCTTCTCCATTTCGCGGTAGGCGTCTTCCATTTTATCAACCAATTCCTTGTCGTGGTTGGCCTGGGCTTTGACGGCGTCGATCGACTCTCGCATTTTCTTGTGGAGTTCCTCGATTTTCTCGATTTTTTCCTTCGCCTCGCCCACGGCTTCAAGGAAGTCGACTGTCTTTTCCTTGTCCTCGGAGAGGGTCAGTTGCTCGAGTGAGGCTTTGATCGCTTCTAGTTTGCGGATTGCGGATTCCTGGGGCTTTTTGGCTTCCTCGAGACATTGTTGATCGAGGTTTTCGGCGGCGAGGACCATGTCTTTCTGGATGCCTTCCTTTTCGGCCTGATCGGCTGATTTCTTGATGCTCTCGGCGAAAGCGGCGTCGGAGGTCGCCGTTTGAACGGCATCTTCTCGGGCGGTGCGGATGAAGGCTTGGACATCCTCGGCGAGGGCGTCTTGGGAATCAACCATGTCGGGGGAGGCTTTGCCGTTGGCTGCGGCGAGTTCCGTGGTTTTCGCGAGCAATTCTTTTTCGCCTTTGAGGAGGGCGTCGAGCATGGCGGCGAGGCCGGTCAAGCGGTTGTCTTTGAGAGATTCCTCCATGGAGGAGTCAGCTGGCGATAACTGGCGGAGGATGCGGTTCTGACAATCCAGCGCTTCCTCGGCGAATTCCGTGCGGCTAGCGGGCGCGGCGGTGGAGGCGGACTTCAAGGCCTCAATCGCATGGAGGGATTCGTTCAAATAGAGTTTCTGGCCGAGTTGGGTGAGGGCGCCGAGGGGTTCGAGGGTGTTATCGAGAAGGCTCTTCAAAACCCCGCGAATTTTTTCCTGATTCGTGGCGGCTTCTTTCCACTTGGCGCTATCGGATTTTGGGATATTGGCGGTGAGTTTTTCGGTCGCCTCGATGTTGGATTTCTGGAGTTCGAGCAATTGGTCAATGCCCGTGGCGGCGGAATTCGCGAGTTCGTTTTTCTTGGCGAGCAATTCGTCGGTGGTCGGGGTGGTGAAGACGATCGAATCGGAGAGGAATTCGTTGGGTTTTTCAGGATGGGTGTCTCGGGCGACGATGCGGAAGGCCAATTTTTTCCCGGCTGTGGCGGCGATGTCGGAACTCCAGATTTGGTTGAAGGCGGGGTTCCCATCGACCTTCCAAGATTGGAGTGTTGTTGCGGGGGCCTCTGGGGTTTGGTCGGGAGGGAGCAACTGAATCTCGACCTCCGAGAGTCCGTAGTCGTCCTTCACCTCGAAATGAATCTGTGGCCTTGCTCCGGCCGGGAGAATGCTGGCCTCGGTTGGGCTGACGATGGTGATCTGCGGCGGTTCATCGACTTGAACGGTGACGGTGATTTCCTCGGTGACGGCGATGGTATTGCCTTCCTTGGCCTCCAAAATGAGGGATGCGCCTGGGGAGAGAACGACCTCAGCGCTCCAGGTGCGCGGGTTTTTATCTACGGCGGTGAGGGGAGTCGGGGTGAGCACCGCGCCCGAGAGTTGGACGCCGGAGAGATCGGTGTTCGATTGGACGGTGACCTGCAGGCGGGATCCGGACTTTGCGACGAGCGGGTCTTTTTGGAGATCCAGATTGGCAGGGGCCTGGCGAGTGTGCGGGGGAGGGGTGAGGACGGCTTTGATGCCGGTGAAGGCGGCCGGGGCCTTCGTCGCGATGTTGAACCATTTGCTTGGATAGGCATCGCCAGCGAGGAAGCGGTATTTCAACGCGGTGGTTAAGCGTGGCACTTGCCGGGAGAAGGTTTCCTCGCTGCTGCTCGTGATTTTACCGAGCGAAACGGTCTCGTCTGGCCCGTCCGAAGCATCCATTTCCAAAAAGACCTCGTGGCCTTTGAAACCTTGGACTTTGCAGGTGAGGAGAACGCCCTGGCCGGCAGGAATCGAGGTCTCGCCTGGGGTGACTTCGATGATTTTTGTGAGGGTCGGGAGTTCGACTTGGCTGAAGGGATTCACGGCGCGCCAGAGGGCAATGAACCAAGGCTTGCCGTAGAATGCTCCAGGCGACGCGAGCACGAGGGCAAGGCTCAGGAAAGCGATGAGGCTCCACTTGTGGGCGCGGCGGTCCTTGAGTTCGCGGAGATCGAGTTTTTCCAAATCGGGGAAGCCATTTTTGATGTAGGCGTTCCTGAATCGATCATTCGAGGGCTCGCGTGAGAATTGCAGGAAATTGATGAGGCGGTTGTCGAGTTGGGGGAAGGTTTTCTCGAGTGCGGCCGCGATTCCCTCGGGCGTGTAGGCTCGGACGAGAGCGGAGTAGGCCAGCCAAACGGTGGCGCCCAGAAGCAACACGAGCGGAATCCATGCTCCGAGGCGTCCGCCTTGCTCGAGGCGAAGAAAAAAGTCCACCCAGCCCACGACAAACAGCACGGCAAAAATCGTGGCCAAGCCCCATTTGAGCTTCACCATCGCGTGCCAAGCCTTCATGCGGCGGCGGACTTTTTCCAGCGTATTGGTCAGTCTCGGATCCACGGGATGGATTAGAATTGCACGGATGGATCGGGTGTTTTCGTCACCACGATGTTGTCCACGGAGCCAGCTTTCATAAACCAGACATAGAGCGTCATGAATCGGACTTGCTTCAAATGCTTGATCGCATCGGCCGAGAGGTCCACCCCGGGGAATTCCAGCGTCACCTTCGTCCAATCGGAGGCGGGGGGAGTGTTTGAGGCCTTGCTCTTGTAGATCATGCGAAGGTCTGGGATCGCCGGTTGGTCATTCGGGCGGACGCCGGGGGCCCAGCGGTAACCCGCAAAATAAACCCGTGAGGGGCCGCCTTTCACTTCGAGGGTGCATTTGTAGCGGAAGCCCGGTTCGAGGACGAAGGGGATGGTTTCCATTTTGGCTCCGCCCTCGCCAGGCATCGGCGAACCGGCTTGGTATTTGGCGTCAGGTTGCAAATGGACCACGCTTCCGTGCCCCGCTTCCGGGCCGGTGGCCACCTGCATTTTGTTTTGAACATAGTAGGAATTTCCGGACCACTCGTAGTCGGTGACCCACCCGGTCGGAGGATTCGAGCCATCGTCGAAATTGCTGTTCACGAGAGTGGTCTCTTGGGCGGTGGCGATGGAGAGGGAGGCGGCGGCGAGAAGGGCGTAGCTGAAGGGTTTGATCATGGTGAGGAAGTTGCAGGTGATGGTAGATTTTGACAAGGCGATCTCATGGCATCTGGCGTTTGCGGCGGGCGAACCATGTGGAGGCGAAGAGGAGCATGACGATCGCTACGACGGGGCCGTTGCGCCAGAGGGTGTGGAATTCGGAGAAATTCTCTTCCTTGGCTTTGAGGTCGAAATTCGTGAGCGCGGAGTTGAGGGCTTCGGGGGTCTCGAAATAAGAGCCGCCGCTGGCGCTGGAGATGGCTTGGAGGACTTCGAAATTCGCGGGGCGCGGGGAGGTCTCGGGCGAGAAGGGTTTGACGAAAAAGCTCATGGGTTTGCTGGTCACGGGCTTGCCGTCGAGTTGGGCGGTGGCGGTGAGGCGATAGGCTCCGGGCGTGTCGGCTTGGAATTCGACGCTGTAGCCTTCGAAGGAATCGCCGGAGACGGTGGTCACCTGGCTGAGATCCATGCGGTAGGGGATCGAGCGTCCATCGGGGAAGACGAGCGTGGCGTCAATGGATGTGGGCTTTTTGCCCTTGGACTTCTCTTCGGAGAGCCGGGCGTTTATGGTGATTTTTTCGCCAAGGAAAAGGTCGTCCCGGTCGGTGAAAAGTTCCAACACCTCGGCGTTGAGGTTTTCCGCCTTGGGCAAAAGCCAGGAGACGAGTTGGGTCCAAAAGCGTTTGTAGGGTTTGGCATCGCCGGATTCGGGGCCGAGTTGCCAGCGCCAGAGCGAGTCGGTGAGGATGACAGCGACTTTGCCTTCGCCGAAACGCTGGGTCAGAACGAGAGGCGCGGAGCCTGAGGGGGTCTCGACGACGACGAGGGACTCGGCGGAGGGCTTGGGTTGCAGGCCGGTGAAGACGGAGAGGACGGGTGGGATGGTTTTCCAAAATTTCGGATCGCCGGCGAAGGCGGGGTGGGTGGCGGCTTGGGGGGTGAGTTTGACGGGGAGGGGAGTCGGGCTTTCGAGGAGGGTGGGGCTGCCGCCTTCGATCGGCAGGGCTTGGGCGAGATCGGTGGAGAGGAGACCGCCGGGAGACCAGGCCTTGGTGCCGCCGAGGACGACGAGGCTGCCGCCTTTTTCGACAAAGCCGAGGAGGCGCTTGGCGCGTTCCTGGCTGAGTTCCGCCGCATCGAGGTTGCCGAGGATGACGACTTTCAAGGCCGAGAGTTGGCTCTCGTTCATGTCTGCGGTGAAGGTCTCGGAGGGCGTGGCGGCTTGGGGTTTGCCATCGCCGCTGGTGAAGAAAATCACCGGGGAAATCTGTCGGTTCTCCATCAGAACGCGGCGGAGGTATTTGTATTCCCAGCGGGGAACGCCTTCGACATAGAGGACGCGGTTCCGGGCATCAACGACCTCGATGATGGTCTTCCATTCGTTGTCGTCCTTGTTTTTCTCTCCGGCGAGGGGGACGGCGAGGACTCGGGTATTAAAGACGCCGACTTTGGGGCGTTCGACATCAAACACGACCTCGCGCTCGCCGCCGGCGTCGGGGATTTGGGTGGGCTTCTCGGCGACCAGGCGATCGTCTTCGAATAATTGAATGGAAACGGGAGCCCCCTTCGTGCCTTGTCCGGAGACTTTGACTTTGATTTCGGTCTTCCAGCCGACCGTGACCCGGCGGGCGGCGGTGACGGCGTCGATGCGGAGATCGGGTTCCTGCTCCCAGCTACCAGGTTTTTCCGGCTGGAGGGTGTGGATCGGAAACGGGCGGGGGGCGGAGGCCCATTCGTTGGTGAGATCCAGGGTGTCGGTGCCATCGCTGAGGAGGAGCATGCCCTCGATGGGCAGCCCGGCGAGGCGTTGCTCGAGTTTGGCCAGGGCGTCGCGGAGGGAGGTTGCGGCGCCCTCGGGCTTCAAATTTTCGGCGGCGCCGAGAGACATTCCTTCGCTGAGCGAGGTGTCGAAAGAGTAAACATCGATGTCGCATTCGGAGGCGAGTTTCTTCGACCAACCCAGCCCGAGAGTGGTGCGGGCGGTGTCCCAGCGGCTCGGGGCGGCCTCCGAGGATTTCAGGGTCATGCTTCGGGAGGTATCGACCAGAACGAGGAAGCGGGGCTTGAGGAGTTGGGTGATGGTGGTCTTTTTCCCGGGCATGAAGAGGCACCAACCGAGGCCGAGGAGGGCAAGGACATGGAGGAAAAAAAGCACGACGCGGAAAGATCCCGAGGGAAGAAACCGGTAGGCTGAATACGCGGCCGCCAGCGCCGCTGCGACGAGGCAGATGACAATGGTCAAAGTCGGAACGCTGTTTTCGAAAATGATCATGCCGCGTCGGGTTTCTTGATGTGGCCGGCGAAATCCAGCTCGAGTTTTTCGCGGCCTATGGCGCCTCGGCGCGAGAGGGAATTCGCATACCAGAATTCGATGACGGCGAGCAGGAGGACGAGCCAGAGGATTTGCTCGCCGAAGGTGCGGCCGACGCGGCTTTCCTCCAACTGCGAGCGGAGCGTTGGCAGATCCGTGGCGATTTTGAGGTTCACATCACCAAGGCGGGCGGTGATCTCTTCGAAAGAGATCGGGGCGAGGTTGCTCTCGCCGCGCGGGATGTTCACGGCGAGGTCGAGTTGCGAGGTTTCTCCGGGGCCGGTGGAGATTTTGTAAACGCCGGGAAGGAACATGTTCTCGGCGACGAAAACCGTGCGGCCGTCGGCGGCGTTGGCACGGACGGGTAGGTTTTTTCCATCGGGGCCGGTGATTTTGGGTGGCTCGGAGAGTCCGGGGAAAAGTTCATTGAGGATCACGGTGCCGGTGCCCTCGATGTAAGGCTGGGACTGGGGGGACGAGTAGTCGGCGCACTGCACGAGGAGGGGAAGAAAGAAGGGGGACAGGGGGAAATCGCTGGTCGTGCGGTCCGGCGAAACACCAAACAGGAGCACCTTGCCCTTGCCGTGGGGTTTTTCGATGAGGAATGGCTCTTGGGTATTCATCGAAACCAAAACCTCGGCGCCCGGCTCGACTTTGGGGATGGCGGCGGCTCGGCGGAGAGAGACGGAGGGAGCGGATGAGCCCTCGCGGAGAGGGCGGATCAGAGGGTGCATCGCCTTGTCCCAGGAGAGGGTTTTTTTCGCCTTGGTCGGTGGCACGGTCTCCATCGCACCAGGGAATGCCGGCAGGAAGGGAAGGCTCTTGTAATCGAGCGCGGAGGCTTTCATGCCCGGAAAAACGACGAGGAATCCGCCGCCGCGAACATAAGTCTCGAGGGCGTTGATGGCTTGGCCGGAGAGGGGGAGGGCGTTGCAGAGAATGATGCAGGCGTGATTCTGGAGTGGCTGCTTGGCGAGGGCGTCAGGGGTGATGCTGACAACCGATTGAGGGCCGCCGAGGCCGGTTTTCAGGGCCGTCTCGACGAAGAGTGTGTCGGCTTTTTCACCGACGACGAGGCAGGGCATGAATTTTTCGACATTGAGAATGAAGTGAAGGGCGTTGTCCTCGGGCAGATTGTCCTCGGGGGTTTCGATCCGGGCGGCGTGAAGGCCCTGATCCAGCGGAGGGATACGGAATTCGGCGGTTTCGGGAGCGGTGGTGGAAGTTTTTACGGCGCGGCGTCCGGCTTCTTTTCCATCCACAGTGAAAACCGCCGTGGTTTCACTGTCCGGGCCGGTGCGCGAAAAGGTCGTCGCGATTTTTCCCTCGACCCCCTTGCGGAGCCTGGTGGGTTGGATCGCGATCGAGGCCGGGGAGGTATTGTCGGGAGCCTCAACGCCAAGGATCGAAACGAAGACGATGAGTTTTTGGAGTTCTGCGAACGGAGATTTTCCGGAACTGGCCGGGTCTGTGGACATCGCCTGCCAAGGCACGGCTTGGTTGTCCGTGAGGATGTGGATTTCCATCTCTCGGTTCTCGTCGGATTTTTTGAGTGCCTTGGCAGCTTCCTCCAGCGCGGGGCCCATCTGCGAGGAGGTCGATCCGAGGGTGAGATTTTTTATTCGGGTGAGGACTTCCTTTTTATCGGCGATCGGCTCCACGACGACCGCTTCGGGTTGCTGTCGGGCGAGGTAAACACAAACGCGGTCTTTTTCGCCGAGGCCCTCGATGATAGCGGCGGCCGACTCGAGGGCGTGTTCCCACACGGGCTTTCCGGCTTTTCGATATCCCATGCTGGAGGAGGCATCGATGACGAGAGCGATATCCCTCGGTGCCTCGCCGGACCACACGAAGGCACTCTTGCGGAGCATCGGCATCGCGAAGGCCACTCCGATGAGGCCCATGATCAGGGTGCGGAGAAGCCACAGGAGGAGATTTTCGAGCCGGACTTTGCTGGAGGATCGTTTCTCCGCGAGCTTCAGGAAGCGGAGGGTGGGGAAGGTCATCGTGACCTTTCGCCGGTTCTGCATGAGATGCAGGAAGAGCGGGACACTGGCTCCCACAACGGCGGCGATTAGAAACAAAGGGGAAAGAAACATGGGCGGCTACTTCGACATGCGCTTGCGTTCCTCGAGGTAGGCCCTCACGAAGGTGTCCAGCGGTTGGTCCGTGCGGACGATGCGATAGTCGATGTTCAGAGAGGCACAGGCTTTGCGGTGCCTTTCGAGGAATTCGTTGAAGGATTTCCGGTAATCCGCCGCGATGGCCTTGGGATCGACGCCGAATTTCTCGCCGGATTCCAGGTCGACGAGTTCGCAGGGTTTCATCAACGCAAAGTCGATCTCGGCCGGATCGAGGACATGAAAAACAATGACATCGTGCCGTTGTTTACGGAGTCGAGCGAGGGCGACGGCGATCTCGGCTTCGTCGTCGTAGAGGTCCGAGATGATGACAATCATGCCCCGGCGTCTCACCGCCCCGGCAATCTCGTGAAGGGCGGCGGCGATATTCGAGCCGGAGGAGGGCGGGGTCTGCTGGATGCGCTTGAGCATGTTGTTCAAGTGCTGGAGTGAATTTGCGGCCTCCACGCGCAGGTCGACTTTATCGGAGTGGAGGAAGAGGCCGATGGAGTCGCGGGCTTTGACCACGACATAGCCCAGGGCGGCGGCGAGGCGCGAGGCGTGGTGGAATTTCGTCGGGCCGTCCGGCGAGGATGAGAAATCCATGGATGCGCTGCGGTCGAAGGCGAGGTAAACGCGGAGGTTCGTCTCGTCGTCGAACTGCTTCACATAATGTTTGTCGGTGCGGGCAAAAACGCGCCAATCGATGTGCTTCGGATCATCGCCGAGGCCGTATTGCTTGTGAGTGGCGAACTCGGAACTCGGCCCTTGGAGTGGGCTTTTGTGGGCGCCAGCGAGGTTTCCTTCCACGGTGTAACGCGAAAAAAGAGTGAGGCGGCCGAGTTTGAACATCTCGGCGGGATTGAGGAGGGCGGCGATGCCCTCCTTGGCGGATTCCTTTTTGTCGTTGCTGTCGGACACGCGGTTTTACTTGGGCCGAAAATTGAAAGCTTTCCAGTGAGTGGCGTCACAGACCACGAGGATTTCCTGGCCCACGAAAGCGAGTTGGATTCCCTTGGCGACTTGGCCCTCGCCGAGGACGGTGACCGACTTCGAGTCGGTGGCTTGGAAATTGATGATCGAGCCGACGCCTCCGGGGGCGGGGCTGATGCTCGCGGGCTTGATTTTGATGTGATCGGCGTAACGGAGTTTGAGCGAATTCTGGATGTCGGAGAGCGGGCCGAGTTCGGCGCATTCGAGGGAGTATTTCTGATTCTCGAAGCCGGGCATGTTCTCCAAGCCGACGAGTCGGTATTTCCAAGGAGTGCCAAAGGGGTCGTTTGGCGCTGGGTGGGCTTGGGCGGGGATTTTGGGATGGGCGGAGATTTCGGCGAGTTCCTTCGGGAAGGCGATTTCCTGACGGTAGAAAAGTTTCAGGGAGGCTGCGACTTTTTGCATCTCTCGTCGGCTGATCCAGCCCTTCGCCACCCTGGCGGCTCCCGTTTGGACGGCGTTTCCGGAGAGATTGGCCTGGCTCTCAAAAATGGGCCAGGCCTCGTTGTCGCGACCTGCGGCGAGGAGATGCCAGGCCTCGAGGCTTTTGGCGGCTTCGCGCAGGGGATCGCCGGGATTCAAATCATAATATTTCCGGCACAGCGTGATGATCTCGTCGTGCTTCGTGGGGGTGGCTTCGCGTTTTTTCCAGATCTCGTAAAAGCCAGCCTCGTTCGCTCCGTGAGCTGTCTGCAGGCCGATGAGGATGAGCGCGAGGGCCGCCCGGCGGGCGAGCGATCGGCTCAAGGTTGGCCCCCTTTGGCGGCTCGTGCGGCGGCGCGCTTGGCGAGTTCGGCTTCAAGGTATTCGAACCACGCCTTGCCACCGCCATTGGCCATGATCTCGTCCTTACGCTGAAGCACATCGCGGTCGCGGGCTTGGACCATCAGTGGCCGGGGCCCCTCGGTGTAGGAATACACGAGCGCGGTGGGATCGACTTCAGCAAGGAGTTCCTTGCCGGGTTTGGGTTTCGCCTTGTCTTTGTGGCGCACGATCGGGCTTTCCAACAAAATCGCATTTCGACTGTCGTTGCAGGAGGTGACTTTGCCGGTCACGGCCACGGCATCACCGACTTTGCTCCGGGGTTCATCTTGGAGGAGTTTCAGGGAGTTCGACGCGGTGACGGTAAATTCCACCGACATCAAGGAGGCGGGTTCCGAAGCGAGAATGCGGACACCGGGCCGGCCCTCGACTTCGACATCGGACATTTCGGAAATGGTCAGGTAGCGGAAAATATGGGGACGCCCGACCGCGTCATCGAGGACGGTGGTTTTCTCGGCGGGATTGCGGGCTTCCGACAAAGCGAGCGCGAAGTCATTTCCATTCGAAGTCGCGGCCTGCATGGGGAGCGTGGTGGAGATTCCAAGGCACAATAAGAGGAGGGAGAATTTGGTTTTCATTTTTAGGGATTGGGTCAGTTGGTGAGGGAATACATCAGAATATTTTGGCCGAGGTGCAAGGCGCCGGAATCATTGACTCCGCGCGCGTAAGGGGACTGGGACATCTCCCAGCCGCCCGCGAGGCCGAAGGGGCTGTAGATGACACCATAGTGGCCGCCGAAATCCATGCCGAAGAGGGCGGGTTCGGTGCGGGCCTTTCCGCCGCTCTCCTGCATCAAACCTTCGGTGACGCCGACGGCCTTGATCTCATTCGGTTCCTTAAAGAGGATCGAATCGAGAGGAATTCGCTCCAATTTTTTTGAGGGAAAAATCGAGGTGATCATCGCCTTGAATGCGGCATCGAAGCCCTTCCGGCCGCAGCATGACTCGGCGAAGAGCAGGCCGCCGTTTTCGATGTATTTTTTGAGGGAGGCTTTGTCTTCGCTGCTCAATTCGAAATGCTCGTGCCCGGTCATGTAGAGAACGGGGGAATCGTAAATCCCAGCATCCGAGAGCCGGAGTTCCTTCAAGGCGAACTTCACGGGAATTCCGGTGCGCGCGTTGAAGGTCTGCAGCATCACGGGAAGTCCGGCGTGGCGGGTTTTCCAAATGCCATCGTAAACGACCTGAGCCATGGACACAGAGTCCGAGTAGGCTTTCAACTTGTCCGCGAATTTCATGGCTTGCGCGGCGTTTTTCGCCCAAGCGCGCATGGAGGACGCGTAGTTGAGAATATTCACGCCGATACGGAAGGCGGAGTCGGGTTGGTAGGCCTGCCAATCTTCTTGAACGATGCCCTGCCAGCCCACGGCCATGCACCAACGCGAGACCAGGGCGACGACGCGGCAGTTGATTTCCACCGCCTCGATCCAAGGTTCGTCGCCCCGGAAGCCGGCCTGCCTTACGGCCTGCGTGTATTGGACTTTATCCACATCGTAGTAGGAATGAAAAATCGGGTGGTCGGAAGTGAGGCGCTGGAGCGGTTGCTCGGGGAAAATCTCTTTCAACTCGCGAACGACGGAATTGTAGAATGGCTGCGAGCCGAGGCCGGTGTTGTAAATAATCATGCCACCATCGAGGAGATACTTTCGGAGTTTCTCACGCTGCTCGGGGGTGTAGCTGAAATTGTAATGTCCTGATCGGAAGAGGACGGGATTTTGCTCGGGATCCGGGCTGACTTCGGACATCCGGCGCGCGTCCATCTGGAAATTCGCGTCCACCTCGGTTTTCATGCTTTTCAGCAGATTGTTGACATCGTTCGGGGTAGCGTTCCAATAAATGTCATTGCCATACAATTCCTTGGCCGATTGGGCGGATGCCCCGGAAATGCCAGCAGCGAGGAGCAGGGCCGCGAGCGAGAGGGAGATGGAAAGGCGAAAATTCATAATGAAAAAATAGGATTTCTGCCGGCTAAGGGATCGAAATAGATTGTGAAGGATGGATCGGGCGGTAGATATACACAGGTTTTTCCGCCTGCCAATTCATGCTTGAACAAATTTCCCGATGAAATCTTCGCTCAACCACAAATTGATCAATAGCACCGTGTGCGCGACTTTTTGCCTAGGCACCTTGCTGGCAGGCGATGGATCGGATGAGACGGGCTTCGTCGCGCCGCCTCGGGAGCTGAAAAAGCAACTGCCACCCGCGCCGCCGCGCACGGTGAATTCCGCCGAGACGGTGGACGCCTGTTGCTGCTGCCCGGTGACTCCCGTCTCGAGGACGGAGGCCAAGAAGCCGCCACAACCGCCGGTGCTGGTCACCAAAATCATCGACGAGTAGCGCCAGCGGCGATCCTTGATTTTGAAAATCTCCGTGAAGTCACCCTCTGCGATCGCCTGGCTCCTTGCAGGATGGCTTTTCGCCATGGCTGCTCCCTCCGAAGCTTCGGACAAATGGGCGGTGCCCAATGCCAAGATCCGCTACCGGCTCACAATTGAAGAACGGCCCAAAGTCCCAGAGTGTGGGATCTTCGTTCAACTTCCGGATGGGGGAATTTTAGGCGGCAAGCTGCCTGTCACCACGGTGATCGCGGCGGATGGTCGCCCGCTCCAATCCCGGCTCATGTGGCACAGCGTCGAGCAGGGATTTTGCCTCGTCTTTGAAGACCCCGGCCACACGGTGAGGACGGTGGATGTTTATGTTCCTGAAACTGGGAAGCCGGAGTATTGGACCCCCGAATCGACACTCCGGCCTGGGACGATTCTTTGCACGCTGCCTGGCGTCGACTCCGTGTCGGCGGCAGAGAGTCTGGCCAAATTCTCGCCGCTTCCGAAAGGGATGACGATTACCCCGCACCAAGGCATTCCGAGAGCCGCGCTCAGCGTTGGCGGCGATTTGCTCGGGCGCCCGGCTCCGTGGGCGTTTTATTTGATGGGAAATGTGATGGCGAAGCAGGCCGGGGAATTTTGGTTTTCCCCCGCAATGCAAAAAGCCTCCTCGCTGACTCTGGTGAATGGAAAAGAAATCACCCCCTCGCTCCAAATGCCCGGCTGGGGAGGCACCGGGGCATTCGTTCCACTTCAAGCGGGGCTGAATCGCATCGAGGTTTTCCTTGGGGCCCCGGAGCCCTCGGATTGGCTCTATTATTTGGCTTGGGCACCGCCCTACGAGCAATTCAAGAAACCGGTGCAAAATGCCCGCGGGATCGTGGGGGCCGATGTCGCCCGATCCGGCTCGGCGCGGTTGACGGCGGTGGCAAATCGGGACTTGCTGCCTGTCGCCTGTGGATTCGCCCGGCCGGATATCCTCTTCTGGCTGGAAAACGAACCGCCGGTGGTGATCTTCACTTTTTCCGCGTTCACGGAAGGAAATCATCCAGACACGAAATACACTTGGATTTTTCCCGACAAGGGCAGCGCCGAGGGGCCTGGAACCTCCTGGCTTTTCCCGGCTTTCGAGGAATCTTCTGTCACGCTCGTGGCCAAGTCCGCCAAAGGCGTGTCCAAAACCGTCATTCCTTTTTTCGCGACCTCCACCACCCCGGCGAATCTCAACCTACCGACCCACAATCGCCTGTTCCGCGAGGCACTGATCCGAATGCTCCAAGGCTACCCGGCCCAGCCCGATCCTGTCCAAGAATGGAATGTGGGGTTTTGGAATAATTTGTTTCGCACAATGGATTTCACCCAGAGTCGCGATTTGCTGGTGCCGCTTTTCGAGAAACATTCGCTCTCCCTGGCCAAGCAGCTTCGGCCCGACCAAATCCTCTGGCTCCAGAACATCCTTCTCACGCAGTTGGAAAACACCGACCCCGCCGAGGCTTCGAAGTGGATCGAGTTTTTCAAAGTGAATTTCAAGACCCCCGAGACCGCACAGAAGCTGAAACTGCGCGAGGCGGAGTTGGCGATTTACGCCGCCGGGGATTTCGACAAAGCCCAAGCCATCCTGAATCCGATGACTGGAAAAGGCAGCGAACTCGCCGCGAAGGCAAAAATCCGGTTGGGCGATATCGAGTTTTTAAAAGGAAACCTTAACGGCGCGACAGCGTTTTACTCCCAAGCCCAAGCCGCCGCCAAGGCGAGTCGCAACGCTCCCGAGGGCTCCACGGGCGACCTCGCCTTCAATGAAGCGTTGATGAAAAGTGAACCCAAGACCGCCGCGCCCGCGTCCTCTGCCACGCCTCGCGTCTCGTTCACAGAGAAAATCCAGCAGCGCAACGAAGCCCGCGATTCTGCCAAGGGCCTCGCCAAGTCCGGAGCGCTGCAAGATGTCTCGTTTTCCGAAAATGTGGCGAGCCTTCTCGAGGGGAATTACATGCTCGAGGCTTCGAAGGCCCTCGAGCTTTGGGAGGAGGAATTTCCGCTCTCGAAAGTCAGTGGCGACTACATCCTCCGAGAAGCTCAATGGAACGCCAAAGCCGGCAACCACCGCCGCGCCGTCGCCTTGCTCTCCGCCTACTGCAGCCAGATTGATGCTTCGAGTTTTCTCCCCCGGGCGGTTTCGCAGTTGATCGAGTATTCCGATAAAGTTCCCGACGCAAAACCCAACACCCGCAAAGTCGTCGAGGGTGTTCTCAACCGGATGAAATTCCACCCCGTCGCAGCCCAGTTGGAGGAATACCTCAACAAACCATGAAATCCCGCCGCGCGCTCCTCGCCACGATTCTCCTTCCGCTCTTTTCGCTCCCATGGCCCGCGATGGCTTTTGATCGCGCGGAGGATTTAGAAAAAGCGACAAAAAACAACACCAGCGAGGCTGGAGTCGCTCCGGAAAATACCTACCTCTACACGAAGCCCGACCCCGCCTCGACCGGTGGCATCGCCGGACAAATCACGAATCCCTCCCAGCCCATCGAACTCATCCTCGCCACCCCCGCTGCCGAACCCGAGAAGGTTTATCGAGGCGATCTCGACCCCTCGAAGCCCGGTGCCTTTTCTTTCAAAGGCCTTCCCCCCGGCCGCTATGATCTGATCGTCATTTACAAGGGCGCTTTCTATGAGGGGCTGACCCTCTCCCGCGACCCAACCTCCCTCAACGAACTGGACCTCGAAAAAATCAACACGACCCTTCAAAAATCCGAGCCCTACTTTCCTGATAAAACAATGCATCGGATCGAAGGCCAGACCGGTCGCGGCGGCCAAGCTCGAATGATCGCGACCTACTCTCGCGCCACGGGATCCCTCCTGACATTCACTACCTACAAAGGAGAATACGAACGCGACGATCACAAGCGCACTTTCAAGCTCGTCATGCTCCAAGATGTCGGCCCGGGCTGGCAAATTACTAAAACCCGGAATTATTTCCCCGTCTGGGCCCCGCCCGGCACGCCGCTGCCCAAGCACCATTTTTCTCCCGCTCTCTCCAAAATTCGCGTCGCCACGGAAACCAAAGACATCGGCTCAATCCGCATCGAGTAAGAACCCTTCATGAATTACAGCATCACCTTCCAAACCGGCCCGTATGCCGGCCAAACCTATGAACTTCACAAAGAGGTCATCCTGATCGGCCGTGTCAGCGATACGGATATCCCTATTGAGGACTCGTCGGTTTCCTCCCGCCACGCCCAGTTGCGCTTCGAGAATGGCCATTGGCATTTTTCCGACCTCAACAGCACCAACGGCAGCACCCTAAATAAAATCGCCACCTCAGCCGCCACCCTCTCCGATGGCGATCTCGTCGGAGTCGGCAATGTGTCGTTTCTCTTTCACTTCACAGCGTCCGCCCCTCCTCCTGCGAGCGTTATCGCCGCAGATCCAGTCAAAGCCTCCGCTCCGTCGCCAGCGACCTCGCCCGAATCCGATTTCGCCACAGGTGCTGACGAACTCGCCCTCGTCGAAAAAATGCGCGACTACACCGACCGCATCCGCACCGAGGTCGGCAAGGTCATCATCGGCCAGCGTGAGGTCCTCGACCAAATCCTCATGTGCATCCTCGCCAACGGCCATGCCCTTTTGATCGGCCTGCCCGGCATGGCGAAGACCCTCACCGTTAAAACCATCGCCCAGGTCCTGAACCTCGAGTTCAAGCGCGTCCAGTTCACGCCCGACCTCATGCCCGGCGACATCATCGGCACCGATGTGCTCGAAACCAACAAGGCCACCGGCGAAAAGGAATTCCGGTTCATCAAAGGCCCGATCTTTTGCAACCTCCTCCTCGCCGACGAAATCAACCGCACCCCGCCAAAAACCCAGGCCGCCCTCCTCGAAGCCATGCAGGAGAAAATGGTCACCGCCGGCAACACCACCTACAAGCTCGCGCAGCCTTTCTTCGTGCTCGCCACGCAAAACCCCGTCGAGCAGGAAGGCACCTACCCTCTCCCGGAAGCCCAGCTCGACCGCTTCATGTTCAACATCTGGGTCGACTACCCGCTGCCCGAGGAGGAGGAGGCGGTTCTGAAAGCCACCACCGCCGGCGTCCGCGCCGAACCCCAACCCGTCCTTACCCGTGAGGAACTCCTCCACTTGCAGGATGTCGTTCGCAAGGTCCCGGTCTCCGACCATGTCATCAAATATGTCACCCACCTTGTCGGGTCCACCCGCCCGGGAAATCCACACGCCCCGCAGCTCACCAAAAATTATATCTCCACAGGCGCCGGTCCCCGTGCCGGCCAGTGTCTAATCCTCGCGGCGAAGGCCACCGCGATCCTCGAGGGACGCATCCATGTGAGCTGTGCCGACATCCGCCGCTCCGCTCCCCCGGTCCTGCGTCACCGGATCATGACCAATTTCGCGGCCGACTCCGAAGGCCTCAGCCCGCTGGATATCGTCAAAAAACTCCTCGAGATCGTCCCCGAGCCCGGCGCCGAAGCCTACCCCGCTGTCTTGGTCAAAGCCGCCAAGCCCGCCAAATAAAAAAACCGGAATTTCCCGCCCCGAAATCCTCTGCGGGGCATTTGATCCTATCTCGACCTTGAGCCTCCGCTCCGCCGCTCGGCGGGTTACTTCATCTCGCGGAGGTTGCCGCCGCTGCTTTGGCTCATGCGCTTCAACTGTTTCAAATCCTCATCGCCGGCCTCGAAGGCGATGACATTGATTTTCGTGCGACGACCGTCGGAGTCCTTGAGCTGATCGGAGACCTTGCGAATCTCATCCCACGGGATGCCGCTCGTGTGGACTTTGGATTTGTAGCTGCCGTCGGTGATGATGAAAACGGCGTCGGGATTCATGGCGGCGGCGGCTTGAAGCACGCCGATGAAGCCCGAAGGGCTGGCGACGGTTTTTTTGGAAACTTGGATTCCTCCTCCGGTCACCCATTCATTCCGAATCCAATCGAGGGCGAGGGTTTTGTTCGGCTGGCTGGCCGGCACGAGTTCTTTGCTGAAAGGCTTATAGTTGCCCGCATATTGGATGATGCTGAATCGCGAGGTGATCGGGAGTTTGTTGATAAGCGTGATCAATTCCTCGCGGAGTTTTTCGGGCGAGATTCCGGCTTTGGCGGCTTTGTTCACCACGGTTCCGGAGATATCGACCATCAGCAGAATCCGCTGGCCGTTGGAATCGACTCCAAGGAAGCTCAGGCCTTTTCCTCCAAACCCGCCGCTGCCGCCGGCCAGTGCCCCGGTGCTGGCTCCGAGCCCCTGCGTGTCGGCAGCCGAGGCGACTTGGTCGGAGATGATCGAGGAGGCGTCCATCGGGAGAATTTGGTCAACCGGCATGGCGGGAACCTCCGGTAGCGAGAAGGCGGTCGGTCGCGTGCTTTGCATGCGGTCGCTGAAGGTCGGCTTGGGGGCGGCGGCATCGAAGGACGCCATGTTCATGCGTTGTTCGCGCTTTTTGGCCGGCAGGCGCACATCGCGTGCCGCCTTGAACTCGGCCGGCGGGGCGGCGAAGTAGCGGGCGACGACGATGATGCCCGCAATCACGCCGGCGGCGACATGCAAGCCCACGCTGATCAAAAGCACGGTGATGACGATTTTTTTCACCCCGCCTTTTTTGGGAGCGGCAGGCAGGGCGGTGTTCGATCCGTTCATTCCTCGCCCTCCGTGGCGCCAGCGAAAGTCACCCCGCCGATCTCGGCCTGGGCGCAGATGTTGAGCACATCGACGACGCGTTGGTGCTGGGCGTTGTCGGCGACATCGACTGTGACCATGGCCTCGGTCTTGTTGGCTTTGCAGGACTCCTTGAAGCGTTTGAGCGTGGCGAAGAGCGTAGGCAGATCCTTGCTGTCGGGTTTGTCGAGCGGCATGTCGTTCAGGATCACCTGGCCGTTGTCCTGAATGGTCACGCGCTGCTCGTCGGGAATTTCCAGCGATTGTTCCTGGGAAACGGTGCCGGGGAGGGTCATGGTCATGTCGGCTTCCTGCTTCACAGGTTTCGAGGGGAGGATGTAAAAAAACAGGAGCAGGAAGCAGACATCGATCATCGGGGCGATCTGCAACTCGATCTGGGGATGTTCGACGCGTTTCATTTCTGGACGACTCCGAAGATCACATCCACCGCGCCGGCTTCGCTGGCGATGGCCATGACCTCTTTGATTTTCTTGCCGGGGGTGCCGGCATCGGCGCGGACATAGAGTTTAAGCGGGGGGGTGATTTTGAACCGCTCCTTGAGGTGGGCGGTGAGTTCCTTGGTCGTAACAGGGCGGCTGCCGCTGTAGAGTTGGCCCTTTTCATCGATATTGATGAGGTCGCGGTCGCCCTCGTCGGCCGGGATTTTGCCCGAGGTGGCTGTGGGAACCTTGATGTCGAGGAGCTTTTCGCCCTTGGTGATCTTTCCCGCCAGCATGAAGAAAAAGAGTAGCAAAAGCGTGAGATCGATCATCGGGGCGATCTGCAGCCCGATTTCCTCGTGTTCGACCCTGCGAATGCGGCGTCTGGCCATGGCTTGGGATCAGGCCTCCCCGGTTTCCGTGGCTTCGGCCGACTGCACCGCTGCGGGCGCGGAGCCGTGGGCTTCGCCGGTGAAGAGGTCGAGCATGTGCGAAAGGGTTTTGTGGAGGTCCGCCATGTTGCTGGTGATCAATCCGCGGAAGAAGAAATACAGGAACATCGAGGGAATCGCGAGCAGGAGGCCGCCCGCCGTGGCGATGAGCGCCTCGCCGATGCCCTTCGCAAGATCGGTGGCCTCGGCTTTTCCGGCAGTGAGCGCGCTAAAACTCGTGATCATGCCCGCCGTGGTGCCGAGCAGGCCGATCATCGGAGCCAGAACGGCAAAGGTGTTCATGTAGTTCACAATGACCATCATTTTCGTTTCATGGCGGAAACAATCGTCGCTGATGTGATTTTCCATCGAGGATTTGTTGAACATGTCGCGCTCGAAATTCGCCTTTGTCAGAGAGCCGGAGAGGATTTCGGTCATGAGGCAGGGAGAGGCGTTGCAGAGGTTGTAGGCGCTCTCGAGGTCGCGCTGGGCCATGTAGTTGTTCAGCTGGGATACAAGCGCGGGCGGCATGAGTTTCTTTTTGCGGAACATCAGCGCGCAGTAGCCACCGACGGTTGAGACCGCGACCGAGCAAATCGCGATGATGTGCATGATCGGCCCGCCCTCTTTGTAGAGGTCGAACAGGCTTTTGTCGCTCGAGACTCCCATGGCGTGCGCGGTGGAGGGAAAGGCCAGAAGGCCGAGGAGCAGCGGTAGGGCCAGCGCGGCTGGAGCGGCGCGCCGGGCGAGATGGCCGTGGGAACGGAGTGGGTGTGCGGTTGTCGTGGTTTTCATTTATTCTTGGATTTTTTGTGGGTGTCTTTCGATTCGGGAGAAGGCTCGGGTGTGGGAGTGGCGGTAACAGGGGCAGCTTCGGATTTGGCCAAGCCCTCTTGGATTTCCTTGCGGGCTTCGGCTTCGAAGTCGCCGGCGATTTCCTCGGGTTTCAGGGACGCGAGATATTGCTTCGCGGGGGCGGCCTCGGCGGTTTCGGGGTAGAGGGTCACGATGTCGCGTGCGGTTTCGACAGTCAGGTTGGTTTGGTTGGAAATCCGGTAGATGCCCGCCGCGCCCCAGAGGCCGCGGGCGGAGCGCTCGGTGTCCGAACCGAAAAAAAGCGCCGGGTAGAGGTAAAGCTCCAAAACGCGGTTGTAGAGGCGGTGGCGCTCCTCGATGACATTCGCGTCCAATTCCCAGCGGGGGTTCTCCTCGAGGAAGGTGCGGAGGTCTTTCTCGGCGGCCTGGGCCATGATGTTTTTCGCCTCGATGAGGATTTGGGGATCCTCGCTTTCCTCGGCGAGTTTTTGGGCTTGCTCGACGGCCTCTTCGGCACGGCCGAGGGCGACCAAAGCACTGAGTCGGCCCTGCTTGGCGCGGGCTTTATCCTCATCACTCCAGGATTGCGCCTCGATGCGGTTGAAAAGCTCCAGGGCTTGAGTGGCTTTGGCGAGATCCTTGGATTTCAGCCATAAATCGCCCAGAACGCAGCCGATCGCACCCGCCGGGGAGCGTGGAAAGGAAAGCCATGGCTCCTGTCGTTTCCAATCAATCTCCACTTCGTAGGCTTTGGCGGGATCGACCGTGCGGAGCCGTTCCTCGCGGGCGGGGTCGGGGTTGAACTCGATGGACTCCACATCCGCGCGGGGAATGCCAACCGTGGCGGCGGCCGCTCCCGGAATCGTGGCAGCGGGGCCTGCGAGGGGAACGCGGAGGCGGATCGTGGTGGCATCGGCGGAAACGATTTCTCCGGCGCGACGGGTGCCGTTTTTCAGCAAAAGCACATCCTCGGCGTGGCAGGCCAGGGCCGTGGCGAAAAGAATGGATAAAACGGTTTTCCTCATCCTTGGGCGGGGGAGGGTTGAGGTTGGGCCGGAGCGCCGGGAGCATCAGGAACGGCGGGAGGTTCGGATTTTGGCAAGGGGCCGCCGAGGGCCTGCAGGCGGTCTTTGGCGAGCGGGAACTCTGGAGTTTCCTCCAGCTCGGTTTTCTCGAGCATTTCCTGCAAGGTGCGGCGGGCCTTGTCGGGTTCCTTGATTTTTTCAAACGCGGCAGCGGCTTGGAAGTAGGACTTTGCGACCCACGGCTTCCAGCGTCCATACATGTTGTAGACTTGGATGAAATACGGGATGGCGAGTTGGGGTTTGTTCTCGGCCAGATAAATCTCGCCGGTGGAGAAGAGCGCCTGGGCCTTGATGTCGCTCCGGATGTTGTCGGCGCGCAGGAGGGCGTCGAGGGTCTTGCGCGCGGCCTCCCTCTCGCCGCGTTTGGATTGGAGATTGGCGAGCGAAAGCATGGTCGGGCCGTAGATGGTGGACCCGAGGTTTTCACGCTCGAACCGCTTGTAGAGCACGAGCGCGGCGGCCTCGTTGCCTTTTTTCAATTCCATGTCGCCGAGCGAGGCGAGGATGCGGTCTTTCTGGAGTGCGCGGGGGTTCCACCGCAGGGCGTCTCGGAGCATCTTCTCGCCGTCGGCGTCGCCGCCGGCTTCGATCAAGGCGTTGGCGATGTCCACCAGAACAGCGGGGCTGGCATCGCGCACATCGGCCACGGCGGCGGCTTGGACGAGGAGGTTCCGCGATTGGGCGGGATCGCTCTTGCGAAGTGCTTGGGCTTGGGCCCAGAGGAGGCGGGTCTGGCGAATTTTCTCACCCTTCTGCGCGGCCTCGGCCGTTTTGTCGCGGAGCAGGGTGAGGTATTGGATTTGCTCCTCGGGGGCGCGGTAGAAACGGCTGAGAGGTGTGAAGAGGTCTTCCACCGAACGGATCGACGGGTCGTTCCCGAGGTCTTGGACAGCCTTCCAATAGAGGGCGCGAGCTTTCTCGGGTTGTTCCTGCTGGCGCCAATACCAACCGAGGTTCGCGATCGCCTCGCCCGCGCGGGGGGAGGCTGGATATTTTTCCAGGAAGCCCTGCATGAGGTCGCGGTATTGGTCGTAGGCCTCGAGAAGTTTCAATGCTTCGCCGGTGCGGAAGACGCCCTCCTCGTAGATTTTCGTGTCCTCAGGCGGGATTTTTTTCAGTTCGGTGACGCCGTCCTCGACGAAGCCCTCGTTCATGAGCGCGTTGGCGAGCAGCAGACGCGCCTCGCTGTTCTCTGGTTCGCCGGGAAATTTTTCGAGATACGCGAGCAACTCGTCGATGGCGGTGGGATATTTTTCCATTTGCTGGAGGCAATAGGCCTTGCGGAACACGGCCTGGCCGCGATGAACGCCTTCGGGTTGCTTGGCGAGATACTCGTCCATGAGCTTCCGGCACTCCTCGTATTGCTTGTCGAAAGAATAGGCCATCGCCAGCCAGTAAGCCGCGCCGTCCACGCGTGGGTGTTTGGGATAGCGTTGGAGGAAGTCCCGGAAAGCCTCGGCGCTCTCCATGTTTTTCTCGGCCTGTAGCAAAGCGAAAGCCCGCATGAACCTCGCCTCGGGAGCCTGCGGCGAATCCGGGAATTTCTCGGCGAGTTGGAGAAACGCAGCGGCCGCCTCCTCGTTTTTCATCAAAGCCTGATTCGCTCCAGACTCCATCAGTAAGACCTCGGGGAGATTCTTGGAGTTCGGGAAACGCTGGGCGAAATCCTGCGCGGCGGCGATGGTGTTCGGCCAATCTTCGAGGGAACTCCAGCAGCGGACGACATTCACCGCAGCTTGCTCCGTGAGCTGGCCCGGCGGCAGTTCGGAGACCATCTTTTGCATGACGAGCGCGGCTTCGCGGTAGCGCTTCATTTGAAGGTAGGCGATGGCGAGGCGGAAGCGCAGCGATGTGTCAAAGCCTTGGATTTTCCGGAAATTCTCGAGCTCGCGGGAAACATCGGCCACGAGCCGCGAGTAAACGATCCGTGTGTAGGGATCGCCGGTGTTGGCCTCCGCCGCCTTCAGCTTGCTACGCAGGTCGGCGAGTCGGCTTTCCTGATGTTTGATCAACCGGTCGAATGTCCACACGCGCTGGAGGCACTGGATGGATTTCCGAAATTGACCCTCCTCCAGCCATTTGTTGCCAACCCGTAGCGTGAGCGTCTGAAACGAGATCAACTGCGCGATGCCGCCCATGTTCGGATACTCCTCGGTGATGACTTTCATCGCGCCGTCGAAGTCGCCGAGTTGCTCGAGGGCGTAGAGTTGGTAAATCACGGCCCGCCCGCGCGCATCGGGCGAAAGCTTGTCCTTGAGACTCGCGTAGTAATCGGCGGCCTCTTGGTATTTTCCTTCGAGGATATACGAGGTGCCGATCGTAGTGCGGGCCTCGCTGAGTCGGCCGGCGGCGGGGTTTAAGCGGACGAAGTTGCGGTTTTTGTCGGAGTCCGGCGGGAAGAACGCGATGAATTTCTCCATGGCCTCTCTCGAGCCTTGGAAATTTTTATCCTGAAGCTCGGCGATGCCCTGCCAGAAGGTGAGATCCTGGCGCTGGGCGTCGGAGAGTTTGGTTTGTGGATTCGGCGGCTGTTTTTCGAGGGCGGCTTTGATCGCCTCCAGCGCGGCGGTGAAATTCGACACCTGCACCTGGCAAATCGCGATCGGATAAAGCGCGTTGAAACTCGCCACGTCGGCCTCGCGCGCGGTTCCGTAGTCGATTTCAAATTGCAAATAGGCGTCGAGCGCAGCCTTGTAGTTTTTTTCGTCGAAGAATTTTTTCGCCTGCGCAAAAAGCTCGTCGGCTTTTCCGCCGGTTTGAGCGACCGGAGCGGGTGCGGGCTCCTCTTTTTTCTCTTTGGCGAGAAGTGGGTCCACCGCCATCAGGATGGCGCTGCCGACTGCCAGAATTAGGAGACTCCGGTTCAACATGTATCGCTAGGGGGAAGGCGAAGAAGGTTTTTGCACCAAACTGATCCCTGGGTGAAAGACTAAAGATGGCAAAGAATTTGTAACATGGCGGAAACAAGATCGCGCAGGGGTTGCGTTCGAGGCGGGCGTGGCGTATTCACATCCCTCCAATGTCCAAAGACGGTTATATTAAAAGTGAAGGGATCGTGGTGGATGTGCTTCCCGGCACGCTGTTCCGAGTCAAATTGCCGAATGACCACCTCATTCTCGCCCACATTTCAGGCAAGATGAGAAAGAATTTCATCCGGATTGTGCCGGGCGACAAAGTGACTCTGGAGATTTCTCCTTACGACCTCTCGAAGGGTCGGATCACATTCCGCGAGGCGGGCTCGATGCCTCGCCGCTAAAATCAAGAAAAGGCGCGTCGCGTTATTCCGGAATGATTGCCGGTATTGATTTGGGCACCACCCACTCGCTGGTGGGGGTGATGGAGAGCGGGTTTCCGATTTTGGTGTCCGACGGGGAGGGGAGGAGACTCACGCCGTCGGCTGTTTGGTTTGGAGCCGATGGAGAAATGCTCGTCGGGTGGCCGGCGATGGAAAAAAAGGAAGTCGACCCCTCGCGGGTTGTGACTTCCGTGAAACGACTCATCGGTCGTCGTGCTAACGAAAAAATCGAACCCAACCCCGACTACCCGATTGGGGCGGGGCCCGGGGGCTGGATGAGTGTTTTGATCGATGGTCAGGTGCTTTCGCCCGAGAAAATTTCCTCCCACATCCTCGCCAAGCTGAAAGCCGACTTGGAGCGGTCCTGCGGGCAGGTAGTGGATCGGGCGGTGATCACCGTTCCTGCTTATTTCAACGACGCGCAGCGAGCGGCAACCAAGCGAGCCGGGGAGATGGCGGGGTTTGTTGTGGAGCGAATTCTGGCGGAACCCACCGCCGCCGCGCTGGCCTACGGGCTGGACCGGCTCGGGGAGAAATCCCGCGTGGCGGTTTATGATTTGGGTGGAGGCACCTTTGATATTTCGATTCTCGAATTGAACGCCGGGGTTTTCGAAGTTCTCGCGACGAATGGCGACACGCGTCTCGGTGGTGATGATTTCGATGCGGCCCTCGCGGCGGCTTGGGGGCTCGGAGTCTCGGACGCCCGTCAAATCAAATGCGCGCTGAGCGAGAGGGACTCGATTGAGTTTTCAGGAAAATCCTACACCCGGGCCGTGTTGGAGTCGGTGTGTGCTCCGCTGCTCGCACGCACTCGCGCGCATTGCCTGCGCTCGCTCGCCGATGCGCGGTTGGAGCCTGCGGATTTGAATGCGGTCGTCCTCGTGGGAGGCGCAACTCGGATGCCCATGGTCCGACGATTTGTGGCCGGGATTTTCGGGCGGGAGCCCGACACCAGTCAGCATCCGGATGAGGCGGTCGCCATCGGCGCCGTGATTCAGGCGGGAATTCTCGAAGGGTCGGTTCAAAATCTTACCTTGCTCGATGTCACCCCGCTCTCGCTGGGAATCGAAACATTCGGCGGCTTGATGAATGTCATCATTCCACGAAACACGACGATTCCCTGCAAGGCCGGCGAAATGTTTACCAACGCCGTCGCGAACCAATCCGGGATGAAAATCACAGTCCTTCAAGGCGAGCGTGAGATGGCTCGTGATAACTGGCCGCTCGGCTCGATGGAGGTCGCATTTCCTCCGGCGACGAAGGGGCAGGCCCGCTTGGGCGTGCAATTCGAACTCGACGCGAATGGCATCCTGCATGTGCTCGCTCGTGACACGGCCACTGGGCGTGACACGGTGATCGACATCCAGAGTGCGGTGGAGGTTTCCGACGAGGCGGTGGAGAAAATGCTCGGCGATTCGCTCGAGCACGCCTTCGAGGACATGGATGAACGGGTCTTCACCGAGGCCCGTCTGAAAGCCGAAGAAATGCTCCCCGCCATCGATTCCGCTCTGGCTCAACTCGGCGACGGGGTTCCTGCGGATGTCCGGGCTGCGATTTTGGAAATCGCTGGGAAAGCCCGCGCGGCGATCGCATCCCGCTCCACGGGGGACTTGAAAAAACTCCTCGCGGAACTCGACACGCTCACCGAACCCCTCGCCGCCGCCCTCCTGGAAAAAGCCATGGCGGGTTGACCCGTTTTTGAGTCGGGATTCCGGTTGATCTCCCCTTGCCCATCGTTAGCATAGCGCACTGGTTATTTTGATGTTGAAGCGTTGTCTCCCAGTCTTGCTTGCCTGCGTTTTGTGGATGCCCTCCACGCTGCTCGCTTTTGATCCGGCCGAAATGTTTCTGCGTGCCTACCAGGAATTTCAAGCCGGCGAGCGGAGTGAACGCGAGGGGCAGATGCGTGATGCGTTGAACCGCTACGCCACCGCCGCCCAAGCCCTGGAAAACATCCAGCGCACCGATCCGGAGTGGCAAAAAATGGTGGTCGAATACCGGCTTCGTAAGACCCAGGAAAATCTCCAACGACTCCGCTCGAGCGTCACCGAAGCCCAGCTCGCCGACATCGTGGTGGAGGACCCTCTGCCGACCGGAGGGTTCGAGATCGATATTCCTGCACCCATGGTGACGACACGCCCGGGTTCCAGTCCGCGCGTTTCCCCCTCCCGAGATGGCGGGGAATCCCTCAAATCCGAACTCGCCAAAGCGCGCCAAGAGATCCAAAAACTCAAAAAGGATTTGGAGAAAACCCAAGGCGACCTCACGGGGGCGAAAGCCGAGATCGACCGCACCAAAACCTCTCTCGTCGAGGCCAAGTCCGAACTCGTGCAGACCAAAGCCAACTTGGAAAATGTGTCTGTCGAGCGCGACCAATTGAAAAATTCCGCCGCGAAAGTCTCGGACAAGCAACTCGCCGATCTCACGGTGCGCATCGAGCAGATGGAGGCCAACAACGAGGTTCTCAACGATGAAAACAATCGGCTCCGCGACAAACTCGACAGAGCCGCCAAGTCGATCGAGGACGGCCAGCAGACGCTGGCTGCTTCCGAAAAAGACCGGCAAGCCTTGGCTGCCGAGCGTGACAAGGCCGTCGCGGGATTGAAGAAATTTGAGGAAAACCAAACGGAACTCGCCCAACTCATCAATCAGCGCGAGGAGATGGAGAAGAAGTTTGCCGCCGAAAAGCAGGAACTCGAAAAGCAGATCGCCGATCAGAAGCCGAAACTCGACCTCTTGGCCAAGCTGGAGGCAGACAACAAGGACCTCGCCGCCAGATTGCAAAAAGCCGAAGTCGCCCTTCAAGACGCCGGAAAAATCGAAGGCGACCAGAAATTGCGCGAATCGCTGGAGGAGGAAATCACGCTCTTGAAAGACCGCCTCGCTGCGGCCCGTAGCGAACTCCACGCTCGGGATGAAAATATCAAGTCCCTCTACGCGCAGCTCGACGAGGCTTCCGGCGAAGTCGCCCGCCTTCGCCTGGATCCCAAGCCCACCGAGGAGCAAAAACGCGTCACCGAGGAAAATGATCTCCTGAAAAACATCGTCCTTCGCCAACTCAAGGACCAGAACGAGCGATCCGTGGCGGTCGGGATGATCCAGCAGGAACTCGAGAAGCTTTATGTGAAATCCGACATGCTTTCATCGCAGATGGCTGTTCTTTCGAAGCCGCCCGCGAAGCTCAGCGATCGCGAGATTTTGATTTTCCGGGATCCGCTGGTCGTGATGAACGATCCCGGCGAGATGGATATGAGTGTTTCCATGACCGTTTCCAAGTCCGCCAATGGCACGGCAGAGGCGCCCGACAAGGCCCCTACGGGCCCGGAGGTCTTCAGCCCGGAAGCTCGGCAACTCGTCGAGAAAGCTGGCGCGCTGGTTCGCGAGCGCCGTTTCACCGATGCGGAAAAAATCTACCAACAGCTCAACGACGAATATCCCGACAATCCCTTCACTCTTTCCAATCTCGCCGTTACCCAGATTCATGCGGGCAAAATCACCGCCGCCTTGGTCGCTCTCGAGAAATCCCTGCGGATCATGCCTGGCGATGTGTTCGCCTCCGTAAACCTGTCGAATGTCTATTGCCGCCAAGGGCGATTCGGCGAAGCCGTCGAGATTCTCAAGGAAGTGATTAAGAAGGACCCCCAGAATGCCGTGGCTCACAATTACATCGCAATCGCCCTCGGAAAGCAGGGGAACACCCGCGAGGCCGAGGAATTTTTCCAGCGCAGCATCATGCTCAATGGCAACTACTCGAATGCCCACTTCAACCTGGCGGTCATGTATGCGAATACCGAACCGCCCTCTCTCGAGTTGGCTCGGAAACACTACGAGATGGCCAAGTCGCTCGGTGCGGAGCCCGATAGTGTGATGGAGCGCCGTCTGGATGGCGTTGGTAAACCGAACTGAGGCGGGCTTACAGCGCGCTACCGACGATTTTTTTTAGGCGAATCATCCCGCGACGAATGCGGGCTTTCACGGTTCCGAGCGGGGTGTTCAGGCGGGAGGAAATTTCCAACTGGGTGAGGCCGCCGAAGTAGGACATCTCGATCACTTGGCGCTGTTCGCTGTTGAGTTTCAGCACGGCGGAGCGAACAACGAGGTGCTTTTCGCCAGTGTTCACCTGATCGGACGGGCTTTCATTTCCACGGCGCGGCTCTGGGATGATTTCGTTCAAGGCATCGTCATTCAAGCGTAGGCGGCGCTGGACGGAGCGTAGGCGGTCGATGGCCTTGTTGCGGGTCATGGTGACTGCCCAATTCAGGGGTTTGCCGCGGGAGACATCATACATCGGGGATTTTTCCCAGATCATGAACATGACCTCTTGGGTGACATCCTCGGCGTCGCTCGAGTTGTTCAGGATTTTGAAAGCGGTGGAAAAGACCAAACCGATATGGCGGCGGTAGAATTCCTCGAAGCCGGTGTAGTCCCCACTTCCAATGCGTCGGATCAATTCGACATCGTCGATAGGCTCCGACGGATTGGTGGAGAGTTTTTTGCTCACGGAAAACAATACTCCCGCATTTGCCCAGACTTGGCAACTGCGGGGAGTCCCTGAGACGAAATCAGGACTCTTCGGGTGCGCGGGCCTCGAGGGCCTTCACGCGATTGTAAAGTTTCCGGATATTTCTCAGGAGGGCGTAGTTTTCCTTGTATTCGCGGATGGGCTGGGCCGGGGCACCGAACATGATGGTGTTCGGTGGCACATTTTTGGCGAGGCCGGACATGGCGCCAATCATCACCTTGTCGCCGATCTCGATGTGACCGCTCAGGCCGACCTTGCCGGCGAGTGTGACATAGTTGCCGATGCGGGTGCTGCCAGAGATGCCGACCTGGGCGCAAAGGATGCAATGCTCGCCAATGGTCACATTGTGGCCGATTTGGACGAGGTTATCGATTTTGGTGCCCTTCTGAATCCAAGTGCGGCCGAAGCGGGCGCGGTCCACAGCGGAGTTCGCACCGATCTCGACATCATCGTCGATCTGAACGGTGCCGGTTTGAGGGATTTTCTCCTGACGACCGTCTCGGAATTCGTAGCCGAACCCATCCGCGCCGATGACGACGCCGGAGTGGAGGATGACGCGGTTCGCAATGGTGCAGCGTTCGCGGACGGTCGAGTGGGGGTGTAGGTGGCAATCCTCGCCGAGGGTGGTTTCCTGGCCCACGAAGGCATGGGGGCCGAGGATGGTGCGGGCGCCGATGACAGCGTCTTTTTCCACTACGCTATAGGCCCCGATCGAGCAGCCCTCGCCGATCTTTGCGGAGTCGGCAATCACGGCGGTCGGGTGAATGCCGGGCGGGAATTTCAGCGGCTCGGGAGTGAAAAACGGAAGCAGGGCGGCAAAAGCTCCGGCGGGATTTTCGATCGGCACGCAACGCGGCGGCACGGGTTCGTTGAATCCCTCGGGAACGAGGACCACCGACGCGCGGGTTTTACGCAGCGCGCCGATGTATTTTGGATTTCCGAAAAACGAAAGATCGCCGGGGTTGGCGTCTGCCAGCGAGGCGACGCCACGGATGTCGATCTCTGCCAGATCGGGGTCGAGCTGAACACCGAAGCGTCCAGCCAAATCGCCGAGTTTCATCAGGGAGTGGCTGGTTTGGCGTCCTTGTTCAGGGTCTCGATGATGGACTTGCTGAAATCGAGTTCGGCCTTCGAGTAAATGACGACGGGCACCTGGCCCATGCTCATGCCGGATTTGTCGAGGACGACATCGTAACCCGCATTTTTGATCTGCTCGTTCACGATTTTCATGATGTCGTCGATGATGTCTTTGCGCATCCGGATGAATTGCTCCTGGAGTTGGCGCTCACGGGTTCCACGGAACTCCGCGATCTCGCGGTCGAGGTTGCGCGCTTCGGCGATCTTCTGGTCACGGGCTTTCGAGGACTTGTCTTTGGCATCCTTGCTGAGCTCGGGTTTTTCGAGATCGACATTGAGTTTGTTGATCTCATCCATCGCCTTTTTCAGGGTCTCGAGGCGACCGTCGAGTTCGGTCTTTGCGGCGGCGCGGGCTTCGTTGAGCTTGGCCTCAGCGTCCTTCGTGCGGTGGTATTGGGTGAAAATGGCATTCATATCGAGAATGCCGATCTTTCCCTGCGCTTGGGCGGTCGGGGTGAAGGCTAGAGTGGCGGTGGCGACCATGACGGCCGGAAGAAGGAATTTAAGCATTGGTGTTGGTATTTTGGTTTGTGTTTGGAAAAAACAAACAGGCGGTTGAATAAATGCCGCACGGTCTTGGGGTCAAGACCGCTCTGGCTGCGCTGTTCTTAGAATTGGTAGCCGATGTTGAAGTTGAACTTGCCTGGAGGGCCGTTCCAAGTGTCGTAAACGACTGGGATACCGTAATCCACGCGGATCGGGCCGATCGGCAGGTCGAGGCGCAGGCCGATACCGATATCGACATTGTAGTTCGATGTTCCGAAATCGTAGGAGTCGGCATTCACGAAACCGGCGTCGCTGAAGACCGCGCCGCGGACTCGGCTGATGATCGGGAAGGTGAGTTCCAGCGTGATGTAGCCGAGGGAATTACCGCCGATGGGGTTGTCGTCGGCATCCACGGGGCCAACTTCGCGGAAGTTGAAGCCGCGCATGTTATTCGCGCCGCCCAAGTAGAGGCGGTCGAAAATCGGCACGCCGTTTCCGTAGCCATCGTCATCACCGGATTGGTTCGGGCCCCATCCGTCGGTGACGGCGAGTTGGCCTTTGGCGAGGAAGATCAAATCCCACGGCAGCGGGATGTATTTCGCCGCTTCAAGCGAGATGCCGTAATCCTGCACCGTGCCGCCGAGGAAGCCGCCGGCAACGAAGCCGGTGAGTTCGACGAGTTCGCCTTTGCGGGTGAGGAAAAGGCTGTCGCGAGTATCCCAGACGAGCGAGCTGGTGAGTGCGCTCTTGTAGTAGGTGCCCTCGGAATCCTGAATGACTGGACCAACTTGGCCGTTTCCGCTGAATCCTCCGAAGGCGGAGGAACCGTAGGGATCCACGATGTCGCCCACATCATAAATGACAATGCGCTCGAAGCGGTATTCGTTCCGGAGCGAGAGGGCGCGCCAGACTTGTTGGCGGGTTTGGAGCGCGAAGCCTGCATTTTCCTGAGCGTAAACTTCGGAGAGGAAGTCCGCATTGCGGTAGTAGGCCTCGACACCTGCGGAGAGTTTGTAGCCCAGGAACCATGGCTCGGTGAGGGATGCCACGAAGTCCTGACGCAGGAGACCGTATTGCGCGCGGATGCGGAAACGCTGTCCGCCGCCGGTGAATCGAGGCCAGTTCATAACATCGAAGTTCGACTGCTGGAGTTCCGCAAAACCGATCAAGCTATCGATCGTGCTGAAGCCGGCGCCGAAGTTGAACGAGCCGGTGCGTTTTTCCTCCACGATGACATTGAGGTCCTTGCGGCCGGGCACGATGGTGTCGGTCGGCTGGGTCTCGACGCGCTCGAAGTAGTTCAAATTCTCCAAGCGCTTTTTGCTGATGTCCACGAGTGTGGTGTCGTAGACCTCGCCGGGTTTGACGGCCAACTCGCGCCGGATCACGCGGTCCTGCGTGCGGGTGTTGCCTTGGATATTGACGAGGTTCAGGTAGGATTGAACCCCCTCGTCGATCGAGTAGGTGAGATTCACCGCGCCGGGGCCGGCGGGGAGGACTTCGGGCACGGCCGTCATGTCCACATAACCGCGGCTGCCATAGAAATCACGAATCGCCTTGAGGTCATCGCCCATGCCTTTGGGAGTGAAAAGCTGGCCGGCGTTCATTTTGAGCTGACCCACAATCTCGCCCTCGGGAGCGATATTCACCCCATTGATGCTGACTTGGTTCACGCGGTATTCGGTGCCCTCGCTGATCGTCACGATCAACTCCACGCCCTCGCCTGCGAGCGGCTGGGTCTGGATTTCCGAGACATCCACATCGGCGAAACCACGGTTCTGGTAGAGGGATTGGATGGCGACACGGTCATCTTCGACTTGGGAGGCTTCGAGGCGACCGCTCTTGTTGAAGAAGGTCAAAAGATTGAGCGTCTTTGTCTTCATCACCTTGCGGAGGTCGCGGTCGAGGACCGAGTCGTTGCCGATGAAAGTGATTTTTTTGACGACGAGCTTCGGTCCCTCGGTGATGGCGAAAATCAGGCGGGCGCGGTTCTGGCCGGGGATGTCCTGCACGCGGTATTGCACATCGACATCGGCGTAGTTGCGGTCGTTATAGAGTTCGAGGACCTTCTGGCGGTCCTGCTCGATGCGCTCCTCGTCCACCACATCGCCGGGTTTGACTTTCAAATCGCGGCGCACGCGGTTGAGGGGAATCTGCTCTGCTCCTTCGATGATGACTTCTTCCAGGACAGGCCGGCCTTGGAGGAGAACCGTGACGCGAACGCCATTCCCAAGCGGCTCGGCGAACAAACGCACATTCGACACGCCGCCTGTTTGATACAAGGCGCGGACATCTTGCTCGGCGGTGCGCTCGCTGTAGGGTTGGCCGACTTTCGTGGCGAGGTTCGCCAGCACGCGGTCTTTGGAAATACTCGGCGCTCCGACGGTTTCCACCACGATGTCATTCACGATCGGGCCGGTTTGTTCCGTGGGTTCCTGGGCTTTTGATGGAGGTATGAGAACGGCCAGAAAGGCGAAAGCGAGGGCGGTGAGAAGAAGGAAAGGGCGGCGGTTGTTTTTCATGGTCGAATGGGTCGCCTTCGGACGGAATAGCAAGGCGTCGGTGGGATTAACGAATGCCCTCGGGCAGGTCAAGAAACCCGTGTCTGGGAGAGGGCTTTTTTATTCCCGCAAAATCTCCGGCTCAAGTGATGGGATTCTGCTCCGGTGAAATTAGGCGTCAGGCTTTTCCTTGGGAGCCTTGAGACGGTGCGGGTGGAAAACGGTGATGATGCTCATGAGCACCGAAGTCGTCCAAGCGATGCAAAACATCCCCGAGAGGGCGATCACGGCGGTGATGGCGTTCCAAGCCGGCGGCATGATGTCCTCCCCGTAGCCAAGGGTGGTGTAGGTGCTGCCGCTGAAATACAGCGCCTGCGAGATGTTCTTCACCAGCCCACTCCAGACCAGTGCGTAGGCCCAAATGACAATATCCACCAGATGCGAGGTGAGGATTAAAACCATCGTCAGGTAAAGAAACGGACGCGCCATCCAGGGCCCCTTTTTGTCGCGAATCGGCATGGTGAAATGAATGTGGATCCACTGCACGATCTCTGAAAACACCGCGTGGTTCGACAGGATGATAATCATCACCATTCCGCCAAAAAGGACCGGCGAAATGGACGATGCGAGGACTTCGGTGTCTTGGATCACCGGCTCGATGGGAAGATTGGAAACGGCGTCAGGCATTTTTCACTCGCCGGTCATGGCGATCGAGACGGTTTGGCCGATGCGGAGGGGAATCGGTGGCTGACCGGTCGCGCGCACACGGACGGGAAAGCGGTTCGGCAAACGCACCCAATCCACGGTCTGGCCGACTTTCGGGAGGAGTTCCACGGTGGAGCCGTTCTCGTCAAAAATACCCCAAGCCGTGCTGTCCACCACACCCTCGAAAGGTTGGTTTTCACGACCAATGAATGTGATCTTCGCTTTGCCGCCTTCTTTCACATGGTGGAGCTGGGTTTCCTTGAAATACGCGGCGATCCAGAACGAGGAAATATCCACGAGCGCGAGGAGTTGCTGGCCGGCGTAAACATAGGTGCCGGGCGAGGTGTTCACATTGGTGAGATACCCATCCACGGGCGCGACGATTTTCGTGTAGGAAAGATTGAGGCGGGCGAGTTCGAGATCGGCGGCGGCAGCAGCGACATTTGCCGTGGCGGCCGCGAGCGAGTCCTGCGCGTTTTGCAGATCACGGAGGTCGGTGACCTTGGTTTGATAAAGTGCAGATTGGCGCTGGAGTTCCTGCTGCGCCTGAATCTGCGCGGCTTGGGCTTGCTGGAGCTTCGCGGCGCATTGGTCCGCGGCAGCCTTATAGGTCGAGGGATCGACCTCGAAAAGCAGGTCGCCTTTTTTCACTGGTTGGTTGTCGCGGACGGGAAATTGCACGATTGGCCCAGCCACGCGGCAGGCGATGCCGACCACATTGGCGCGCACCTGGCCATCGCGCGTCCAAGGTTTTGTCGTGTAGCGTTGATACATCCCTAGCGCGGCCACCGCCGCAAGGATGATCACGATCGCAGTCAGTAAATAGGCAGAGGAAGTGGGCTTCATGGCGCAAGGAGTATTCCGAAAACCGAGCCGAGCAGAACGGACAGCGCGATGAAGAACAGCGGCAGGTTCCAGAGGAAGCGCGTGAGGCGAAGTCGCTCGAGGACGAAGATGACAATCCAAGCGGCGACGAAACCGAGCGCGCTGATGACCATGCCCCAAGGCAAGAGGAATTCCCCAATCGCAATCTCGGCGGTTTTCAACATGGTCAACACGGCGGATCATGTTCTTCCACGCCTTTGCCGTGGACGCAAGCCCCCGCCGCACCTAGCCTCCGCTGCGTGGAATCGACCTCTCGCCAAAGCGCGTTGTCCAAACTCGGTGCAACTGTGGACCTCGAAGGGGCGGCGCTTGGCCTGCAAATGGCCATCTCCGTGGTCGCAGTGCTGTTTTTGGCCCTCTTCATTCGGCTCGAATATCCCACCTGGGCGGTTTTCACCGTCCTCATGCTCAGCATGGCGAACTATGTCGGCGCGGTGCAGGAAAAAGCCGCACTGCGTCTGATCGGAACGATTATTGGTGGCGCGCTGGGATTTTTGGCGACCGGGGCGCTCCAGCAATCGCCGATGCTTTACCTGCCGCTCACTTTTATCGTGGTGGCATTTTCCGTCGCTATGTTCGGCCAATCCCGCGCGCCGTATGCGTTTTTCCTGGCCGGGATGACCTACATCGTGATCGCGTCCAACAGCCAAACCGACCCCGCAATGGCATCGCACTACGCGCTGCTGCGGATTGAAGAGGTCGGACTCGGCGTTGTGGTGAGCATGGTCGTGCAGGTCGTGGTTTTTCCGCGTTACGCCGTCACTGCGTTCCGGAAACTGGTGCGCGCCTCGCTGGCGGAAATTGCCGACATGCTCCCACTCGTCGCCGGCCGGTTTGCGGGAACAAACGCCGATTTTGGCCAGGCTATGCGGGACTTCCCTGCGAAATCCACGCAGATGCGAATGATGCTCCGGTTTGGCGCAATGGAAAGCAGGTCGTTCCGTCGCGACATCGTTCGGAATACACAAAAAGTCAGCCACCTCAACATCGCCGCTGCCCTCGCCCGATCGAGTGGTTGGAGTGATCCCGCCCCCGAACCGCATCGAACTGCTCTGAGCGGAATCGTCGCGGATATTACCGGGATGCTGCGAGAGGGATTTCTCGCCCTCGAGGACGACAAGCCGCTTTCTGAAACATGGAAAACCGGCCTCGCGGAACTTTGGTCCCGCCTTGATGCGAAAATTACGGAGATTCGTGCCCAGCCGGACTCGAAAAACCTTCCCGCCTTCGAAACGGCGGGCATCTCGATTCATCTCCTGAATCTCCGCGAACTCTCCGAGCTCGTCCTCGAGATGGATCGCCTGAATCACACCGAGCCAGAAAACAACACTCGCTCCGAAAGCCTCTCGCTCGCGCCCGCCTGGCCAAGCATGCCTTGGATCCATCGTGGCATCCGCGCGGCCATCGCCACCGTTTTCGCTCTTGTGGTCGAGAACTGGCTCAACCCGCCCGGCGGCACAATGATGCTGCTTGTCGTTTATACATTCACGGCGCTGAACGCCATGAGTCCCGATGAATCGGGCGACAGGCCCGCTTTTCGCCAAGTCCTCGTATTCTTTTTTGTGATGGCCGGAGCCTCGATCCTCCTGCTCGCCACAACCCCAATGATGGCCAGTTACTCTGTGCTGAACATCGTCATCGCGGCCTGGGCATTTCTATTTGGATATTGGTTTCACCGGGCCGGCGGTGTGTCGGTGCCCCTTATCTTCTCTTTCATGCTTCTGGTCGGCGTCGTTTCTTTAAATCCTCAACAACCCGTCGGATTCCAATCCATCTCCGGCTTCTTTTTTGGATTCATGAACGGGTTGGTGATCTCCGCCGTCGCTCAGCGCCTGCTCTGGCCCGTCCTTCCGCAAAAAAATCTCGGCACCGGCTTGCAGCGCTACCTTACAACGATGCTCGAGGGAATCGATAGCGGCATGGCGAGCCTCCCGCTCTGGCGCCGCGCCGAGCACGCGCTTTTTCCAGCCAAGGGAAAAAAAGCGATCGCTTTGATGGCCGGGCCGACCTGTCCGCCTGAGGAGGTCCGGCGCCTGGAGGAATTCCTCAACACACTCCAGGAACTCTCGTGGGAATTCTCCCTCTGCACCGGACGCCTGAAGCCAATCCTTCCGCCGGAGTTCGCGGATCGCGGGGGCAAGTGGATCATGGAAGCCCGGGGAATCTTTCGGTCAGTTTTGACCGAACTCTCGGACTCGATTGCCTCCGCCCGCCAACCACGTGACCTCGGCCCAGCCATCGATCAGGAGCTTCTCGAGTGGGATAAGTGGATGGACTGGCTCCGCCCCGCCATTCGCGAGCACCAAACTCCCATCGAAACCTCCATCCAGCTCATGGGATTTTCCTCCCGATTCCGCGCCGCAATGCTCGCTCTCCGCCGTGCCCTCGATCAGGCCCGAGGCCTGCACCTCCGCGACTACATGGGCGATGTTTCTGTTTAAAAAAATGACCCCGAATCCGCGTTGCCGCTGCAGGAATTTTTTCTATATAGTCCCCCGCTCATGAATATTTCAAAATCGGCTTTTGCGAGAGAGGGAGTCCTCGGCCCTGACGGTCTGGCCGCGTGCAAATTTCTCGTGATCGACGACAGCCGCATGATCCGGCTCACGATCTCGAAGCACCTCCGCCAACTCGGATTTGAATCCATCGACGAAGCCGACAACGGCGCTGCTGGCATCGAGCTTCTCCGCACCGGCAAAGACTACGACCTCGTCCTGCTCGACCTCGAAATGCCCGGCATGAACGGCTTCGAGTTCCTGAAAATCGTCAAGTCCGACCCCGCCCTCCGCTCCGTGCCCGTCATCGTCGTCTCCGCGTCCGAGCAGCTCTCTGCCGCCATCCAGTGCATCTCCGATGGCGCCGAGGATTTTCTCAACAAACCCTTCGACCCTGTTCTCCTCCGCGCCCGCGTCTTTTCCACGATCGAAAAAAAACGCCTCCGCGACACCGACCGCCAACTCCTCCAAGAGCTGGAAACCGAAAAATCCCTCCTCGTCCAAGAAAAGGAAAAATCCGAGCAGCTCCTGCTCAATGTGCTCCCCCAAGCCATCGCAGCCCGCCTCAAGAACGGCGAAAAAGTCATCGCCGAAAAACAGGAAGCCACCACCGTGGGCTTCACCGACCTCGTCGGATTCACCCCTTACGCGCGCAACGCCGAGCCCGTCGATGTCGTCACGATGCTCAACCGGATTTTCAGCAATTTCGACCTCATGTCCGCCCGCAACGGCGTTGAGAAAATCAAGACGATCGGGGATTGCTACATGTTCGCCGCCGGCGTTCCCATTCCCATCGAAGACCACGCCCGCCGCGTCGCCGATAGCGCCCTCGAGATGCTCAGCTTCATCGAGAGATTCAACGCCCGCTTCGGCACGGAATTCCAAATCCGAATCGGCCTCAATTCCGGTCCGCTCGTCGCCGGCATCATCGGAAAACAAAAATTCGCCTACGACATCTGGGGCGACGCCGTGAATGTCGCCAGCCGCATGGAAAGCTCCGGTCTCCCCGGCCGCATCCACATCTCGGAAGCCACCCGCGCCGCCCTGGGCGCCGACTACGAATGCGAGGCCCGAGGTTCGATCGAGGTCAAAGGCCTCGGCCAGATCAACACCTACTTCCTCCTCTCCAAAAACGACCCCTTCCTCGACGAGGTCCCGCTCATCTGAAGGGCGTCATCCGAAAAACTCGGCATCCCCGCCTTGTAGAAACGGCAGTCCTCTGCCGTTTCGAAGCAAACCGCGAATAAAGCAAATCCCCGCGAATCGAAAAAATTGATAGAGGTTCTGGAGGGACGACCTCCGTGTCGTCTGTGGGCGAGTGATGCGGCGCCGACAGAGCGGCTCCCTCCAGGGGTGATGGAGCGCGATTCTTTGGAGGGACGACCTCCGTGTCGTCCGTTGGCGAGTGACGCGGCGCCGACAGAGCGGCGCCCTCCAGTTACCAATTCAGCAGATGGAGTTCGCCTTGGTGTGGCCAATCGCTGGCTTGCTCGACGAGGCCGGCACGGACGGGGTTTTCGAGCGTGTATTGCCACTTTGCACTGTAGCTTTCCTCTTTCCTCAATTGCGTGTCCCAGTAGTTCGTTTGCCAAACGGGGGCGTGGTCGGGATTTGGCCAATGGCGTGAGGCGTGGGATTTCCAGAAGGAAACCCAACGCATCAGTGATACTGGAATGTTCATTGTCGGGGAGCAGAAGAGGTGGAGGTGGTCAGGCATGAGGACGTATCGGCCAACAAGCCACGAATCAGCTATGGTCCATGCTTCCCGGAGCAGTTTGTGGACCGGTTCATTGGCGAGAAATGGTTTTTTGTTTTTCGTGCAAACGGTCAGGAAAATTATAACGGGCTGGTTGAAGGCCTCGTGGAGAGGGGTATGTGAGGGCGTGTGGCGTTCGGGGAAGTTCATGGTTGAGAGTCGTCGCATGGGGAGAAACAGCAGCCAACAAAATTTGGAGGGACGACCTCCGTGTCGTCCGGGGGCGAGTGACGCGGCGCCGACGGAGCGGCGCCCTCCAGGGGTGATGGAGCGCGATTTATTGGAGGGACGACCTCCGTGTCGTCCGGTGGCGAGTGACGCGGCGCCGACGGAGCGGCGCCCTCCAGGGGTGATTTGACGCGATTTATTGGAGGGACGACCTCTGTGTCGTCCGGGGATTTGGGCGCGATGGCGCAGCCCCCCAAGTTAGAGGATTTCGCGGAGGAAGGGGGCGGTGCGGCTGGTTTTGGATTGGGCGATTTTTTCGGGGGTGCCGGTGGCGACGACTTTGCCGCCTTGGGAGCCGGCTTCGGGGCCGATGTCGAGGATGTGGTCGGCTTCGGCGATGATGTCGAGGTGGTGTTCGATCACGACGACCGTGCCGCCTTCGTCCACGAGGCGGTGGAGGACTTGGATGAGCTGGGCGACATCGTGGGCGTGGAGGCCGATGGTGGGTTCCTCGAGGATGTAGAGGATGGATTTCCCTTTGCGAGTGGTGCGGATTTCCTCGGCGGCGGAGGTGGCTCGGCGGGCGAGTTGGGTGACGAGTTTGATGCGCTGGGCTTCGCCGCCGCTGAGCGTGGGGCTGGGCTGGCCGAGCTTGAGGTAGCCGAGGCCGGTTTCCTGAAGGAGCGAGAGGGGACGGCGGATTTTCGGGTGGGCGGCGAAGAACTCGACCGCCTGCTCGATCGTCATATCCATCACATCGCCGATGGATTTTCCGTTGTAGAGGATTTCGAGGGTGGAGGGGTTGTAGCGGCGGCCGGAGCAGTCCTGGCAGGGCATGTAGGAGGCGGGGAGGAAATTCATCTCAAGCTTGATGACGCCCTGGCCGAGGCAGGCTTCGCAGCGGCCGCCCTCGTTGTTGAATGAGAAGCGGCTATTGGTGTAGCCGCGCATGCGGGCGGCGGGGAGACTGGCGAAGAGTTTCCGGATTTCGTCGAAGACCTTCACATAGGTGGCGGGGGTGGAGCGGGAGGTTTTGCCGATCGGGGATTGGTCCACTTCGAGAACGCCGCCGAGGTTTTCAAATCCGCTAATGCCAGTGTGGAGGTCGGAGTGGAGTGGGGCGCGTTTGCGGGTGAGGGCGTCGCGCACGGCGGGGACGACGATGCCTCGGATAAGCGTGGATTTGCCGGAACCGGAGACGCCAGTGAGGACGGTCAGGCGGTGGAGGGGAATGCGGACGGATTCGTTTTGGATGTTGTGGAGGCGGCAGCCTTTGAGTTCGAGCCAGTCGTCAGCGGCGGGGCGGCGTGATCCGCGAATCGGGTGCTTCATCGGCTCGCGGAGGGCGCGGGCGGTGTGAGAGGTCGGGTGCTCGAGGATTTCGGCGAGGGTTCCGCTGGTGACGATTTCACCGCCGCGGCTGCCAGCGCCGGGGCCGAGGTCGATGATGCGGTCGGCGCGGCGCATGGTTTCCTCGTCGTGCTCGACGACAACGAGTGAGTTGCCTTTTTTGGCGAGGGTTTGGAGGGCGTCGAGGAGTTGGTTGTTGTCGCGCGGGTGGAGGCCGATGGTCGGTTCGTCGAGCACGTAGAGCACGCCGCGGAGATTCGAGCCGAGTTGGGCGGCGAGGCGGATGCGCTGGGATTCGCCGCCGGAGAGGGTTTTCGCGCTGCGGTCGAGCGCGAGGTAGTCGAGGCCGACCTTGGCGAGGAAGCTCAGGCGCTGGCGGATTTCCGTAACGATGTCGCGGGCAACCTCGGCGGCGGGGCCTGTGAATTCGAGCGAATCGCAGAGCGCGAGGGCGGCGGCGGCTGGCGAGTGGGTGAAATCCGCGATCGAGGTTTTTTGGATGCGGACATGGGTGGCGGTTTCGTTGAGGCGCGTGCCTTTGCAAATCGGGCAGGGGCGGGGTTCCTCATCCTCGAGTCCCTCGTGGCGGCGCTCCTCGTCGAGTTCGGCCTCGATGGCGGATTCGAAATCGTGATCGCCGGAGCCAAGGCCTTTCCAGACCTCGCCAAAACCTCGGCAGTGCTGGCACCAGCCGTGCGGGGAGTTGAACGAAAACAGGCGGGGGTCGAGGGGCTCGAACGCGCGCTGGCACGAGGGGCAGTTCATCTCGGTGCTGAGCGTGGTCGATTTGCCCTTGGCATCGACGAGGCGGGCGGTGCCTTTGCCAAGGCGGAGGGCCTTGCGGACGAGGTCGTCGGCTTTTTTCAAATCCGGCGCGTCGAGGTCGCCGACGATGGCGTCGATCGTGTGTTCCTTGAAGCGCTCGAGTTTTTGGAAGGCGTCCACGGCGACTCGGTCTCCATCGACGATGAGGGTTTCGATGCCCTGGCGGGCGGCGGCGCGGGCGATCTCGGTGTGGAAGCCTTTGCGGCCTTTCACGAGGTTCGCGAGGATTTTAACCGGGCCCTTGGCGGCGTGGGCGCTGACTTCCTCGGCGATGGCGGTGGGGGTGCGGCTGGCGACGGCGACATCGCAGTCGGGGCAAAACTGGGTGCCGAGTTTTGAGAAGAGGAGGCGGAGGAAGTGGTAGATCTCGGTGACGGTGGCGACGGTGGATTTGCCGCCGCCGCGTGTGACGCGCTGCTCGATGGCGACGCTGGGAGGGAGGCCTTCGATCGAGTCCACATCAGGCTTTTCGAGTTGATCGACGAACTGGCGCGCGTAGGCCGACATGCTGTCGAGGAAGCGGCGCTGGCCTTCGGCGAAGAGGATGTCGAAGGCCAAGGTCGATTTTCCCGAGCCGCTGAGGCCGGTGACGACGACCATGCCATCGCGCGGGATATCGATGTCGATGTTCTTGAGGTTGTGCTCGCGGGCGCCACGGACGGAGATGAAATTCGAGCGCGGGGGGAGGGGAAGTGGGGATTCCTCGAGCAGCGTAGGACCCGACGGAGCGGGTCCCTCCATGAGATTTTTGAGGAAGCGGGCGGTGTGGGACTCAGGGGATTCGAGGATTTTTTCGGGGGTTCCTGCAGCGACAATTTTTCCGCCCTCGTCGCCGCCTTCGGGACCGAGGTCGATGACCCAGTCCGCGCACTTAACCACTTCGAGGTTGTGCTCGATGACGATGACGCTGTTTCCCTCGTCCACGAGGCGGTGGAAGACTTTGACGAGAAGGGCGACATCGTCGAAGTGCAGCCCGGTGGTGGGTTCGTCGAAGATCAGGAGGGCCTTTTCGCGGGATTGGCGGATGAGGTGGTGGACGAGTTTGAGGCGCTGGGACTCGCCGCCGGAGAGGGAGTTTACGGGCTGGCCGAGCTTGAGGTAGTCGAGGCCGACTTCGGCGAGGAGGGTCAACGGACCGGTGATTTTTCCGGATTTGTCGAGCGGCTTGAAAAATTCGACGGCCTCGGCGGCGGTGAGTTCGAGGACTTCGTGGATGGATTTTCCGGCGACTTGGATTTTCAGCAGCGGCGGGCGGAAGCGGGTGCCGTCGCATTCCGGACAGCGGAGGAAGAGGTCGCTGAGGAATTGCATCTCGACCTTCTCGAAACCCAGGCCGCCGCAGCGGTCGCAGCGTCCGTTGCCGGAATTGAAGGAAAAGCTCGAGGGCGTGAAGCCAGCGGCTTCGGCGGCCGGGGAATCACCGAAGAGGCCGCGGATGTGCTCGTAGACGCCGAGGTAGACAGCCGGTGTGGAGCGGGGGGTTTTCGAAAGAGGGGATTGATCGACCATCACGACCTCATCCACTTCCTCGTCCCCTTCGATCGATTTTACGAAGCCGGCGGCTTCCTCTTCGGGCGCGTCCTCGCCGATCAACTGGCGGTGAAGGACATCGCGGACGAGGGAGGTTTTGCCCGAACCGGAAACTCCCGTGACGGCGCAGAGGACGCCGAGAGGGAATTTAACCGAGAGGTTTTTGATGTTGTGGTGGGTGACGCCTTTGAGGGTGATGTGGCCGGTGGGCTTGCGGCGTTTTTTCGGGACGGGGATGGATTTTTTTCCCGTGAGGTAGTCGGCGGTGAGGGAGTTTTTCGCGGAGGCGAAATTTTCGGAGGGGCCGCAGTAGAGGAGTTGTCCGCCTGAGCGGCCGCGGCCGGGGCCGATGTCCACGAGTTCGTCGGCAGCGCGGATGACGGCTTCCTCGTGCTCGACGACGAGGAGGGTGTTGCCCTTGTCGCGGAGGCCGCGGAGGATTTCGATGAGGCGCGAGGTGTCGCGCGGGTGGAGGCCCACGCTGGGTTCGTCGAGAACGAAGAGGGTGTTGACGAGCGAGGCGCCGAGGCAGGTGGTGAGGTTGACGCGCTGGATTTCGCCGCCGGAGAGCGAGCGGGGCGGGCGATCGAGGGAGAGGTAGCCGAGGCCAATTCGGCAGAGGTAGGCCACGCGGGAGGTGATTTGTTTGTGGACGAGGCTGGCGGAGGCGTCGGCGTGGGGGATCGAGAGATTTTCTAGGATGGGGAGGAGGCGCTTGAGGGGGAGCGCGGAGACGGCGGGGAGAGTGAGGGTTGGCGAGGTTTCGGAGTCAGTGCCGACACGGGCGGGACGCCCATGCCCCTTTCTTTTTGGAGCGGGGGTCGATGAGGTTTCGGAGTGGTGGGAGGAGGGGAGGCGGTAGTTGAGCGTTTCGGGCTGGAAGCGGCCGCCGTGGCAGACCGGGCAGGGTTGGTGGCTGCGGTAGCGGGAGAGCAGCACGCGGATGTGCATTTTGTAGGCTTTGCTCTCGAGCCAGCGGAAGTAGCCGTTGACGCCATACCACTCGCCGGAGTCACGGGCTTCGGTGGGGTTGAGCCCGGGTTCGCCTTCGATGACCGAAAGTGCGGTGGATATCAATCCCGCGCTTGCGGCAGTGGCGCAAGAGGTCGTCTTGGCACTCGGCGGACTGGCCGCTTTGGAAGGGGCGAATGACGCCTTCGGAGATCGAGAGCGAGGCGTCGGGAATGACGCGATGCATGTCGATGCCGATGATACGGCCAAAGCCTTTGCACTCGGGGCACGCGCCGAGGGGGGAGTTGAAACTAAAAAGGCCGGGAGAGGGCGGGCGAATGTCGAGATCGCAGGGGGCGCAATGCCAACCTTCGATGGATTCGGTGAGGCGGGGAGAGGAAGTGCCGGCCTCAAGATCGACGCGGTCTTGTATGAGAAGGATTTCGGTGGGGAGTTTTTTAAGGGAGGTGGGCTCGTCGGTGCGGAGGGTTTTTCCGTTGATCCAGATGCGGAGGTAGCCTTGGCCGGAGAGGAATTCGAAAAAGTCGGAGGGTTTCGTTTTTTCCGGGACCTTGATCGGGAAGGCGATGAGGAGGGATTTTCCGGGGTGGGCGGCGAGGATTTGGCGGAGGATTGAGCCCGGGGTGCCGGGAAGGATTTCTCCGGAGCATTTCGGGCAGAAGGCCTTGGCGGCACGTGGGAAGAGGAGCTTCAGGTAGTCGTTGATCTCGGTGATCGTGCCGACGGTCGAGCGGGTGGTGCGGACATTGTTCGCCTGCTCGATGGCGATGGCGGGTGGGATGCCTTCAATGTTGTCGGCGAGCGGTTTATCCATCCGCTCGAGGAACTGGCGGGTGTAGGGACTGAAGGTCTCCACATAACGCCGTTGTCCCTCGGCGTAGATGGTATCGAACGCAAGGCTCGATTTGCCGCTGCCACTGGGTCCAGTAACGACAATGAGCTTCCCTAGGGGAAGCTCAAGGTCAATTCCTTGGAGGTTATTTTGTCTGGCTCCGCGGAGCCGAATGTAATCCACCCGTGAAATTCAGCGGGGGATTAGCCCTGCTTGCCGCGGAGTTCTTCGGTGCGGAGAAGAACGCGCTGGCGCATGATTTTGCCGGATTTGAACTTCACCGTGGCGCGGGCGGGGATGACCACATCATGTTCGGGTTTGTTGGGGTTGCGACCGACGCGGGATTTGGTCAAGCGGACTTCGAAAACACCGAAGTTGCGGAGCTCGACATCGCTGCCGGTGGAGAGGGCCTCGGTGATGCCGTCGAGAGTGAGCTGGATGACGCTGAAAACTTCCTGTTGGGTGAGTCCGGTTTGTTTGCTGATCTGCATTACCAGATCTCGTTTGGTGAGGTTAGCCATTTGAGTGTGATGTTTAGTTGGTTTTAATAAAGGGGGCGGTTTGAATACCAAGGGACTGCGCGGTCAGCAACCCGATTTCGGAAAAATTTTCCACAATCAAAAAAGGGCTTGATTTTATTTCGGGCGTTGCGGGCCGACGGTTCCGTCGATGTTCACATGGACCACCGTGCCGGCTGGTGCGGATGTGTCGGAATCCATTTGGATCAAAGCGCGTCCGGTTTCCGAGATTTCGATCAGGGTTCCGCCTTTGGTCTCATTGGCTGAAAGGGAAACAACGGCGCGTTGGCCAATTTGGAGATTCGAGCGGTTGGTAAAATGGGCCTCGACTTGGGACGCGGAAATGATGGCGGCCTCGTTCGCAAAAGGGTGGGTGCGTGTGTAGTTCCAGACCGTTAAGGAAAAAGCGGCGAGGCAGAGCAGGATCAGGCCGATGGCGACGGCGCGGCCACTTCGGCGTTTCGGGTTCCTATTATCCATGGAAATGCGAATGGGCTTCGATCGCTCTCTCGAAATCGGCGAGGCAGGCTGCCAAGCCACGCGGGTCGCGCAGGAGGGAGGTTCCAACCAAGGCGGCATCGAACTTCGAGGAAACGGAGGCAATGGTCTCTGGCGCGAGGCCGCTCTCCGCCACGCGGAGGCAGCCGGCGGGGAGATGGGTCACGAGATCGAAGACGGACATTTCGAGGCTAAAATCTTTTTGCGAGGAGCCGGTCGAACCGACGAAGCCCGAGGTGGATTTGAACTTCCGGCTGTTGATGCCAACGACGCGCGCGGATTTCGGGAGTAAGGCGATTTCGTCGAGGGTGTGGATTTCAAAAAGCGCCTCCATTCCGAGCTCGAGGGCGAGTTGGTGGAAGTCGCGAAGCTGGGTGGCATCGAGCACATTGGCCATGAGGAGAATCGCATCCGCACCATGCGCCCGGGCTTCGAGGATTTGGTAGTCGTCGATGAAGAAATCCTTCCGCAGCACGGGTTGGGGGAGCGCGGCGCGGAGCCTGGCCAAATCCTCGATGCCCATGCCGAAGTGGGTGCGGTTCGTCAAAATCGAGACCGCGCGCACATGGCTCGAGGCGGCGTAGGTGGCCGCGGCGGCATCCACATTTTCCTCGCGCATCGGGCCGACGCTCGGCGAGCAGCGCTTGATTTCGGCAATCAACCCAAAACCTCCCCGGCCAATAGCTTCGGCAAAATCGCGGGTGGGCGGGGCGTCGGCCAGGCGGGCGCGAATTTCAGCAATGGGAACGGCTTGCTTGGCGGCGGCAACTTCCACTCGCACATCGGCCAAAATTTCGTCGAGGATCGTTTTCAAGGTTTGGGATAACTGCCAAGGACTTTGACCCCCGAGCAAACAGCCGCCAACTCGGGCAGGAGGGTTGTTTTTTCCAAATCCTCGCGGTGGCCATCCGCTTCCACGAAAAACAGGGTGCCGGTTGAATCGTCGGTGGCCGGGCGGCTCGCGAAGTGGACGAGGTTGACTCCCCGTTGACGAAATGGCTCGAGCGCGGAGACGAGCGCGCCGGCTTTGTTCTCGATGCGAAGCATGATCATGGTGCGATCGGTGCCCGAGGGCTTGTTTGCCTGACGGCCGAGAACGAGAAATTTCGCTCCGTCGTTTGTAATGATCTCCGCGCAGATGTGGAGATCGGTGGTTCCCAGACTGTCGAGGGTGGGGGAGGTGTGGCCATGTCCCGGCTCCTCGAGCGGAACGACTCCGCAATCCGCGTGCTGGCTGGAAGTCAGTGAAAAAACCTCCGACACCGAGTTGCAGGGGCGGTAACGAACACTCGAGCCAAAACGCCCGAGGGCGGCTTGATGTGCGGGGCTGCCGGAGGGGCCGAAGCACGCGATGACGATGTCTTTTTCCAAGGCCAGCGAGGCGGACATGATCTCGCGGTAAATGGCGCGGATCGACTCCGGGCGCAATGGCCCCTCGCTGCGCTCCACCAGACTTCGAAGGAGCTTCATCTCGCGGTCGGGCGAGTAGATTGGCAGGGAGGCGCGGTTTTTGATGACACCGATTTCCTTCGCGAGCGTGGCGCGTTGGTTGAGCAGTCGAAGCAACTCGGTATCGAGGGCGTCAATCTGTTTCCGGAGAGTGTCGAGGTCACTCATGGTTCCGGTTTGGGCTCGGGTTCGGCGGGAGCTTCCACAGGGGTTTCGCTGGGCGTTTCCGCAGGGGTTTCGCTGGGCGTTTCCGCAGGGGTTTCGCTGGGCGGCTCGGCTTTTGGAAGTGGTATTTTGCGAAGTTCCGAGGCGTTTGGGAGGTCGTCGAGATCCTTCAATCCGAAGTGCTCCATGAAAAATTGCGAGGTCTCGTAAAGGAGTGGGCGGCCTGCGATTTCGGAGCGGCCGGCGATGCGAACGAGGTTTCGGTCGAGCAGCGTTTGCATCACGCCATCGACCGCGACGCCACGCACGGCCTCGATGTCGGCGCGGGTGATGGGTTGGCGGTAGGCGATGATGGCTAGGGTTTCCATCGCCGGGGCGCTCAGGCGGGCTTGGCGGTTCTCTGGAAAAAGCTGTCGCAGCCAAGGCGCGAAGTCGGCCTTCGTCACCAACTGCCAACCTGCCGCACTCTCGCGGACCTCAAAGGCCCGGCCGGTCTCGGCGTATTCGCGCTCGAGTTGCTCGATCGCGTCTTGAAGTTGCGCGGACTTCACTTTCGCGAAGCAGGTGATCTCGGGATTTTCCTTGGCGGCTTCGGCGGCCCCTTTCAGGAAATTCGAGAGTTCTTTGGCGGAAACGGGTTTTTGAGAGGCGAAGAGGATGGATTCGACGATGCGGTGGAGTGGGAAGGCCGGCTCGGTGACTGGCTCGTCCACGGAACTTTCGGGATTGGCGGACGACTCGTCGATTTCGGGTTGGTCGGTATTTTCTTCGCTCATGAGAAATAAGGTTGGGCGTCGCTGATTCGGTCGATCCAGATTTCCCCGAGATCCCCGTCTTGGCGAACCCGGAGTTGTTTGAGTCGGATGAGTTCGAGCATGGCGAGAAAAGTCACGACGATCTCGGTGCGACTGGCGGCATCGGCGAAAAGCTCCTCGAATCGCAGGGGCACGCCGGCCTGCGTGATTCGCAACACATGATCCATCTTGTCAGAGACGGTGTAGTTCTCGGCGAAAATCTCGCGCAGATCCTCTTTCTTCGAGTCGATGCGCTTGAGGATTTTCTGGAAGGCGTGGATGAGATCGAAGATCCCGACCTCCTCGACGAGCAAATTTTCCGCCGGCGGGAGATTGGGCATGGCGGGCACGCGTGCGAAGAGGTTTTGCTGCATCGCCTCGTGGTCGCGGAGCTTCGCGGCCGCTTCTTTGAATTTCTTGTATTCGATGAGCTGGCGGATGAGTTCGAAGCGGGGATCGTCTTCCTCGGCATCCTCCTCGCCCATCTGCTGGTCGGTGGGCAGCAGCATCCGGCTTTTGATGTAAAGCAGGTTCGCCGCCATCACGATGAACTCACCTGCGAGGTCGATGTTTAGAACCTGAAATGCCTCGAGGTAGGCGAGGTATTGCTTGGTGATCCGCTCGATCGAGATGTCGTAAATATCCACCTCATCGCGCTTGATGAGATAGAGCAGCAGATCGAGCGGCCCCTCGAAGACCTCGAGTTTGACCTTGTAGTCTTCCACCAGGCGTTAACGCCGCTTGTAGCCGCGTTTTTCGGCCTCACGCTCTTGTTGCGTTCGGTGCTTTTTGAGCTCCTTGTGCTTGGTCTTGAGCTTGCTGATTTGGCGGGAAAGTTTGTCCACGACCTTGTCGATGGCGGTGTAAAGATCGGCTTCCGCGTCTTCGGCATGGAGGTCAGGGCCCGGAAGGGCGAGATGGACCTTCACATGGAAAGGTTTTTTGCGATCGTGGTTGTGGAGAAGAACGATGTGGGCGCCGAGGATCGTCTCGCCATGGCCCTCGAGGTGACTGACCTTTTCGGCAACGAATTCGTGAATGGCACCGGTGAGAGTCAGGTTTCGCGGAGTGATGTGGATTTGCATGACAGTTTTCTTTTAAAGCGGCGGCGGTTTGTTGACAGCAAAAATCCTCTACGGAAATTGCGCAGCGGGCGTGCCGACCCTGAGAAGATCGAGGAGTTTCGGGTAAACGAGTGGGGTGTTCGCCCCGGGTTGGGCAGGGTCGATCATGTCGTGGGGGATGTTGAGTTCGGCGGGAAATTCGTAAGCGAGGATTTCGGCAGGGTAGCCCTGTGCGGCGAGTTTTTGGGTGATCGAGTGGGTGAGGGAGTTGTTCGCGGCGATGTCGCAGGCGGTGGTGATGAAAAGCACGCGGCGGCAAAGCGGGGGCTTGGAAGCAAGGTTCGAGCGCACATTGCGCGAAAGCTGCACGCAGTCCGCCATGCAGCGGGTGCCGAAACGCGGGTAGGCGTGCGGCGGGCCGGCGAGCGATTCCTTTGTGTCGGGATCCCACCAAACATAAAAATTCGGGAGCTTGGAAAACAACGCGCCGGCGAAATCCGTGAGCGGAGGCGACATTTCGTAAACGCCGAAAAACGGCGCGAGGATCGCCACCTCGTCGAGACCCTGGCGGTTTTGCGCCATCCAAGCCGCCGCCACGGCGCTGCCCGATAGCCCAACCAGAGTCACGCGCTCGCCAAGACCTGCGGCGATATCAAGTCCCGCCGCCGCTTGATCAATTAAATCCTGGGCGGACTGCAGGCCCTGTTCGCCATTCAAACGATCACGGTAACCAGCCAACCTCGCGCGGGGAACGACGACATTGTGGCCTGCGGCGTGGATTTGAGTGGCGAATGAAGCGAATTGCTCCGGGCAGTTCGTCAACCCATGGAGCAGCACAAAAGACCGGTCGGTTTTTTGCCCGTGATGCAGAAGTCGGCTCGCGCCCGATGGCGAGAGAGGGAGGGAGGATTCCGTCGAGCGAAGTTTGTCGAACATCGCCAGCGCCTCATCAAACGATCCGGCAGGATGGGGCTTTGAATCGAAGGCCGGGATTTTCCAGACCATCCATCCGAGCAGTCCGGCAATCGCCAGCGCGGTGGCTAGGAAGAGTCGCTTCATCGGAATTTCGGCGCCCAAGTCGGGCGGGCTTTGGCGGCGATCAGGAATCCGATTCCCATCAGCACGAGGAACAGTGACAAAAACTGCCCCCGCGTGAACATCCCCGTCAGCGGCGCATCGGGTTCCCGGAAAAACTCCCCGACAATTCTCAGCACCGCATACGCGATGAAAAACACCCCCGTCAGCACCCCGTCAGGCAGGCGGAACCTCGTCCGGAGAATCCACAAAATCGAAAACAGCAGAGCCCCTTCCAGAAGGCCCTCATAAATCTGCGAAGGATGGCGCGGTGAGAGATTCGCCTCCAAAATCCCGCGCAGTTCGGGTCTTCCGGCATTTTCCAGCACCGCATCCAGCGTGCCCCATTGAGGGTTCGCCGCGGAGGCTGTCACCAAAACCTCCCGCACCTGCTCCGGGTCCGACGCGTAGAGTTCCTTCGGAAAATACACCGCCCACGGCACGGTGGCTGGACGCCCGTAGAGTTCGCCGTTGATAAAATTCGCGCAGCGGCCGAGGAACAATCCCACCGGTGCCGCAACCACGATGTTGTCGCCCACATTCAGCCACGGGATTTTTTTTCGCCGCGCGTAGATCCAAGTAAAAATCACGATGCCGAGGATCCCTCCGTGGCTCGCCATCCCTCCCTCCCAGAATTTAAAAAACACGAACGGGTCTGCCGCAAATTGAGCCCAATCGTAGAAAACCATGTAGCCCAGCCGACCGCCCAAAATCACCCCAAAGAGCGCCGTGCCCGTGATGAAATCCGCCACCGCATCCGGCGCAATGTCACTGAATCCCCGCCGCGCGAGGTGCACCCCGATTCCATAAGCCGCCAAAAAAGACGCGACATAAGCGAGCCCATACCACCGCACGCCAAAAGTCTCCCCGAAGCGGATCAGGAACGGACTCAAGTCATGGATGTAATACGCGAACATGTTGGATTTGGCTTTCGGGCCGCGCGGTGCGATACCATGCGGTCATGCCGTTGGCTTGTCGACTTTTTGCCTTTGGGGAAAAACCACCCGCCGTCCGTGTCGAATCCATCCTCTCGACCGCACCCGCCCCCGGCGAGGTCGTGCTCCGAATGCTCGCCGCGCCCATCAATCCCGCCGACCTCAATGTCATCGATGGAACCTATGGCGAACTCCCACCCCTCCCTGCCACGATCGGCAACGAAGGCGCCGGCGAAATCCTCGCTCTCGGCCCCGGCGTGGAAAATCTCCGCATCGGTCAAATAGCCCTCCCGCTCGCTTTCGGGACTTGGACGAGCGAACTCATCCTTCCCGCGAAAAACGCCATCCCGCTGCCCGACGATATCGACATTCACCAAGCCTCCATGCTGACCGTGAATCCCGCCACCGCCTGGCGACTCCTTCACGACTTCGCCTCCCTCCAACCCGGTGACTGGATCGCTCAAAATGCCGCCAACTCCGGCGTTGGCCGCGCCGTCATTCAACTCGCGCGCCACCTCGGCTTTCGCACTTTGAATGTGGTTCGTCGGCCCGAACTCCTCGATGAACTCCGCGCCCTCGGGGGCGATGTCGTCGTCACCGAGGAGGTCGACCTGCGCCGCGAAGCTCGCGCCCTTTGCGGCGGCATGCTTCCGAAGCTCGGTCTCAACTCCGTCGGAGGCTCGAGTGCATTGAATATCGCCAACGCCCTCGCGGCGGGTTCGCCCCATGTCACGATCGGCGCCATGGCCCGCCAACCCCTGAAAATCCCGAACGGCCTCTTGATTTTCCAAAACCTCGCCTTCCGAGGTTTCTGGCTGCGTCGATGGAAAGAAAACGCCCCCGCCGCCGAGATTCAATCCACCTACGCCACGCTCGCCGACCTCCTCCATCGCGGCATCCTTCACACGCCCCTCCAGCAAATCCTCCCGCTTTCTGAAGCTCCCGCCGCCCTGACCGCCGCGATGCAAGATAAGCGCACCGGGAAAATCCTTCTCGATCTCCAAGCCTAGCTCACCGCCACACTTCTCCTTGCCCGAATCCAGTCGGTGAAGCACATTTCCGGCCTTCAAAAAATGCCCGGCGTTTATATCAAGACCTATGGCTGCCAAATGAACGAGCGCGACTCCGAGCAGGTGTCGAAAATGCTCGTCGAGCGCGGCTATCGAATGGTCGAGGCCGAGGGCGAGGCCGATGTGATTTTGCTCAATACCTGCAGCGTGCGCGACATGGCCGAGCAGAAGGCGATCGGCAAGATGGGCATGCTCCGCAAGCTCCGAAAAACAAGGCCGCACCTTGTCCTAGGCTACCTCGGCTGCATGGCTCAGGCCCGTGGCCAGTCGCTCCTTCAAACCTCACCGCATGTCGACCTCGTCGTCGGCACCCAGAAATTCCACCGTGTGGCGGATTATGTTCACGATCTTCTGCAAAGCCGCCAGCACGCGCTCATCGACGATGTGCGCCGACCAATTGTGGATACTGACGAAGAGCCCGGATCCCAATCCACCATCCGCGAGCAGGAACTCGAGACAGGGCAGGTGACGGCTTTCGTTTCGATCATGCAGGGTTGCAATATGCACTGCGCGTTTTGCATCGTCCCTCAAACGCGAGGCTCCGAGCGCGGTCGCCCCATCGCTGAGATCGTTGCCGAGGTCCGCTTGCTGGCTGAACGCGGGGTCAAAGAGGTCACACTCCTAGGCCAGATCGTGAATCTCTACGGGCGCCACGAATTTCCCAAGGTCGATGACAAAAGCCCATTCGTTCAACTCCTCGAGGCCGTCTGCGCCGTCGATGGAATCGAGCGTGTGCGCTTCACCTCGCCGCATCCGATTGGCTATCGCGACGATTTGATCGAGGCCTTTTCGCGCCTGCCAAAGCTCGTCGAGCATGTCCACCTCCCGCTCCAGAGCGGCTCCGACCGAATCCTCAAAATCATGCGACGAGGCTACACCGCCGAGAAATTCCAAAAACTCGCCGAGCGGATCCGCGCCGCCCGTCCCGGCATGGCGATCACCAGCGATATCATTGTCGGCTTCCCCGGCGAGACCGATGAGGATTTCCAAAAAACCCGCGACCTGTGCGAAGCGGTCTCTTTCGACAACGCCTTCGTCTTCCGCTACTCGCCCCGCCAAAACACCCCCGCCGCCACGATGGAGGCTCAGATCTCGGAGGAACTAAAGGAGGCCCGCAACCAAGAGTTGCTGGATGTAGTGAACCGCCATGTCGCCGCGAAACTCGACGCGCTCATCGGCACGGAGGTAGAAATCCTCTGCGAAGGCGCCAGTCGCCACAACACCGAGCGACTCTCTGGCCGCTCCCGCACGAACAAGATTGTTGTTTTCGAGGGTGCTCCCCGCCACATCGGCCAAATCTTCCCCGTCAAAATCACCCGCGCCTCGGGCTCCACGCTCTACGGCGACCCAGCGATTTTGGAATAAACCACGGAGGAATTGAATGCCGGAGTGCCTCAAACCCTCTGGAGGGCACTCTGGAAAAATGGAAAAAAGCGATAATACGCGGGACTGACCCCTCTCACTTTCGCCAAATAACGAAAATTAGCCAAATGGCCAGGTTTTCAAATTCTAGATCTGGTTTAGAAGATCAAGGGTCCGGTGAGTATGATAAAACTGAAGCTGTTCAAGGAAACCCATTGATCCGTATTGACTAATACTTATCAGCAATACTCACCCCATAAAAAGTTAAAAACCTCAAGGAATCTTATGTTAATTAAAAATATGATAATCGCTATCTCATTCCTGGGCACTGTATCCCAAGGAATTGTTTGCGCGGAAAACACGCCCAAACCGGAGTTAAAAAATCCCATACGTTTTGAGATACAGGAGTTGAGGGAAACGCCCGTGATTGATAAGGACCATCCGGATGCCAAGGATAATAAATATGGGTTTGAGGGTGGTTCGGTGGTGAAGCTTGACGGCGTTTACTACTTGTTTACGTCCGAAATGGCAGGGGATCCCTTCTGGGTCAAAATGCGTCTGGCGCTCTGGACCAGTACGAACGGAATTGATTGGAAGCGGATTTCAACAATCAAGGAGACCTCCGGCAAATCACGAGCTGAAACAGGGCTGCCCTACGAGTCCTTTTGGTCCCCTATGCCGATTTATAATGACGCGGACAAGGTATGGGAATTGTTTCATGTCGCCTACGACACCGGAGGGGCCACTGGAGGACGAATCTGGCGCGTTACGTCAACAGTTAAGGGCCCCGCCGGCATCGTTGGCCCCTATAAGGATAAGGGCATCATCCTGCAGCCGGATGCGGAATCCCAGAAGTGGGAAGGCTCGCAAGGTACCGCGTCGTTCTACCCTTATCGGGTTAACGATCGATGGGTCGCCTTTTATTGCAGTCATGGTCATGGTCATGGCGGAGCGCCGGGGTGGCAGGTAGGACTTGCGGAAGCCCCCACCTTGACGGGGCCTTGGAAGCGGCGTGCAGAAGGTAATCCGCTGCCCATTGAACCTGTTTTTAATGAGAATCCGATTGTTACACGTATCGGAGATCTGTATGTCGCTGTTTACGACTCTGACATTGTTAATGCTCCTGCCCCAAAAAATTACAAAGAAAAGACTTCGGTAGGCTATACCACATCCACTGATGGTATTAATTGGTCGAAGGGTGGCCGGATCGTCGTCCAACCGCCAGGCCCCGCGAACTGGTCCGTGGACATTCGTACACCCTTGGGATTGATTGATGAAGGCAACGATACCTTCACCCTGTTCTACACCGCCGAGGACAACAAAAGGTTTTGGCCGGTAAGCAAAATAAAACTGAAAATGGTCAAGGAAACCCTATGACAATGAAAAAATAAAAGCCCACCAATTCGATTACATCTGCAACCATCTTATTCCAAGAGCATACTCGTTTGGAATAATATGCGACATCTGACGACCATTCTTGCAACCCTGTTGGCCCTTGGGGCCTCCGCTGCGCTTGCAGAGGAATTTGTGGTGCTCGACAACGGAGCGCGCATTCCGATCCGCAAGGCGATTCCTGTGATATCGGAATCCAATGGGGCGTCGGGCTGGCACACCTCGGTCTCGCGTCCCCGCCAGGAATCCCACCTGCACAAAGGAACCCGCACCAGCCACCAGGGGTTCCATGTTGATTACAGGATTGCTCCTGAGAGCGCCCCTCAGATGGGCTATGATCTTGATGCTGGGTTCAGGATGCTGGACTCAATGATCGGCGATTCGATCGACTCCTCGCTTGCGAGGAACATGCAGATCAGCCAAGGAGGACACCTCCGGTGGACAGGCCCAAACCGCCTCGAACTCACGCTCTCTTCAACGCTCGAAACAGCGCTTCATGACACAAGGTCTTATCAGGAACACGCCGTGGTTCACAAAGGCCTCCTCTCTTTCGCTCCGCTGCCCCACACGACCCTGCGCACCTCTCTTGGATCCGGCGACCGTCGCCGGCTCGATGGCACGATTCTTCACGAAGATGCGCTCTCCACCTCCCTCGAGCAACGTGTGCCGCTCCTGCCGCTGCGCCTCACACTAACCCAATCCTCCGCATGGCAGTCACTGGTGGATTCCGATGATGGTGACATCGAGCGCCACCGACTCCTTGGATCGGCTCTGTGGAATATCCAGGAAGGCACCACCCTGTCCCTCGGCGTCGAGTCCGGCATGGTCTCGCGGGCGACCAACGACTCAAGTGAACTCACCTCGATCATCAGCACGGAACTGCGTCTCCAGCCCCTCCCACTACTCGGACTCCGCCTCGGCGCAAGCGCCGAGGACCGCGGGATTCCAGCTCCCGCCGACGAGGGCTGCGAGGCGCGTGTGCTCATTCCAGCACTCTCCGCAGGGCTCGACCTCCAGCTCGCTCCCAATTTTGAAACAGGCATCGGCATCCTTTACCGACCGAACGCGCCGGCCACTCCCACCAATTCCTCGGCGGCCCCCGCTCAAGTCACGATCTTTGGCAGCACGTTATTCTAACCCTTTTCGGTTTACTCGCTGACCTCAAGAAAAGGAAAAGGGGTCAGTCCCGGAAAAGGGGTCAGTCCCGCGTATTGACGCTTTTTTAAAAATCTGAGAGTTTCGAACGATGGCAAGGTCACTACGAATCCAATATGCGGGGGCGATTTATCATGTGATGAGTCGAGGGGATCGGCGGGAAAGTATTTTTCTCGATGAGGAGGATCGGCGGAGATTTTTAAGGACGCTGGGGGAGGCGTGCGAGCGTGCGGGTTGGCAGGTGCATGCCTATTGTCTGATGGGAAACCATTTTCATCTGGTGGTGGAGACGCCGCAACCGACGCTGGTGGCGGGGATGAAGTGGTTTTTGGGAACCTACACGCAACGATTCAACGCGCGGCACCGGATGCGGGGGCATTTGTTCGCGGGTCGCTACAAGTCGCTGGCGGACTACGCCTGGAGCAGTTTTCCCGAATACCTGAAGCCAACCAAGCGCCGGGTCGGATGGTTGCGGGTCGATCGTTTATTTGGCGAATTGGGAATCCGGCGGGATAACAGCAGAGGAAGGCGGGAGTTCGGCGAGATCATGGCGGCACGATGCCGGGTGGAGGGACATGCGGAGGAGGAACTCTGGAAGGGAATCCGGCGGGGTTGGAAATTTGGCGCGGAGGATTTTGTGGAGAGATTGGTGGGGATGGGGCATGGAGGGGCCGGGAATGCGGCGATCCACTTGAGTGAAGCGCTGGAGGAGACGATGGAGGAAAAGGCACGGGGGATCGTGAGGGAGTTCTTAAAAACGCGCGGGATGGGATTGGATGAGTTCCGGAGGCTCCGGAAAGGGCATCCCTCCAAGATTGCGCTCGCGGCAGAGTTGAGGAAGAGCACCACGATGACGATGTCCTGGATCGCGGAGGAATTGAATGCTGGAGTGCCTCAAACTCTCTGGAGGGCGCTCTGGAAAAACGGAAAAAGCGATAATACACGGGACTGGTATCTTTTCAACAAGCCTTCCGAAGCAGGCGGGCGAGCCCGTAGGGCTCTAGCTCGCCGGACTGCTTCGGAGGCGCGTTGAGGCTGCCCCAATGGCATCTTCAAGATGCCATGAAAACTACATCCTCCACTCCATCCTCCATCTACCGCAACCAGAATGCCCTTCTCAGGGCGATTTTTGAAAAAGCCACCGATCCCCGCAAGGTTCTCTGCGTCGCTCTCGACTACGCCAAGCGCAAGCATGTCGCCCTGTGTTGCGACGGCAACGGCGACATCCTTCGGCAACCCTTCCCGGTCGAAAACTCCGCGGAGGGCGTTTCCTTCCTCATCAAGCAAATCACTGCCCCCGCCCGTCGCCGCAAGATTCCTAAATGCAACATCTTCTTCGGCGGCGAGGACGAACCCTCCTATGTCGCCAATTTCACCGCCGCCCTCCGCCTCCGGCGATACCTCGTCCTGCGCGTCAACGCCGCCGAGGCCGCCCAGAACCGTGAGAACCTGATCGCCAGCACCGATCTCCTCGACCTCCTCGGCATCGCAAAAACTCTCCTCTCCCGCCGCGCACGAGCCACCGGACACTCCACTCCGGCTTCACCAGCGGATTCCAAGAACCCCACCGACATATACTTTGAAATCCGCGAAATCACCCGCAGTCGTCGCATTCTGGTGCGCCAGCAAACAGCCGCCTCCAACCGTATCCACGCCTTGGTGGACCAACTCTTCCCCGGCTTTCTGGATTCCTCCCGCAGTCCGCTGACTCCCTTTTGCGAAGCCTCCCTTGCCCTCATGAAAGAGCGCTTCAGCTCCATCGAGATCGCCCGCCGTCGGCCACTCACCCTCGCCTCATTCCTTGCACGCCACGGCATCCGCCAATCCGACGAGGCTGCCGCCAAAATCATCACACTGGCCTCCAACGCTCTACCGCCCGCTCCTCAACGACTCTCGGCCCTCCAGCACGCGCTGACCGCCACGGTCGACTTGCGTGAGTGCCTCACCCGCAACGCCAACGCCCTGCGCCAACAAGCCGCCCTCCTCCTCGCGACCACACCCTACGCCCTCCTCACCAGCATTCCCGGCATCGGCTTCACTCTCGCCTCCGGCATCGCCGGAGAACTCGGCGACCCTCGCCGATTAGCCTCCGTCGACTCTCTTTGCGCCTACGCCGGCATCGTCCCGAGCACTTTCCAAAGCGGTGGCCCCGACCAACCCGCCTCCCAAGGCCACACCCCCGCCCGCTGCAACCACATCCTCAAGGACTGGACCGTCCAAAGCGCACAAAAAATCTCCCTCTACGGCCCGCCAGAACTCAAGGACCGCATCGCCCGCTGGAACGCCAATGGCCAGCACGCACTCTTTGCCGCCGCCCGCCGTTATCTCCGACTCCTGCGCTCCCTCGTCCTCAACCAAGTTCCCTATTTGGATCCCCGCTGCCGCTCCAGCACCGCCACCGACCAAGACCACGCCGACGCCGCACTTCAAACCTGGCTGGTCCTTCTTCGCAAATGGCGCCCCATCCCCGAGGGCATTCCCCTCATCACCAACGAATCCACACCCCTCGGCTTCTGGCGCCGCCTCGTCATGGAATCACGCTCCATCCACCTTCCCCTCAAGCCATGACCTCTTTCAACCACCCCTTTTTCCCACCCGCAACCCGGCATGCTCGGGGGCCCGAGGACTGAGGAAATGAAAACCGGAGACGGGGCGACCGGATGGCTCATTGTGGGATGCCGCGCATTGCGCGACGGCTTGGGTCAGTATGCCAAGACACCGGTCGCCCCCGATCCGACCACGCCGACCACGGCGTGTGTCGGACCATGGCTCAAAGATGCTCTGCCCCGGCACAAGTTGTCGAGGGCGTATCACACCAGTCCGCCAGGAAAAAGGGGCTCCTCCCTGCTCCATGCAGGGTAAACCGGCGTCGCCACCGCCCTCTCCCCGTCTCCAACCTCTCGTTTCCTTACCGCTGGATCCCAGCCTGTCCAGCCAGCCAGTTTTTTTCCCTCAAAAACTGGCACCACCCCTCGCATCCTTTTCACTACTCACAAAATTTCCTGTTGATTTGCTCTGATACTACTGACCCGTTTTCGCCTTTTTTGGCCCTTTTTCCGAGACGGGGGCGCAACCAACAGCTCCCGAGGCTGCGCGCTCACCGAGATCGCACACTCGGCCATCGACGGCGCGGAGGGGATTGGGCAGCTTCGTTGCGTGTCCAGCGAACTTCTCAAACAAATCGCACTGCCCATCGCCCTCTTCGTGGTCCTTTTCGGGATGGGCCTCAGCCTCGTCCCCACCGACTTCCGGCGCGTGGTGCTCCAACCCAAAGCAAAAATCATCGGACTCGGTTGCCAACTCTTTCTTCTCCCTGCCTTCGCCTTCGCCCTCGCATTGATCTTCCGACTCCCCGGGGAACTCGCCGTCGGGCTCATGGTCCTCGCCGCCTGCCCGGGCGGAGCGACTTCGAATGTCATCACCCACCTGTCCAAAGGCGACACAGCGCTCTCCGTCACACTCACCGCCGTCTCCAGCATGGCCTGCGTTTTCACCATCCCGTGGATCGTAGGGTGGTCGATGGATTGGTTCCTGGGCAGTGGTGCGGCAGTCGCCTTGCCGTTTTGGAAAACACTCGCGCAACTCGCATTCGTCACCATCCTGCCGATCCTCTGCGGCATGGCGCTGAGGCACGCCCGCCCCACACTGGCAGTCCGCCTCGAGCGCCCGGCGAATATTTTCGCACTTGTTTTCCTGGCCCTCATCATTGCCGCTGCGATCGCTCGCGAGAAAGACCTCGCCCACCAATTCGCCGTGGCCGGCCCCGCCGCCATTACGTTGAACCTTGTAATGATGGCGTTGGGCTTCGGCATCGCAAGACTCGCCGGCTTGCCCAGATCCCAACGCGTCACCATCGCCATTGAAACCGGAATCCAAAATGGCACGCTCGCCCTCGCCATAACACTCGGACTTCTCGAAAGCCCAAGCATCGCCATGCCCGCAGTTGTTTACAGCCTCTTCATGTTCCTCAGCGGGGCCGTCATGATCGGATGGTTCGGCCGCCGTCCCGCCTCATCCTGATTATCCTCGCCCCATTCGCCACGATTATCCTTGCACCTTTTCTCAAGTAGCCTCGAACGAAAACTGGGACGCCTACCGCCTTCTCCATTTGATTCCGTAATGGCGGCCATCAGGGATTTGCTGATTTTGTAAGTCTTAAAGAAATTCCTTTAGGAGTAACTCCTGAGCTCGTTAAATTTTTTTCTAAAAATTACATCTCTCCGCCACATCGCATTCCGCAGGTATCCCAGACCCGATAATTCATTTGAACCACACATCTGAATGAGTGAATTTTTGTGTGTAATCACCATGGCAACAAATCTTCAATTGGACGATCGGCTCATCGCAGAGGCCGCCGCGCTCGGTAAACATCGCACCAAGAAGGAGGCGGTGACTCAGGCCCTGACCGACTACATCCGCCACCTCCGGCAGGACCGCATTTTGGACCTTTTCGGTAAGGTCGAATTTGACCCTGAATACGACTACAAGCGCCAACGGACCCGTCCATGAGGGTGTTGGTTGACACGGGCGTCTGGTCATTGGCGTTGCGACGCGCAGACGGTCATCTCCATCCGGAGACGGAGGAGATGCGGCGTCTTGTCATGGCCCATGTTGCCGAAATCATCGGGCCGGTTCGGCAGGAAATTCTCTCCGGCGTTCGGGATCGTCCTCAGTTCGCGCGTCTCGAAACCCACCTCGACGCATTCCCTGATGTTCCACTGTTGAGCGAAGATTTTGTAACCGCCGCGAAGTTTTTCAACCTGTGTCGATCCAAGGGCATTCAGGGTTCGAATACCGACTTCCTGATTTGTGCCGTCGCCGTCCGATGTGAGTTGGCCATCTTCACAACGGACGGGGACTTCCGGCACTTCGCAAAATGCCTGCCCATTGTCCTGCACGAGTTCAAAAAAACGGGTGAGTCCGCCTCTCTGAGGCCACGTCGCCCAAACTCGAAACAAAAAAAGTGACAGCGACCAACCTCGGCGGCCCGATCAATTTGGATCAAACGCTCTTGAGCGGGCAGGTTTTCCATTGGACTCGCCGCGCCGACGGCTCTTGGAGCGGGCTTTTGGGTAACGAGGCAATTGTTGTTTCGGAAAAAAACGGCCAGCTCGTCTTGCATCAAGGCCCGGCCGATCGGGTCGCACACCACTTCGCTCTCGACCATCCGCTGGAGGAAATTTACGCGGCGTTTCCCGAGGAACCCATGAGCCAATCGGCGCTCGCGGCGTGCCGAGGACTGCGCATCCTGCGTCAGCCGCGGTGGGAATGCACGGCGGCCTTCATCACCAGTTCCATGAAACAAGTCGCCCACATTCGCTCGATGTCGCTGGCGATCCGGTCGCGTTTCGGCGAGGCGGTGGAGGGCTCGGAGATCAACGCGTATCCGGCGTTCGAGGTTTTGGCGAAAGCCACGGAGTCCGCCCTACGCGACTGCGGCTTGGGCTACCGGGCGGAAAATCTCCTGAAAACCGCACGCCTGCTCGCCGATGGCACGATCGACCTCGAGGTCATCGCGAAACAGCCCACCGCGCGTCTCCGCCAAACTCTCCAAATGCTCCCTGGCGTCGGCGTGAAAGTGGCCAATTGCATTCTGCTCTTCGCCTACGAACGCCTCGACGCCGTGCCGATCGACACTTGGATCCATCGGATTCTTTTAGCCATGCGGAAGGGGCGGGATGGAACGCCGGCCGTGCTAGCCGCCTACGCACGACGCCGATTGGGGCCGTATGCCGGCTATGTCCAGCAATACCTCTTCCACCATGCCCGCATGATGAAGCGGGCGGGAGCGGTTACTTCACCTCGAGCAACTCGACATCGAAAATGAGCGTCTCGTCGGGGCCGATGAGACCGCCCGCGCCGCGAGGGCCGTAAGCCAGATTCGAGGGAATGAAGAGTCGGATTTTTCCGCCGGGCTTGATGAGTTGCAGGCCCTCGGTCCAACCACGAATGACGGCGTTGAGGGGAAACTCAATCGGCTCGTTGCGCTTGTAGGAACTGTCGAATTCTGTGCCGTCGAGCAGGGTGCCGCGGTAGTTCACCTTCACCGTGTTGCTGGCTTTGGGGGCTTTGCCCTCGCCGGGTTTTTCGATGAGGTATTGCAGGCCGGTGGAGGTCTGTTGAATGCCAGGTTTCGTTGCATTTTCCGCCAGGAAGGCCTGGCCCTTTTCGAGTGCGTTTTGCGCCATAGTTGTGTGTGTGAAAGCGATCGCGGTCAGCGCGGCGAGGGTGAGGTTTTTGAACATGGATGCAACGCTACGGGCGCGCCTCCCGCATGGCAACTGCTTTTGCGGGCGGATCAAAAAACACGGGCGAGGTTTTTTTCGACCACCGCTGCAACAGTTTCGAGGTCCGCCGGGGTGTGGGCGGTGCTGAGAAATCCCGCCTCGAATTGTGACGGCGCAAAGTAAACTCCGTCCTCGAGACAGCCGTGAAAAAATTTCGCAAACCGTGCGCGGTCGCTGCTCATCGCCTCGGCAAGGTGGCGCACCGGCCCCTCTTGAAAATAGAGGCAAAACATCGAGCCGATCCGCTGGAAGGTGAGGGGACGGTTCGCGCAAGCCGCCCGTGTGGCCGCCTCAAACGTCGCGCCGGTTTTTTCCAAGTGCGCCCAGCCGTCGATGCGCTCGAGTTCGCGGAGTTGCGCGAGGCCCGCCGCCATGGCGAGAGGGTTCCCCGAGAGCGTGCCAGCTTGGTAAACGGGGCCATCGGGCGAGAGTCGATCCATGATCTCGGCGCGTCCCCCAAAGGCTCCCACGGGCAACCCGCCGCCGATCACTTTTCCCATCGCCGTGAGGTCGGGCGTGATCTTGAAAATCTCCTGCGCCCCCCCGCGAGCGAGGCGGAAGACGGTCATCACCTCATCGAAAATCAACACGGTTCCCTCGCGGGTGCAGAGGTCGCGAAGGCCCTGCAAGAATCCAGGCAGAGGCAAATACAAGCCGGCATTCGCTGGGACTGGCTCGAGAATGATGGCGGCGATTTCGCCGGAGTTCGCTGCAAAGGCGGCTTCGACCGCCGGAAGATCGTTGAAGGGCAGGGTGACCGTGAGTTTCGCCAATTCCTCGGGCACGCCTGCGCTGTCAGGGTGGCCGTGGGTCAGCGCGCCGCTGCCAGCTTTTACCAAAAGCGAATCGACATGGCCGTGGTAGCAGCCTTCGAACTTGATGATTTTATTCCGACCGGTGAAGCCGCGCGCGAGGCGGATGCAACTCATCGTCGCCTCAGTGCCGCTGTTGACCATCCGGACTTTTTCCACCGAGGGCACCATGCGGCAGATCGTTTCCGCCATTTCCACCTCGAAGGGATTCGGCGTGCCAAAACTCAATCCGCCCTTGGCCGCCTCGCGCACGGCTTCGATCACTGGCTCCGCTGCGTGGCCGAGGATCGCCGGTCCCCAGGTGCCGACGAAGTCGATGAGTTCGCGCCCCTCCACCGTGGTCAGCCGACAGCCCTTGGCGGACTTCACAAAAAACGGTTCGCCACCCACGCCGCGAAACGCCCGCACCGGGGAGTTCACGCCGCCGGGGATTCGTTTTTTCGCTGCCTCGAAAAGCTCACGGGAATTTTTCATCATGGCATAATCCATGGAGCTACGCCGCGTGGCAATTCACGATGGCGCGGAGATTTTATTTTCCTGCGGTTCGCGAACTTGACTCGCTCGGGGTTTGGCATTTGATAACTCCGTTTTTATGAAATCGATTCGCATCTTCACTCTCGCTGTGCTCGCGCTCGGCCTCACCGCTTGTCAGACCGCAAAGGTCGCCCACGGCCCGCACTCGTTCTCGTTTGATCCGCCCGCGAAGCAACCCAAGAACCCCGCTGCTGTGAAGGTGAAGCTCAGCACCGGTGCGCAACGGCTCTATGTCGTCGAGGGCAACGAAGTCCTCCTCGCCACACCTGTCACGGTCGGAAAGGCCTCGTCGCCCACGCCTCAAGGGGATTTCACGATTTATTCGAAGCAGGAGCGCCGCCGCCGCGTGAGCCAGCCTGGGGCTGGGTATCCCATGACTTACTGGATGGAATTCAAGTCCGCCTACGGCATGCACTGGGGATTTGTGAAGCCCTACCCGAACACCATGGGCTGCGTCCGCATCCCGCTCAAGGCTGCTCAAAAAGTCTTTGGTCTCGTTCGCACCGGCACCCCGCTTCACATCGCATCCAGCCAGCCATGGGATGAGACTCATGGAAAAAATCTCCCCCGCCTCGATGACTCCCGCCTGCCCGATCCGCCGGATTCCTACATGAAGAGCCCGCAGGTGTTCGCCGATGCTGCCAAGGGCAAGATGTGGAATTACTGATGAGACTTCGGAGTTTCGACTAGCTCCGATGAAAAAAAACACTCAGCCCCAGGAGTCCCTCGAGGAAACGACCCGCTCGATCGCGGAGCACCAGGGTGTCGTCAGTGCCCATCCGGTTCCTGGCAAGTCGGTCATCGAGATCGAATACGATCCCGCCAAACTCTCTCAACAAGAACTCCGCCGGATCGTGGGCAGCCACACGCCGGGTATACCGCTTCAAAAACGAACCCTGCGTTTGGAAGGTGATGCCTCCGAGGCCTGCGCCATCCGGCTGGAAAAGAGGGTCAAAAAAATCCCAGGCGTTCGCAAAGCCACCGCCACCTACATCGGAAAAATTCTTTGCCTGACCTTTGACGAAAATATCGCCGATGAGAAAACGGTGATGGACTCGCTTCGCGCCCTCGGAGCCCGGATCACCACCTACCAGCCGGTTTTCAGGGAAGGGGAGGAAAGCCTTTGGACCCGCATCAAGTCAGGTTCACTGAACGAGGAGATTTCCTGCGCGCTTGGCTTTTTGTTTTTGATCGCCTCGCTCATCGTCGACCACTCGATTGGCAAAAGCGCGGTGGCGACCTGGATTCTTTATGCCGGGGCGTATTTTTTCTGCGGGCAGCAGGGTGTTCGCTCCGCCATATCCTCGCTCCGCGAGCGGGTGCTCGATGTCGATGTGCTCATGGTCCTCGCGGCGATTGGCGCGGGAATTGTCGGTCAACCCTTCGAAGGGGCGTTGTTGTTGTTCCTTTTTTGCTTCTCGAATGTCCTTCAAAGCTACGCGCTCCAGCGGACCCAAAAGGCGATCCACTCGCTCCTGAAACTCCGACCCGACAACGCGCTTGTGAAACGCCCCGGCAGGAACGAACTCGTGAAAGTCGAGGAACTCGCCATCGGCGATATCGTGATCCTTCGTCCCGGCGAGCATGTGCCGGTGGATGGCACCGTCGTCGAGGGCTCAGGCCACATCGATGAGTCCAGCCTCACCGGCGAATCCATGCCGGTATCCAAGTCCTCGGGAAGCACGATTTTCGCTGGAACTCTCAATCAAAGCGGTGGGCTGGAATTTTCCGTCACCAAGCGAGCCGAGGATTCCACGCTGGCCCGCATGGTGAAGCTCGTGGAAGAAGCACAGGCCGAAAAATCCGGCACCCAGCGGTTCCTCGAGCAGGCCGAGCAATACTATGCCACAGGGGTGATCGTTTTCACCGCTCTGGTTTTCGTTGTGCCGTTTTTCTTTTTTGGGGCGGCCTTCGCCGAGGCCTTCTACCGCGCGATGACCGTGATGGTGGTCGCTTCGCCGTGCGCTTTGGTCATCAGCACGCCGGCGACCGTTCTTTCCGCCATCGGTGGCGCGGCACGGCGCGGGATTTTGATCAAAGGCGGCTCGCATCTCGAGCGGACCTCGCGCATCGACATCGTGGCTTTTGATAAAACTGGAACGCTCACTCGCGGCCAGCCGATGGTGACGGAGGTCGTGGATGCCGCTGCTACCCACAAGCCCGATTTGCAACTGCCCTCCCAGCTTTTGGAAGTCCTCGCCGCGGCTGCCGCCCTGGAGTCGAAATCCGAGCATCCTCTCGCCCACGCCATCGTTCGAAGCGCTTCGATGCTTGGAATGTTACTCCCTGCTGCCACGGACTTTCAAGCCACGCCTGGCAAGGGAGCCGAAGCCACGATTAGCGGGAAACGCCTCGTGGTAGGGAGCGAAAGGCTCTTCCGCGAACTCGGCGCGGCGGGCATGGAGGCCATCTCGATCAACGCCGCTCCACTTGCTCGAAAGGGAAAAACCTGCGTTTGGATTGGTTCGCGCGAGGGCGATGCCGTCACCGCCCTCGCGGTCGTGGCCCTAGCCGACACCCTCCGACCCGAGTCTCTGCGCATTGTGGAAAGTCTCCACAAGCTTGGGGTCAAAAAAGTCGTCATGCTCACGGGTGACCAAAAAGCCGTTGCCGACGCCATCGCCGAGGAGGCTGGTCTTGATGAGGTTCATGCCGGTCTCCTCCCTGAAGCCAAAGTCTCCGCCATCCAAGAACTCAAAAAACACGGCCGCGTCATGATGGTCGGCGACGGTGTAAACGACGCCCCCGCGCTCGCGACAGCTGACATCGGCGTGGCCATGGGCGCGGCGGGCACCGACATCGCGATGGAGACAGCCGATGTGGTTCTCATGGGCGACAAGCTGGAAAATATTCCGATTCTCCTCGGCATCGCCCGCCACGCGAAAAAAGTCCTCTGGCAAAACCTCGCCTTCGCCTCGGCCGTGATCCTCGTGCTTTTGATCGCCGCCTTCGGAATCGACCTCCCGCTCCCGATGGGCGTTGTCGGCCACGAAGGCAGCACGGTGCTGGTCTGCCTGAACGGCCTGCGCCTTCTGATTTACAAGCCGATCGTTTGAGCCATCCCCAATTTCTCCCGCTGAGACGCAGAGGCGCTGAGTGAATTTTTTTCAGAAAAAATCTGATCCCCCCGTAAATGTCCTACCGGTGGTTTTAGGATGCCTGCCGAAATGATCACTCAAATCCTGCAAAAAATCACCGTCGCCATCCGCCAAATCCTCCCGCACACCCGCCCGCAGCGTGGGTTTGCTCACCAAACCGAGTTTCCTTTTTGAGCCATGGAAACCGACGCCTGCGGACATCCCATCCGCGATCCGGAGTTGCTTCGCCGGATCGAAAAAGCCAAATCCTCCCAGCGCCTTCGCGACCCACACGCCGAACTCCACGACCCCATCGAGGACAACCCCCGCGTCCGCGCCATCATTCGCGAGGTCGAGCGCCGCGCCGAAAAGGAATCTCCCATCCAAGGCATGGGGCGCTGTCACGATGTCTGGGGCCGAATGCGCGACATCCTTAAAAATGAGCATGGCATCGTGTGGTATCCACCCAGCCGAATAAACACCGATCTGCTCTATGATTGAGCATGAGATTCCGTGTCCCTCGCGCCCATGAAACCCTTTCCATGGAACGCCGACGCCCTCGTCGGCATCAGTGAATCTTAAAAGCCGCAAAAAAGACGAATTGGTAGGCACTCGCCTTCAAAAAGGGGCAGTCCACATATTCACATGTCTAATGGCGGCGATCCGCAACGGCACGTTCGCGCCTGAAGTTTGGGTCCGCTCGGCGAGCCGCCCCTACCTTGGGATTTTCGATTCGCGGAGATTCGCTTCTTTTGAGGTTGAACCTCTTTCACTCCGCGGCGGTTGGAATTTCGTTCGAGGGGGTCAGCAGGGAACGGTGAGGGGGCGACCGTTGTCGCGGTGGCTGATTTTTAGGAGGAGCCACCGATGATCAATACACGCTTTTGGAAATCCAAGTTGCCAGATCTCAAAATGGCTGGAGCAAGCAAAGCGCCAGCGAACGCCAATCCGGTGATCTGGAGAAACTTTCTCCGACACATGGCGTCACGCGTATTCCATCGTCTTTGCGCTGTTTGCATTGCCTTATTTGTCGGTGATCATCAACGCCGTGCAGGCCGAAGCAGCGGGAACGGCCAGTGCCGTTGATGCCGACGAGGACGTCGGCGTTCCGAGCGGAAACATTTCCACGTTTTCGCGAACTGGGTGCTATGGATTAGAGTTTTCGAAGTCTTCTGCGCACCAAAAACTCGAAATTGCCCACATTAAATCTTGGTAAAACCCTGTCCTTGATCGAATTCCATAGCTGGCTGTGTTCAAGCGGAAGAAGATCCTGTTGGGTGGTCTCCCCGCTGAAGCCGACCTTGCAAAGGCGGCACATGTAGCGGGCTATGGCCACCACCGACACAAGATCGAAGTCCTCGGTTGCTTTTTCCGGTTCTTCCACCCAACGGATGACATTTTTGCAGCTGGTTGGAATGCTTTTGTTTTCGACAAACTGGATAGCCATCTGGCGGGAGGAAATTCCCATGTGGAGTATCTCTGATTCCCTGATCGATATATTATGCTCTTGAGCATGGAGATAAACGGGAATGCAGCCCGCCGGCTGGACGCGCAGGAAAAGCAGCTTCCCGATGTCGTGAAGCAGGGCTCCCAAAAACGCGGCGCGTTCGATGTTTAAAAGCTCCATCTCTGCGCAGGTGAACCGGGCGATGTTGGCCGTTGCGAGCAGGAACTTGATGTGGCTGGCCCAGTTTGCACCCTCGTTGAGATACATGAAACTCTCGCAGCAGCGCGGAAACCCCTTGGTTACTACGCTGAGCCGTTTTTCTCCCAGAAAGTTCACGCACAACCGGGCGTCATCAATAAAAGACTCTAAATCCTTCGTCTTGGCCTGACGCAACGCATTGGCATTATGGAGCATCTGGAAGGCCAGTCCGGGATCGTGTTCCGCCAAATCCATCAGCGGATGCAACGAAGTCACCATACCCCCGGTCGCCAGCATAAAGGCGGCGGCCGCCGACCCGACCACCGGGCAGCCTTTCAGCGCCGCGATATCCCTCTTGAGTTTCGCATCGGAAACCACCGGGAAGGTTTGGCTGTCGATCATCTTGTTCCAATGATCCATGCTTTCCGCCTCCCGTTTGATATCCTCCGATTCTTTTTCGTCCTTTCTCAGGAAGCCATTTGGAATCCGCTCACCCATCTTGCGCACGCCCTCGCTGGCGGTTTTACTCCATGCGGAGATGTCGATCTCGCCGGCGCGCTTATTGATGCTGTCCATCGAACGCTGCGCGGCGAGGGCCTGCACTGCCAGTTTCATTTGAGGCGATAGGATAGTGGCCCGTGTGAAAGCATCCTTCTCCATACGCATCATTCGAGTGTCTTTCAGAGCGATGATCGTAGCACTGCGCGGCGCGTTCTTGATCAAGGCCATCTCTCCAACAATGTCTCCATCTCCGATCTCGCCGATTTTTTTCGGTTCGGGATCATCATCCATCGCGACGTAAATCCCGAGTCTCCCTTCATCGATCAGATACATCGCATCGCCGACATCGCCCTGTTTGAAAAGGGTGGCCCCTTCGTCAATTTCGCAATCCCTCAGGTGGGGAATGAGCGCATGCACCTCGTGCGGCGGCAAGGAGCGAAGCAAAGCATTTTGGGCCAGTCGATCCAGCACGGCACTCGCCTGCTTGGCTTTCCGTTCCAGTTTATAGATATCCGCGCGGTAACTGCAAAGAAACGCGTAATATCCCATAAGGGCCGCAAACTCCTTGAATTCGTTCCAGTCAGATTCCTTCGCGAAAGAAGCCAGATAACTCAGATACTCCTCCAAGCCTGGCACGGCCGCCTCCCGAACCTTTCCGCGAAACCCGGAGATTTCTGAGAGAATCTTCTCTTTTTCTGCCTCCGCGAGTTCGATGTTTACATTCTTGTAGGTTTGCGCAGCGGATTGGATGACAGGCGCGAGTTCGTCCAAAGCCGCCCCTCGTTCATCCAACGAGCGGCCCGTGCGCCGGCAAAACGCGTCGTCCGGCTCAAAAAAAGACCAATACCAAGCCTTACCCTCAAGCTTTGCGACTTCGTCCTCAATCGACTCTTGGAGATAGGGCTTTCGATGAAAACTTTGCACGCCCAAGTCGTAGGCTTCTTGGATTTCTGCATGCGTCGTTTTGGACGCATAAAAAACGACCGGCACATGTTGAAAGAAATAGTCCTCTCGGAGGGTCCGGAGAAAGTCCAGTCCGGTGGAGTCTGGGAGCTTAAGTTCGATAAAAATCAAATCCACCAAGATATTCTCACGCAAAAAAACCATCGCATCACGGGCATTCGAAACGGAGGTGCTCCGGTGGTCACCATAGGCCAAAAATCCCTTCAGCGCCAAGAAGGCGTTGTCATCGGGATCAACTAATAAAATGTTGGCCATCGTTAGACATTAAAAACAAACCCCTTTTCCCTTTGTTTTTATGACAGGGAGCACATCAAAAAAATCCCTTCAGCACCAATAAGGTGATGACATTTGGGTCTAGGTAAATGTTCATTGTTGACAGTTGGATGTAAAATCCAAGTTTAATTTAACAATTTTTGTAACGATTCCAGTGCCTCCGCCCTAAAGAGAATTGTGACAATTTCGTAACAGAGGCTCCGAGGTTTAACGCCAAAAAAGAAAAAGGATTAGTCCCGCCTATTTCCATGTCTAATGGCGGCGATTCGAAACGGCGCGTTCGCGCCTGAGGCTTGGGGCCGCTCGTGCCTCCGGCTCGTAGAGCGAGCCGCCCCTGCCATTTTTTTATTCGCGTGGATTCGTGACGGTATGAAGTCATGTAGCAACCAGCGCTGGGCAAGCCGAAATGATTGATCCAATGTCCTTGGCGGAACCCGCGAGTGCCTGCAACACACGCGAGTGGCCGAAGGTCCAAAGGTTCGATAATGACGCTGAG
>JAPLTG010000022.1 GCA_026398255.1 Verrucomicrobiota bacterium
GTGCTCATGCTCTCGATGCATTCGGAATCTACCTACGCCCGCCGCGCCCTCGAGATCGGCGCCCGGGGCTACATCATGAAATCCGCGGATGGGGACGAATTGCTCCAAGCGATCCACACCGTCCTGAACGGGTCCATTTACCTCAGCCCGGCCGCTTCGGCCCAGATGTTGGAATACATGAACGGCCGGTCCCGCAAAAAATGCACCGGGGTCGAGGCTCTCACCCCGAGGGAATTCGAGATTTTCAGCCTCCTCGGAAAAGGATTCCCCTCGAGCCAAATCGCCAAGCAACTCAATCTCAGCTCCAAGACCGTGGATACCCACCGCGAGCGGATCAAGATCAAGCTGGGTGTGGAAACCGCAAGCCAACTCATCAGCGTCGCCTCGAGCTGGATTGCACAACAATGCATGACACCGCTGATCGATGCGCCTACAACCTGAGGAATGTTAATTCCTTGGGATCAGGTTAAACCAGATCGTTCCGCAGTGACGCCCCTCATCGCCATCGGCTGTTCCGCCGGAGGCCTCCCGCCTTTGCAGCAATTTCTGGAGTCGATCCCGAAGGGGCTTCATGCGGCATTCCTCGTCGTCCAACATTTTCCTGCCGACGACAAAACCCACCTCCCCGAAATCCTCGCCCCGCATCTCGCGTTGCCCGTCCGCATGGCCAAGGAAGGTGACCGGCCGACCGCAGGCGAAATCCTCGTTCTTCCCAACGACCATTTGTTTGAAATCCAAAATGGCAAACTCGTTGCCAAAGCCGCCGATCCCGAAGCCGGACCGCAGTTGATTTTCGACACGCTCCTTCGATCGATGGCCCGGAATTACTCCGAGTATTCCATGGCCGTCATCCTCTCCGGTTCTGGAACCGATGGCGCGATCGGGGCCCGTGCCTTGAACGACGCCGGCGGCATGGTCCTCGCCCAAAGCCCGGAGACCGCCCAATTCCCCGGAATGCCGCAAAGTGTCATTCTCGCCAAGGCGGCCGACATGGTCGCCGATCCCGATACGCTGGCCCGCGAAGTCGTGCGCCTCGCCCGGCGACCCGAGACCCAGACTCCCCCTCCCCTCGTCTCGCGAGATGAAAAAGCCCAGCTCCGCATGCGCACTCTGGAGAACCTCCTGAAGCGCCATGCCGGTTTCAATATCGCCGACTACAAGCAGGAGAGCGTGCACCGCCGCCTCGAGCGCCGGATGGGCCTCTGCCACCTCCCTGTTTTCGATGAGTATCTCGCCTATCTGCAAAACAACCCCGCCGAGTGCGAGAATCTCGCCAAAGACATGCTCATCAGCGTGACCTCGTTTTTCCGCGATCCAGAGGCTTTCGCTCGATTGCGCGAGACGATCCTGCCCGGCCTGGTGAAAGAATGCCACAGTCGGCAATTACGAGTTTGGGTGCCCGCCTGCGCCAGTGGCGAGGAGGCCTACACGATCGCCATTCTGATCGCCGAGGCGATCGCCGAGCATGGCGATGCCGGGATGACCTATAAAATCTTCGCCACCGATCTGGACCGCGAAGCTCTCCAGATCGCCGGCCAGGGAGTCTATCCCTCCAGCGTCGCAGCGGACATCCCCCCGCACCTGCTCGACAAATATTTCACCCTCGAGGGGGATACCTACCAAATCCGGCGCTCCATCCGCGAAAATATGATTTTCGCGAAACACAACATTCTCAAGGATCCACCCTTCAATCGGCTCGATCTCGTCAGCTGCCGGAATCTCCTCATCTACCTCCAGCCCTTCAGCCAGCAGCGCGTCCTCTCGATCCTGAATTTCGCCCTCCGCATGGGCGGGGCGCTGATGCTCGGCCTCAGCGAATCCGCCGGCGAAATCACCGAGAATTTCGGCCCGGTCGATCCCAAGAACCATATTTACTTTAAGAAAACCCCCGCCGCCTCGATTCTTCCCGAGGCCCTCCCGCTCGCCGCCAGCGGCGGACTCTCCACGAACTACTTTATCCCCGTCCCCATCCCCTCGCTTATGGACGCCCACCCCACACGACTCCTCGAAGCTTTTACCAACAAAATCCTCGGCCGGATGCACCAGACCTGCTTCGTGCTCAACAGCCGCTTGGAGATCCTCTACAGCTTCGGCCAAACCCGCCGCCATATTGGTTTCAAACAAGGCCGCGCCAGCATCAACCTCTCCGAGCTTTTGCCCAAAAGCGTCTCTGCCGCCCTCACCACCGTCGCCGCCAAAGTCCTCACCGAAGAAAAGCCCTGCCACTTCGGCCCGATTCACGAACACACCGAGCAAACCTCTTCCGTTTTCATGCTCTCCGTGGAGAGTTTCCGCCCCTCGCAGGATGACCGGGTTTACCTCCTCGTGTATCTGGAGGATACCGACAAAAAAAACAGCAACGAGGAGGACGAGGTCGGCCTCCGCGAGAGCATGCAACGCATCAGCGTGCTGGAGGAGGAACTCCGCGACAGCCGCTCACGCCTCAAGGCCGCCGTCGAGGAATTGGAGGCTTCCAACGAGGAACTCCAGACATCGAACGAGGAATTGCACGCCTCCAACGAGGAACTCCAAAGCGCGAATGAAGAACTCGAGAGCGTCAACGAGGAACTCCAGACCCTCAACAACGAGCACCAGACGAAAATCCAGGAACTCAGCAAGGCGAACGAGGAATTGGATAATTTCATTTCGAGCGCCGACATCGCCAATATCTTTCTCGATTCCGATCTCCGCATCCAGCGCTTCACACCCTGTGCCGCCCGTCGCACCGGATTGCTCCTGCACGATCACGGCCGCGCCATCACCGAACTCTCCCACCCCCTCCTACTCAAAGCCACCGAGGCCGCGCGCGAAATCCTTCGAGGCAGCGATTTGGTCGAAACCAGATTCCCTTCGGAAGAGGGCGAAACCATGCACCTCCGCGCCAGACCCTACATTCGCAAGGACTCGGCCCGCGCCGGAGCCATCGTGACTTTTTTTTCCATCCGAAACGCCTGATCCCCGATCGGCGGACGCTATTTCGGCTGCTGGTGCCGCTGATGGAGACGGTGGAGAACTCGATGCACCACAGGCGTCGCGAGCAAACCCACCATCGCGACGACCACCAGAGTCGAAAAGAGCGCGTAGAGGCTGGAGAACATTTTCAGCGCGTCAGTGGAATTTCGCTCCGTGAAAAGCGGCCCCGCCCCGCTCAGCAGCATGCTGGATTCTAGAAAGGCATCCACGAAATCCAGACCCTCAATCGTCATGTAACCATACACCCCGAGGCCGAGAGTGGTCAGGACCAACGCGAGGGTGAAGAGGATTTGCCGAGCCATCCGCCCAAGAAAAACCCGGTGAGAGGCGAGCGGCTCCGTGTGGTGCTCCCAAAGAATCACCCCCTCTTCATCGCAGGGTAGGGAATCACCCGGCAAACGAAAAGTTGGCCTTTGTTGGGCACTGACCTACGATCCGACATCATCGCATGGCGACTCATGACCCAACGCCCTCCGTTTTTGGTTTTTACCCATGAAAAAACGCTCCCGAGTTAAACGCCTCGCGCGCTTTGTTCTTCGGGGTGGCCGCCGCCGCGTGGGAGCCGCCGGGCCATTGAAAAATTCCCCGCGCTATGTGCTGTTCGATTTCGACGGCACGCTCGGCGACACCTTCCTGCAGGGCTTCGAGATTTTAAACATCCTCGCCGGGGAATTCGGCTTCCGCCCGCTTCGACCCGAGGAATTGCAATACGCCCGCGACCTCTCGACCTCCGGGCTCATGAAGCACCTGGGAATCTCGCGCATGAAACTCCACAAAATCTCGAAGCGCGGCACCGAGGAAATCGGTAAGCGGATCGATTCCGTGCAAAGCTTCGAGGGAGTGCCCGAAATGGTCCGCCAGCTCCACGCCGCCGGATTCCGCCTCGGCGTCCTCACCTCCAACTCCGAGGAAAATGTCCGCGCCTTCCTGAAAAAACATCAGCTCGAGTTATTCGATTTCATCGAGAGTTCCTCCAAGCTCCTCGGCAAAGGCTCGGTGTTGCGAAAGCTGATGAAAAAACGCCAGCTCCAGCCCCGCGAGATTTTGATGGTCGGTGATGAGATCCGCGACATCGAAGCGGCGCAGGAGACGGGGGTCCACATCGCGGCGGTGACTTGGGGCTACAACAGCCGCTCCGCCCTCGAGGAGGCTGCGCCGGATTATCTTTTCGAATCTCCAGCCCAAGTCCTGGACTTCCTCGCCGCCTGGCCGCCGGAAAAATCTGCGGAATGAACCCCCTCGCGATCGGCACCGTTCTGGGCTTCGGATTCTTTTACCTCGTCGGGGCAGTCCCCGCCGGGATGGCCGCCGGATTATCCGCCTCGACCTCGGCATTCATCGCCTGGTGCGGCTACTCCGCCGGCGCGTGGGTCATGATTTTTGCCGGGGAACCGCTTCGCAATTGGGTGGCTCGGAAACTCAAAATCCCCCTCGAGCGCAATCCCGACCTCTTCATCTGGAAAGTTTGGTCGCGCTTCGGCCTGCCCGGCCTCGGATTGCTGGCTCCGGTGACGATCGGTCCGCAGGCCGGATGTGTGCTGGCTATCGCGCTCGGCGAGAAATCCTGGAAAGCGGCTCTGACCCTCTCGCTCGGAGCCATTCCGTGGTGCGTGGGGTTCGCCTACGCCGGCGCTCAAGTAGCGAAGGGTCTGGGCTAAAGCCCGCTACTTGTTCCCGAGGTTTTCGATCGGCTTTTCGTGCAGGCGGCGCGTTTGCAGGATGGTGAAAAAATTCAGGGCGAAAAGCACCGCGAAGTAGATGCTGTGCCGCTTCCAGTGGAAGTCGCCGGTGATCACCTCGAAGGTTCCGATCATATCGAGCGAGATCCCCCACGCGACCGGCGCCGCGCCCAGCCCCAAGCTGGTGATGACCGAAAAGAGAGCGAAGAAATGATTGCGCCCCATCACGGGCATCGTCGCCATGGCGAGCCGGCCATTCGCGACATTGAAGGCGGCCCCAGCCATGCCGGAGGCGAAATTCAGCCCGCCGATCAGCCGATTCGAGCAAGGCAACACCCCGGCCGCCACGAGAAACCAACCTGCAATGACTAGACTGATCACGCACAGCGAGAGGCCCAGCACCGGCTTCGCTCCATGGCGATCCACGAGATAACTCACAAAACTCAGAGCCGTCAGCGAACCGATAAAAGAAATCCCCGTGAGCGTCAGGACCTGTGAGACATCAAAGTCGGGAAATTCATGAAGGTATTCGACCGTGAAAACCCCAAGACTTCCGACCACCAGAACGAACAGGAGATTGAAAACCATCAACGAAAAAAATGGCGGATAGAAAAAAATCTCGCGCCACGGCACCGCGTGCGAGGTCATGGCCAAATCCTCCCCCGCGGACACCTCCGGGATTTTTTTGATGAAAACCAAAGAGCCGAGGCCCGCCAGCGCACTCACGAAAAAAACCAACGAATACTCCCCGGGAGACACCTCGCCGCTGAGCAGGAGCGAGGAGAGAAAAAGCGAAATCAGAGAGCCGACAAACATCGCGACTTGATCCCGCGAGAGAAACGCCGCGCGGGCCTCGTCAGGAATCAGCCCCGTAATCCACGGCATCCACGCCGCCGAAGCGATCCCGCGAAGGGTATTGAAAACAAAGAGCGAGAGGACCAGCAGCACGAGCTTGCTCGCGGAGTCGAGGAACCCCAACAAAGGCACCAACGACACGACAAACACAAAGACCAAGCGCAGGCTCCAACCGGTGAGGACGAATCTTTTGTAGCCGTAAACATGGAGGTATTTCGCCGCAGGCCATTGGAGCATCGTCATGATCGGCGTGAACGCGGCAAGGACTCCGATGATGGTGGAACTCGCCCCGATGCTTTTCGCGTAAAGAATCAGCGGCGCTCCCAGGATGATCTGGAACGACACGGCGTTCATCAGATTGAACCAATGGATATTGAACGATCCCGCTGGACAGGTTTTCAAACTCACGGATTTTTCGTTTTCCTGCCGGATGGCGTCATCCCAGCCGGAGAAAAAACACTAGGGCGCCGTGGCAGACTCGTCAGGGGCAGGCTCGGATGCGGTTTCTGCCGCTGGCTCTTCCACGGCCATTGGCTCCTCGGAAGGCGCCACCTCTTCAATCGGAGCGGATTCTATGACGGGGATCGAAGGCTCCACGACCGGCACGGGAGTTTCCTCGGCGGCGTTGGCCTGCGAGGCCAGCGGATAGGGTTTGTCCGGATGATAGATCGGAGCATCCGTCTTGGGAGGCTGGATCAGACTGCGCTCGATCAAGACCGGATCGGGCGGCGCGATGAGGCTGTAGCTCCCCTTGCCATCGGGCAACATCGGCGTGCCCCACATGTTGCGCGCCACGACTTCCTTGGCCTTCACTTTCACACCAAGGAGCGTGTAGTTGGTTAAATCAACTGGCTCCGGAGCGACGAGAGTGGTGAGAACGGATCCACCAGCGATCAAAAAGGGAATCATGTAGGCAAAAATGAGACCGTCCCCTCAAGCCGACAAGCCGATTTTTTGAAACATGCAGGCATCGAGGATGTGTTTTTTCATTGAGGCCACGCGCCCGACCGCCGATAAATGCGCGCCATGACCGAATCCTTGACGCGCCAGGCGGACTCTCTCACACCCGAGTTCATTGCCGAGGCCGATGAACTGGTTTCCCACTATCCCGTTTCCAAACGCAGTGCGTCCCTGCCGCTCCTCCATTTGTGGCAAAACCACTTTGGATTCATTGACGACTCCGCCATGGAGTGGATCGCCGCCCGGCTCGACCTCACGCCGGTGAATATCATCGAGCTCGTCACATTTTACCCTTGGTTCCGCCGCGAGCAGGCAGGAAAAACCATCATCCGCGTCTGCCGCACCCTCGCCTGCGCCCTTGCCGGGAGCTACGAGGTGAAGGATAAATTCTGCCAAGCCGTCGGCCTCAACCCCGACTGCGAACACCACGGATTCGGCCACGCGCCACCGACCACCGCCGACGGCAAGTTCAGCGTGGAATTCGTGGAATGCCTCGCCAGCTGCGGCTCCGCTCCCGTCGCGCTCATCAACGACGACCTCGTGGAAAACATCAAAACCTCCGAGATCCCCTCCCTCGTGGAATCCTACAAATAATATGGTCTCGCTCCTGCCCACTCCTCACCCGAAGGAACGCCGCATCATCTTCGGCAACATTTCCAAGCCCGGCTACTCGCCCGACATTGAGACCTACCTCGCCCACGGCGGCTACGAGTCCCTGAAAAAGGCACTCGGCATGAAGCCGAACGAGATCATCGACATGGTCAAAGCCGCCAACCTCCGCGGCCGTGGTGGCGCGGGATTCCCCGCCGGGGCCAAGTGGAGCTTCATCAAATACGATGACGGCAAACCCCACTACATCGTCGTCAACGCCGACGAATCCGAGCCCGGCACTTTCAAGGACCGCTACATCCTGCACCAGGATCCACACCAGTTGATCGAAGGCCTCGCCATCGCCGCCTTCGCCACGAATGTCCACCTCTCCTATATCTACATCCGCTGCGAATTTCCCAAGGCCGCGAAGATCGTGTGGGAAGCCATCAAGGAGGCAAAAGCCAAGGGCTTCCTTGGAAAAAACATCCTCGGCACCGGCTTCGACCTCGACATCTATGTCCACCAAGGGGCGGGCGCCTACATTTGCGGCGAGGAGACCAGCCTCCTCGAATCCCTCGAGGGCAAACGCCCCTACCCACGCATTAAGCCACCGTATTTCCCAGCCGTCCTCGGCCTCTACATGAAGCCCACGATCGTCAACAATGTGGAGACGATCTGCCATGTGAAGCACATCCTCGCGATGGGCCCCGAGGAATACGCCAAAATGGGAACACCAGGCGACGGCGGCACCCGCACCATGTGCGTGAGCGGCGATGTCCAGCGCCCGGGTTTTTACGAAATCCCCTGCGGCGGCGTCACCCTCGGCGAACTCATCAACGATGTCTGCGGCGGTCTCAAACCCGGACGCACCCTCAAAGCCGTCATTCCCGGCGGCAGTTCGGCAAAGGTCCTCCGCGCCGGCGAAACCTTCAAAATGAAGGTCAAAGGCCCCGACGGCCAGATGGTCGAAAAAGAAGTCCCGCTTCTGGATTTGGTGATGGACGCCTCCACACTCCAAGCCGCTGGCACAATGGTCGGCAGCGGCGGCGTGATGATCATGGACGACACCCGCGACATGGTTTGGGCGCTCAACAACCTCAACCAATTCTACGCCCACGAGAGCTGCGGCCAATGCACCCCCTGCCGCGAAGGCAGCTTGTGGATGTCCAAGGTCACCACTCGCATCATCGACGAGGGAGCTCGCCCCGACGACGCGAAGAACCTGAAAAACATCGCCGACAACATCGCCGGCCGCACCGTCTGCGCCTTCGGCGAAGCCTGCTCCTGGCCCACCCAAAGCTTCCTCGCCAAATTCCCCGACGAATTCGAAAAGCGGGTTAAGTAACCCTTAGGAGGGACCTGCTTGTCAGGTCCGGATTCGTCATTTCAAAACCACCCGAATACGGATTTTTAAACTGAAGGACAGGATGAAAAAAAATCAGAGGAGTTGGTTCTGAAAGCAATGGATCGAACAAAACGATCCTAGCCGATTCGGGGTAATTCATTCCCCCTCGGTGCTCTCTGTGTCCTCAGTGGTTAATTCTGCTGGATTCGGGTTTAATGCCAAAACAGCTTCGCCGCGAGTGTCGGACGGCTCGGCGAGCCTCCCTTACCCTCCCCAGCGGCTGCCTTGGGAGAGGCCGGGGACCCAGTTGCGGAGGTGTCCATAGGCATAATCCGTCTTGCCGATCGCTCCGATCATCTTCTTGCCGGTGGCGCGGCGCCATTTCTTGGTCATGCTCTCGCCCGAGTGGCAGCCCCAGCTTTTGATGAAGGCGTCGCGGGTGAAAATCCCGCGCTGGATGCGGCTCAGTTCGCTCTCGTGGAGCCAGCTTTTGGACCCGCTATCGATCTCATTGCTGTAGTCGAACATGAAACAAGCACGGTTCGAGTGGCCGTAGAATTCGAAATTGGCGATTTTCACACGGTCGCGGGGTTTTCCCTGGTTGAGGTAGTCGATGACCTCTTGACCTTGATCGAACCAGATTAAATCAACCCCGTATTTATCGCGCACCGAGACGATGTTTCCAATGATGTCGCTCTTGTCCTGGCGCACGGCCCGGCGCTGGTAGCTGGGGCGGTGGACGAGCCAGGTGATCTTGGCGCCGGGGGTTTTCTTTTGGATTTCCTGAATGCGCACGCGGGCCGACCGGATGAAATTCCCCCACCAGCGATCGTGCGGCTCGGCTTTGTATTTCTCCCACTCCTCAAGCGACGGCCCGCCGCTGAGCAAAATGTATTCCCGCTCGACCTCTGCCCGAACGACTGAAAACCCCAAGAGAAAAACCGCGACCAGCCAAAATTTCATGCCGCCATCAATCGACACGATGGGCCGAAGGGCAAGCCGAAAGCGCGGCGATCGGTCTTGCCAAGAGGTTCCGCGCCGATAGTCTCCACGGCTCATTTATGAACACAGCCAATCTCCTTCTTTTAGCCCAAGCCGCCGCTCCCGCAGGTGCTCCACAGCAACCGAACATCTTCATGTCGATGATGCCGTTGATTTTCATCTTCATCATCTTCTACTTCCTCCTCATACGTCCTCAACAGAGGAAAGCCAAGGACCACGCGAAGCTCGTCTCGGCGCTGAAAACCGGCGACTCTGTAGTGACCAATGCCGGCATCCATGGCGTGATTTCGAATGTGAAGGACAAGACCGTCATCGTGAAAATCGCCGACAATGTGAAGGTCGAGTTCGACCGTGCGGCCATCGTCACGATCGAGGCATCCTCCAGCGAAAACGCTGCCTGATTTCAGGCCCGGCATTTTTTAAGATCAACCCAATCCCACCATGTCACCCGCGCTGACTTTTGCTTTCGGCCTGCTTTTGCTCGTCCTTTTCGGCTGGTATTTTGCCAGCGACCTCCCGGCGAGGAAACGCTGGCTCGGCCTGGTGCTCACGGTTTTGCTCGCAGCATTTTGCATCGAGCAGATCGTTCCTCCAGACAAAAAAATCCGCCTGGGATTGGATTTGCAGGGCGGCACTTCGTTCCTGATCCGATTGGTGCCTCCGACAGAAAATGGCATCACCCCAGACCTGCTGGAGCAGGCCGTGGAAGTCATCCGCAAGCGCGTGGATCAATACGGAGTCAGCGAGCCGGTCATCACCCCGCAAGGGCGTGATCGGATTTTGGTGCAGATCGCCGGCCTCGACACGAAGCAGACCGAGGACGCCAAGAGCCAGCTCCAACGCGTGGCAAAACTCGAGTTTTCGATCGTAGATGATGGAGGCTCCGCCCGCCTCGACCGCATCAAAAATGGCGAGGAAATCATGGATCCCTCGCTGGTCATCATGCCGATGACGGCCGGAGAAAATAAAACCGAGACCGTGGACATTCTCGTGAAGCGCCGCCCAGCCCTCACCGGTGAGTCGGTGACACGCGCCTTCGCTTATTTCGACCAACAGGGCTATGGAGTCTCTCTCGAACTCGATGCCGAGGGCGCTACGATTTTCGACGAGGTGGCCCGCCAAAACAAAGGCCGCCAGATGGCCATCATTCTCGACGGGGAGGTCATCTCGGCACCCGTGCTCCAAAGCGACTACTACGGCGGCCGCGCACAAATCACAGGGAATTTCGATGACAAGGAGGCCCGCGATCTCTCAAGCGCCCTCGAAAATCCGCTCCGTGTGCCAGTTCAAATCGAAGAAACCCGCAGCGTTTCGCCCACACTCGGAGCCGACTCGATCAAGAGCGGCGTGCTGGCCGGCATCTCCGGTCTCGTGCTGGTGATGATCTTCACCATGCTTTACTACCGCTTCGTCGGCCTTGTGGCCGTAGTCGGGCTTTTGCTGAACATGGTTTTGCTCTTCGGAGCGATGGCGATGTTCAACTTCACGCTGACCCTCCCCGGTATCGCCGGCATCATTCTGACGATTGGCATGGCGGTGGACGCGAATGTGCTCATCTACGAACGCCTCCGTGAGGAACTCCAAGCCGGAAAATCCCTCACCGCGGCCCTCACGGGAGCCTACGACAAGGCCTTCAGCGCCATTTTTGATGCGAATATCACCACGCTCATCACGGCGCTCATTCTCTTCTGGCAGGCTACCGGATCCGTGAAGGGTTTCGCCGTCACGCTGATTGTCGGCATCATTGCGTCGATGTTCTCGGCGCTGCTTTTCACCCGCACCGCCTTCCGCTGGCTTGTCGATAAATTCAGCCTCACCAAGGTCACCATGCTGAACCTCGTTCCTTCGAAAAAATTCGACTTCCTCGGCAAGCGCCACCTCGCCGCCGGCCTCTCGATTCTTTTGATTGTCGGGTCCGTGGCGGTTTTCGCCATTCGTGGAGAGAAAAACCTCGGCATCGACTTTCGCGGCGGCGATCTCGTGATCCTCGACTCCGCTCAACCACTCACGATCGCCGAAGCCCGAAGCGCGATCAAAGACCCCGGAGTGGTCATTCAATACGAGCGCGAGGGAACCCGCGAACTCCTCACCCTGCGTGGCCCGCAAGGCTCCTCGCCCGCTCTCGTGCAGGAACTCCAAGCCGCCTATCCCGACAAGGGAATCTCGGTCATTGGCCAAGACACGGTCGGCCCACAAATCGGAAAGGAATTCGCCAAAAGCGCGATGCTGGCCCTCGGCCTCGGCATGCTCGGTATTCTTTTCTATGTCACACTTCGCTTCGAATTTTCCTTCGCCATCGGCGCGGTTGTGGCACGATGTCCTTATCACGCTGGGCATTTTCTCCCTGATCGGTGGCGAACTTTCCCTCGTCATGGTCGGTGCAATTCTCACGATTGCCGGATATTCCATCAACGACACGATTGTGGTCTTTGACCGCATCCGCGAAGGCCTCAAGCACGGCGAGCGGGGAAGCATTCAGTCACTCATGAACACGAGCATCAATGAAACGCTGAGCCGCACGATCCTCACTGGAGGAACCACGCTTCTCTCCGTGGGGGCGCTGTATTTCTTCGGGGGCGCGGTTCTGCGCGACTTCTCTTTTGCGATTCTCATGGGCATCGCGATCGGCACCTACTCCTCGATCTTCGTCGCCGCCCCGGTGGTTCTCTGGGCCTCGCGGATTCGTGGAAAGAGCGTCCGCCGCGAAGTGCTCGAAACCGAGGCTCTCAAGAAAGCCTGATCTACCCCACCCTATTTGGCTGACGGATCGAGGACATCGATCACCATCGCCGTGGCGTTGTCCCGTCCCGAAGCCTCTATCGCGAGGCGAACGATGTTTTTACCAGGGTCGTCCTGCGACGCACGGAGAAACTCCTCGAGCCGCTCATCGTAAAGCCCGTCAGTGACGCCATCGGTGCAAAGCAGAAACCGGTCGCCCGGCTGCAAGGCCACAGCCCCGACCTGAGGTTCGGCAAATTGGTGCCCTCCCCCCAGCGATTTCTGCAGCACATTGCGACGCGGGTGGGTTTTCGCCTCCCGCTCGTTGATTTTCCCGCTTCGTTGAAGCCAGGCGACATAGGTGTCATCCTCCGTGATCTGCGTCATCGGCCCATTTTTCGGAAGCCTGTAAAGCCGGCTGTCCCCAACATGGGCGAAATACATCCAGTGCGGCGTGAACCAACACAGGCTGAGCGTGGCGCCCATGTCGCGGCACTCCTCGTAGCTCGATCCCAAATACTCGAGAGCCCGGTGGATCTCGGCAAAGATGTCGCGCAAGACGGCCTCGAAAGTGGACGAGCACTCATCGGATGTGCGTTCAAAAAAAGGCGGCAGGAATTTGGTGATTTTTTCCACCGCGATCTTGCTCGCGAACTCCCCCGCCATCGCGCCGCCCATCCCGTCACTGACAGCAAAAACGAAATCCGCCCCGGCCGAATCCGACTCCCCGATTTTCCCGAGGTATCGTGCCCCGCTGGCGTCGATTAAGAGCCCAAGAAAGGAATCCTCGTTGTTTTTTCGAACCTTCCCGCAATCCGTGTGTCCGCTCCAAGACAGGGCGGAGGCGAGTGGCATTTTCTGTTTTTTCATCAGGCGACTTTGGGATCCAGGATCGTGGCGAATTCAAAATCAATGAGGCAAAACCGACCATCGGCTCGCCGATAAGTCACGTTCCGCATCTCCGCATCGTCATGCCGCACTCCGAATTTTTCCAACTCGGCGAACAACTCCTTCAGGCGCTCTTCGTCGAGGTGATCCACCCGCATCCCGCAATTGGATGTCACCATCTGCAAAGTTTGCGGGTCGTGCTCAAGCAACCGGGGAACAAACGGGCACTTCCGTCGTTCGAGATATTGCAGGACTCTCACCTCGTTCGCAAACCGCTCGTCGGCTTTCGGGCCACGGAACTGTTTATGCACTCGCCCGTCATAGCCGATCCTCACCGTGGCGCGTAGGGTATCCTTGACCTGATTCATGGATGGATCGTTCAGCGAATGCCCCCGTCTGGCAAGCGGTATGACCCCTTGGAAAATATTTCATGCGCTCGCTTCGAAACCATTGCCCGTCCTCGGGAAAGGTGCTAAGCGATTCGATGATGAAGCCCCCCGAGCCTAACAAGGACGCTTTTCCTCGTTCTAATACCTTGGAAAGCTTGAGCGAACTGTTCCCGCTCAAGCCGGTGCTCATGCTCATCGGAACCGTCGTATTGCTTACTGGCGGCTACTATTTTTCCCTGTTTGCGGTTCACGGCTTCGATCCAGACTTTCTACAAATCAACAAATGCGTGGAGTCCGGCGGTCGGTGGAACTCGAAATTGCGGATTTGCGAACAGCTTCCCGGCACCTACATTCCGCCGGAACCCGTTTCGCTCGATTACTAACCGCTTTTCCATTTCCCGGCCCTCGTGTGCCGGATGAAGAGACAAAATGTCACCCACACTGCTGATTGTTGATGATGAAAAAAACACCCGCGACGGGCTGCGAAATGCGCTGGGTGAGGAATTCGAAGTCTATGTCGCGCCGGATGTCGATGGCGCCCTGAAGACCCTCGAGAGTATCCGCGCCGATGTGGTCCTTACCGACCTTCAACTCGGGGCCAGGAATGGGATGGAACTCGTGGAAGAACTCGTGCGCCGTCCCAACCCGCCGATTTGCATCATGATGACCGCCTACGGCTCGGTGGATACTGCCGTGGAAGCGATGAAGCGCGGGGTGTATGATTTTGTCACCAAGCCGGTGAATATCGATCGGCTGGAAATTCTCATCAAACGGGCTATCCGCGAGCGCAACACCTCCCGGGAAAACAAGGAACTCCGCACCAAGGTCGAGCGTCAAATCACTCTAGAAGGAATGATCGGCCGCTCACCCGCGATGGTGGAGGTTTTTGATACCATCAAACAAGTCGCCCCCTCCCGGGCGACTGTTTTGATCCAAGGCGAGAGCGGCACCGGAAAGGAACTCGCTGCCCACGCCATCCACCACCTGAGCCCCCGGGCCAAGGGGAAATTTCTTGCAGTGCACTGCGCATCGCTCACCCCGGAGCTGCTCGCCAGCGAACTTTTCGGCCATGAAAAAGGCGCCTTCACCGGTGCCTTCGAGCGACGCATCGGCCGCTTCGAGCAAGCCAAGGGCGGCACGCTTTTTCTCGATGAAATCGGCGAGATCGATCTCACCACCCAGGTCAAAATCCTCCGCGTCCTGGGCGAGCGAACCTTCGAGCGGGTGGGCAGCAGCGAAACGCTCACCGCCGATGTGCGCTTGATTGCCGCGACGAATAAGGACCTCTCCAAACTCGTCGCCGAGGGCAAATTCCGTGACGACCTCTTTTTCCGTCTCCACGTCGTGCCCGTCACCATGCCGCCACTTCGGGATCGCAAAATCGATATTCCACTTTTGGCCGAATCGTTCCTCAAAGATTGTGCCCTGGAAAATGGCAAGCCCCACCGCGAACTCTCGCCAGAATCCATGCAGCACATTCTCGAATACGACTGGCCCGGCAATGTCCGCGAACTCCGCACCACGATTGAGCATGGGGTTGTCATGGCCACCGGCCCGAAAATCACGCCGAAAGACCTCCCCGCCACCCTTCGAGCCCCGCGCCCCCTCCCCGCTCTCGAAAAAACCGCCCCCGGCCGGGAATGGAATCTTCACGATACCGAAACCTCTCTCATCCTCCGCGCCCTCGAGGAGTGCCGTGGCAACCGCAGCGAGGCCGCCATAAAACTCGGCATCAGCCGCCGAACCCTCCACCGGCGCCTCAAGGAATTGAACATCTTCAAAAAGTCCCCCAGGTAAATCGAATGTCGGAATCTCCAAACACCGAGGAAATCGCCGAAACTCCGGCCCCGCCCAAAAAAAGAGGTCGCCCCCCCAAGGCCAAGCCACCCGCCGAGAATACCAAGAAACCTCGCACCAAAAAAACAGCCAAACCAGCCCCCCCCCTCCCGGCGCCGACAGTCAAAAAACGAGGACGAAAGCCCGCTGCCGCGCCGATCGAGACTCCACCGGAGCCAATTCCTGAAAACGCTCCCGAGCCAATTCTCGAAACCGCTCCCAACCCGCCGCCAAATCCCGAGCCCGAGCCAGAAAAACCAAAACGATCCGAACGGCTGCGTGACTTCGCGGCGAATCTCTCGAAAATTACCTCCCTACCGGCGGTCCGCTGGATCGCTGTCGTCGCCTTGGTAGCGACCTTGGCTTGCCTCTATCTCTTCGTCCAATTTCGCGGCCTCTCCTCTCCGACCGCCATGGATCAAGCCCAAATCGCCCGCGCCCTCGCCGCCGGCCAAGGGTTTTCCACCAATTACCTCCGCCCATTCGCCATCCGCCAGCTCGAGCAAGCCGGCAAGCCAGTTCCAACCCACAAATTCCCGGATTTCTTCCAGTCCCCCCTCAATCCCCTGGCCAACGCCCTGCCTCTGAAAATCGTCCAATCCCAGTGGAAACTCGGCCCGCTCGATGTCGTTTACATCGCCGACCGGATGATCGCCGGCACCGCGATCCTCTCCTTTCTGATTTCCGTGGGAGTCTGGTTCCTCATCGCGCGGCGGCTTTTCGACCCCAAACTCGCCGCGCTCGGCTGCACGATGATTCTGCTCACCGATCTCTTCTGGGAGTTTTCTCTCTCGGGCCTGCCGCAGATGTTGATGTTGCTGATTTTTTCCGGCGTGTGCTGGACGACCCTCCGGGCTTTGGAAAAACATTCTGATCGCCGAGTCGGTGCGATGTGGGCTTTGACGACGGGAATCCTCTTCGGCCTCCTGATTCTTGCCCACGGCGCGGCGACTTGGATTTTTCTGAGCTGGCTGGTTTTCGCCGGCATGGTTTTTCGGCCACGCGGGATCGCCGTCCTCGCCGCATTGGCCGGCGCTCTGATCGTCGTCGCCCCTTGGCTGTGGCGAAATCACGAGGTCTGCGGCAATCCCCTCGGCATCGCCGGCTACGAATTGCTGGCACCTGCCCTGGAATCCGAATCCGGCTATCTTCGCTCGCTGACGGATACGCCGACTTTCGACGCCACGCGCACCCTCAACCGCCTCACCACCGCCCTAGGAATCCATACCGGCCAAATCCTCTCCTTTCTCGGGATGAATCTGCTGGCGCTCATGTTTTTTGCATCCCTCCTTCACAAATTCCAACCCCCATCCACCGAGCTTTTCCGCCGCGCCGTTCTGCTCATGTGGTTTGGCGCGTGGCTCGGCATGGCTCTCTGCGGAGTCGATGGCCCGATCCACTCGAACCAACTCCATGTTCTCTTCCTGCCCGTTTTTATTTTCTTCGGACTCGCATTCGTCCTCGAACTTTGGAGCCGTCTTGGAATTTCCACCCCATCCCTTCGCACCGCATTCCTGATTTTTTTGATTCTGATCTCGGCGCTCCCGCTCCTCTCCCGCCTGGTTTCCAAGCCCGTAGCCGCAATCCAGTGGCCACCGTATGTGCCTCCATTCATCGCGATCTTGGGAGAGTGGTTTGAAAAAAACGAAATCATCGCCTCGGACATGCCTTGGGCTGTGGCTTGGTATGCGGACCGCCACTCGATCCTGCTTCCAAAGACGATGAAGGATTTCACCCGCATCAGTGACTTTCGGCTCCTCGGGGAATCCATTTCCGGCATTTACCTCACCCCGGTCACCGGCAATCGCCGACTCTTCTCCGAGATCTACAAAGGCCCCTACGATGATTGGGTGCTGCTCATCGAGCGTCCGCCGCCAGATCCTCTCCAATTCGCCCTTCCCTTTTTCACCCCGCTGCCGATCGATGGCGAATGCATCCTTTATGCCGATCGCGACCGCTGGTCCCGCCGGGAGTAGTTTTTATGGACGCCCTATCACTCACCAAAACCGAATGGGAGGCCCGCATGCAGGAATTGGGCCAACCCACCTACCGCGCCGGCCAAGTGCTCGACTGGCTTTTTCGCCGCCGCGTGCGGGATTGGACTGACATGTCGAACCTTCCAGCCAGCATTCGCCAAAACCTCGCCGACAATTTCCCAACCCGGCGCCTCGAAAAAGTCCGCGAAACCGGATCCAAAGACACCACGCGCAAATTCCTCTTTCGACTCGCCGACGGCCAACTCATCGAAAGCGTCCTGATCCCCGCCTCCCCGGCTCTTTACGGCGAAGCCTCGGACCGCCGCACGATTTGCATCTCCAGCCAGGTTGGTTGCGCCTACGGATGCAAATTTTGCGCCAGCGGGCTCGATGGTTGGAAACGAAACCTCACCGCCGCCGAGATTGTGGACCAGTTCCTGCAAGTCGAGGCCGAGAGCGGCGAGAAGATCAACAACATCGTCTTCATGGGCATGGGAGAGCCGATGGCGAACTACGACAATCTCCTTCGTGCAATCTCCATCCTCAACGCCCCGTGGGGAGTCGGCATCGGAGCGCGGCACATGACGGTTTCGACCTCCGGCCTCGCCCCGCGCATCCGCGACCTCGCCGCCCAACCCCTGCAAGTGCGTCTCGCGATTTCCTTTCACGGCGCCACCGATGAGGTCCGCGGCCGCATCATGCCGGTGAATAAAAAATACCCGATCGAGGAACTCCTCTCCGCCTGCGAGGAATATGTCGGCATCAAAAAACAGCGGCTCACTTTTGAATACATTCTGATCCGCGACATCAACGACTCGCCCGAGCAGGCTCGTCTTCTTGCGCAACAGGCGCGGCGTGTGAATGCCAAGGTGAACCTCATTCCCTACAACACCGTGGAGGGACTTGAATGGGATCGACCCGACGAACCGCGCCAAGAGGAGTTTCTCGGCATCCTCCGAAACGCCGGCGCCGAGGCCACCCTCCGCCGGGAGAAGGGTCACGACATCGCTGCCGCTTGCGGACAACTCCGCCTCCAAGTGGAAAAATCCTTTGCGCCGGGATCGGTCTTGAATTAGCGGTTCTCCCATGTCGGACAAAAACGACGATTTTCAGCCCGAGGAAGTTTGGGACGAGTATGTGTGGGAGCGCTTCCTTCAGGAACAGGACCGAAACACCGAAAAATACTTCCGTCTCCTCGAGACCTACATGGACCACCCGAACCGCGACGAGATCATCGCCGAGGAAATGGGGTGGAGCATTTACGAGGCCTCGGTTGACGACGAGGAAGAGGACGAAGAACAGGAAACACCCGAATTTATTCTCGATGGCGAGGAGGAGGAAGGCGACGACGAGTTCGAGGAATTCACCCAATCTCCGGTCTACGCCGACACGCTTCGCCTGCACAAATGGATCAATCGACTCTTCGATACCCGTGAGGACTTAAGGGAGCACCCGGAAGCCGTCCGCTTTGCCACCCGATCCGCGATCTGCGGAGCCAAGCTCGCCGCCGCTCTGTGTGGACAAGACCAGACAGAAATCGGAATGACCATCGCCTACCTCAAGCGGGCTTTGAAGGCAGCGAATGACGCCCTTGAAGCCGCCCAAAACCTCGCCGACTCCGGAACGCTCGACCGCCGACGCGCCAACCATGCGCGGCGTTTGGTTTTTTCGATCCGCAATCGCGTGGTGGACCACATGCGCGAATTCCGCCGCCTTTGGTCCGAACGCTACGGCAGCTGAACGGCCTCAGGTTTTCCGCTCACTCCTTGGCATTCTCCGCAGCGGCAGACGCCATCATCTCCCTCTCCAGCGAACCCTCGCGGCGCGTGGGATTGTAGCGCCAATCCCTCCACAATTGCACCGCGCGGATGAGATACTTCCAGAGGCGGCCTCGTAAGGAATTCGGGAGAATGATCCAGTCCCAGAGGCGCGATTCACTGGTGGACATCTGGCGTTTGAATTCGGCGTCGTTTTGTAGGAAGTCGTAAATCCGCCGCTTCTCTTCGATGCATTTCTGGATCGAGAAAAGCATGAGCAACCGCCCGGGGCTGTTCGCCGCAAACTCGGGGTCGAAAACCGTGCTGTGCATGCAATACGAATCCATTCCCAGAAACCCGATCTCGTGAGCCACCAATCGGCCATCCACCGTAAGGATGCAAACCCGCACCCGGCGGCTTTTGGCGAGGTTTTCGAGGAGGATTTGATAGAAGCCCCGCATCTCCGCGAGTTGAAAAATCCCGGCGCGCTCCTGCCATTTCCAACTCCCCTTCTCCAGCTCAACCATCTTGGGAATCCAAGGCTCGATCTCTTGAGCTGTGTCGAGGGTTCGCATTTCCACTTCGCCGATCTCGGAAAGTTTACGAGCTTTGCGCCGCAGGTTTTGGCGCGTCTTGGGGCCGAAAACCGTGGCCGTGTAGGAAGTGAAATCCGTGAATCGATCCAAATCGACCAGAAACCTCGGCGTGCGCTGCCGCAGGAGATGCGGGTGGCGCTGCACCTTCATGAGAGGCTCCAGGACTTCCTCGGCAAAATTCCGTGTGAGCAATGGCAGCCAAGCAAAATTGAACTCCCCCAGCGCCTCCATCAGCGCGCGCACCAAGGGTTCCCGAGCCTCAGGGGTCCCCACAGGATCGAAAAGATCGGCCGCCTGCGAAGCCGCCGGCAGCAAGGCCTTGCCAAACGCAGGGAGCGGGTATTCAAAAAACGGCCACACTCCCGCAAGATGACCGTCCGCTATCGCGATCACAAAAAACACCTCGTGCCTCCGGCCCAGTGTCGAAAGCCATGTGTAAACCCACTCGGGGGAAAAATAGACATTCGGAGACGGCAAGGCCGCGTAGAGCTCGGAGAATTCCTCCTCCAAATCGAAAGCCTCTTTCCGGGAGCGGATGATTTTTGTGGTAATTTCGCGGAACATCCTTTTTCGCAGGGTGCTATTTTGCAGAAGCTTTCCAAGGAGATTTTCATGAATTTTTTCCCGCCCCTCCCCACGCAATGAGCTACCGAGGCCGAATCGCTCCCACGCCGACCGGACTTCTCCACATCGGCCATGCCGCCACCTTCTCGACCGCTCACCGCCGCGCTCGCGACGCCGGTGGCGAAATCCTCCTCCGAATCGAGGACCTCGACCCCCACCGGTGCCAACCCGAGTTCGCCACCACCGCCATGGAGGACTTGAAATGGCTGGGCCTCGATTGGGACGGGGAACCGGTTTTTCAAAGTCAACGCCGCGCCCATTATCTCAAAGCCTGGGAGTGCCTCCGCGATGCCGGCTTTCTTTACCCCTGCCACCGTTCGCGAAAGGAAATCTCGAGCCTCGCACCTCATTGCGAGGAACCGATTTTCCCGAGCCATTGGCGACGCGATCCGGAGGAAGCAAAATCCTTCGCCTCCCCGGCCGGCTTGAATTGGCGGTTTCGCGTGCCGGACGGGGAGACGATTTCCTTTCGGGATGGAAATTTCGGCGCTGTCGAAAAACTCACCGGCAGAGACTTTGGCGATTTTCTGATTTGGAACCGCGACGACATCCCGGCCTACGAACTCGCGGTTGTGGTGGACGACATCCTCACCGGAATCACGGAGGTCGTCCGGGGCGCCGATCTCCTCACCTCCACCGCCCGCCAAATCCTCCTTCATCAAGCCCTCGGCGCGAAGCCGCCCGAGTGGTTCCACTGCCCGCTTGTATGCGATGCCCAAGGAAACCGCCTGGCCAAACGCACGGGCGGACTCGAAATCCAAACCCTCCGCAACCAAGGCCAAACCCCGGCCCAAGTCCTCTCAGGCGAGGCGCGACTTTAAAAAATCAGGGTTCCCGGGATTGGCGCATGGCCAGATCGAGAACCTTGCGGGAGACCTCGTCGTGATCGATGCCGGTGGAGTCGAAGCGAAAGTCCGCCGTGGATTCATAGATGGGGCGGCGGGACTCCAGGAGCGAGTCGAAGACTTGGCGCGGGTTTTCATTTTGTAGCAAAGGGCGGCGTCCGCTGCGAATGGCCCGTTCGAAAAGGACCTCGGGCTGGGCATCGAGCCAGATGATGATGCCGATTTTTTTGAGCGAAATGCGATTGGCCTCCCGAAGAATGGCGCCGCCCCCAGTGGAGAGAATGATGCCGGCGACGCCCACCAGATCGGCAATGACACGCTCTTCGATCTCACGAAACCCCTCCTCGCCCTTTTCCGAAAAAATGGCGGAAATGCTTTTCTTCTGATCTTTCACGATCAACTCGTCGGCATCGACGAATCGATGACCGGTGATAGACGCGAGGCGGCGTCCCACCGTGGTCTTGCCGCAGCCCATGAAGCCGACGAGCACAAAATTCGGTAACATGATTCAATCCTTCCACAGTGTTCAGGCTGCGGAAAACATTTTGAAGATCACCGCAAGGAAATCAGTTTGCAGAAAGGGATCAAACCCTCGAGCCGTCGCACTATTGGGTGATTCCGCGAGCAGTTGTTCATGTAAATCGAGTCCAACGACTCGGAACCCAGCCCCAAGCGGCTGGATTACTGCTCGCGCTTCTCGTCGGCGCGATCTTCGAAGCGGGTGAATTCCTCGAGGAATGTCAGCGAAACATCGCCGGTCGGGCCGTTACGCTGCTTCGCGATGATGAGGGTCGCCTTGCCGGCGGCTTCCTTTTTCGCCTCTTCATCTTCGGCATAATATTTTTCACGAACGAGCAACCCGACGACATCGGCATCTTGCTCGATGGTTCCCGATTCGCGGAGGTCGCTCAAGCGGGGCCGACCGGCGCTGGAGCCCGTGCGCTGCTCGGGATTTCGGTTCAACTGGGCGAGGACGATCACAGGAATTTTGAGTTCCTTGGCGAGTGCCTTGATGCCGTAGGAAATTTCCTGAATTTCGATCTGGCGATTGTCTTGGGCACGGCGGGAATTGGATCGCAGGAGCTGGAGGTAATCGATGACGACGAGTTGGATTTTCTCGCGGTTGTGAAGGCGGCGGGCCTTGGCGCGAAGTTCCAGAATGCTGAGCCCGGGCGTGTCATCGACGAAGATTTTCGCCTTGGCGAGAATGGCGGCGTTCGAACTGATGCTGTTGAGGTCGTTTTTTCCGATGAAGCCGTCTCGGAGATTCTTGGAGTTCACTCTGGCCCGCGAGCAGAGGAGACGCTGCACGAGTTGCTGCGCGCTCATTTCCAAGCTGAACACGGCAACGGGCTTGTCGCCATCGAGCGCGACATGCTCGGCGATGTTCATCGCAAGGGCGGTTTTTCCCATCGAGGGACGGGCGGCGATGACAAACATTTCGCCTTCGTGCAGGCCGTTTGTCATTCGATCGAGTTCGTGGAATCCGGTGGAAAGCCCCGTGATGCTGCCTCGGGAAGTAACGAGCTTTTCGATCCCCACGATCGCTTCGTTCACCATTTCCTTCATCGTCGGAAGGCTTGATTTCTGGCGTTCCTCCCCGATGGCGAGCACGCGGGCCTCGACCTCATCGAGCAGGATTTTGATGTCGCCCTGCTCCTCGTGGGCGCGGGCGACATACTCCGTGCAGGTGCCGATGATTTGGCGAAGCAGGAATTTTTCGTGAATGATTTCGCGGTAGTAATCCGCATTCACCGCCGTGGGGACGAATGTGAAAAGATCGGTGACGGCACCGGTGCCACCGACTTCGTCGAGCATCCGCCGATCTTCGAGGATTTGGGTGAGCGAGATGAGATCGATCGGCCGCCCGGCGTTGCGCATTTCTACGAGGATTTCGAAAATCTTCTGGTGCGCGGGCAGGTGGAAATGGCGGGGTTCCATTTGCGCGATGCAATCATCGAGCACGCCGGCGGAATGCAGGATCGAGCCGAGGAGTCCCTTCTCGGCATCGAGGCTTTGCGGCAAGGGACGGTGGGCGTCCGGCAAATAGGCAGCACCCCGCTGTTGGTAGTCCGGTTTTTTCTTTCGGCCCTTGGCGTCGTGGCCGCCATTGTTGGAAGTCGTCACGGAGCCTGAGGATTCATTGGCGTTGGACATATCTGGCGCGTGGGTTTCCGAGGAAAAATGAAGGGGGCTTGGGGAGTTAAAACAAGAAAACCACCGGTCCGCTCAAGGCGAACCGGTGGCTTGAAAAACAGCAGTTATTCTGCGGTGGAAGTCCTGCGGCGAGGCTTGCGGACGTCGTCTCCATCGGAGTCGGCGTCACGGGCGGAAGGCGCCGGGGCGTTGATTTTGACGGTGAGTTTGAGCTTGGCGCTCACATCCGCGTGGAGTTTCACGGCCACGGTGTGCTCTCCGCTTTCCTTGATGGCTTTTTCAAGAACCACCGCATGCTTCGGAAGGTCCTCGAGTTTGAGGTCGGCCACGATGCGATCGTGAATGTCCTTCGCCGTGACGGAGCCAAAGGCCTTGCCGGTTTCGCCGGCGTCGAGCGTGAAAACTGGTGAGAGCTTATTGATCTTCGAAGCGAGTTCGTCGGCGGCAGTCACTTCGCGGGCTTCGCGCTCGGCGCGCTTGGCTTTGAGGTGATTGATTTGACGCAACGAGCCGGAGTTGATTTCGAGAGCCTTGCCGTTAGGAAGGAGGAAGTTGCGAGCGTATCCGCGACGCACTTTCACGATATCGGCTTCGGCGCCGAGGGAAGAAATGTTCGCGGTGAGAATAACTTCAGTAAATGCCATAGAATTTGTGTGCCGTTGTCAGGCGGGGTGCGGAGATTAAAGTTCGACGCCTCGATGTCAAGATTGGCGACGGGATTTTTTTAAGACGATCAAGAAAGCAAGGAGGCCCATCTCCGGAAAACCTCACGAGCTGGCGCCTCCACCTTCGGCAAAACCTCGCAGGCTTCTTGAATCAAGGCTTCGGGGGAAAGCCCGGCAGCGCGGAAAAATTCCTCCGAGTCCCAAACCAATTCCTCGAAAAGCGCGGGTGTCATTTCGAGATGGAATTGAAACCCGATGCATCGCGGGCCGCATCGTAGAATTTGGTGCGGAGTCATTGCGGAGGAGCCCAGGCACTCGCCGCTCTGTGGAATTTCAAAAACATCGCCGTGCCAATGCGTCGCTGGGAAAACACTCGGCAGCGCGTTGACCAATGGGTCCGAGCAGCCCGTGGCGTTCAGTGACACGGGAAAAAAACCGATTTCTTTCGACTCGGCTCGGCGGACTTCAGCACCCAGCGCCCGAGCGATCAATTGCGCTCCGAGGCACAGCCCGAGCAGCGGAATGCCTCGCTCCATGGCGTCACGCACCAAGCCGCATTCCGTTTCCAAATACGGGAAAGCCTCAACTTCCCACGCACTCTGCCCACCCCCACCGAGAGCCAATCCCCCGTAGTCGTCCAATCTTGGAAATCCCCCACCCTGCCAAGCGTGAAAAACCTCACACTCGATTCCACATTCCTCGAGCACCTCGGCGAGAAGGCCGGGCTTGTCCACATCCCCATGCTGCACGAAAAGCACCCTTTTCATGGCACGATCTTGGGGCAAACCCATCCATCACCCAATCGAAAAAATCCTCGAGTGACGCCCGATTTTCTTACCCGGTGACGACTATTTTTCGCTCGTTGTGATTTGGGAATTGCCAAAGCCGCGGCAACTGAAAGAAATTGCCCGCGTTTTTCAACAGGTCAGCCCGATAGAAATTCTCAAAACGATGCCCAATACTTCACGAACCATGCCCAGCCCTACCGAAGACGAAGTTGCCGTGGATCCGGTGGATTTCTCCAAAGCCGAAGTCAATGCCAACCTCACCCCGGATGAAAAAATGGGGATTCTCCGGCAAATGCTTCGTATCCGGCGCTTCGAGCAGGTTTCGTTGAAATACTACAACCAAGGAGCCATGGGCGGCTTCCTGCACCTCTACATCGGCCAGGAGGCGGTGGCGGTAGGCACCGTTTCCCTTCTTGGCAAAAACGACCATGTCATCACCGCCTACCGCGACCACGGGCACGCCCTCTCTGTCGGCATGTCGATGAATGAATGCATGGCTGAACTCCTCGGAAAAGCCACCGGTTGCTCACGCGGCAAGGGCGGCTCGATGCACTTTTTTGCGCCGGATAAAAATTACTGGGGCGGCCACGGCATTGTCGGCGGCCAGACCCCGCTCGGTCTCGGACTCGCCTACGGCCTCAAATACCATGGCCTCAAAGGCTGCGCGCTCTGCTTCATGGGCGACGGCGCCGTGAACCAAGGCGCTTACCACGAATCGCTGAACCTCGCCGCCCTTTGGAAGCTCCCCGTCGTTTACATTATTGAGAATAATAAATACTCGATGGGCACCACCCTCGATCGCTCCTCGGCGATGAGAAATTGCCTCGCCGAGCGTGCTGATGGTTACGGCATCGTGTGGGATATCGCCAATGGCGAGGATCTCTACGAAGTCCGCGCCAAGACCGCAAACGCCATGCGCCGCGCCCACGAGCAATCGCTCCCGACCGTTCTCGAGATTGATACCTACCGCTACTATGGCCACTCGGTTGCCGACGCGAATGCAAAAAAATACCGCGCCGCCGACGAGATCGAGCGCTACAAGACCCACCACGACCCGATCCGACTTTGGAAAAAACGCCTCCTCGAGGAAGGCGTGACCACCGACGCCGCGATGGATGCGATGGATAACGAGATCAAGCTCGAGGCCAATGCCTCCGCCGAGTTTGCCCTCGCCAGCGAAAATCCTTCACCCGAATCGATTTTCGAGGATGTCTACTGGGAAGTGGACAACAACACCGAAGCCGGAAACACCGGTCGCCACTTCTTCGGCGACTAGATTCCAAAAAGGCGCCCGTCGGATTCCACCACGGCGCCAATACATTTTTTCAATCCAAAGAGCACACCCATGCCACTCATCACCTACCGCAAAGCCCTGAATGACGCCCTCGCCGAGGAAATCATGCGCGACGAAAATGTCGTCCTCATGGGCGAGGAAGTCGCCCGCTACAATGGAGCCTACAAAGTCACCGAAGGCCTCTGGGAGCGCTTTGGCGACAAACGTGTCGTGGACACCCCGATCAGCGAGGCCGGCTTCATCGGCATGGGCATCGGCGCCTCGATGCTCGGCATCCGCCCCGTCATGGAACTCATGTTCTGGAGCTTCGCCTATGTCGCCTGGGACCAGATCATCAACAACGCCGGTCAGGTCCGCTACATGAGCGGCGGTCTCATCAACTGCCCGATCGTTATCCGCGGCCCAGCCAATGGCGGCACGAATGTCGGTGCCACCCACTCGCACACACCCGAGAATTTCATCGCGAACACGCCCGGCCTCAAGGTCGTCTGCCCAGCTACCGCCTACGATGCCAAGGGGCTCATGAAAACCGCCATCCGTGACAACGACCCCGTCTGCGTCATGGAAAACACCCTGCTCTACGGCGAAAGTTGGGAGGTTCCCGAGGAGGAATACACGATCCCGCTCGGTGTCGCCGACATCAAGCGCGAGGGCACCGATGTTTCCCTCATCGCCCACGGTCGCGCTGTCATCACGGCGCTGAAGGCCGCCGAAATCCTCGCCGCCGAGCACGGCATCCACGCCGAGGTCCTAGATCTCCGTTCGATCCGTCCGCTCGACGAGGAGGCAATCATGAAGACCGTTTGCAAAACCCACCGCGCCGTGCTGGTGGACGAGAACAAGCCTTTCTGCGGCGTCTCCGCGCAGATTTCCTCCATGATCATGGAGCAATGCTTCGATGAACTCGACGCCCCCGTCCAGCGCGTCTGCGCCCTCGACGCCCCGGCCATTTACTCCCCCGCGCTCGAGCCGATCCAACTTCCCACGGTCCAACGCATCATTAGCAAGACCCTGCAAATCCTCTGACCCGACACCCCGCTACACCCGATTTCTTATGATTCAGATTACCATGCCCAAATTGAGCGACACGATGCTCGAGGGCACACTCGTCAAATGGCACAAAAAAACCGGCGATAAAATCTCCATCGGAGATGTGATCGCCGATGTCGAAACCGACAAAGCCACCATGGAAATGGAAGCTTTTGATGACGGCGTGCTCACCGACATCCTCATTCCCGAGGGCGGCGTGGTGAAGGTCGGCGACCCGATCGCCACTCTCGACGGAGGATCCACCGAGTCCCAAAAGCTCCCCGTAACCGCCAAGGCTCCGAGCGCCCCTGCGGCTCCAGCCCCTGCGCCCGCCACAACCGCCATTTCCTCTGGCGCTCCGGCCACTCCCCGCCCGAAGTCCCGCCCGTCTTCTGACGGCGCTCGCGTCAAAGCCTCCCCTCTCGCCAAAAAAATCGCCCAAGAGCGAGGCATTGATCTTTCCCGTCTCCAAGGCTCTGGCCCTGGCGGACGAATCGTCGTTGCGGATCTCGACTCAGCCCCCGCCGCCCCGCGTGGCGCTCAGGCTGCGGCTCCCGCGGCGAAGATTGATGTCCCCTGCTCCGATGCTGACAAAAAAATACCGCTCACTGGCATGCGCCGCACGATCGCCGAGCGTCTCCTGATCAGCAAAACCCAGATTCCGCATTTCTATCTCACGATGGAGGTGGACGCCGCGCCGCTCTCGAAGCTCCGCAAGGAAATCAACGCCGCCGCCGAGGCCACCGGATCGCCCAAGATCACGGTGAATGACTTTGTGCTTCTCGCCACCGCACGCGCCGCCGCGCTACATCCGAAAGTCAATGCCGCCTTCGCGGGTGACTCCGTGGTGGAATACGCCGATGTGAATCTCTCGGTCGCCATTGCAGTCGAGGACGGCCTCATCACTCCCGTCGTTCGCAAGGCCGACAAACTCTCGCTCCGCGAAATCAGCGCGGCTGTCAAAGACCTCGCCGTCCGCGCTCGAAACAAGAAAATCAAGCCCGAGGAATACGCCGGAGGAACCGTCACCGTCTCGAACCTCGGCGCCTACGGAGTCGATAGCTTCTACGCCATCGTCAACCCACCGCAGGCCGCAATTCTTGCCGTGGGAGCGATCGTGAATAAGCCCGTCGTCGGCCCGAATGACCAAATCATCGCCGGCCAGCGGATGTCCATCGCCCTCAGCGGCGACCACCGCGTCGTGGATGGCGCGCTCGGCGCCCAATTCCTCGCGGAAATCCGCAAGAGCCTCGAATCTCCTGCCACACTGCTGTTCTAAAACTTCGCAGCAGCGCCACTCGTAAGCCAACTGGAGGGCGATGCTCCGTCAGCGCCTATTCCTGCGTCCAGAATATTGAACTGGTGGACGACTCGGAGGTCGTCCCTCCAAATCTGGTAGGGCGCCGAAGTTTATTTTCGGGCGGTGACGAAGCGATTGCGTTCCTGATGGTCAGAATGGGCCAGGACTTCTTGAAATCCCCGGTCATTCAGCATGGAGAGGACTTTTTCAGATTGGTCGTGGCCAATTTCGAGGGCCAGGAAGCCACCTGGGGAAAGATGCTTGGGAAGTTGGTCCGCCAAACGCTCGATCAGTCTCAGACCGTCATCCCCGCCATCCAACGCGGAGATGGGATCCTGCAAAACCTCCCTGGAAAGTCCGGAGATTTCCGCCGTCGGGATGTAGGGGAGATTGGCGACCACCACATCAAACGAACCTTCCACCGACGCGAGCAAATCGGATTCGATCAACCCGACGCGCGCCTCGAGTCCATGCCGGGCGCGGTTTTCGGCGGCTAAGGCCAAGGCTTGGGGTAAAAAGTCACAGGCCGTGACGCGGGCTTCGGGTTTTTCCAAAGCCAGAGAAAGTGCGATCACCCCGCTGCCGGTGCCGACATCGAGAAATGACAAACCGGAGGAAGCGGATTTCAAAACCAACTCGACCAATTCCTCGGTTTCGGGTCGGGGGATCAATCCGCGGGCGTCGCAAAGAAACTCGCGGCCGAGGAATTCCACCGTGCCGAGCAAGTGCTGAAGCGGCACGCCCTCCGAGCGGCGCTTTACGAGATCACGCAGCGGGGCACGGTCCTTTTCGCCAAGCGGACGGTCGAAGGCGAGGTAGAGATCCATTCTCCTCGGCATTCCGAGCGAATGCGCCAGCAAATGCTCGGCATGGAGCCTTGGGCTCTCGACGCCTTGCTTTTGGAGATAGGAGGTCGCGGCGTTCAAGACTTCGAGGACGGTCATCATGGAAAGCGAAGGTGATACGCCATCCAGGTCGCGTTGGAAAATTTTTCCGGCTGTGCGCGTCGAATCCGCGCGCATAATCTTTTTTCCATGTCCTCGAAAAAAATCCTGATCCTCGGCGGCCGGGGCCGCCTGGCTGCGTCGCTCGCGGAATGCTGGTCGCGAAACCACGAAGTCGTTTCCTGGGGCCGTGCGGAGGCTAATGTCTCGAATCTCGAAAAACTCCGAACGCAACTCGCCGGAGTGGAGTTTGATGTTTTAGTGAATGGTTCTGGAGCGACGAATGTGGATGGCTGCGAAAGCGCCCGGGAGGAAGCGCGGACGGTCAACGCCCTGGCCCCACTGGTCATGGCCGAATCCGCCTCCAAGCGCGGCGCACGGTTCATTCACTTCAGCACAGACTATGTCTTCGACGGCAAAAAAGAGGCTCCCTACACGGAGCCCGATCCGGCGAATCCCGGCGGTTGGTATGGCCAAACCAAACTCGACGGCGAAAACCTCGTTCTCGCCGATTCGCCAGCGCACCTCGTCGTGCGCGTGTCGTGGGTCTTCGGCCCGGCGAAGCCCTCGTTTGTGGATATGATCATTCAGCGCGCTCTCGAGAACGACCATGTGGAAGCGGTGGATGACAAATTTTCCGCTCCGACCTACGCGCCGGATGTTGCCGATTGGCTCGAGCCATTTCTTGCTCAGCCCCTGCCCGGCGGCCTCTACCACGCCTGCAACACAGGTTCCTGCTCGTGGCGGGAGTATGGCGAGAAGGCCCTCGAATTCGCCGCCGAGGCGGGTCTGGCCTTGAAGACCACGAAAGTCGGAGGCGTTCCCCTCTCGCAGATGAAACAATTCATTGCGCCGCGCCCTGTTTTTTCCATCCTTTCCACCTCCAAGCTCGCGGCTGCCACGGGAATCACCCCGCGTCACTGGCACGCCGCGCTCCGAGACTACATTTTCGAAAAATATGCATCGCTTCCATCTCGCTCCTGAAAACTGGGAATCCGCCACGCTCGACGAATCGGAGTCCCACCACTGCCTGAATGTCCTGCGCCTCGAAATCGGCGACCGTGCGACTGTTTTTGATGGTCAAGGCCGTGAGGCTTCCGCGCTGATCGATTCCAAGAACGGCTCCCGCGTCGTCCTCAAAATCTCAGCTCCAGCCAAAACCCCTCCCCCACCCTGCGCGATCACGCTCGCTCAAGCCGTGCCCAAGGGAAAAAACATGGATCTCATCGTGCAGAAGGCCGTGGAACTTGGCGCCACACGCGTCGTGCCGCTCCTTTCCGACCGCACGATTGTCCAACTCGAGGCGGATGAAATCGCAAAGAAGCGTGAGAAGTGGCAGGCCGTGGCTCTTGAGGCTTGCAAGCAGTGCGGGCAAAATCACCTTCCCGAAATTGCCGCACCGGTTCCTCCTAGGGAATTCCTCGAGCGCCTCGACAAAAAATCCCTACTCCTCATCGCATCCCTCCAACCCGATGCGCGCACGCTCAAGGAAGTCCTCGCCGACTATTCTTCGCAGCACGGCCACCTGCCCCGCGAAGTCACAGTATTTGTCGGCCCGGAGGGAGATTTTACTCCGGCGGAAATCGCCTTGGCCAAAAGCCACGGCTGCCAACCAATTTCTCTCGGCCCGATCATTCTCCGCACCGAGACGGCCGCGATCTACTGCCTGAGCGTGCTCGCGCACGAGCTGTTTACTCCCGTCAAAGCGTAGGCCCTGGCAACTCACCCAGCGAGGAGGGAAGCGGCTCAGGGGTCTTCTCCGGTTCGGGTTCTGGCTCGGGAGTTGGCTCCGGGGTCGGAATGTTGCGCACGACGGAGCGCGGACGCTCATAGCGAGGTTCCTCGGCGGACTTTTGCTGGAACATCGTCCAGGCGACAAAAAGAACGATCGGAACGACAAGGGCGACCACGGAGAGGAAAAGCGCCCACATCGAACGCCGCGCTGCGACTCTCACGACCGCTTGGGCCAAGGCCTGCTCCCGCTCGGCGATCAGCTCGACACAAGCCAAACGCTCGCGGGAACGCTCTGAAAAAGTCGGCGCCAAGGCTTTCAACCGCGCGAGGGAATGCCTCGAGAGGTGCCGTTTTTCGTTATCCACCAATTCAAAATCGAAGTCGTCCATGGCGCATTGAGGCTGCTCGTTTTCCTAGGCCCGCCGGCTTGAGGGAGCAAGCGCATTCCCCGTGATCGAGGCATTAAGTATTTCCGGTGATGCCCAACGCGTGTAGAAAATCCCGGAAATGCCGAAGAGTTTCAGCCTGTTTCTTGCCATGCGCTACCTTAAGCCTAAGCGCACCTTTCTTTCGATCATCACGCTGATTTCCATTCTCGGCGTGACTCTTGGGATCATGGTTTTGATTTTAGTGATTTCAGTGATGACGGGGTTCGAGCAGGAGTTGCGCCGGAAAGTCATCGGCTTCGATCCTCATGTGGTCGTGACCAGCGGCGGGGTTCTAGAAGATTGGGAAAACACTGCGGCCAGCGTGAAAAAGGACCCCGATGTCGTGGCCGTCGCGCCGTTCGTGCTGGGGCCGGTGATCGCCCAATATCAGAATCGACGACTGGCTCCCAAAATCCGGGGCGTCGATCCCGAGCAGGAGCGCGGCGTTGTGGATATCACTCCCTTTATCATCGAGGGCGAATATGATCTTGAGGGGAGCAAAACAATCGTTGGTTCGGAGCTCGCCCGGGAGTTGGGCGTCACCGTGGGCGAAACACTCACGATTTTCTCGCCGGGAAATTTCCAAGAGATCCTGAGCGAAATCGATCGACTCGAAAAAACCGGTGGCAAGCCGGAGGACATCGCCTCGCTCAAGCAACTCATCCTGCCGACGGAGCTGGAGGTGACGGGGATTTTTGAGAGTGGACGCTACCTCTACGACAGCGAATTTTTGATCGTGCCGCTTCATATCGGGCAGGAACTCTACAACCTCGGCCCGGCAGCCCACGGCCTGGCGGTGAAAACCAAGGATCCCTACCTCGCCGACAAGGTCCGCAACGACCTCAACTCCCGCCTCGATTCGCCCGCCTATTCGATGAGCTGGATGGATATGAATAAGCAAATTTTCGATGCCATCCGCATGGAGCGTCAGGTCATGTTTTTCATTCTCATGTTCATCATCCTGGTGGCGGCTTTTGGGATTATGAACACCCTCATCACCGTGACGGTGCAAAAGACCCGCGAGATCGGAGTGATGAAGGCCCTCGGGGCACGAACGAACCAGATCGTGGGGGTTTTTCTCGCCCAAGGAATGGTTGTCGGAGTTTTTGGCACACTCATCGGTCTCGGCCTCGGCATCTCGCTCACCCAATACCGAAACGAGGCGAATCATTTTCTTTCACGCGCCTTGGGGGTGGAGGTCTTTCCAGCCTCGGTCTATCAGTTCAGCGAAATCCCCGCCGAGATTGTCGCGTCGGATGTGGCGATCATTTGCTTGAGCGCGTTTGTGATTTGTTCCGTGGCGGCGCTGATCCCGGCTTGGTTCGCCGCCAAGCTCGACCCGGTGAAGGCACTTCGCCACGAGTGAATTGACAATCCCTGCCGCGTTCTTTTTTATCCCCTCATGACCGAACCCGCCAACGACCCGCAAGATCCGCTCATTCGCATGATTCTGCTTTCTGCCGCTTTCTCCGCCTTCTTGGGCTTCATCGCCACCGTTCTCGTGGTGACGGCAATGATTTCCGCAAACTGGAACTTCATGCAGTGGTTGGAGTAGTCGCATCTCCCGGGCGAACACCTGCCCCAGCCGCACAGTAGCACCCCCCGAGCAGGATGATTACTCCTGCCACATAGACCCACATGAGGGTCAGCATGATCGCCCCGACGGGGCCGTAGATGGCGTTGTAGTTCACGAATTTCGTGACATAGGAGCCAAAGAGAGTTTGCCCAAGTTGCAAAGCCAGCGCCACGGAGAGTGACGGCAACCAGACTTGGCGAAGATAAATCCGACTTCCCGGCGCCAGCATGTAGAGAGCCGAGAGGGCATAAATCATCAAACCTCCCGCTAGAAGGAATCGGGCTCCCGAAAACACCAACGCCAGCACCTCGAAGTGAATGCCCGGCACGAGTTGTTCGAGAAACGAATCAAAGGATCGCACGGTCCGTTCGCCGGCTTGTAGCACCGCGGGAGCGAACAACCCAAATCCCAGCGCGCTCGCGATGACGAGCATCATGCCCAGATTTTTGAACGGAAGTTTCCACCAAGGAAGAAGCACACGATGCCAAGCGCGGTTCACTCCTTGGACCAGCACTTCGAAAAACCGCATCGACCCCCACACGAAAACCAGCATGGCAACGGTGCTGACGCCACCTCGAGTCGATTGCAAAGTCGCGGCCATTTTCCACACGAGTTCCTGCTGCGCGGCTTCCATGGGGAAGAATTTCTCCACTGTGGAAATCACCTCGTCGGGCCGAACGAACACCGAACCGATCGTGAGCAGCAGCGCAAAAAGCGGCACGAGCGAAAACAAGGCGTAGTAAGCAAACGACGCCGCGCGGTGCCCCCCTTCGATCTCGAAAAAAATCTCGAAAGCATTCCAGGTAACATCCCAGAAACGGCGTCCGGTTTTTTTGAGCCACTCGAGGATCATGGCTGGGGCTGGCCAGGAAAAAGCGTCTCCCGCATGAGTGAGTAAATTCGGGTGTTGTCGAAGGTCCCCCGGACTTTTTCGGAGTTCTTTCCTGCGGCACGGACGAGAATCCCGCCCGAGGTGTCATGGACTGTTCCCCAGACGATGACAAAGGGATGCCGCTCTCCCGAACGATCGGGTTGCGAGAGGAATTGGGAACCATCGGAAGCGAGGCTGTAGGGGGCACCATTGGAATCACGAGCATCCAGAGTCTGGTATTTGATCAAGGACGAGGCCGGATTCCCGAGCACATCCATGGCTCCAGCGGAACTGTCCGCAGCTGTGACGAGAAGCGTATCCTTGTTCCGATCGACATAATCGAGTGCCACACCGAAGGCGTCATCAGCCCGCTTAAGGGCATCCAAAGCGCCTTGGGCGTTGTTGAAGTTTGAAAAGTTGTCGCAACCCTCCTCCTCCACCACGAGCAGAAAGGTCTCGTCCCCGAGAACCCGCAGGGCGACTTGAGTCATCTCAGCGAGAGTCGGAGCCCCCTCCACATAAGTCGGGAGTTTTTCCGCCTTCATCTGGGCTTCCGAGACATCGTTGAAGGTATCCTGCGCGGCGAAAATCCCGAGAAGCTTCCGAGTTTTTTCAGGAGTCTCCAGGAGTTCCTTGCGGTCGAATACCACATGGTAGCCGAGCGAGCGGGCTTGTTCGATCAGGTCCAACCCATCCTCGCGGAGGCCCTCTGGCGCGTGACGCCCTTTTTTACCCTTGGGTAGGAACCACTCCTCGCCGCCGCTGAGAATTACATCCACACCCGATCCGACGAGTTGCTTCACGATCTCGGCGTAATCCTTACGATTCTCGACACTGGTCACGAAGCAAGCCGTGCCAGGCTCCACCCCGCTACCGGAATTGACCAAACCCGTTCGAAGACCAGCCTCGATGGCCTCGTGCATGATACTGGCCCGCTGGCCCGAAGCCGCCACCGGACGCCCCTGATTTTTCCCATCCGTGCCGAAGGCATTGGAACACACTTTCACGCCATAAGCATGGGTGGTGGCGCCCCCATTGGAGGTCGCAGAGAGCGCGTCGGCCATGTGCCCACGATAAACGGCAATCGCCGGGATCCGGTCCCAGTTCAAATCCGCATCCGGCCCCGCCCAGAAAAATCGCGCCGCCTGCCAGTGCGAAATTCCCGCCCCATCGGGATGGATAAAAATCACACTTCCCGCATGAAGATTTGTGAGGGCGAGCAAAACCGCGATGCCTAAGGTGCGAAACATCCGGCGACAATGAGCACCCCCATCCGAGCGCGCAATTCCGGATTTACGACAAAACCGAACAAACGAGTGATTTGCTTTGCGCCTTGACGCCATCTGATTAAAGGGCTTTTTATAAATCCTCACAAATCACCCATGCCATTCGCCCTCCTCTCCACCGCCTCCAGCGGACTCGCCTTACTACTCAGCCTCTGGTTCCTTGTCGGAACTTGGTCCAACCAAAGCTTCGAGAGCAAACTGCTCAAGCAGCAGGATGAAATCCAAGCCCACCAACTCGCGATCCAAGCCCAGCAGCAGCAACTCCAAGCTCAACAACAACAGATCGAAGGTGCCGCCCAACTTCAAAATCAAATCGGACCCGCGATGCTGCGAGACCTCGCACAACTTTCCGTCACCAACAAAAACAACAAGATCACCGAGCTTCTCAAAAAATACGGCTTGGAAGTGAACCAAACCCCAGCTCCTACCAACTGATCCTATGGAAGACTACAACGAACCCGCACCAGAAACCTCCCCTTCGCTGATTGGAAACATCCATTTTCTGATCGCGATTTTGGCTCTCGCCTTTTCGGTTTTCCTCTTCGCTCAAATTAGCGCGAACGGACAAGCGTCCCGCTCGATGAAATGGCGCTATGACACCATGGATCGCCAACTCACCTCAACCATCGAAGGCGAGAAGCGTTTTGCGGAACTCATCAAACAGCGCGAAGCGAGCGTCCAGCAGGCCCAGCAAGTCCAGACCCGCTACACCGAGATGCTCAATGATCTCCTCAAACTCGCGGATACCGACAACGACGCCAAGGCCGTGGTCGAAAAATATCGCATCCAGCGTCAGGACACCCCCCAACCCGCTGCTTCCCAAAAACCCGCCACCCCCTGATCCGACGGTAACGCCGGTCGCCGCGTGTTCATGAAAACCCTGCTCGTCACGGGCGCAACAGGGTTTGTTGGCAGGAATCTTCTTCTCCGCGAAATTTCGCAGGGAACCCAAATTCTCGCCCCGGTCCGTAACGCCAAAAAACTCCGAGCCCAACTCGAGATCGAGGGTTTCGATTCCGCATCCGTTACGCCCCTCGACCCCGAGCCGGAAAACTGGCCCCCAGGCATCCACCCCACCCACGCCCTCCTTTCGGCCGGCGTTCTCTTCGCGCGGAACCGCGACGAGTATTTCGCCACCAATGTCGATTGGACCCTTCGTATCCTCGAAGCCCTCCCGGAATCGGCACGCGTGGTGGTTTTATCCTCTCAATCCGCAGGAGGCCCAACGCCCCATGGTCGCGCCGCCCGCACCGAGTCGGATGCCGACACGCCACTCACTTGGTATGGAAAATCCAAGCTCGCTTTGGAACGAGCCCTCCATGGCCAAAAAAACCGCCGCATTTGCATTCTCCGCCCCCCGATGATCCTCGGCGCGAGAGACACCGCCACCCTCCCTCTTTTTAAAATGGCGCTTGGCCTGATTCGCACCAAGCCGGGCCTGCGTCGAAAGGAATTCAGCTTCCTCTCCGTCGATGATGTCGTCGAAGCCGTCCAATCGGCATGGAGCCTCGAGAGCCCCGGCCCACATTACATCTCAGCGCATCGCACGATCACCGACTGGGAGTTGATCGAAACGGCCGCGCGCGCCGCTGGCGGCAAAGGGGTGACCCTGCCAATCCCGATCGCCGTCGTAAAAGCCATGTCGCTACTCGTCGATTCCATTCCCTCCCTGCGCCGCTCCGCCCCAAGCCTCACCCGCGACCGCGCGAAGGAAATCTGGGCGGACCGCTGGGTGGTGGACTCCACCGCATTCCGTCGAGCCACAGGTTGGCAGAGCCGCCAAGATCTCGCCGAGGCCCTGAATGGCGCTTTCCGCCACTATGTCCGCGAGGGTCATCTCCCCTCCCCCTAAAATGTCTTGATGCCTCCCCCGCTCGGTTGTCCCATCGGCCGCTCATGAATCCGATCTCCACCGACCAACTCCTCGCCGCGCAAAACTGGCGCTACGCCACCAAGCAATTCGACGCTTCGAAAAAAATCCCAGCTCCCGACTGGTCTGCTCTCGAGGACTCCCTGATTCTCTCGCCCTCCTCCTACGGCCTCCAGCCCTGGCAATTTTTCGTCGTCGAAAATCCCGACCTTCGTGCCAAACTCCGCCCGCATTCCTGGAACCAATCGCAAGTCACCGATGCGTCGCACCTCGTCGTCTTCGCGATTCCCGAGACAGTCGATGTTCCCTACATGGAAAAATACCTCGCTCGCATCGCGGAAGTCCGTGGAGTGACACTCGAGTCGCTGGGTTTCTACCGCGACATGATGATGGCTGATGTCATCGCCGGTCCCCGCGCCGCTTGGGTCCGCGAGTGGGCCGCCCGCCAAGTCTACATCGCCCTTGGAAATTTCATGACCTCCGCCGCGCTCGTCGGAATCGACACCTGCCCGCTCGAAGGCATTGATCCCCGCGAATACGACGCGATCCTCGACCTCCCTACAAAGGGCTACAACACCGTCGTCGCCTGCGCCGCCGGATACCGCTCCACCGAGGACAAATACGCCACCCTTCCTAAAGTCCGCTTCGAAAAATCCGACCTCGTCCGGCACTTGTAAACCGAGCCCAGAAAATTAACCACAGAGGACACAGAGAGCACGGAGGAGGGGAAAAAAGTTCGCTTGTCACCCACAACCTCACCGACTCCCGCGCCACCCGCCGCCACTTAAAACTTAATTCCTAAAACTTAAAACTTTTCCCATGACCACCACCGCACCTCACAACCCCGCCACCCACCGCCTCGAGTCCGACTCGATGGGGCAAATTTCCGTTCCTCACAATGTCTATTGGGGAGCCCAGACTGCCCGCTCGCTCATCCATTTCGACATCGGCGAGGACATCCTCCCGCCCGAAATGGTGAAAGCTCTCGGCACCCTTAAAAAAGCCTGCGCCCTCGCCAACGCCGACCTCGGCAAACTCCCTGCCGACAAGCGCGACCTCATCGTCCGTGCCGCCGATGAGGTCATCGCCGGAAAACTCGACGCCCACTTTCCCCTCCGCATCTGGCAGACCGGCTCCGGCACCCAGAGCAACATGAACGCCAACGAGGTCATCTCGAACCGCGCCATCGAACTCGCCGGCGGCGAGATGGGATCCAAAGCACCGGTGCACCCCAATGACCATGTGAACATGTCGCAGTCGTCGAACGACACCTTCCCGACCGCGATGTCCATCGCCTCCGCCACGGTCGTGCTGGAATGCCTCATCCCTGCCGTCAAAACCCTCCGCGACACGCTCGATGCCAAAGCCAAGGCCTTCGCCGACATCGTCAAAATCGGTCGCACCCATTTGCAGGACGCCACACCGCTCACACTCGGACAGGAATTTTCCGGCTATGTCACGCTCCTCGACCAAGGACTCCGCGATGTCGAATATTCCCTAAGCGGACTCTACCAACTCGCCATCGGCGGCACCGCCGTCGGCACCGGCCTCAATGCGCACCCCGAGTTCGGCGACCGCGCCGCTGCTCACATCGCCAAGCTCACCAGCCTCCCATTCCAATCCGCACCGAACAAATTCGCCGCCCTCTCCGGCCACAACGAATTCGTCATCGCCAGCGGCGCGGTGAAATCCCTCGCCTGCGCGCTGATGAAAATCGCCAACGACATTCGATGGCTCGCGAGCGGGCCCCGTTGTGGTCTGGGTGAACTCATCATTCCCGAGAACGAGCCTGGCTCCTCGATCATGCCCGGCAAGGTGAACCCCACCCAATCCGAAGCCCTCACCATGATCGCCATCCAAGTCATGGGCAACGACACCGCCATCGGCATCGCCGCCTCCCAGGGCAACTTCGAACTGAATGTCTTCAAGCCCGTCATCGTTCACAATTTCCTGCACTCCGTCCGCCTCATCGCCGAGGGCTGCCATTCCTTCAACGATCACTGCGCCATCGGCATCGAGCCGAACCTCCCCGTCATCGAGAGCTATGTGAAAAACTCCCTCATGCTTGTCACCGCGCTGAACCCACACATCGGCTACGACAAAGCCGCCCAGATCGCCAAAAAAGCCCACAAAGACGCCTCCAGCCTCAAAGAAGCCGCCCTCGCCCTCGGATACCTCACCGCCGAGCAATTCGACCAGTGGGTCGTGGCCAAAAACATGACGCATCCATGAGGTGTAGCGCTCCCCGCGCGTGCTAGGCCTTGCTCTTATCATGTAAAGAAAAATCACTTTTCTTTACATGAAATAGGCCATGCGATAAGGAAGTGCCACTTTTCTTTATATGAGCAAGCTCTCTCCACTTCCTTTGGCTGACATGAGTGCGTTGGACAGCCGCGAGATTTGGGCGTCATTGACGGAGGCGCACCGGCATTTGGCTGAGCTGAAAGGGCTTTGCGAATCGCTTCCGAATCAGGGCATCCTGCTGGATACGCTGAGCATTCAAGAGGCGAAGGACAGTTCGGAGATCGAAAACATTATCACCACGCATGACGAGCTATACGCCGTTCAAGGGGATTCGGCGAGTCCGGCGGCGAAAGAGGTGCGGCATTATGTCAGCGCTCTGCGGACTGGCTATGATGCGGTGCGAACTTCGGGCTTGATCCGGTTGGAAACAGTGTTGGCCGTGCAAGCGGAATTGGAGCAAAACCGCGCCGGACTGCGGAAGTTGCCGGGCACCGTTTTGAAAAATGAATCCTCCGGTGCCGTAATTTACGAGCCACCGCAGGACGCGGCGGAGGTTCAATCACTGATGGGGAACTTGATCGACTTCATACACGCTGAAGATGGCTTGGACCCCCTAATTCGCATGGCGATCACCCACCACCAGTTCGAAAGCATTCATCCGTTTTACGACGGAAACGGAAGGACAGGCCGCATCCTGAATCTGCTGATGTTGCAGCGCAATGGCCTACTGGATTTGCCCGTGCTTTACCTGAGTCGCTACATCACGACAACGAAGCGTGACTACTACCGACTGCTGCAAACAGTGCGGGATGAAAGCCTCTGGGCGGACTGGTGCTTGTATCTCCTCCGTGGAGTGGCTGTGACATCGCGAAGCGCGATTGCGTTGGTGAAAGCTTTTCGCGATCTCATGCTCAAGACGAAGCACGACCTGCGCGAGCGAGTGCCCAAGCTCTACAGCCAGGATTTGCTGAACAATCTTTTCCGCTACCCCTACACAAAAATTGAGTTCATCGAAAACGAGCTTGGTGTATCCCGACCGACGGCTGGCAAATATCTGGAGCAACTCACAGCGGCGGGTCTGGTGCGCAAACAACGGATGGGCAAGACGAACTTCTACATCAATGACCCGCTGTTCGACCTGCTCAGCAATGTCACGCTGAATACAAACCAGTGAATGAGCTGCAGGAAGTCATCCTGCAACTTGGTGATTACCTAAAGCTCAAGAGCTTTGATTTTTTGGAGTGCAGCGGCGAAGGTTGGCGTCCATTTTTGAGCCCGTGAAACTCCGCCTCATTCATCGTCGACTAGCTCCGTGGCTTTTCATCCTACTGGCCTTCTCTGCCATTACTGGCATCGCTTACCGCGTTGGGAAAAAATGGTTCGGCGTCGACAAAGAGGCCGGGAATTTCATCATGGGCCTGCACACCGGCGAGTGGGCGGGGTCGTTTTTTTCTACCCTCCAAATCCTCGCGGCCGGGCTGGGCCTTCTGTTCCTACTCGGCTCGGGGGCGGCGATGTTCGTGAAATCGAAATCCCGCCAGCCGATGCGGCTTTTTCATCGCCTGCTCGGAATCGCGCTGCTGCTGCCGCTGACTGCGACCGCGCTCACCGGCATGGCCTACAAGATTGGCGAGGAGTATTTTGGCATTTCCGAGGAAACTGCCGACCTGCTGATGGACATCCACGAGGGCGGATGGCTCGGCAAGGAACTTAAAGTCTACTATGTGCTCGCAGTCGGACTCGGCCTACTCTGCGCTGGCCTACTCGGGCTCGGCATCCTGCTCCCAAAAAAACGCCGCGCCGCATGATCGACACGGGAAAAACCGTGGCTCTCGGGTTGTTGACCGTATGCGTCAACCTCGTGCTCATGGCCGTGAAAATCTCCGTCGGCCTCGTTGGAAATTCCTACGCGCTGGTGGCTGATGGCATCGAGTCGGCGGCCGATATTTTTACTTCGCTGATAACTTGGGTCGGCTTCCAACTCTCGCTGCGTCCACCCGACGAAAACCACCCCTACGGCCACGGTCGCATCGAATCCCTCGCTGGACTCTTCGCCGGAGCTGCGTTGCTTGTTGCCGCTGGAATCATCGCCTGGCACTCGGTTCTGGAAATTCGAACCCCACATCACGCGCCCGAGTGGTTCACGCTTCCGGTTCTTTTGGTTGTGGTGGCAGTAAAATGGATTCTTTCCCGAAAAATCGACGCCCTTGGCCGGGACATCGACAGCCGCGCGCTCGAAGGCGACGCCTGGCATCACCTCTCTGATGCCATCACCTCCGCCGCGGCAGGGATCGGCATCTCCATTGCGCTGATTGGCGGTCCGGGTTGGGAGGCGGCTGACGACTACGCCGCGCTGCTCGCCTGCACGATCATCGTCATCAATGGTTCCCTGATCGCGAAACGAGCCCTCCACGATATTTTGGACGGAAACCTCCCCGAAAATCTGATCGAGGAAATTCGCGCCATTGCCCGAGAAGTCCCAGGCGTCGTGGACATCGAAAAATGCCGCCCTCGCAAAAGCGGCGTGGGGCTATTTGTGGAACTTCATGTCCTCGTGCACGGCGAAACAACGGTGCGCGAAGGCCATGACATCGGGCATCAGGTGAAAGACCACCTATTGGCAAGAAAACCCCGCATCCTCGATGCCGTCATTCACCTCGAACCCTACGAGGGCTGATCCAGCATTCTTATTTCAGACTTTCGGGAAGAAGGGCCTGGAGCTCCTTGACCTGCTGAACGCTGTCCCGATCGCAGACGAGAATCGCATCCGGTGTCTCAACCACGACGAGATGATCCACTCCGCAAAGAGCGATGAGGCGGCCATTGGAAATTGCGATGTTGTCACGCGAGGAATGTTGAACGACCAGGCCGCGCTTCGAATTGCCCTCGGCATCCGGCGGGATGTGAGCGGGGAGCGCCGTCCAGGCCCCGACATCATCCCAATCAAAATCCGCGATGACCGACGAAATCTGCCGGGCATTTTCCATGATCGCGTAGTCGACCGAGATTTTCGGAAGCGAGGCAAAGCGGTCACTCAGAAGTTTTGGCAAATCCGAAATATCATTGAGGGCTTCGATGAAATCGGCCAGCGCGGGGACTTGGCGGCGCGACTCGTCGAGAAAAGTTCCCGCCTGCCACACAAAGATTCCGGCATTCCAAAAAAAGTTTCCCTCGCTCACATAGGAAGTGGCTTTCTCAAGATCGGGCTTTTCAACAAAACGCTTCAGAGCGTGAAGCCGACCCCCGCGCGAACTACCTGAAAGCGCCTCGGCGGTTTCCAAATATCCATAACCCGTGGCTGGAAATGCGGGAGGAATTCCAATCGTCACGATCGCGCCAGAAGCGGCAGCCTCCACAGCATCGGCAAGACGGTCTCGAAATTTCGCGACATCGTGAATCATGGCGTCCGCCGGCAGGACGACACACACGGCCTCTGGGTGGAGTGATCGGGCGATAGCCGTCGCCAATGCACAAGCCGGGGCGGTGTCTCGCTTCGCAGGCTCGGCCACGATATTTTCCGGAGGAAGAAATGGGACGGCGGCACGAGTTGATTCCATCTGGGCTTCGTTAGTGAGGACGAAGGTGTTTTCCAACGGAACCACGCCATCCAAGCGGCGAACAGTGGTCTCGAGCAGAGTCTGGTCACCGAGCAATTTCAGGAGGTGTTTCGGAGTGCTACGCCGGCTCATTGGCCAGAAGCGCTCGCCGCTTCCACCTGCCATCACAAACGCGAAAACGGGATTTTTTTTCATGGGTAAAACTTGGCGGGTTGCATCAATGGAACATGGGACCCTTGGCGAGAACCTCGGCGAGGAAAGCATCCTCCTCGACAGTGAGTTTTTGGCGAGGAATGCGGTCAGCAATCGCGCGGGCCTCGGCTGGACGGTCGTTGGCAGCCAGAACCGCGGCCGCGGCAGCCTGGCGGGATGGCGTCATTTGAGAGACATCCACGGGCTTTTCGCGGCCCTCAAGAAGGTGAATGGCTTTCGCCTTGCGGCTGTTTTTAAGATACCCGAGCGCCGCCGTGGCGAGATAGTTCGGGTTGCTTCCGGCCACAGCCAGGCGTGCCTCGACCTCCTCGACAGGAACCGGAATTCCGAGAATCAGCCGGCAAAATTCGTAGCGATCGAGAAGGTAGGAATCGGATTTCAGCACAGGGCTGGACAACGCCTTCTCGTAAAATCCTAGCAAGCGAGCGGAACTGCGTTGCTCTCGAGCCAGCGGCACCCAGGCTCGAATCGCTGAGGCCGCGATTTTCGGGTCATTAACCACCATTGCGATATTGTTTTTAAAAAGGTCCCACTCCCCTGCGGCAAGAAGCCTTGCGAGAACCTCGGAGCGTTTTTCGGGATTGGATTCGGTGGCGCGCAAAGCCTCGGCGTAAACCGCGTCAGCCTCCGCCGTGCGGCCTTGTTGTTTGATGGCACGGGCAAGAAGTGGGAGGCGCGAGGGATCATCCAACGAAGCGGAGGGAGACTTTAGGGCTTTCTCAAGCGAGCTCCAATCCCCCAAAGCAATCGCGGCATCGATCCAAAGAAGAAAGGACTTCGGCCCACTGGCGGCTTGAGGCAAAGGAAGGATTTCGATGACAGCTCGGGGCTCGCCGTTTTGAAGAAACCACTGCGCGGCTTGGACTCTCTCCGCCAGCGGAAGAGTTCGGAAAAGTTCTTGGGTTTTTCTAACAACGGAAGGGCGTGCTACAGGATCGAGCGTGATCTCAATTCCGGCTGCATCGAGTTGTGAGGCGGCATTTGCGGCGGGATGTGAGCGGTAGAGTTCCAGCCAGGTAGATCGCTGATCAGGGGTCATGATACCGAAAGCCAAAGCTTTTCGGAGCGCCATCAGGCCGTCAGGCCCATCGTCGATCTCCGCCGCCCGGCCAAGCAACTGCAAGGCCTCGGGAGCATTCAAATCGAACATCTCGCGATCGGACATAAGCAGATCCGCCAATGCGGTGAGGGTTTCGCTGGATTCCCTCGCTTGAACAGCAGATCGGAGGACTTTTTCCCTTCCGGAACCATCGCCTTTCAACGCGAGGATTTGGGCGTTGATGAGATCAGGAAAAGCCGGATCGCCTCCGAGTTCGCGATTTTTTTCCGCAGATTTCAAGGCCGCTTCCTCTTCTCCATGGCGCGCAGCAGAGAGTGCCATCAGGCGAAAATCCTCGAGTGTTGCATCGCTGGAATCGGTCACCAATCGGTGGTATTCCACAGCCACTGAGTTCCCTTCCGCGTCAAGCAGGCGAGCCATAACACGAGCCGCCCTCGGGTTCGACGCATCAAGCGTGAGAGCCTGTTTGAGCGTGTGAATCGCCTGTTCCTTATCTCCAGCGGCGACCTGCGCTTGAGCCTGGCCAGCGAGACTTGTCGCCTTCTGAGAATCGAAAATCCCTTTTCCAAAAAGAAAGCCGCGATAGGCGATCAATCCCATGAGAAGCCAGAAAAGGGTCTTGTAAAAGGTATGGCGAGAAAGCCCCCAATTCGGCTCCCACCGGCGCTGGAAAAATTCCGGACGCATCGATCGGTCAGGCGTTGATCCGAACCGCCCGCGTTTTGTCGAGCTTCAGCACGCCAGGCTCTGACGGAAGCAGGGCCTTGGGATCCGAGAATTTGGTTCCGTTCCACTGAACACTTCCTCCCTCCACAAGCCGGCGGGCATCGGAGCGCGATCGGGTGGTTTGAAAGCATGCGGCAAAAGCCTCGACGACCACGCTGAGAATGTCCCGCGAGGCACCTGGCGTGAAAACCGGCAAGTCCGCCTGCGCCAGATCTCGGGCGCTGAAGCGGGTATTGAAATCCTCGAGTGCCTGACCGGCGAGTTCCTCGCTGTGGAATCGCGCCGTGATCCGGCGGGCGAGACTTTTTTTAGCCTCCATCGGATGCCCAGCAGGCAGCGATTCGTGGAGCAAAATATCGTAGTAGCGGACCATCAACTCGTCGCTGATGCTCATGAGCTTTCCGAACATCGACGCAGGCGGATCGGTGAGCGCGACATAATTCCCAAGGCTCTTGCTCATTTTCTGGTGGCCATCGAGACCCTCGAGGATCGGCATGGTCATCGCAACCTGGCGCGCCATGCCCTCCTCGTGCTGAAGGTCGCGGCCGACCATGATGTTGAAAAGTTGGTCGGTGCCGCCAAGTTCCACATCGGCCTTGATCATTACGGAGTCCCATCCCTGCATGATCGGGTATTGGATTTCGTGGGCGCGGATTGGCTGGCCCCGATCGAGCCGGTCACGGAAATCCTCCCGCACGAGCATCTGCTGGAGCGTCACGCGGCTATTGAGTTTGATGACTTCCTGAAAGGTCATTCCCTTGAACCACTCGCCGTTGAAAACGATCGTCGCACGCTCGCGGTCGAGAATTTTGAAGGCCTGCTCTTGGAAGCTTTTGGCGTTCTCCAAAACCTCGTCGTGGGTGAGTTGCGGGCGAGTGACCGAACGACCCGTGGGATCGCCAATCATCGCGGTGAAGTCCCCAATGATGAGGATGGCATCATGGCCTTGATCTTGAAAATCGCGGAGCTTCGAGAGCGCGATGCTGTGGCCGAGATGGATATCCGGAGCAGTCGGATCGACGCCGAGCTTCACACGGAGCGGGCGTCCGAGTTTGAGCTTCTCGGCGAGTTCCTGCTCGCTGATGACCTTGGCGCAGCCCCGTAAGAGAAATTGGATGTCAGACATGTTCAAAAAAATCAGCGCGGTTTGTTGAGGATCTCGCGAATGTCGTCAATGGTCATCTCTTTCGAAATTTTATCGGAGATTTGATCAAGCCCTTGCGCGGACTTACCGCTTATCAGGAATGGACGGAGATTCAGGTCGGAAGACGCCACTCGGGCTTTCTTGTCGGAAGCTGAAAATTCCCCCGATGCCGCGTCACGCACCGGAAAGGAGGAATTGAGGTTGGCCGCGCCAGAGAGTGGGGCGGACTTGGTCTCGAACACGCGATTCCCAAACCAAGGATTCTTAATACCCAGAAACGAGCGGGCGCCGGAAAACTCCTTGAGATTCGCGGTTTTTCCCGCGTCGTAAGGGGTCTTTCCAATGCTGGCACTTTTCATCTCCATCCCGCCTCCACCTTCGAAGGATTTGGCCTGCATCGGATTTGTCAGTTCCATGTTGGGGCGCTGGATGCGATCGAGCAGTTTTCTTTCCTGCTGCTGGGCCCGGAGCGGAACCGGCAAGGCGAGGACGGCGATCAAAGCCGGCGCGAGGAGTAGCCGCATAAAACTTCCGGGATGCAAAACTCAGCGCGGCGCGAGTGGTTTTTGGAGCCGGAAATCGGGATCCGATTTGAGCATGGCCTCAACCTCATAGGTTTGGCCGGACTTCATATCGCGGGTGGAAATTTTTTCCCGGTATTCGATGCGCTCATCGGGATTGATAACCACAATTCCCTCTTGAGGCTGGAAGGAGCGGTCATCAGACCAACGATCAATCGTGCTGCCGGCAGAATTTTTGGTGAGGATTTCGATCCGTTGGCTGGTCGAAAAATCAAGCCGGGCCATGCGGTTCGAGTTGTTGCGGATCGAGTAGTTCACCCCGACTTCGCGCGTGTCGGCGAGGTTTGGGGCCTCGGGGTTCAAGGTTAGCTCGGCCTCCTCGCGAGTTGCCGCAACTCCACGAAAATTTACCGAGGCAAACATGTTGGTGAAAAAACTCTGCACCTGCCCGCTCACGGTTTGCGGTCCATCTTTTACCAACGGATACTGGCTTGCTGGCGAGGTGGCCCTGAGGATTTTTTGCTCTTTAGAATAGAATTCCGAGCCGCTCACGAAGAACGGCGTGCTCTCGTCCGGCGGGGTCCATTCAAAAGGCGTCGAGGCATCTTGGGAATCCAAGGCAACGGCCACAGCCAGCGGCATGGCAAGAAGGACGGCGGCAAGGCGGTTCATGGGCGAAAGTGGTATCGGAGGCACCGAGCGGTTGCAATTCCCAAACACTCGCCTACGCTTCGGCTTCCTTAAACTTCGTCCACAGGCCCAGACATGCGCCGAAAGATCCCTTTTCTCGTCCTCGCCACAACCCTGTCACTTCTTGCCTCCGCGACTTTCGCCGGGACCAAGAAAACTCCGACCACCACCGTCCGCCTCCATTGCGAGGGGGTGGCTTCCGATGGCTCCTCCTTCGTCACCGAACTCGAACTCACAGACGGCCGGAAAATCCAGATCCGGAAAGTTCCTGCGGTGAATGAGCGCGACTTCAAAGCCTTCTATCCCTTCCCAGGAAATGACGGCATGGCGGGCGCTTATTTTCGACTCGATGCCCACGGCGCGCACAAACTCCATCAACTCACGCTCGAGGACAAAGGCCGAACCGCCGTGGTTTTGATCAACGGTCGCCCTGCTTCCATTATGAAAATCTCCGGCACGGTGGCTGATGGGATTTTGTATGTGCCCGGAGGATTTCTCCCTCAAGAAATCGCTGCGTTGCAGGCCAAATTTCCGATCATCGGACGCGAGTCGGAATTTGGAAAAATGAAAGCCGCGCCCAAGCCGGAGGCGGTTCCGTGAGATTGCGGTTTGCTCTTTTCGTCATCGCTCTTGCGACCCCGCTCCACGCCGCACTGTTCGATTGGCCCACCGAAAACCGAGCACTCCTCGAGGGGCGCCCGCAGGATTTTTTCATGTATGTGAACCGCAATTTCGAGGGTGAGGAAACGAAGCCTTGGGAGGGCGGATCCTTTGGATTCGTGCGCGGGCCTCAGCGTCAAGACGGAGATGTCATTTACACCACGCTCCACGAAGGCATCGACATCGCCCCGGTGCGCCGGGATGCATCCGGCAATCCTCTCGATGAAATCCGCGCCTCGGCTGAAGGACTCGTCGTCCACACAAGCCGCGAAGCGGGAGCTTCCAATTACGGCCGTTATGTCGTGATCGAACACAAAATCGAAGGTTGCCGATTCTACACGCTCTACGCCCACCTCTCGGAAATCACCTGCCAACCCGGCCAGCGCGTCTCCCAAGGCGACAAGATTGGCCGCATGGGATTCAGTGGAGCCGGCATCAATCGCGAGCGAGCCCATTTGCATTTCGAGATCGCCGTCATGCTCAGCGAAAATTTCGAGACTTGGCATCGCCAACACTTCGCCGGCAGCCCGAACAAGCACGGCCTCTACAATGGTCTCAACCTTGTCGGCATCGACCCCACCCCGATCCTGCTTGAGTCCGCAAAAAATCCCGCCTCCCGGTTGGGTGACCATATCCGCAGCCGCGAGCCATTTTACAAAATCACAGTCCCGGACTCCGCCGCACTCTCGCTCGTTCGCCAACATCCCTGGCTGGTGCCCGACGGCGAGCCAGCGTCTCCGTCCGCATGGACGATTGCTTTCACGCAATATGGGTTTCCCGTTGAGGCCCGGGCCTCCATCGAATCCACCAAGGAGCCGAAAGTGACTTGGGTCGCAGACACTCATCAAGCCTACCCACACGCCACGCGCGGCATCTTGGCTGGTTCGCCCGGCGCAGCCCGCCTGAGCGATTCCGGCAAAAGATTCATCCATCTCCTCTGCGGCGACCTTTGATTTTTTGATGAAAAAACCGCCAAAAAGCTTGCAACCCACCAGCCGCGAGGTAAGTTTCGCCCCCTAATTATGGCAAAAACAGCATGGCTCGAGCGCAACAAGCGCAAACTGAAAACCGTAGAAAAATACGCTGCCCTTCGCGCAGAATTCAAAGCGAAGAAGGACTATGCGTCTCTCTCCCAACTTCCTCGCGATGCCAGCCCTACCCGGCTTGTGAATCGCTGCCGCGTTTCGGGCCGTCGTCGTGCGTTCCTTCGCCGCTTTCAGGTTTCGCGTATCACTTTCCGCGAACTTGCCACCTCGGGACTCATTCCCGGCGTTACCAAAGCCAGTTGGTAATTCTCTCGCGGGCTTCCCGTTCCTTTCGACCGGCGAAGCCCGGCCACACCATCGGCCATGTCTCCGATCTGGAAACGAAAACCGGTCGTCGGCGTGGGAATCGGTGTCGGTATTCTCGGGGCTTTCGCTTTGGCGTTGCGTCATCGCAGCCGTCACTCAGACCGCGGCAGGATCCCAGATGAGATTTCCCCCGCCATTTTCGCCACACGCGTAGCGAATACCTCCCTCGGGGATTTTGTTTACCATGTCTGCGGTTCCGGCATGCCGTTGGTTTTTCTTCATGGGATGTTTCTCGGGGCTTCCTCCTACGAATGGTCGAAGGTTTACACCCGCTTCGCGATGGACCGCGAAGTCATCGCGCCGGATCTGATCGGTTACGGAGAATCCGAGCGACCATCCACCCCGCTCGATCCCGATGAACATGTCCAATCCCTCGCGGAGTTTCTCCGCTCCGTCTGCCCCCACCGCCCTGCCATCCTGGTCGCCAGCGGTCTCACTTCCCAAGTCGCACTCCTGCTCGCCGCGAAACATCCAGAACTCATCGCCCGCCTCATTCTTTTCCTGCCGACACGCCTTCAAGACTCCAGCCAAGCCCAAACGATGGGTCTCGTCTCTGGCAGCATGATTCCCGGCGTGGGCCGATTCATCTACCACCGCCACACCTCCCGCCCTCCATTTATCCGCGCCTGGCTCTCACGCACCGGATACTCGAATCCTGAAAACCTCGCCCAGGAAACCGTCGAAGTCCTCGCCTCCTCCTCCCAGCAATATGGCGCCGAGCATGCGATTCTTGGACTTTTGAAAAACAGGAAAAAATACGCCGCCTCCCATCGCCTCTCCGACATCATGGCGCCTGCCCATATCCTCTGGCCGGCAAGAGCCCCGGCATTCCCGCTTTCGGAAGCCACCACGCTCGTCCGCCAGCTTCCTAAAACCAGCCTCGAAGTCCTGAACGACTGCTCGGCTTTTGCCCCGATGGAAACTCCCGGTATCCTCGTCCGGTCCCTCACGCACTGGCTGGATGGTGATCTCGCCGAAAACCTCCCCGCCTGATCCATGACAACTCCGCCCACCCAGAAAGTCATCCTCGTCCGCCATGGCGAAACAGAATGGAGCCTCAATGGACGCCACACCTCCACCACGGACATTCCGCTGACTGCACTCGGGGAGCAACGCGCCGCCATGCTTCAGCCATTTCTTTCCAAATGGAATTTCGGTCTCGTGCTATGCAGCCCCCGGCTCCGCGCCCGCCGGACTTGCGAACTCGCCGGCTGGTCGAATTCAGCGGAGATCACTCCGGATCTCTCCGAGTGGAATTACGGTGACTATGAAGGCCTCACGACCCCGGAAATTCGAAAATCAGTTCCCGATTGGACTGTTTTCACCCACCCTTGCCCGAATGGCGAATCCGCCTCCGATGTGGGCGCTCGGGTCGATCGAGTCATTTCCAAAATCCGCGACGCAGGGTGCGAAACGCTCGTCGTTGGCCATGCCCACTGCCTCCGCGTGCTGACCGCTCGCTGGCTCGGGCTGGACGCCCTCGGGTCCCGCTTTTTCCAACTGGAAACCGGGACATGGAGCGAACTCGGCTACGAGCACGGAAATCCCGTCCTCAAAGCTTGGAGCGCCCCACCCGCTTGAAAGCTGTTCCGAGCTTGAGAAACGACGGCGTCAACCAGCGGCGGTTTCGCTTTCGGTTTGCTCTTTCGAGTGGACGACCACGAAGCCGAGTTTGTCGCCGTCTTTTTGGACAGTGACGCTGTCGCCGGGCTTGATGTTTCCACGGAGCACTTCCTCGGCCATCGGATCCTCGATGTATTTCTCCACGGCGCGGCGCATGGGGCGGGCGCCGTAGGTCGGGTCGTAGCCTTTGGTGATGAGGAAATCCTGTGCGGTGGCGTCGAGCGTGAGGTGGATGTCCTTGGCCTTGACGCGTTCGACCACCTTCGAAATTTCGAGGTCCACGATTTTGACGAGGTCGGGTTTCTCGAGGGTGTGGAAAACAATGATGTCATCGAGGCGGTTGATGAACTCGGGTTTGAAGACACGCTTGGCCTCACCGAGGATTTTTTCCTTCATCACATCGTAGTTATCAGACCCGCCTGTTGGGGCTCCGAAGCCTAGAGTCGTTTGTTTTTTGATCAGCTCCGCCCCGACATTCGAGGTCATGATGATGATCGTATTGCGGAAATCGATTTTGCGACCGAGCGAGTCGGTGATTTTTCCCTCCTCGAGGATTTGCAGGAGGAGATGCATGACATCCGGGTGCGCTTTTTCAATCTCGTCGAAAAGCACGACGGCGTAAGGCTTGCGGCGCACGGCCTCGCTGAGCTGGCCGCCCTCTTCATATCCAATGTAGCCGGGAGGCGAGCCGATGAGGCGGGACGCGCTGAATTTCTCCATGTATTCCGACATATCGATCTGGATGAGCGAGTCGGAACTTCCAAACATGAACTCGGCGAGGGTGCGGGCGAGGAAGGTTTTTCCAACACCTGTGGGGCCAAGGAAAATGAACGAGCCGATCGGGCGCTTCGGGTCCTTGAGGTCAGCTCGGGAGCGGCGAAGAGCCTTGCTGATCGCAACAACGGCTTCGTTCTGACCAATGACCTTGTCCTCGAGTTCCTTCTCCATCGCGAGGAGCTTGGCGGTTTCCTGCTGCTCCATCCGGGAAAGAGGAACGCCGGTCCACTTGGAGAGGACATGCATGATCTCGTCGGCGGAAACAATGACTTCCTTTTCTTCCTTGTGGGTGCGCCACTCGGCGAGGATGGAGTCGAGTTTGTCCTTCGCCTGTTTCTCCGTGTCGCGGAGAGCGGCGGCTTTTTCAAAGTCCTGAGCCTTGATGGCCGCTTCTTTATCGAGCCGGATGGTTTCGATTTCCTTCTCGAGGTCCTTCACATTCGGAGGACGGGTCATCGCGGAGATACGGGCGCGAGATCCGGCTTCGTCCACGAGATCGATGGCCTTGTCGGGCAGGAAACGGCCTGTGATGTAGCGGTCCGAGAGTTTCGCGGCGGCTTCGAGGGCCTCATCGAGGAACTTCGCTTTGTGGTGGGCTTCGTATTTCGGACGGATGCCTTGGAGAATGAGAATCGTCTGATCGACGGTCGGAGCCTCGACTTTCACCTGCTGGAAGCGGCGCTCTAGAGCGGAGTCTTTTTCAATGTATTTCCGGTATTCATTCAGCGTGGTGGCGCCGACGCACTGAAGTTCTCCGCGGCTGAGGGCGGGCTTGATGATGTTCGATGCATCCATCGCGCCTTCCGCGGAACCCGCTCCGACGAGCGTGTGAAGCTCGTCGATGAAAAGAATGACATTTTTGTTGCGACGGATTTCATCCATCACCGCCTTGATGCGCTCCTCAAACTGGCCGCGATATTTTGTGCCGGCGACCATGAGGGCCAAGTCGAGTGTGATGACGCGTTTTTCGCGGAGGATTTCGGGAACATTGCCCGCGATGATTTCTTGGGCGAGGCCCTCGGCGATCGCGGTCTTGCCGACGCCGGCCTCGCCGATGAGGACGGGGTTGTTTTTGCTACGGCGGCAGAGGATTTGGATGATCCGCTCGATTTCGTCGGCACGGCCGATGACGGGGTCGAGTTCCCCTTTGCGCGCCTGCTCAGTGAGGTCGCGCCCGAAGGATTTGAGCGCGGGAGTTTTTGTGGAGGACTTCGATCCGCCGGAAGCTTCGGCAGGAACCGAGTCGTCGTCATCGGAGGGGGCGAAATTCGGATCGAGTTCCTTGAGGATTTCGTTGCGGGTGCGCTCGATGTCGATTTCGAGATTCTTAAGAACACGCGCGGCGACGCCTTCGCCTTCGCGGAGCAGACCGAGGAGCACGTGCTCGGTGCCGACATAAGAGTGTTGAAGGCTTTTCGCCTCCTTGCCAGCGAGGGCGAGAACCTTTTTCACGCGAGGCGTGTAGGGAATATTTCCGGCCATCTTGGTTTCGGGTCCGGAGCCGACTTGCTTCTCCACCTCCATGCGAACGGTCTCGAGGTCGAGGCCCATTTTTTGAAGGACATTCACGGCGACGCCCTGACCGAGTTTAATGAGGCCGAGGAGAAGGTGCTCGGTGCCGACATAGTTGTGATTAAACCGATCGGCCTCCTTACGGGCGAGGGCCAGGACCTGTTGAGCGCGGGGAGTGAAGTTGTTCATCATTGTTTGGAAGTGGCAGTGGGAACGGAAATTTTCAATCGGGACATATCCGGCCCGGGCATCTGGTTCAATTTGGCCCGAATGATCGTGGCGCGCAAGGTGTCCCTTTCCTCCGAGGACATTTTCTGAACCTGGGCGCCTTTCTGCAAATGAGCGGGCTGGGTTTCGATAAAAAGCTCGTCGACGGGAAAGCGGTGGGCCTCCGGAAAAACATCCAGGTCGATGCCGAGTTTGATCACCGAAAGAAGGTTCAGGGCCTCCTTGGAACTCATCGAAAAGGCGTGGCAAAGGATGCCGTAGGCGCGGCCAATCTGGTCGTGAAGTGTGACCGGTTTGCGCTGGGAGAGAAGCGCCCGGGCGTTCTGCTCGTGCTCGATGATCTGCTCAATGACGCGGTTGAGTCGGCCGATGATTTCCTCCTCGGTCTCGCCGAGCGTGGTTTGGTTCGAGACTTGAAAAAGATTCCCCATCGCCTCGGTTCCCTCCCCGTGGAGTCCGCGAACGGCGAGTCCGATTTTGTTCACCGAGTTGATGATTTTATTGATCTGGTCACTCATCACGAGCGCCGGAAGGTGCAACATGGCCGAGGCGCGCATGCCGGTGCCAACATTCGAGGGGCAGGCGGTGAGATAACCGAGGTGGGAATCAAAAGCGAAATCCAGCGAGGACTCGAGCTCGCTATCCACGCGGTTGATCATGTCGAAGACATTGCCAAGCTGGAGCCCGCAGCAGATCGCCTGCATGCGGAGGTGGTCCTCCTCGTTGATCATGACGCTGAGGGACTGGCGGGCATTCGTCACCACCGCGCTGCCGACGGCTTTGGCAGCGTGCTCGCGGCTGATGAGGTGGCGCTCGACGAGGACTTGTTTTTCCAGTGGCGAAAGGGATTCCAACGGCTCGGAATAGGACTCCTCCATCTCGGGCAGAGCTTCCACGGCGGTCTTCACAAGACCCATCACCTCGAGTCGCTCGGCTTTTTTGGCCCAACCGGGGAAGGGTTTGTTGCGGATGTTGCGGGCGAGGCGGACGCGGCTGCTGACGACGATCTGTCGGTTTGGACCGTCGCCGGAAAGCCATTCGCCGGAATTCGCGATGATGCGTGAGAATTTCATTTAGACGGGTTCCGCCTCGAGCAGGCGGATTTGGTCGCGAAGTTCTGCGGCTTTCTCGAATTCCTCGGCTGCGACGGCCTTGGAGAGATTGTCTTGAAGAGATTTGAGTTTCTCGCCCCGCTGGCGGGTCATGTGGAATTTCGCCGGGGTTTTGCCTGTGTGGGCGGTGCCCTTGTGCATGTTTTTCAACATCGGGGCGATGCCATCGTCGAACACCGTGTAGCAATGACTGCAACCCAGTCGGCCGGTTTTTTTGAAATCTGCTTGGGTGAAACCACAGACAGGGCATTTCACACTCGCGGGATTTTTTTCAATTTGCTGGGAGTCGCCAATACCGAGAAGCAGATCCGCAAGGGCGAAACCAGTCGGGTCGTTGACGCCTTTCTCTTTGGAGCAGGATTCGCAGAGGTTCACTTTCTGCATCTTCCCGTCCACGATTTGGGTCAGAAAAACCGTCGCTTCCATGGCGTGGCAAACATCACATTGCATCGTTTTGGTCAGCTATAGATCGGTGTGCCGGTGGAGGCTGTCAACTCACGGAAACGCGTGATGAGGCGGCGCGTAATCGGGCCGGGCTTGCCATCACCGATCAGGCGGGTGTCGAGCTTAACGGCCGGGATGATTTCAGCGGCTGTGCCGGTTAGGAAACACTCGTCAGCTGTGAAAATGTCATAGCGCGTCATCATCGGCTCGTGGATTGGAATGCCGAACTCCGACGCGAGATCAAAAACAACTGAACGGGTGACACCCGCCAACGCGCCAGCGGAGATAGGCGGCGTCGTAATAACTCCATTTTTGATAATGAATATATTGTCACCTGTGCACTCGGAGACGAAGCCTTGCTCATTAAGCATGAGCCCCTCGCCTGCGCCGGCATTTTGGGCCTCGATCTTGGCCATGACATTGTTGAGGTAATTCAGCGACTTCACCATCGGGCTGAGCGCACCGTGAGGAATTCGCCGGGTCGCACAGGTCACCACATCGAGTCCGTTTTCGTATTTATCGGCGGAGTAGAGCGTGATTTTCGAAGCGATGATGAAGAGCGAAGCCTTCGGACAAAGCATGGGATTCAGACCGAGATCCCCCACCCCGCGTGTGACGACAAGACGGATGTAGCCATCTTGGAGATTGTTTTGGCGGATCGTCTCGAGCGTCGCCTCGATAACGGCGGATTTACCCATGCCGATGTTGAGAGCGATCGCGCGGGCGGAATCGAACAGGCGATCGATGTGCTCTTCGAGACGGAAGACCCGTCCATTGTAAAAGCGGATCCCTTCAAAAACCCCGTCGCCGTAGAGCAAACCGTGATCGAACACGGAAATCTTCGCGTTCTCTTTGTCGTAAAATTCGCCGTCTATGTAGATTTTCATGTGGAAAAATGGCTCGGCAATCCAGCGCCGAGAGGAACGAAAAGACTAGCGGAGCGCGGAGGCATCACAAGCCCTCAGAGCAGGATTTCGATCGAAAATCCAGAGCGCCTCGCCGGCAAGAAAAAGCGATCCGGTGACGAGGACCGGTTCCGGAAAATCCAGAACGGCGCGAAGGGCAGGTTCGAGCGAGAGGTTCGGAGTAGTTTTTATCCGCGAGAGCACCGAAGACGATCGTAGCTTTTCGATCAGCGAAAACCTCTCGCCAGGTCTGGACGAGAGCTTCAGCGGAATGGGCATTGTGCGCTCCATCCACAACGAATCGTGCGCCAACTCGCTGAAAACGGGCGGGCCATTCGGTGCGAAGGAGGCCTTCTCGAATGGTGGCATCAGAAATGCCGAGGCCGCTGGCGCGAAGGGTTTCCACCGCCAAGGCGGCATTCCACTTTTGATGAGCTCCTGCAAGAGCGAGCGGATGCAGGCATGGCTCGGAAATAAATCGGATCTGAGATCCGCGCTCGGCGGCTGTTTTGCGCAAAACCTCGGCGGCGTCGGGTTGCTGCGGAGCGGAAACCACGGGGATTCCGGTTTTGATGATGCCGGCTTTTTCGGCGGCGATTTTCGGGAGCGTGTCGCCGAGCCATTGCATGTGATCCATGTCGATCGGCGTGATCGTCGAGACCAAGGGAGTCACGGCGTTCGTCGAGTCGAGCCGCCCGCCCATGCCGGTTTCGAGAACAACCAGATCGCACCCTGAACGCGCAAAGTGATCGAGAGCTAGAACCGTGGAGATTTCAAAAAAAGTCGGATCGTGGTCCCAGTCGTGAACCGCATCCCGCAGCCGGGAAATTCCTGCGGCCAAATCCTCCCTCGAAATCATTTCGCCATCGACACGAATGCGCTCGCGGAAGTTCACCAGGTGCGGCGAGGTGTAAAGTCCCGTGCGATAACCTGCCTGCCGCAAGATCGAGTCGAGCATCGCGCAGGTGGAGCCTTTGCCATTGGTTCCCGCGACATGAAGGAAACGAGGTTTTTGCTCAGGATGACCACAAGCCGCGAGAAGGCGATTTGTGTTCTCGAGGCCGAGCTTGATGCCAATCGACTCCGAGGCGTAGAGCCAGTCGAGAGCCTCTTCGGGCGTCACTTCGAACCGAGGTAGCCGAGGATATCGCTCAGCGTGGACCGCATTTTGGCGCGCTCGACAATGAGGTCGACCAGACCGTGCTTTTCCAAGAACTCGGCGGTTTGAAAATCCGCAGGCAGCGTTTGATGCGTGGTCTCACGGATGACGCGAGGGCCGGCAAAGCCGATCATGGCTTTTGGCTCCGCGATAATAATGTCTCCGAGCGAGGCGTAGCTGGCCATAACACCCGCCGTGGTGGGGTTTGTAAGAATCGTGATGTAAGGCAGTCTGGCTTGGGCGTGGAGCGCCAGGGCACCACTGGTTTTTGCCATCTGCATGAGGCTCAACATGCCTTCATACATACGCGCGCCACCGGAGGCGCAGACGAGGATGACTGGCATTTTCTGCTTGGTGGAAAACTCAATGATGCGCGTGATTTTTTCGCCAACGACAGACCCCATCGTTGCGGCGAGAAAGTTGAAATCCATGACGCCGAGACCTACGGAATGGCCGTTGATTTTTGCGCCGCCGGTTGTGACTGCGTCCACAAGGCCGGTTTTTTGTTTGTAGCTCCGGAGTCGGTCGGCGTAGGTCGTCACGCCCTTGAAACCAAGAGGATCAACCGAAGACATCGAGGCGTCGTGCTCCTCAAACGAATCGGGATCAACAAGACTCGTAATGCGCTCGCGGGAGCCCAGGTTGAAGTGGTGGCCGCATTTCGGGCAGACCTGCAAATTTTCCTCGAGGGCGAAGTTGTGAATGACCTCGGAGCAAGATGGGCACTTGGTCCAGAGCCCGGTCGGCATTTCGCGGGTCTTGCTGGTGAGGGAGCGAAGGATGGGTTTTTTGAAGATGGCCATGGGTTCGAAAAAGTTATCCGCGGGCGACCGTAAGAGCCCGGACGGAGCAGGCTCCGTTCTCGAGGAGGATGGCGGCGCAGGCATCGAGTGTCGATCCCGTTGTGAGCACATCGTCCACGAGAAGCAGGTTCAAATCGGTCACATCGGCATCTTGGCGCAGTGAAAACGCGTCGCGCAAGTTTTGCCTTCGCCCCTTCCGGCCGAGGCGGGTCTGCGTGCCGGTGTAGCGGGTGCGGCGAAGAAATTCGCGAACCGGAATCTTGGTGGTGCGGGCGAGATGCTCGGCAAGAATCGTGGCTTGGTTGAATCCCCGCTCTCGCAGTCGGCGAGGGTGAAGTGGAACCGGAACCAAAGCATCGAACTCGATTCCCTCAAGGCGAGGATCGGCGAATCCTTCGCGCTGAATCTCCGCCAGCACGCGGGCGAGCCACATTTCGCGGTTGTATTTGAGGCGGTGGAGAACATCGCGCACCGTTCGGTGGCTCCGAGCGACCGTGACGGCGCAGAGAAACGAAAACCGGTCTCCGCGGCAGTTCGGGCAGAGGAAATCGGCGGTGACCCCGTCATAGGGCTGAGAGCAAGTTTCACAACGAGGAGGCTTCACCCGCTCAATTCCCGCCGCGCAATCTTCGCACCAGTCCCTCCCCTCCTCCACGCCTCGGGCGCAGTGGGCACAATGCGAGGGAAAAAACAGCGACCTCAGCGGCTCAAGGATTTTTTCGGTCACAACGGACATAGCGCAGAAACCAAAAGATCAGGACACCCGTGATTCCCAAAACTACAAGGGGAACCAAGCCGGTCGGCACCGCGCCGCTCACCACATTTTCTCCGACCCATGGCAGAAGCTGGTCAGAGGGTTTGATGCCGAATTTTCCGAGAATCTGAATTCCCTGCTGGCCGAGAATCCATCCCGCATGAAGCCCGATCGCGAGGAACAGCGAGCGCGTGCGGATCGTTGCCACCGCGAGGAGAATCCCCGCCAGCACCAGCGAAAAAAAACCCCAGCCCAGCAACGGCCACGGCGGAGCGGAGGAAAACAACAACGGCAATTGCTCAAATCCACTCCACCAAGTTACTGGAGCGTCCAGCGGTTGTTTGGCGGTTTTCAAAAAGTGAACCACCGCGAAGAACGCGGCAGAAAATCCCACTGCGGCCACCCGCCCCATGGCCATCAGGCACAAACCGAGAAAGACACAGCGGAAGAGAAACTCCTCGACCACCGACACAGCGCACGCCGTTCCCGCCACTCGCACGAATTTCGCACCCTCCCAATCCACTCGAAACTCATAAACTCCCGAGAAAAAATACCCCGCTCCCAACGCAAGCACCGGCAGAAACGCAATGACGAAGCCAATGGCCAGATCTCGTTTCCAGTGAGGATTTTTATCAATCCCCAACACCGAAAGGTTCCGGATTTCCACCCAACGAAACGCTGGCCACAGGAGCAGCAGCGCCGAGATTTGCACACTCCGACTGAAATATCGGTGAAAAGGAAATCCCTCGACGATGGGCAAGATTCCGGCTTCGGCGAGGAAGTTCCCCGCCCAATAAAGCGGAGGCGACATCAGGCACGCCAACAAGACCACCGCGAGTGGATACGCGAGCAAACGGAGAAGACTTTTCGGACTTGCGGGATTCGAATTCACGCGGCGCGTTTTATCAGCCAAAGTTCCCGGCGATGCGAGATGTTTGGAATACGGCGGAGCTAGAGGTGCTCGACAAGGCGCACCTCTGGCATCCCTTCACGCCGATGCGCGACTGGTGCGAACTGGACCACCACCCACTCGTTCTTGTTCGAGGCGAAGGAGCCATGCTGGAGGACAGTGAGGGGCGCCGCTACCTCGATGGCAATTCCTCGATCTGGACGAATATCCACGGCCATGCCCACCCGGCGATCAATCAAGCCATCCGCGATCAACTTGACCGCGTCGCCCATGTTTCGTTTTTAGGAACCACGAACTCGCCCGCGATTCAGTTGGCAACCAAACTCACGGGATTTTTTTCAAAAAACTATCTGAGCCGGGTTTTCCTAAGCGACGACGGATCCACAGCCATCGAAGCCGCGATGAAAATGGCAGTGCAATTTTGGCAAAACCAAGGTCACCCGAAGAAGTCGAGATTTGTCGCGTTTGATCGGGCTTATCATGGCGACACGCTCGGCGCAGCGAGCCTCGGCGGCATCGGAGCATTTCACAAACGCGTCGCTGGCCATGAATTTCCCGTCACCCGGATTTCCGCCCCTGCCGAACTCGACTCTCTTCCCGGTTTTCACCACGGCGATGTAGCCGCGGTGGTCATCGAACCCCTACTCCAAGGTGCCGCCGGGATGCGGCTCTGGCCAACCGGAATGCTCCGCGAACTTCGCCAAAAATGCGACGCCGCCGGCGTGTTCCTGATTCTCGATGAAGTGATGACCGGATTTGGTCGCACCGGAAAAATGTTCGCTTGCCAACACGAAGAGGTCGTTCCCGATTTTCTCTGCCTGGCCAAGGGACTCACCGGCGGCTACCTGCCGCTCGCCGCGACGCTCACGACGGAACGCGTCTTCTCCGCCTTCCTCGGGGATGTGGCCGAGGGAAAAACCTTCTACTACGGTCACAGCTATTCAGGAAATCCCCTCGGATGCGCCGCCGCGCTCGCAAACCTCGAAATCTTCGAACGCGAAGAAACCCTCCAAAATCTCGCGCCGAAAATCCAAATCCTCGCGCACTTGCTGGATGGCCTGCGCGATATTCCATTCGTCCATGAAATCCGCCACCTCGGCTTCGTCGCCGGGATTGAGGTTCGCCGACCGGACGGAACCGAATTCCCGTGGGCCGATCGCATCGGCGCCAACATTTGTCTCGCCGCCCGCCGCCACGGCCTTCTGACGCGTCCGGTGCTCGATACGATCGTTTTCATGCCGCCGCTCTGCACAACCGCAGAACAATTGAAAACCGGCACCCACGCCATCCGCCAAGCCATCGGCGAGGTTTTGGGCAGCGCTTGAAAACTCCAATTTAAGACGGCGAACCCATCACATTTACCGCAATGCGGCGGCGGTGAGCGGCCCGACGTTGCTCAAAGAGGAAAATTCCCTGCCAGGTTCCGAGAACCATTTGGGAGTTGAAAATCGGAACCGATTCACTGGTTCGGGTGAGCGCCATGCGGATGTGGGAAGTCATGTCATCAGGCCCCTCCATCGTGTGTTCGTAGCCATGACCATTCTCGGGAACGAGTCGCTCGAAATATCGCTCCAAATCCCTTGCCGCCGTGGGGTCGGCATTTTCAAAAATCACAAGACTCGCACTCGTGTGGCAGACGAAAATGGTAACCAAACCCTCCCCGCAATCCGCCTCGGCGACGACCTTGGCGACTTGATCCGTGATCTCGTAAAGCCCCTTTCCGCGAGTCGAAACATCAAAAAATCTCGTCAGCGTTTTCATCCCTCAACCGCGCTACGAATTTGATTTTTCATCGGGTGTCTCAAAAGAAAATCCGTGGATTTTTCAGACTCTTCCGGGGTTTTGAGAACCTTCCAAATGCACCAAAGAAAAACAGCCGTGACGCTACCCACCGAGAGAATCATCACGATCCAACCGCCAGGCGTCATGGTTCGACCTCCTTGGGGATTTCTTTGCGATAGGCGGGAGCACGGGCGACAAGGAGCGAAACGAATGCGGCAAAGCCGGCGACCAATCCCACCGCCAGCCAAGCGACGGGACTTGGCTCAATAAACAGGTCACGCACATAACCGCTGAACTCCGGTTCACCCCCACTGAAGGAAACACCAAAGACATTTACCAAAACCCAGAGCCCGAAGATCGTTATCAGAAACGCGGGACACAGGATTTTCATCACGGGGATAAAAATCCTGGGAATCGGAAATGCCGCACCGCGCGCCGCTTCCTGCAGGCCTTTTCGAACTCCGAATCCCCAGGAAAAAACGACGATTTGGATCGTCGACAAAATAAAAATCAAAAAAGTGCCGACCCAGAAATCGAGCGTGTCGAGCGCCTTCAAATCCTTGCTGAAATAAACCACAAAGACCGAGCCAATCCCGGTAATGAAGCCGAGGATGGCGACGGATTGTTTACGGCCAATGGCCAGAACCTCCTCGAGAAATGCGATGCCCGGCTGGAGCATCGAGAGTGAACTCGTGATGGCGGCGAGGAATAACAGAAAAAAGAAAGCAGCCCCAAAAACCGAGCCGAACGGCATCTTGTCGAACACAAGCGGGAGGACATTGAAGCCCAGCGCAAAGGTTCCCATCCCCGCCACGCCGGCCACTCCAAGAAACGCGAAGGCCGCCGGTAGCGTGATCAACCCGCCGAGTCCGACTTCGAAAAACTCGTTCGCGCTTGTTGCGGAGAGCCCACTCAGGACGATGTCGTCTTTCCGTGATAGGTAGCTGGCGTAGGTAAGGATCACGCCGAAGCCCACACTCAGCGAAAAGAAAATCTGCCCGGCGGCGGCGAGCCAAAGCTGAGGCTTCGCCAATTGCTCCACCACGCCAATCGTTCGCACCCGCAGTGCGGATTCCCTGGCGACCTCACGGTCTGCGGCCTCGATCATCTCCCGACCGACGAGTTCACGCTCGAGGCTCCAACGGCCCTCCGTGTTTTTTTCCAAAACCACCTTCCCGGGATTCCACATAAAGCCCAAGCCATTGAGGACATTCTTTTCAGGCTGGGCGGCATCGGGTGCGCCCAGCGTGAGGACCCGAACGAGAATCACGAGAGCCAGCAACAACAACGCCGGCATGGCCCAGGTGCAAAACCACTCAATTCCCTTCGAAAGCCCGCGATAAATCAAAATGAAGTTCAGCACGAAGACCACGAGGAGATAGCTCCCCACCTGGGTAAATCCGAAGCCGATCGCCTGGCCATTTCCCTTTGCACCGATGAAGCGACTGAAGAAATTTCCCGACTCTTCGACCGATCCAAAGTGCACTCCTCCGGTGGCAAAGCTCACCGCATAACCAAGGCACCACGCTTCGATCACCACATAATACATGTAGATCACCACAGGGATGACCACCCCGATGACCCCGAGGTATTTCCCCCAGCGGCGCCGGACGAAGAAATGAAAAACTCCCGGCGAGGCGTTGAATCCATGCTGACCGGCCATTCGCCCCATCGTCCACTCCGCCCAACAAATCGGCAGACCAATCAGGAGCAGCGATAGGAAATACGCGATCATGAATGCGCCTCCGCCGTATTGCGCGGCTTGGCCGGGAAAACGCAGAAAATTGCCGAGGCCCACGGCGCTTCCTGCCACAGCCATAATCACTCCCACTCGAGAAGACCAACGGTCACCTGCCATGCCGCGAGAAACTAGTGACCTCCCCTCACCCCATGCAAGCCCGCCGCTTGCCAGCGCCCCGCAGGCATGGTTTTTAAAAAGCCTGTGGAAATTTTGGAGCAGGAAGATTGGGAGAAACGCCGCGAGCGCCACGAGGCTCGGGTCGAACCATGGGTGCAACCGCGACTCGAGAGAATGTCGCTACACCTGCGACATCCTGTGGAGGATTTCCTGTTCGAGTATTACCCCCACCGCCCCGCGCAACTCCGGCGCTGGCATCCTGGCGTCGGGATCACTTTGGCGGGGCCAGCCGCTCGAGAGTATTTGGCGATTCCCGGCTATATCGAAAATCCGAACGGCGTCACGGCGGGTCCTCTTCCAGAAAAACGCCGAGCCTTTGTCGAGTGGCTGGGCCGTTTTTTGCAAGGCATCGACCTCCGCGCTCCCTTCTTCGGATGCCATGGATTGCACGAGTGGGCGATGGTTTACCGCACCACAGAAATTCGTTACGAAAACCTCCCTCTCCGCCTGTCACCCGAGGAAACCGCTGCCGTCGTCGAGAGTCTCCCCGTGCGTTGCTCACACTACGACGCGTTCCGTTTTTTTACCGAAGAAGCCCGACCGCTCAACCGCCTCCAGCCGACGCGCGAGGAATCCGCCCACCTCGAGCAACCCGCCTGTCTGCACGCGAATATGGATCTCTACAAGTGGTGCTTCAAACTCTCGCCTTGGACTCCATCCGAACTCCTTGCCGACGCCTTTGAGTTGGCGCGAGAGATCCGCGAACTCGACATGCGCGCGAGCCCCTACGACCTCTCGGCTCTCGGCTATCCAGCCGTTCCCATCGAGACCCCCGAGGGCCGCTCCACCTATGAAAAGGCCCAACGCCATTTTGCCGAACGCGCCCGTCCGATCCGTCGAAGATTGATTGCGCTTTGCAAGAAATTGCAGGCTGAGGTTCAACACGCCTGATGGCCGACTGGTGCAAAAGTGGAGTTTTTTCTCGCCCCCTCGGACGAGGCCATTAAAGAGTTCCCGCACTCGTCATGAAAAAAGAGAAAAAGACCACCGCCGGCTTCGAACAGGAAATCCTCGATCAACTTCACTTTGGCCTCGCCCGCGACACCTCCTCCGCGTCGAAACGCGATTGGTGGATCGCCACTTCCAAGGCCATCCAAAAAGTCATCATCGATCGCATGATGAAGACTCTCGCCGTCCACTCGGAGGGAAATGTCCGCCGCGTCTATTACCTCTCGATGGAGTTTCTCATGGGCCGCCTATACGCGAACAACATGATCAACGCCGGCGTTTTCAAAGAAGCCGTCGAGGCTTTGGAAAATCTCGGGCACACCCTCGAGGAAACCCGCAACGAGGAATACGACATGGCCCTCGGAAATGGCGGCCTCGGCCGACTTGCCGCTTGCTTCCTCGACTCTCTGGCCACGCTCGACCTCCCCGCCGTCGGCTACGGCATCCATTACGAATACGGTCTTTTCAAACAGCAATTCCGCGACGGCTACCAAGTCGAACTTCCCGATGCTTGGATCCAATACGGATCACCCTGGGAAATCATCCGGCCCCAATACATCCAGGAAATTCCTGTTTACGGCCGGGTCGAGGCCGTGACCGATGCCTCAGGCCAGACCCGCAACGAGTGGATGGATCACCGCAAAATCATCGGCGTTCCCTACGACATCCCCATTCCCGGCTACGGCACTGAGACCGTGAACTTCCTTCGCCTCTGGGAGTCCAAAGCCCCGGCTGATTTCGACCTCGATGCCTTTAATCGTGGTGGCTACGAGGAAGCCGTCCGCCAAAAGAATACCGCCGAGACGATCTCCAAGGTTCTTTACCCAAATGACCACACCGAGGCCGGCAAGGAACTCCGCCTCCTTCAGCAATACTTCTTCGTCGCCTGCTCCCTCCGCGACATCATCCGCCGGTTCGAGCGCGACAACACAAACTGGGAAACCTTCCCCGAAAAAGTCGCCATCCAGCTCAACGACACCCACCCCGCCATCGCCATCGTCGAACTCCAGCGCCTCCTCGTGGACGAATACGACATGCCATGGGAAAAAGCCTGGGCGATCGTCACCCGCACCTTCGGCTACACGAACCACACCTTGCTCCCCGAGGCTTTGGAAAAATGGAGCGTTGCTTTGTTCCGCAAGGTTCTCCCTCGACACCTCCAGATCATTTTCCTCATCAATAAATTTTTCCTCGAAGAAGTGCAGGCCAAGTGGCCGAACGACCTGGAAAAGATGAACAAGCTCTCCCTCATCGAGGAAGGCCACAATCAGATGGTCCGCATGGCCCACCTCTGCGTGGTTGGAAGCCACTCGGTGAACGGCGTCGCCGCACTCCACACCAAACTCCTCCGCAGCGATCTCTTCCCCGAGTTCGATGCGCTCTATCCCGGCAAGTTCAACAACAAGACCAACGGCATCACTCCCCGCCGCTGGCTCGTCGCCTGCAACCCCCGCCTCTCCGACCTCATCACCCGCAGCATCGGCACCGGCTGGGAACGCGATCTCGACAAGCTCCGCGAGCTCGAACCCTTCGCCGAAGACGCCTCCTTCCGCGAGGAATTCATGGCCGTGAAGCACACGAACAAAGAACGCCTCGCGCAGCGCATCCTCGAAGAATGCGGCGTGAAGGTCGATCCATCTGCCATGTTCGATGTCCAGATCAAGCGCCTGCACGAATACAAGCGCCAGCACCTGAATCTCCTTCACATTCTCGCGCTCTACCGCCGCCTGATCGAGAACCCAAATCTCGACATCCCGCCGCGCGTTTTCCTTTTCGCCGCCAAAGCCGCTCCTGGCTACGACATGGCGAAATTGATCATCAAGGCGATCAATTCCGTCGGCTCGAAAATCAACTCCGACAAGCGCATCAAGGACAAACTAAAGATCGCCTTCATGCCGAACTACCGCGTGTCCGTGGCCCAGCGCATCGTTCCCGCCGCCGACCTCTCCGAGCAAATCTCCACCGCCGGCAAAGAAGCCTCGGGCACCGGCAACATGAAACTCGCCCTCAACGGCGCCCTCACCATCGGCACCCTCGACGGCGCCAATGTCGAAATCCGCGAAGAAGTCGGCGATGAAAATATTTTCATCTTCGGAAACACCGTCGAGCAGGTCCAAGAGTTGCTCGCCAAAGGCTACAACCCCTCGAGCTACTACGACCGCGACCCCGAACTCGCCGCCGTGATCGACTGGCTCGGCTCCGGCGAATTCACCGCCGACGAAGGATACGAAATCCTCCTCCCGCTCCGCGACAACCTCCTTTACCACGACCCCTTCCTCTGCCTCGCCGACTTCCGTTCCTACTGCGACAAGCAAGACGAAGTCTCGCGCGTCTTCCGCGACAAGCCCAAGTGGTCCAAGATGGCCGTGATGAACACCGCCCGCGTCGGCAAGTTCTCCAGCGACCGCACTATCGCCGAATACGCAAAAGACATCTGGAATTTAAAACCCGTCAAAGTGAAGTAATTCCCAGCCCCCGTGCTGCACTGGTGGGCAACCTTCCTTACTAAAAATCAAAAAGCGGCTCTTGCCCGAAAAGAGCAACTGTGACAGCTTCACCATCCGCGCCGGCATAGCTCAGTGGTAGAGCAACGGTTTTGTAAACCGTCGGTCCTCGGTTCGAATCCGAGTGCCGGCTCCCTTTTTTTCATCCCCTCGATTTCCAGGACGGCTCTTAAGAAAAATTCTTCTCACTCGCGTCGGCTGATCACTCTGCTCACAGCCACTTTTCTTTTTGGAACCCTTCTATTTCTCAGAGCCTCCGAGCCGTCGGGCGATATCCGAGTCATTGAAGTCCAGGGGTCGCCTGCCGTGATCGTCATGGCCGACGGCAGCACCCCGCCGATTCGCGTGAATGATGTGATCCCTCCCGGCTCGACGGTGAAAACCCCGGCCGACTCCAGCCTGAAATTACTCTTTGCCAATGGAGCGATCGTGATTCTTCAGCCCCGCTCGGAATTGCGACTCAAGCGTTTCGCCTCGAAGGACGCTCTGCCAATGCAAACCACCACCGGGCACCGCCCTTCCGAATTGTCCAAATCCCACACCGATCTCGATCTCCAATCCGGCGCCGCCCTGCTCGATGTGCCGCCCCTCAAAAAAGAATCGAAATTCCAAGTCACCACTCCGCTTGGCATCGCAGGGATTCGTGGCACCCGGTTTTATGTCAGCATTCGAAATGACCGCGCAGCTGTCGGCGTGGCCGAAGGGTTGATAATCACCACCAGCCTCATAGGCGAAACACAATCCCTCGCCGCAGGCCAAGCGATCGGACTGACAGCCAAAGGCCTCACCCGAGCCACAGCGGGCGAGACCTCCTACATCCGAAATCTCGACGCTGCGTTCGGCACCACCCGCCAACTCCTCAAACCCTCCCCCGCCACCACGACGAAAAGCCGCGCCGGCTACCAAGTCTCCGAATAAGCCCCCACCCCTCCCGGGACCAACGCACGGCTCCCCCAAAATCTCGGGATAATTTTCTGGAACGAAGCCCCCCCTCTCCCCATTGTTCCGCCCCTATGTCCGTTCTCATCGTTGGCTCCATCGCGCTGGATGACATCAAAACCCAGCTCGCCGAACACAAAAATCTCCTCGGTGGCTCCGCTTCCTACGGCGCCGTTTCCGCATCGAACTTCTCTCCCGTGAGCCTCGTCGGCATCGTCGGCGAGGATTTCCCGAAGGAGCATGTCGAACTTTTCCGCAATCGCCAGATCGACCTCGCCGGCCTCCAGATCGTTCCAGGCAAAACCTTCCGCTGGTCCGGGGAATACATGTGGGACATGAACACCCGTGAGACCCGCTCGGTGGAGCTGAATGTTTTCGAGACCTTCACGCCCGCCCTGCCCGAAGGCTACCGCCAAACTCCCATCGTCCTCCTGGCAAACATCGCGCCTGACCTTCAACACCATGTCCTCGATCAGGTCAGCCAACCCCGCTTCGTCATTGCGGATACGATGGACCTCTGGATCAACATCGCCAAAGACTCCCTCACCCGCCTCATCGGCCGCGTGGACATGCTCATCCTCAACGACGGCGAAGCCCGCCAATTCACCGGCGAAACCAGCCTCATCAAAGCTGGCAAAAAAATCCGCGAAATGGGCCCCGCCTATGTTGCGATTAAAAAAGGCGAGCACGGCTGTCTCCTCTTCGGTCCCGAGGCCGAGTTTTTCAGCTGCCCCGCTTTCCCGCTCGAGGACATCCACGATCCCACCGGCGCGGGAGACACCTTTGCAGGCGGGTTGGCAGGCTACCTCGCCGCAAATTGCGGAACGGGTGAAGTCACCTTCGATGCCCTGAAAAAAGCCGTCGTCTACGGAAGCGTGCTCGCAAGCTTCAATGTGGAAGCCTTCAGCCTCGAACGCCTCAAAACCGTCGACTCGGCCCAGATCGAATCTCGCTACGACCTCTTCCGCCGGATTTCGCAGTTCGAAAAAATCTGATTCCGCCAGTGCTCAACGGCTCAAGGCCTGAGCAACTGCTCGGAAGCTGGCGAGGCCCGCTTCGATGTTTTCGATGATTTCCTCCGCGAGGTCGGAGGGTTCAGGCAGGTTGTCGAGGTCGGTAAGGCTTTCGTCCTTGAGCCAAAATAGATCAAGGCTGGTTTTATCGCGGGCGGCCAATTCGGAGTAGCCGAACTTCCGCCAGCGGCCTTCGGGATTTTTTTCCGGATGCCAAGTCTCGGTCCGCTGGTGGCGGTTGGCAGGATTGTAGCAGGCGATGAAATCGGCGAGATCCTCGGTGCGCAGGGGCTTTCGCTTGAGCGTGTGGTGGATGTTGGTGCGGTAGTCGTAATACCAGACCTCGCGTGTGGCGGTGTGCTTGCCTGCGGGACGGTTGTCGAAGAAGAGCACATTCGCTTTCACGCCTTGCGCGTAAAAGATGCCGGTGGGTAGTCGCAAAATGGTGTGGAGGTCAGTGGTTTCGAGAAGCCGCTTGCGCACGGTCTCCCCTGCCCCGCCTTCGAAGAGGACATTGTCGGGCAGCACCACGGCGGCACACCCGGTGGTCTTAAGCATCGAGCGGATGTGCTGGAGAAAATTGAGCTGTTTGTTTGAGGTCGTGGCCCAGAAGTCCTGCCGGTTGTAAACGAGGTCTTCCTTCTCCTGCTCGCCTTCCTCGTTCGTAAAAGTCATCGAGCTTTTTTTGCCAAAGGGCGGGTTCGCCAGCACATAGTCCACCGCTTGGGATGGATGGGCCACGAGCGCATCGGTGGAGGCAATGAGGCTCTCGCCATCGATCTCGCCTATGTTGTGGAGGAAAAGATTCATCAGGCACAGGCGACGCGTGCCGGCCACAATCTCGTTTCCAGAAAAAGTCGCGTTCTTCAAAAACCGCTTTTCCTCGGCATTGAGCGCCTTGTTTTGCAGGTAGTCGTAGGCGGAGAGGAAAAACCCGCCCGTGCCGCAGGCGGGGTCGGCAATCGTCTTGCCGGGCTCGGGCGCGACGCATTCGACCATGGCCTTGATGAGGGCGCGCGGAGTGAAGTATTGTCCCGCGCCGGACTTGGTGTCTTCCGCGTTTTTTTCGAGGATGCCTTCGTAGATGTCGCCCTTCGTGTCGGCGTCGAGCGTGGTCCACGAAATGCCATCCACCATTTCGATCAGACGCGCGAGCTTGGCAGGATCCTGGATTTTGTTCTGCGCCTTGGTGAAAATCTGCCCGAGCATTCCGCGCTGCGTGCCGAGTTCGCGCAGGGTCTCAATGTAGTGGACCTCGAGTTCCGCGCCCTTCAGCGGACGCAGCGCGGGCCAGCCGTGCTTGGCGGGAACGCCGACCTCGCGGTTGTAGGGCGGCCGCGCGTATTCGTCGGCCATCTTCAGGAAGATGAAGTAGGTGAGCTGCTCGAGATAGTCGCCGTAGCCCACGCCGTCGTCGCGGAGCGTGTGGCAGAAGGACCAGACTTTGGAGATGATGCTGTCGGTGCTCATGAAGTAGATTTGAAATAATTATGTTGCTGATAAGTGGTGGATTAGAGGCGAAACCCGGAGAGTAACAAGGTTGCGGATGACATGACAAAGGCGATGGTTGCAGCGAGGCGACACAGGGTGTTTTTGGTCGATTAAATATCCGGTGCCGCTGAATGCGGAGGTCCACCACCTCAAGATGGCTCGACAGCGAATCGGATGATTAGGCCGAAAAAATCGGATGATTATCGGATGATTCATCTAGCTGGTTCCGCCAGCACATAACGAGTCGAACGACCCCGCCCCTCCAAACGGAGCAGGCCCTCTTCGGTCAAGACGGTGAGATCGCGGAAGGCGGTGTCTCGGACGATGTCGAATCGCTCCTGAACTTGACGATTGGTGATAGAACCCTGCAGTGCCACCTGATCGAGAATCGCCTTCTGTCGGGGGGTGAGATGAACCCGCTCGACTGGTTGGCTTACTTTTGCCTCCGGAGTTTTGATTCGGGCGAGGTCGTCTGCGGCCCCTGGCAGCGTGAGGACGAAGTCGTTTCCGTCGAAAGCGAAGGTCGGGGCGTCGAGTCCGTGAACGAGCATGCTCCCTCGCATGCGGCGGATGCCGGTGCCCCGTTCCTCCATGAGCCCAAGAAAAACGAGCCCTTGGCTGAGGAGTGGGTTGCGGGAGCGCGATCGGAGGGAGCCACTGCGAAGCCTTTTCAACGACGGGTGCCCGACGGGAAGGCCGGGGTTGGACACCACGATGCGATCGGAAAAGACCTCCACGACCACATGGCCGGTGGAATCCTCGTAGTCGCGGTGGGCCAGAGCGTTTACCAAGGCCTCGCGCAGCGCGACTTTGGGATATTCCGGAAGCTCCACACGCTTGAGCCCGACGACGCGGGGTGTCCGACGCGTGTTGGCTTGGATGAGGCGAACCGCTGTTTCGATGGCCGTCGGGATGTTTGCCCGGATAGTTTCTGCCACCACGGCTTCGCTGTCTTGTGTTCTACCGGGATAGACATCCAGTTGAATCCGGCATTGTGGATAGAGTGTGGTGGGGTGTTTTCCCATCAGCAACAAACCTGCCGCGGTAGGCTTGTTTTTCTGGCTTGCCGCGTGAAGCCACAGATAACCCCGCTGGAGCAGGAGATTGTTCTGCTCGGCAGGCGTGATCTTTTGTCTGCGTTCGGGGTCGAGTTTTCCGGAGAGTTCTCTAACCAACGATGGGGTGAGGTCTGTGCAGGTTCGGTTGTCGATCTGCGCTCGCTCGAATGTGGAGGCCAGAGCGGCGCTTGATTCACCCACTTCCTTCTCAAGCTTGGTCGGAGATACCTCGTAGGTTTCTTTGATGTGCTCAATGAGGCGTCGCCGAACAATAGAGTGCAGTTCCGCCAGCGTTTCGAAGCGGCTGTAAGTGTGGCCGTCCTCGCACACTTGCCGGAAAAAAGCATCTACTTTCTTGTCACGGGCAAATGTCTTGCCGCCCTTGACGCAGACCAAAGTCGGCAGCTGCCGCCTTTGGGCAAAATCGTATTCGATGTGGGTGGCCGTCTGGCCGCTGCCCGAGCCATATTCCCTCCCGATGATGAGGATATAAATCTGGCATTTATCGAGCAGCTTTAGATAAGCCTTTTTGTCTGGGCGCAATGGCGCGGGATACTGCTCGAAGAAGCAAGGCACGGTGTGCTGCACCAGAAAAGGATCCGAGGTGAAGAGCACTTTCATCTCCATGCGCTCATCCGCCAGCTCCTTTTGGACAGAGCTGATGAAGACTCGGAGTTTGAGATGGGCAATGCCGTCAGTCATATCGGCCCGAAATGGTTCTGCGAGCGCGCTGTTTCTTCAATGATCGGCTTTTTGTGGCAACGCCTTTTTCTTTCTCCGCGCGCAGACGGGCGAGGAGTTCGCTGGCAGGTTCGTCGGTGGGGGCTTGGGGCACGAGTTGCCCGCTGAACGCCTTCTTCAGGATCGACTGCCGCAACGCCTCGCTCCGGCGCAACGCCGCGTCGATCTCGCGCTCGTTCCGCTCGATCACCTCGAATTGCTCGTCGAGAAGGCGGACGATTTCGTGTTGTTCGGAGAGGGAGCAGACTGGCACCACTATCGAGCGAATGCTTTCTTGCCCGATGTTGCGCATCGACTCCTGATTGCCCGTTGAGCGCTTTTCGATTTCAGAACGCCCTTGGCGGCTTCGCAGAAAATGCAGGAAGAAATGCTTTTGTTCATCATCGATGTGGAAGCGCAGCGTCTTATCGCTGAGCATCACTTGTTGAGTGACCCGATGCACAATTACACAAGCACCTACCAACTCGATTGTGTTGGCGCGGCTGATGAGAAAGTCGCCAGCGCGTATGAAATAGGCTGGATTCTCCTTCGCCGGATCAACACAGGTTTTACTTTCGGCTTCATCGTATTTCCCCCAAGTGACGGCACTCACCTTGGCAACCCCGATCTCATTCGGTTTGGGGCGTCGCTCCTCGCATCGAAAACTCTTACCAGCGTCGATTCTGGTGATGAATGCACCGAAGCTCTCGTGCCGCCACTCAAAAGGTGTTTGGGTTCGTTCGCGCCATTTTACGGTGAGTTTGCCTTCGAAGGCTTGTTTGAGGAGCGATTGGCGATAGACGCCGAGTTGACGCCTCGCCACGCGCAAACTCTCCTCCCCGGCTTCCAACTCGCTGAACAATTCCTCGATCTTCGCCACGATGCGCTTCTGCTCGGCGAGGGGTGGAAGGGGGACTTCGTAATCAAGCAGGTGTTCGCGCTTAAGATTGTTGATGTTGCTTCCTTTCGCTACCTCGCTGATGGCGCGACGAAACTCTCCTGTTTGGAAAACCCAAAAAAGAAACTTGGCCGAAATTTCCCCCGATGAACGTAGAACACCGCAGAAGGCACCAAAGCCAGCGTCGATGTCATTCTTTACGAGTGCAGACTTTCCCACCAGATGGCGACTGCCACTCGACATTGCGAAAAGAATGTCGCCACTCCGGAGCATCTGGTTGTCAGAAATCAGAGAACTCGGGACATGAACGAGATCGTCGTAGTTGATGACGCCATTGATGTTGTTCGCACGGAGAATTGGTTTGTGATCCGAAGACGCGTAGGCCCTGGCATCCTGCTTTTTGTAAGAGACGCCGCGAACAAGATCAGCCACCTCTCCCGCGCGGCATTTTATCCAACCGTGTGGAAGTTCGTGTTCCCTCACGCTGTCAGCTCCCGATTCGCTTCTTCGATCACCGCATCGAGGTTTTCACCGAAGAGTTGATACATTTTGCCAAGTCCTCCGCGGGCGTCGAAGGGGGCGTATTCGAGGTCGGCGCGGTCGATGTGGAAGGAGGTGGCCACATGGTCGCGGATGAGTTGGAGGAAGGCGGTTTGGGCGGCGTCGAGGGGTTGGCCGGCGTTTTTTCTGAGAATCCAATCGCGGAAGTTGCGGCGCACGGTGTCGGCGAAAGGCGTGAGGGTTTCGTCGATCCCGCAGGCGCGGCGCACGAGGGCGACGGGCGCGGCGAGTTCGGTCTCGGGGCGGGCATTGGAGGGCACGGCATCGAGGCGGGCATAGGCGTCCCACACGCGAAGCGGAGCGAGGCGCGGGGCGTTTTGCCGCAAGGCGGCGAGGATATCCTGGATCTGGGCGAGTGTGACTTCCTGACGGCGGCGGGGCTGGGTGAAGTAGATGGTGAGGGCGTCGAGTTGGTCGCGGTGCTCGCGGCAGAAGGTCTCGAAATCCTCGACAAATGCGGCGGCGCGGGTGGTGGCGTCGGCATCCCACTCGGCGCAGAGCAGGCGGTCCTGCGTGTCGTGGTCGATGGTCTGCATATTCGCGGTGCAGGCTTCGACGATAGCGGTGACGACCGCACCGGTGAGCGGCGCGCGGGCGGCGGCGACGAGGGCCTGCTGGGCTTTTTCGCGGGCGGAGTCACCGGAATCGGTGCCGGGCGGCTGCTCGGCGATCACTAGGGCGTTTTGCTCGATGGCGTCGCCATCAATCGCATGGAAGAGGTCTTTCACGACCTGCCCGAGCGGAATGCCACCCATTTTCTCGGCAATGGCGTGCTTTTGAAGCGGCGTGAGCTGGCGCTCGATGCGGGCGAGGCGCCCGGCCAGCGAAGAGACCGTGTCGGCATCCGTCGCACCCATCACGACCTCCATGGCGAGATCCTTGAAGGACACGCTCGGCTTGGTGATGGGCGGTCGGCTGGCGGTTTTGAACGACCTTGTGACGCCGATGGCATCGACGATAACATAGTGCGTCTTCGCCGACTTGGCGGCGGAAGAAACCTTGCGCAACGAGTCGTGCTCGAGCGTGCGGGTGCCACGGCCTTTCATTTGCTCGAAGTAGCCGCTGGACTTCACATCGCGCAGGAAGAGGAGGCACTCGAGGGGCTTCACATCGGTGCCGGTGGCGATCATATCCACCGTCACGGCGATGCGCGGGTGGTAGGCGTTGCGGAATTGGGCGAGGACGGACTTGGGATCCTCCTCGTTCTTGTAGGTCACCTTTTTGCAGAAGGCGTTCCCTTCGGCGAATTCCTCGCGGATGATCTGGATGATGTCGTCGGCGTGGGAATCGGTCTTGGCGAAGACGAGGGTCTTCGGCACCTCGAAGGCCCCGGCGGCATCGAGGCGATCGGGGAAAATCTCGGGGAGCTTGTCGCGGAAGGCGCGGAGGACCGTGCGAAGGTGGGAGGGGTTCACGATGTCGCGGTCGAGTTTCTTCGCGGAATAGGTCTCGTCCTCGTCCTGCTGCTGCCATCGCTTGGCGCGGGTGAGTTTTTCCCGTTTTTCGACAAGGCCCTTGAGGACGGTGCCGCCGTTTTGCCCGACCTCGGTCTCGATGACATAGATTTCGCCTTGCACATTCACGCCATCGGCCACGGCATCCTCGTGGGTGTATTCGGAGACAACATTCTGGCGGAAGAACGCGTAGGTGCGGGCATCCGGCGTGGCGGTGAGACCGACGAGGAAGGAGTCGAAATAGTCGAGGACCTGCCGCCAGAGGTTGTAGATCGAGCGATGGCACTCATCGATGATGATGAGATCGAAGAACTCGGGTGGGATTTTTGGCGAATACGAAACCGGCAGTGGCTCGCGGCGACAGTCTTCACGCTCGGCGGGGTTTTCCTCCTCGGCGGAGTCGTCGAGGTCGCGGCCCTGGAGGATCGAATACATCCGCTGGATCGTGGAAATGCAGACTTGGGCATCCGGCGGCACATGGGAGGAATTCAGCCGCGCGACGGTGTAAAGCTCGGTGAACTTGCGGTTGTCGTCCGAGGGCGTGTAGGCGAGGAATTCCTGCTCGGCCTGCTCGCCGAGGTTGCGCGTATCGACGAGGAAAAGGACGCGCTTCACGCGGGCGTGCTTGAGCAGGCGGTAAATCGAGGTGATGGCAGTGAAGGTTTTTCCCGACCCGGTAGCCATTTGGATGAGCGCGCGAGGTTTTGCCGATCGCAAGGATGCCTCGAGCCGAGTGACAGCCTCGACCTGGCACTGGCGCAAGCCGGTGGGGTCCAGCGGAGGCAGATCGCGCATGCGGTCGCGCAGGGAACGCCCGCCGCCCAGCCACTCGCGTAGCCTCTCGGGACGGTGAAAGGAAAATACCTCGCGCGAACGGGGCTTCGGATCGCGCTGATCGGTGAAGCGGGTCAGAACGCCCGTGGTTTCGTAGAGAAAGGGCAGCGGCTCGCCATTGGATTGAATCCACTTCGGACGGGCGGCAGCGTATTCGACCGTCTGCTCCTCGACCGTCGTGATGTTGTGCCCAAGAGTCTCTCGCTTGGCCTCGACAAGACCCACAGGCTTCGCATCGACAAAAAGCATGTAGTCGGCTGGCCCGGTATCGGTCGGATATTCGCGCACCGCTTGGCCCTGGCCATCGTGGAAGTTGATCGCATCTTTGTTTTGGACCACCCAACCTGCTGCCCGGAGCTGGGCATCAATCGCATCACGGGCAATTTGTTCAGGATTTTGGTTCGGCACGGGAGAAAATGGCGTGCAAGATATGCACAAACGGATTTCGAAACAAAAGACTGAAAAGGCGAAAACGAGTATTATCCGCTACTCGTCCGCGCACGGAAATAAACCGCCGTATGACCGACTTGTTGAACGAGGGTGGCGCCGGTCTTTTCGGCGAGTTCTTTGGAGAGCGTCTTGCGCTCTTCCTTGAAGCCCTCGAATCGCAATTTCACGAGGCCGTGAAGGTCGAGTAGTTTGCCCAGCTCCACCAAAAGTTCCGGCGAAGCTCCGGCTTTGCCGAGCTTGATGGCGGGCTTGAGCAACTGCGCCCGGCTTTTGAGTTCGCTGAGTTTCGGCGCGCTCATTTGGCACTCCCGGCGCGGGTGGCGAAAAATTCGTAGCTGTCCACCAAGGCCAGCCAACTCGCTTCGATGATATTGTCGGAGACTCCAACCGTTCCCCAGGTTGAGTTGCCGTCGGTCGAAACAACCAGCACGCGCGTCTTGGCAGCTGTGCCGCGCGAACCATCGATGATCCGAACCTTGTAGTCAGCAAGCCGCACCGAATCGATCCACGAGTAAAAAGGCCTGAGCGCTTTGCGCAGCGCAGCATCGAGCGCGTTCACCGGACCGTCGCCTTCCTCCACCGTGTATTCGGCTGTGCCATTCACGAGGAGTTTCACGGTCGCTTCGCAGGTGGTGAATTTGTGGTCCTCCGACTGGCGGAACGAGCAGTGGTATTCCTTCAAATCAAAGAGCCGGGTAATCCGTCCAAGCGTGCGGCGGATCAACAAATCGAACGACGCATCAGCAGCCTCAAACTCGTAGCCGAGCGCTTCGGTTTCCTTCACCGTTTTCAGGATCGCCGAAACCTCGGGCGCACCTTTTTGGAAACTGAAACCCAACTCCGCAGCCTTCGCGAGGATGTTGCTCTGCCCGGACATGTCGGAGACGAGGATCGTCTGGGAATTTCCGACCATCGTTGGGTCCATGTGCTCATAGCTGCGGGCGATTTTTTGCACGGCGTGGACATGGAGCCCGCCCTTGTGGGTGAAAGCGGCAGTGCCGACATACGGCGCGCGGATGTCTTGCGGGACATTCGCCAATTCATCCACGAAGCGCGAAACCTCGCGGAGTTGAGTGAGGTCAGGAACACACGGCAGGCCCATTTTCACCTGAAGCGTGGGGATAATGGTCGTGAGGTTGCAATTCCCGACCCGCTCGCCGTAGCCGTTCATCGTGCCTTGCACCTGGCAGGCTCCGGCTCGCACGGCGGCGAGGGCGTTGGCGACCCCCAACCCGCAATCATTGTGGGTGTGGATGCCGACCGGGCATTTCAATTCCGACACCACCTCGGCGGTGATACGGGCGATTTCCTCGGGGAGCGAACCCCCATTCGTGTCGCAGAGCACCAGCACATCGGCCCCGGCGTCGCGGGCGGCACGAAGCGTGTCGAGCGAGTATTTGGGGTCGTCCTTGTAGCTGTCGAAAAAATGCTCGGCGTCATAGAAAACCTCGCGGCCGTTCTTTTTAAGGAACGCAACCGTGTCGGCGATCATCGAGAGGTTTTCGTCCGGCGCGACATTCAGAACCTGCGTGACATGGAGCAACCAGGTCTTGCCGACAATCGTTACGACCGGCGTCTGCGCATCGAGCAGCAATTTCACCTGCGCATCCGCTTCGACCGCCACTCCACCTCGACGCGTGCTGCCGAAGGCGGTGATCTTCGCATTTTTCCATTCCAATTTCGCCGCCTCGCTGAAAAACGCCGCATCGCGCGGGTTCGAGCCCGGCCAACCACCTTCGATGTAATCCACGCCAAACGCATCAAGCCGCTGGGCGACGCGAATCTTGTCGAGGATCGAAAAGGAAATTCCCGTGCCCTGCGTGCCGTCGCGCAGTGTGGTGTCGTAGATCGTGACCGGTTTCATGAATGGGCGAAAACCCTATGCCCGGGCAGCCGCCTGATCAAGAACGCGGCACGCCCAGCTTGACCTTCCCACTCTGGAAAACCCATGATCCCGGCCTTGAAAACCTACTCCTCGTCCGATTGGGACATTGATTTTCTGGCCGATAACCAAGTAGTCCGCTCGAAAGATTTCGGCATGACCAAGGAGGCCAAAAGCGTCCGCTACCCCATCCGCCTCCTCCGCTACTGGTTTGGCTACCAACTCCTCCGCGAGGAAAGCGAGCGCGTCACCCGCCCGATCGATGTCGCCGAGATCGGCGTGCATGTCGGCCAAATGCTCGAGTTTGTGAAGTCAGCCCCAGCCCGCATCGAGATCGGTTGCTGGACCGCCGTCGATGCCGTGATGCGGCGTGAGCGCTTGACGCAGGCCGGCTACACCGATTTTCAAGAGGCGAATCTCGAAGATCCCTCGTTCGCTCTCCAGCGCGAATTCGACACCGCGATCCTCCTGCATGTGCTCGAGCACCTGTTCGAACCCGAGGCGGTCTTGAAAAAAATCGCCGCCTCGATCCGTCCCGGCGGTTCGTTGATCGGAGGATTTCCCGTCGTCCCCGGCCCACTCGCAGGAATCCGCGAAAGCCAGGTTCGCAAAACCGCCAAGCCCATGGGCCATGTCAGCGTGTTCTCGCCCGCCCGCGTCCGCCGCATGGCCGCGCAAGCTGGACTCCAAGTCGAGTTTATGAGCGGAGCGTTCCTCATGCGAAGCAAAGGCAGCGCTCTCGAAAACTCCTCCGCCTGGATGCGCTTCAACATCGCTTGGGGACAAATGTTCCCCGGTTGGCCTGGCGAAATCTACTGGCTGATGCGCAAGCCAGCCTGACTCCTCCGCGCCACCAAGCGCGGCAGATGAATCGGCCACTCCACCAGCAACCGCGTGTGCGCTGCGACCAGCAGCAGATTGTCGCGCAGGTAGCGAAAATGCGTCACGCCCCCTGACTGCCTCGGCGGATAAACCACAGGCACCGGGACATTGTGACAAGGCACCCCAGCCCACGACAGCCGCACCGACAGCACCGTGTCGAAATCAAAGCGCCGTGCCCACCGCGTCCGCTCCATCACGCGCAAAGACGCCTCCACCGGATAAAGACGAAACCCGAAAAGCGAATCGGCAGGCCCGAGGCCCAGGGTTTCCAACCGCGCAAAGGAATTTCCCACCAACCGTCCCCTCACCCGCTCCGCAGGCGCGTCTGGCCCGAAAACAGGAACCCCGCAAACCAAAGCCTCGGGATGTTTTTCTCCCAGCTCGAAAAAGGGCCGAATCTTCTCCGCCGGATGCTGGCCATCCGCATCCATTGCCAGCAAATGCGTGAACCCCTCGCGCGACGCCTCCCACAACGCCGCCAGCACCGCCCCACCCTTGCCGGAGTTTTTTTCCATCCGCAAAAACCGCACCCCCTCCAAACCCAAATCCTCGGCCTCGCGGTCGCTCCCATCCGTGCTTCCATCGACCACCACCCAAACCTCGGAACACTCCGCCCGCGCCGCCCGCAGGGTTCGCGCGAGTTGGGAACCGCTGTTGAAAGAGGGCAGAACGACGACCGGACGAAAACTCATGGAGCCTGTTCCCAGTAACCCGCCCGCGCCCCTCTTGGAAGCCAATGTTGATTGAAGTCGCCGGATCGTGTTCCCTCCTTTCCTGAAATGGAAACGACCGCGCACCCGCATATCCTGAATCTCTTGGCCTACGAACCCGGCAAACCCGTCGAGGAACTCGCCCGCGAAATGGGTCTCAACCCCTCGGATATCATCAAGCTCGCCTCGAATGAAAATCCCCTCGGCCCCTCCCCGCTTGCCCTCCAAGCAATGCGCGACACGCTGGAGCGCTCGCATTTCTACCCCGACGGCGGCGCTTGGGCCCTTCGCAATGCGATCGCCGAAAAGCTCGGCCTCGAGCGCGCGAATGTCATCCTCGGCAACGGCTCCAACGAAATCATCGAATTCATCGGCCATGCCTTCCTGAAGCCGGGTGACGAGGTTGTCACGGCGGGCCACGCCTTCGCCGTCTACAGCCTGATGGCGCAACTCTTCGGAGCCAAAACTATCGAGGTTCCCGATCCCGGTTTCACCCACGACCTCGACGCCATGCTCGCCGCCATCACGCCGCGCACCCGCCAAGTTTTCATCGCGAATCCCAACAACCCCACCGGCACGCTCGTCGGCCAAGAGGCGATCGACCGCTTCATGGCCCTCGTCCCCGACCATGTCCTCGTGATTTTCGACGAGGCCTACTACGAGTTCCTCGATACCCCGCCGGATGTCCTCCGCTATGTTCGCGAAAACCGGAATGTCGTCGTCATGCGGACCTTTTCGAAAATTCAAGGCCTCGCGAATCTCCGCATCGGCTATGGTCTGGCACCCGCCCGCATCGCCGAGGTTCTTCAAAAAACCCGCCAGCCTTTCAATGCAAACGGCATCGCCCAAGCCGGAGCCCTCGCTGGCCTTGCCGACGAGGACCACATGCGCCGCACCCGCGAACTCACCCACGAAGGCCGTGCCTATCTCGAGGCCGAGTTCACCGCGATGGGCCTGACCTTCGTCCCCAGCGCCGCGAATTTCGTGCTCGTGCATGTGGGCGACGGCGACGCCGTCTTCAAGACCCTCCTCCGCCGGGGCCTGATCGTCCGCGCCATGCGCAGCTACAAACTCCCTGCCTGGATCCGCGTCTCGGTGGGAACCATGGAACAAAACCGGGCCTTCATCGAAAACCTCCGCGCCCTGGATCAGGAAGGCCTCTTGAAAAAAGGCGAACCCCTCGCGGCCTGATGGCGGCCTACGAGGAAACGATCGCCGCCGTGGCCACGCCTCCGGGCGAAGGCGCCATCGCGCTGGTGCGCCTCTCCGGCCCCGACTCGCCGAAAATCCTCAGCCGCATTTTTCGTTCCTCCCCCGCGTCCCTCCATCCGCGCCACGCCACCTTCGGCCGGATCGTGGATGGCGAGGAAACCATCGACCAAGTTCTCGTCACCACCTACCGCGCCCCGGCGAGCTTCACCGGCGAGGAAATGGCCGAAATCTCCTGCCACGGCGGCATCCTCCTCGCCGCGAAAATCCTCGAACTCGTCCTCCGCCACGGCGCCCGCGCCGCCGAACCGGGCGAGTTTTCCCAGCGCGCGTTTTTCAATGGCAAAATCGACCTCACCCGCGCCGAGGCGATCATGGATATCATCCGCGCCCGCACCCCCCTCGCCCTCCGCGCCGCCGCGCAGCAACTCGAGGGCCGCCTTGGCTCCGAAATCCTAGCCCTCCGCAACACCGCCCTCGAAACCGTCGCCCACATCGAGGCATTCATCGACTTTCCCGAGGAAGGGATCGACCCCGCCTCCGGCCGTGTGCTTTTAGAAAAAATCCAAACCCTTCTCGCCCGCACCACCACCCTGCTCGGCACTGCCGATGAGGGCCGTATCCTGCGAGAAGGCGTCCGCGTGGCCATCGCGGGAAAACCCAACGCCGGAAAATCCAGCCTCCTCAACCGCCTCCTCGGCATGGACCGCGCGATCGTCAGCGAAATCCCCGGCACCACCCGCGATACGATCGAGGAAACCGCCTGCCTGCGCGGCATCCTCTACCGCCTCACCGACACCGCCGGCCTCCGGGAAACCTCCGACCTCGTCGAGCGTCAAGGCGTCGCCCGCACCGAACGCGCCCTCGAATCCGCCGATCTCGTGTTGCATGTCATCGACCCCTCAACGGAGGAAATCCCCCCCGCCCTTCGCGAAAACGAAATCCTCGTCGCCAACAAATCCGATCTCCCATGCCTCGCCTTGCCACCCGGCGCCATCGCCGTTTCCTGCACCACCGGCGCGGGCTTTGACCAACTCCTCGACGCCATGAGTGAAGCCTCCGGCCTCCGCCACCTCGCCTCCGGCCAATCGCTCGCCGCCATCAACGCCCGCCACAAAGCCCTCCTCGAATCCACCCGCACCTCCCTCGAAGCCGCCGCCACCCTGGTGCAAGCCAACGAGCCCCCCGAACTCGCTGCCCTAGAACTCCGCGCCGCCCTGGACACCCTCGGCCGCATCGTCGGCACCACCGACACCGAAGACATCCTCGGCGAAATCTTCAGTCGCTTCTGCATCGGCAAATAAGCCCGCTGGATCGCCGACGCCCCCGTCGGCCTCAGCAAATCCAAACCTCCCGCAGAGGCACGGAGCCGCGGAGAAAATCCATCGTGGCCATGGCAGTCCTCTGCCGTGCAATGGGAAATGCGGAAGGCTGAAAGCGCCCGCGAATGACGGGCATGTAGTCATGCAAGGAAAAAAGCGGGATCGGAGTGATTTTCTTTTATGATCCTGCCGCAGGCAGGGCTTTTTGCCCCCCCCGAACGCCTGCCGCGGCGAGCGGTGCGGGGTTTGGGGGCGCATAGCCC